>LVBI01000037.1 GCA_001603145.1 Spirochaetales bacterium Spiro_07 | reverse complement strand
AATTACTTTCAGATTGCCTTTTGCAGAGCCTGCCACAAAGCCCGAATTAAGCGCAACTGCTTTCACGTTTATCGAATAATAAGCGTCATTCATCTTTTCTGGCGAAGAAGCAAGCTGGCAATAAAGGCGTTCAGCCTGTCTTAAAGGTACAAGACTTTTTAATTTTGAAGTTTGTGCATAAAAGCTTGCGAGCGCAATCATTCCGGCAGCCAGACCAGCAAGGCAATAAAGCCTGACAGCTTTGATTTTCAGCACTACAATTGCAAGCAAAACCAGAAACGTAAAGAACAAAATCTCAAAAAATATGTTTTTCTCTTTTAGAATAAAACCATAAAAAAGCAGCAGTTCAGATAAAAACAAAGCTTCGCTATATCTTTTCATATAATTAATATCAAGAAAAAATATTTTTTTTTGTGCATTTCGAGCAATTTTTTTGTTTTTTTCAATCGAAGCATTTTCAATGTAAATATTGAGCAACTTCCATATTTTTAAATCGATTTACTAATTTTTTTTAGTTGACTTTTAATAGATTCTCTGTTGATAATGATTTTATCGTTCTGGCAACCGGTTGCCAGAAGCATTTTGCCAATTCATTTTTCAGAGGTAAGCTATGAACAATAAAAAATGTGAAGGTCTTTTTGCGGAACTTGACGGCGAACAAGTCTATAAAATTAAAAACTATGACGCAATGGATGATTTCTTTATGACAATCATCAGCGCATCTGATATTTGGAATTTCTGCTGGTCTCAAGGCGGAATAACTGCCGGTAGAATAAACTGCGACAAGGCGCTCTTCCCCTATTATACGGCTGATAAAGTTTCTGACGCAAAATCTTACACCGGCCCGTATACGCTGATTGCGGTCAACAAAGGTGGTAAACGCATTTTATGGGAACCTTTTGCAACGCTTTCCGCCGCTGCTTTTTGCGCTGAAAACGAAAGAAAAACGTTTGAGCGCAACATCTATAAGAATTTCAACGGCTCAAAAGTCTGGTTTGAAGAGATTAATCTGAAACTTGGGCTTACTTTCCGTTACTGCTGGACTTCTTCTGAGCTGTACGGGCTTGTAAGAAAGATTTCGCTCATCAATAACGGCGATGAGCCAATAGAGCTTGAAATTCTAGACGGAGCAAGGAACATTCTTCCGGCATGTTGCACAGCTGATTTTCAGAATTCTAGAAGCGTGCTGCTTGACGCTTATAAAAAGACAGAGCTTGAGAGCGATGCAAACCTTGCGCTTTTCACTGTTTCGTCGATTGTGACTGACAAGGCCGAACCAAATGAGTCGCTTTACGCCAATACTTGCTGGTTTTCTTGCGATGAAAAGATTCTGCTTGACCCGAAAGCACCGCAACTTTTTGCGCTCGGCAAGCAGATTGAATCAGCTGAAACAACAAAAGGCTGCCGCCCTTCATGCTTTGTGTTGCGCAAGCTGACTATTCCAAAAGCGCAAGAAGAAAGCTGGTTTCAGGTGATGAATACGTCGCTTGACGCTTGTGCTGTTTCAGCTTTAAAGGCAGAGCTTAAAGACAGAAGTGCGCTTGAAAAGAAGCTGCTTGCAGACATTGAAAAAGGCAACAATATTCTTGATGAATACATAAAACAGGCGGACGGCATTCAGAACACAAGCCAGAAAATGACTTGCCTTCATCACCGCCAGAATGTTTTGTTCAATATTATGCGCGGCGGCATTTTTCAAAACGACGGAAAGATTCAGCCTGAAGATTTTATAAAATTCGTCAGCATAAGAAATAAGTCTGAAACAGAAGCCGCCGTAAAGCTTTTGCAGAACTTTGATAAAGATTTTGTGCGCACGTCAGAGCTGAAAACCGCCGCTGAAAAATCTGGCGACATACAGCTTCTCCGGCTTGTTTATGAATATCTGCCGCTCACCTTTTCAAGACGGCACGGCGACCCAAGCCGCCCGTGGAACAGATTCAACATCAAGCTGCGCGAAGCTGACGGCACGCCGATGCTTGACTATGAAGGAAACTGGCGCGACATTTTTCAGAACTGGGAAGCGCTTGTCTGGTCATTCCCTGAATATGCGGAAAACCTCTACATGAAGTTTTTGAACGCAATGACTTCAGACGGTTTCAATCCTTATAGAATTACAAAAAGCGGAATCGATTGGGAAGAACCTGACCCAGATAATCCGTGGGCGCAGATTGGCTACTGGGGCGACCACCAGGTTATTTATCTTGAAAAGCTGCTCGAATTCGCGTCTAAGACAGACAGAAAATCTCTGCTCGAAAAGCTTAACAAGAAGCTCTTTTCAACGACAAACGTGCCTTACAGGTTGAAGCCTTACGCAAAAATCGTGGAAAACCCACGCGAGACAATCACTTTTGAGCGTGAATTAAGCGACAAATTAAAGAAAGATTCAATCTTGCTTGGCACAGACGCAAAGCTTTTGCGCGACAAAGCTGATAAGCCGCTGCTTGTTTCGCTTGCGTCAAAACTTTTGCAGATTGTAATAGCCAAAATGGCGAATTTCGTGCCGGGCGGCGGAATCTGGCTTAACACGCAACGCCCAGAATGGAATGACGCGAACAACGCTTTGGCGGGCTACGGCCTTTCAATTGTGACGCTCTGTTACGTGCATAGATTCCTTTGCTTTATTAT
The DNA here is from genome assembly GCA_001603145.1 of Spirochaetales bacterium Spiro_07. Classification (GTDB taxonomy): domain Bacteria; phylum Spirochaetota; class Spirochaetia; order Treponematales; family Treponemataceae; genus UBA1240. Next base: position 21,390 of record LVBI01000037.1, on the reverse strand, counting down.
AGACTTGTTTGAAAGCTCTTCCGAAGAAGAATTTGCCCTGCCGTCAGAAGTTGCAGACTGCTTTATAGAGCTTGCAAATCTTTTTAAGACAACTGACACAGCGGCAGCTTCGTCAAGCGCATCTGAAAGAAAGCAGTTTATCGATAAAGCTGGAAAAATCTTTGAAAAAGAAAGAAAAGCTCTTTATGCGGCCGCATTCAAAAACGGCGAGAAGAAGCTTTCAAAAGCGGCAATAACAGAAGGCTTGGCTGCTATAAAAAAGCATGCTGAAACTACGATAAGATGCAACCGCCGTCCTGACGGCTTGTTCCATTCATACAACACGATGAGCATAGCAGAAAACGCAGTTGAAATCTCTAATTTGCAGATTATGCTTGAAGGCCAGGTCGCCGTGCTTTCTTCAAAGCTTATAACACCGGAAGAAGCTGTAAACGTGACAAAGGCGCTCGCCGCGAGCAAGCTTTACGAGAAGCGTCAGAACGCGTATTTGCTTTATCCGAACAAGGAGCTGCCAAGCTTTACGGCGAAGAACAACATCGAAGACTCAGACTTGAAGAATTTGCAGAGCCTTATCAAGCGCAGTGGTTCTATTTTATTAAAAGACAGCGGCGGCAAATACCACTTCAACGGCGATTACCGCAATGTTTCAGTTTTAAGACAGAAAATTTCTGAATTGCCCGAAAGTGAGAAGCCCACAAATGAAGAACTTGCCGAAATTGAGCGGATTTACGAAAAGACTTTCAACCACCAGAATTTTACCGGCCGTTCAGGCACATTCTTTGCTTATGAAGGGCTTGGCAGCATTTACTGGCACATGGTTGCCAAGCTTCTGCTTTCGGTGCAAGAAAACATCGGCGCTTCTTCAGACAAAACACGGCAGCAGCTTGTAAATGCTTATTACGCAATAAGAAGCGGAATCGGCTTTAACAAAGAGCCTGCGCTTTACGGCGCATTTCCGGCTGACCCTTATTCGCACACGCCGGAAAATCAAGGCGCAAAACAGCCGGGCATGACAGGTCAAGTCAAAGAAGAGATTCTTACAAGGTTCGGCGAGCTTGGCATAGACATTCAAGACGGCAAAGCAGTTTTCTGCCCTTCTTTCTTGAAAGACGAAGAATTTGACGCACAAGGCAAGCTTGAGTTTTACTGGTGCGGCACAAAGATTGTCTATGAAAAAGCAGATTCGCCAAAAATCAGCGTCTTTTTCAACAACGGCGAGACTTTGGATTTTTCTGATTCTTGCATCGATAAGCAGACAAGCTCGGTACTTTTCAGCCGCAATCAGACAATCGAAAAGATAATAGTTTCAGTATGCCTTTAAAAAGTTTACACGATTGCTGATTTTTTCAGTATCTTGGAAACATGATTGAAACTATAACAGCTTCTAATAAGCTGCTTACGATTCCAGACTGGCAGACAGCAAAAGACACGCTTCTGCCTGTTCTCGCTCCGGCTGACAACAAGAAAGAGTCGCTTCCGGCTTTGCGCGCAAATGACATATTGTGCAGGCTTGTTACAGAAAACATCAAGATGTATCTTGCCTGTGCATATAACGGCGCGGTTATAGCTTTAACCGAAAATCTGATTGCTCAGTGGTCTGTTTCTGCTGCAATAATAAGCCTTGCAATAGACGAAAATCTTTCAAAGTTTGTGGCTGACGTATATTTTGAAAAGCACTTCAACGGCAGATTCGAATATTTTACAGTTCATCATCCTGTGGCTTCAATTGTGCCAACTTTGATTTTTTATAAGCCTTTTCAGCAGGCATTGTGCGCAAAATTTGGCAGCACTTTTTATGCGGCCGTGCCTGAATTGTCTACGGCCGTCATCTTCAAGAAGAAATACGCAAAATCTTACGCCAAAATGCTAAGAGATGATGTGCTTTTGACTTATGAATGTTCCACTAAGCCGCTTTCAAAAGAACTTATTGAAATTTCAAAAGACGGTGCATTCGCTGTCGGAATATAAACGGATAAAATTTGCGACTGTCGCGGCGCAAAAAAAAGCGTAACGCACTGCGCGCTACGCTTCTTTTTTAGTTAATCTTCATCTTTTCGAGTTTTTCTTCCCATGCAGTCTTTCTGTTAAAGACTTCCATCGGATTTTTCAGCGGGTTATGCGTATGAGAGTTATGCTCTGCAATGCTTGCTTCCAAGTCTGAAATTTCAGAGCGGACAATGTACGGCTCGGCGAAAGACACAAGCGAACCGTCTTGTGAAATATAAAGCGGATACTCTTTTTCGGGGTTTGTGCCGAAGGTGACAGAGCTTTCGTTTATTGTGTATGTTGTCTTTTCAAAGTTTCTTACAAACGTGCCGCGGCCGACCACGCATGTATAAACGATGTCGCCTACTTTGAGCAGCTTGTCGACTTTGAAAGAAAAATCTTCGTCGTTTACTTCGACAAGTTCACGTTCATACGGAACATCGGCTTGCCAGTAGCGCAAAAAATAAACTTCAGAATCTGTAAAATAATAGCATGTAAGTTCCGGCTTCGTTAAAGGCATGTCTATACCGATGTTGCTTACGTTGCCGCAGCTGCGCCAGTAGCCGTAAAGCGGTGAACTGTGAATTTCGTTTGATGCTTCGGCCGGCTCGTCAGCGTAATAGCCATAGTCTGTTTCTTCATCATTTTCGGTGTAAGACTTGCAATAAAAATCGAGAAAAAGCTTGTTGTTTATTACGCCGATTGGGTGCGCTTGCGGCTTGCGCTCAGACGGATATTTGACTCTCAAAATTGTCTCGCCGTTTTCACCTGAATCAAGCGCAGCCGAAAGAACGGCCGCTTTATCAAAATAAAAACCGTAAAATGTCTTCAAGACAAACTGCAAAGAGTTATCTTCGTTTACGGAAATAATTCTGTTAGAGTTTTCCCAAATGCCTGCAAGCGGCGTCAAATCTGTTGAATTGTTCTGTGCAAATAAGGCAAAGCCAGTCAATGCGGCTGCCGCACAAATACACAATTTTTTTGCTGTTTTCATCTATTATTTTTCGGCAAAAAAACTAGATTATATGAATAGAGGCATCTAAAAAGAATGTATGACCGAAGCACAGTGGTTACTAGTGCTTCGGCTACGCTAAGCAACTGCGGTTCGCAGATGGATTAATCTACAAACAGGGATTAATCTGGCGAACCCGCCAAGATTTGCCATGCGGCAAATCTTGAAAGACTTTGCGTCTGCCTGTCATTCTTCAATGAAAAGCTTTTCGATACGTGCTTTGTATTTTTCTGCAATCTTAAAGCGGATCATTTCTTGCTTTGCACTCAATTCCTGACCAACTTGGAAGCTTTCAGACAAAAGCTCAAATTTAAAGACTTTCTCGCACGGGCGGAAACCGTTTTCAGCGCTTACAAGTCTGTCAATTTCTGAGCTGATGAGTGCCTGAATTTCAGGCTTTTCAAGCAGTTCTTCATAAGAAGCAAATGCAATATTGTTTTCGTTTGCGTAATTTTGGACAAATTCTTTTGCCGGAACAATGAGCGCACCAAGATAGCGCTTGTCTTGACCGACAAGCATTGCAGATTCAATGTAATCGCTTGAGCAGAGTGCCTGTTCGATAAGCATCGGCTCAATGTTTTCGCCGCCAAGCAGAACGATTGTGTCTTTTGCGCGGCCTGTAATCTTGATGTCGCCGTCAACAGTCATAATGCCGATGTCGCCGGTGTTGAGCCAACCGTCTTTGTCAATTACAAGGTCTGTAAGGTCTTGTCTGTTGTAGTAGCCTTTCATAATCTGGCGTAAATTCTTGCTTCTTGCCAGAATAAGGCCGCGCTGACCAGCTGGGAGCGGCTCATCTGACATGATTTTTCCGTCTTTTTCGGCAACAACCTTAATTTCCACAGACGGATAAACAGGACCGACACAATTTGAGCGCGGCTTTCTTTCAAGACGAACCGAAAGAACTGGAGCGGCTTCTGTAATTCCGTAGCCTTCAAGAACGTTTACGCCGACAGCCTTAAAGAATTCATCAACTTCTTTTTGCAAAGAACCGCCGCCAGAAATTGCCGCATTAAGACGGCCACCAAGCTTAGCTCTGATTTTTCTGAAAACAAGCAGATTACCCAAAGCGTTAAGCGGCGTAAGCAATATAAACGGCAGAATGCCTGTGCAAATTTCTAAAATTCTTGGCGTGCGCTTGAAATGGCAGACTCTGCCCAAAATGCGGTCTCTTGACCACTGGTATTTTTTGCCTATTGAAACGAAGAACTTGAACATCGCATAAGTGATACCGCCCTTCTTGCGCATCGTTCTGATTACAGCGTTGCCAAGACCGTCCCAAAGGCGCGGAACACCGCAAATGTATTGCGGCTTGATTGCGGCAAGGTCTGAAAGCATTACAGCCGCAACCGGCTTAGAATATGCAATTCCGTTTGTAAAATAAAGCGCAAAATATTGAACGCTACGCTCAAAGCTGTGCCAAACAGGCAGAACCGAAAGCCACATGTCGCCGGGCTTTGCGCAAAGAACCTGATCAACAACAGAAAGCTGGGCAAGATAATTCTCGTGCGTAAGCATAACGCCTTTCGGTGTGCCCGTCGTGCCCGACGTAAAGATGATTGTCGCAACATCGTCTGTCTTTGTAAGCTCAATCTCTTTTTCAATGTCTGCAAGCATCGTTTCGTAGCTGTCTGTGCAGAGGTTCATGATTTCGTCAAAAGAATGAACTTCGATGCCAGCTTCTGATGCTTTTTGCTTTATCGTTTCGTCCGGCGTTTCAATTACGATTGCTGTCTTAAAAAGCGGAACTTCTGAAACTTTTTCGAGAATCTTTTCAAGTTGGCGCGAATTCTCGAAGATGCCGAAAACACAGCCTGCAAAGCTTGTAATGAAACGGAGTTCTGTTGCCATTGAGTCTTTGCCGCGCGGCACGTCGATTGCGCCCAAAGAAAGAATTGCAAGGTCTGCAATAAGCCATTCGCGGCGGTTGTCTGAGAAAAATGCAACATTATCAGCCCTGCGGATGCCGAGCTTTTTAAGACCGGCTGCAAATTGAATTACATCCTTATATAGCTGCGCGTATGAGAACTTTTCAAACACGCCCTTTTCATTTTTTGAGGCTTGTGCAATAATGTCAGGGCTTGCCTGCACCCTGGCTTTAAACATAAGCGGAATTGTTCTTTCGATAGCCATTATGGACTCCTGTTTCAAAATGTTGCATGTCAAGCAAAAAAAATAAATCGAGTTTAGTTTTTTATTAATTTATAAAAATTATCAAAATGATAATTAATGATAATTCTAACTCAGCATTTTTTCAAGGGGGCAATATATGCCGAATGTAACTTATTTAGCAAAATTAGGTGAACTTACGCTGAAAGGAAGCAACCTTAAGGAATTTGAAAACCGGCTTGTCAATAATGCACAGCTTTATCTTGAAACTGTAAAGGCGCGTGTCCTGCTCCGCGCAGGCAGGCTTTATATCGAAGGGCCTGAAAGTTCAGTGCCTGCAATTGAATATACGTTGAGCCACCTTATCGGCATAACAGGCTGGGCGCGCGCAATTGTCTGCGAAAAAGACATTGAATCAATGAAAAAAGCCGTAATGCAAGTTGCGGTTCAGGCCAAGAACGAAGGTGCAAAAACTTTCAAAGTTGATGTGCGCCGCGCCGAAAAGACTTTCCCCATGAATTCTTACGAAATAGCGGTTGCCTGTGCAGAAGACGTATTCGAACAGAACATCATGGCTGTAGACGTACACAAGCCCGATGCATTTATCCGCGTTGAGGTGCGCGAACGCTGCTTTGTCTATTGCGATAGGAACAAAGGCCGGCGCGGCTTGCCGGTTGGTGTTTCTGGCAAAGGTTTGCTGCTGCTTTCTGGCGGTATAGACTCGCCTGTTGCCGGCTACAGAATGATGCGGCGCGGCATGAAGGTTGATTGCGTCTATTTCCACGCTTATCCGTATACTTCAGCCGAAGCACAGAAAAAGGTTGAAGACCTTGCGGCTATCATTTCTGCTTACGGTATTGATACGCACATAAACATTATTCCGTTTACAGACGTTCAGATGCGCATAAAAGAAAAAGCGCCTGAAAATTACAGCACGCTTATGCTGCGCATGTGCATGATGAAAGTTGCAAACATGGTTGCGCACCGCATAAAGGCGCAATGCCTTATTACAGGCGAAAGTCTCGGTCAAGTGGCAAGCCAGACTATGGAAAATCTTGAAGTAACTGAATCGGCGTGCGAGCTGCCGCTTTTGCGCCCGCTTGTCGGTCTTGATAAAGAAGAAATCGTCAACACAGCTTGTGAAATAGGCACTTATGAAACGTCGATTTTGCCTTACGAAGACTGCTGCGTGCTTTTTTCGCCGAAGCACCCTGTATTGCGCGCGTCCGTTGAAGAAGCAACGAAAATTTTTGAGTCACTCGAAGTTCAGGAGCTGCTCAACGAAGCTTATGAAAAGCGCGAGATAAAACGTTTTGCTGCAAGAGATTATGTCGCCGAGCATTTTGCACCGGCTTCAGAAGAATAATCTGAAAAGAGTAAAGTTGCTGAAAAGTTTATTCGTGCCGAGGATTTAATACCTGTTTCCGTAGGAAACATCCCCCTCTGGGCGAAATAAAGGGTATTAAACCTGAGTGCAATTCCTTAGCAGAACGAACGATACCCCGAACGCTCTGCGTCGGGGTTCGTTCATTATGCTGAATTTGTTAGACTTCTGCGGTTTTTAGCTTACATCTGAGTTGCTCGTTTCTTGAAAAGCGAATTCCGCTAATCTTTCAGCATTGTTCTGCGCTTTCAGCATTTGCTTTTGCGGCGGCTTCGGCTTCAGCCTTAGCTTTCCGCAAAGCAGCCCTTTTCGCCCTTATGCCGCCTGCAAGCTTGTACCTGTCAGGCTCGCCGGAAAGTTCCCTCACCTTCTGGCTTTCAAGCTGAAAAGACACCATCCTTTTGAAGATGTTCATCAAAGGCTCGGCCGGAACATCATTGCAGATTCCAGCCGTTTTTAGCTCGTTAATCAAATAATAGCACGATTCAATCGTTGAAAGGCAGCCTTCTTCCGGCTGTGTCTTGAACTGAAACTGCGACTTGTAGCCCGCCCTGAATGAGATTTTCTGCAAATGCTGAATGTTCTTGCTCAATCTTAAGATTTTCTTTGCAAAGAACCATGTCGAATCAACGACTATAACAAGCAGGGTCTTTTTGCCGAGCATTTCTTTCAAAGCTTTGCCTTCGCTTTCGGTTTGTGCAGACCATGCATCATCGCCTGGATAAAGCAGCAGCGGCATATAGGTATTGTCGTTAAGCAGATTGTTAAGCCTTTCGTTTTCAGTAAAATCAACGCCAATTAGAATCTCTGAATTGACAAGCGTAAGGTGCGCAAGCCGGCCTGTGCCGGTGCGCTGCTTGTATGCTTCCTTTGGGTGCATCAAAAAGACGAATTTTACGCCTGAATCGAACGGCTCAATATATTTGCAGTAGCAAGTTTTCATCGGCCTGAAGCATTTCATGCAACGGCTGAATTCAAAAGAATTTGCGCTTTCAGTCATTATATCAGAGGCCATAAAGATACTTGAATGAGATTCTGAAATAATGATTTAGATCGTCATGCAGCGCGCTTTTCCAGTTATTATAAGCGAGATTAAGACCTGCCTGATCAGCTGTATAAACGCCAGACGGCAGCAAATCGTTCTGCACGCCGTTGTTCCTGATGTATTCAATCGTGTAGCCCACGTTGAATGTCATGCGGCCGAAGCGCTGCATCGGCAAAGTATAAGCTGCATCAAGAGAAGCTTGCCATGTGTACATATATGTAGGGCACTGCAAGAACATGAAATGGTTCCAAGCATACTGATATGCGCCGACGCTGTACGGATGGTTCAGTACGCTGCCGTCTGTTTTCAGTTGTCCCGGCGGAGACGGAAGTGCAAGATACTTTATTGCCTCTTCCGGTGATTTTTCAAGAATCAGTTCGTTTATGTTTGAATGGCGTATCATGTTTGCGCCGAATGTGAGCGACAAGTTCTCTGCCGGGTTTGCCTTGATTTTGAATGCAACTCTGTCAGAGTTAGGCGGCAAATTCGAGCCCATAGACTTTCCGTTGTTCGTGTAATTCTGAAAGTTCGGTGCTGTATTGCCTACAGAATTGCCGTTATCAGCAAACTGCTCATGCGTATACATATAAGGCGTTATCATCGTGTAGCTCAACGAAATTTCTGTGAACGGCGAATTCAGCGGACTGTAGACAAGGCCTGTCATTGCGCCGAAGCGGAATTTTGTGTTCCATTTGAGCTTTACGAGGTCGTTCATAGCAAGGTCGTCAACAAATACGTCTGTCATCCAAGTAAAGCCAGGCCGCGGCCGCACCTTGAAAGCAATGCCCATCTGAACGTTGTCGTTGAAAGAGCCTATGCCCTGCGCAACCATGTAAGGCACGAAAGGCAGCAAATATATCGGGTCGAACCTGTTTCCGTAGACTACGTTCTCATAATATGAAACTGTGAGCCATTTGAACGGGTTGAAGTCGAAAGAGTGCATCATCATGAATTTGTTCGGCGAAGTGTGGCCGCCGATATCATCTGTTGCACCGAGTATGAACATTGCCTGAGTGTAATTCCATTTGTTGTGGCGAATTACGACAGAAGCATTGCCTGTATGAAAGCCCTGCGGATTAAGTGCAACACTGTCTTCATAGAACGGGCCGAAAGAATTGCGGCTAATTCCGCCCTGAAAATAGATATTCTCGTTGCCGATTCCGGCAGTTACGTTCATGTCGAGGAACGCTTTTGCAAATTTCAAGTTTGTCGGGTCGTTTACAGAGTCATATTTTTTGTTCTGAAATGTCGGCAGCGGGTTCTTATCAAGACCAGTTGTAACAAGAACGTTCATCTTGCCGCTGACAGACATGAAATCTGTAGCTTTTATGTCGCCCGCTCCTTGCAGATAAACGTCAAGCTCGTTTTCGGTCGCTTTTGTGCCGTTTTTGCCTTCTTTGTCGACCTTGTTCTTGCCATATTTATAATAATCAGAAACTTCAAAGCCAACATCTACAGATTTTCCGTAAATGCGCTCGTAATGCACGCGGGCTTTTGCAGCCTGGTCTTCGTATTCAGACTGCATTACAGTGTTCAAAAACGAAGTTATCAGCGTGAGCGGATAAGGCCGCAGCGGAGGCACATTATGAATGATGCCGAGACTTTCCCAGTTTGAAATATCTGTATATATTGGGTCTGAAGGATCAACACTGACTTGAGAAAAAGCTAATATAGATGTAAATGCAAATATTGCAAGGAAAATCAGTTTTTTTAATTTCATTAAAAAACTCCGCAAAAGAAGTATATCACGGAACGTTAAAAAAGTATATAGAATACGCAAAATGAGTCTAAGTATTCTGCTAAGCACCGTTACAGAAAATCAACAGGCGTTTGTTAAACTTAAACTGTTGATAAACCTTTTTTTATGCGTTATATTCAAAACATGAATATAGCCATGTTTACTGATGCCTATTTTCCGCGGATTAACGGTGTCACAATTTCCGTAAAATCTTATGCTGAAGAACTCACAAAACTTGGTCATAAAGTTTGCATTGTCTGTCTCAAATATTCTGCTGAACAGCAGAAAAGTGCCCTTTTTGATGAAGAGGACGAAGACAGCAAAAGCCCTTTCCAAATTATAAGAATTCCGTCAACAGGAATAATCTGGTCGAAAGAAGACCGCATGGTGCGAATCGACAAATGGCATTTCTTAAAAAAAGCAATGAAAGCCTTTAACCCTGATGTCATTCATATTAACGGTGAATGGACAGTCGGTTATCTTGGTGCGCTTTATTCAAAGAAAGCAAAGCTTCCTATAGTTTTTACTTTTCATACTTTATGGGAAGACTATCTTGCAAATTACATATATTTTCTGCCGCACTCTTCAACTCAAAAGTTAGGCAGGGACATCGTAAAATTTTATCTGAAAAGAGCTTCTCTGATTATTGCACCGACAAAACGCATTGCAAAAGTTGTTCATGAATATGGAATTAACCGCGATGCAGAGCTTCTGCCTACAGGTGTTCCGTCTGATTTGGTTAATTTCAAAAAAGAACAGGATAAGCGCATCAAGAATGCGCTGTTCAAGAAATTTCCGTTTCTCAAAAACAGGAAAATTCTGCTTTATGTGGGGCGTGTAGTTAAAGAAAAGAATTTGAGCTTCTTATATGACATGCTTGAACGGGTTCACAAGACAAACCCGGAGGCTGCCCTGCTTTTTGTTGGAGACGGCCCGTATCTTGAAGAGCTGAAAGAACTTGCAGAAGAACGCGGCATAAAAGATTCTGTTGCTTTTACAGGTTATGCAGCACGCGAGGATTTAATCTATTTTTATAAGATGTCTTCGATTTTTGTTTTTCCAAGTCTTACAGAAACGCAGGGGCTTGTAACTATAGAAGCCATGACCGTAGGCCTTCCGCTTGTAGCAATTGGTGCAATGGGCACGCTTGACGTTATGCGCGGCGATAACGGCGGCTTTATGGTCAAGAACGACGTTGACGAATTCTCTTCAAAAGTTCAGCTTCTGCTGAATGACAAGCAGCTTTACGAAGCAAAATCTAAAGAAGCCAAAACGTGGGCAAAGCAATGGTCAATCGAAACGCTCACGCCTACTCTTGTAAAGTATTATCAAAAAGCGATTGAGCTTAAAAAACAAGAAAATGAATCTTCGCAATCTTAAAAAACAGAGGCAGATGTGACAGCGCAAGAAAAATCTCTTTTATATGATTTTCTAAATAAAGCAGATTGTCTTTTTTCGGGCAAAGTCTCATCTGATTTTCAGCATATCGATTTTAAAGATGATGCGGAGCTTGGTACAGCATCATCTTCTTCGGCTTCATCTCAAGTGGCAGCCGCTCAAGTTTCGGCGCAAGCACAGCTTCAACCGCAAAATCAAGAAATAGCTGCGGCTCAACCACAAGCCGCAGCACCGGCTGCTTTTGCACAAACTTCAGCTTCGTCTGCTTCTTCTGCCGAAGCCGAAATCAAGAAAATTGCGCTGTCTGTTGCACAATGCAACGCTTGCGTGCTTGGCAAAACTAGAACGAACACAGTGCCCGGCATCGGCAAGATTCCGCCAATTGTGCTAGTAATCGGCGAAGGGCCTGGTGCAGACGAGGACAGAACAGGCGAACCTTTTGTCGGCAAGGCCGGTCAGCTGTTGGACAAAATGCTTGCGGCAATTCAGCTTTCAAGGCAAGACAACTGCTTTATTGCGAACATCGTAAAATGCCGGCCGCCTGCAAACAGAACGCCGTTGCCGGAAGAAGCACAAGCTTGTTCGCATTTCCTTCAGGCGCAAATAGATATATTAAAGCCCAAGATGATTCTAGCTGTCGGCAACACGGCTTTGCACAACTTGCTTAACACAACAGCCGGAATCAAGAAGCTTCACGGCAAATTCTTCAACTATCAGGGCATTCCGCTGCTTGCCACGTTTCACCCAAGCGCGTTGCTCCGCGATGAATCTTTGAAAAGGCCGGCATGGGAAGACCTTAAGTTATTCAGAAGCAAGCTTCTTGAAATTGTGCCAGATTATCAGTCAAGCTATCTTAACGGCGGCATCTGATGAGCAGATGGGTCGAAGTTCTCTTCAATATTCCTCTTCACCAGTCTTTTACTTATAAGCTGAAAGACGACCAGATTTGCGCTGCCGGAATGCGTGTCGAAGTTCCGTTCGGAAGACAGCAAAAAGTGACTGCGTTTGTCATAAAAGTCTTTGACGAACTGCCCGGCAATCTTGATTTTGACGCTTCAAAAATAAAAGAGATTAATCGCGTAATCGATAAAGAACCAATTTTTGACGAAGCTTTTATCGAGCTTGCTCGTTGGATAAGCCAGTTCTACCTTTGCAGTCACGGCGAAGCTTTGAGTGCAATGCTGCCTTCGGGCAGACGCGAAGTTAAGGCTTCAAGCGATGCTTTTGTCGACGATTTTATCGGAAACCAGAAGCTTGTGCTTTCAGAGGAACAGCAGAAAGCCGTAGCCGGAATTACGGCCGACAACAGCAGCTCTTTCATGCATTATCTTTACGGTTCGACTGGCTCAGGTAAGACTGAAGTTTTTTTGCAGTGCGCCGAGTTCATGCTTGCAAAAAACAAGGGCGTAATCTATCTTGTGCCGGAAATTGCGCTGACGGCGCAAGTTGTTGAAGCTGTAACAGGCAGGTTCGGCAAGACAGCTGCTGTGCTTCATTCAGGCTTGACACCGAGCCAGAAGCTGAGCGAATGGCGGCGCATAATCTCAAAAGAAGCGCGCGTCGTTGTCGGGGCGCGCAGCGCGGTTTTTGCGCCTGTGCCAGATTTGGGCATGATTATCATCGATGAAGAGCATGACGGCTCTTATAAGTCTGGCACAACGCCGCGCTATCACGCAAGGCAAGTCGCAATGAAGCGTTGTTCTGCCGATAAGATTCCGCTTGTTATGGGCAGCGCAACGCCGTCTGCAGAAGCTTGGGCACTTATGAATGACGGCCGGATTACGAAGCATGTGCTAACAAGGCGGCTTGCAGGCGGGGCAATGCCAGAAATTTCGATTGTAGATTTATCAAAAGAAGACTTGACCGGCTGCATTTCTCCTCAGCTTGAAAAAGAAATAAACGAAACTTATAAAGAAAATCGCCAGACGATATTGTTCTTGAATAGGCGCGGTTTCACGCATTTTTTCAGATGCAAGACATGCGGTTACGAGCTTTTCTGCAAGAACTGCTCCGTTCCGATGACGTTCCACAAAAAAGAAGGAAGGCTCCGCTGCCATTATTGCGGCTGGACTGAACAGCCGCCGACTGTCTGCCCTGAATGTGGCTCTGTCGATGTCGGCTATTCGGGTTTCGGCACAGAATTTATCGAAAACGAGCTTGCGACGAAATTTCCGCATTTAAGGTCAATCAGAGTAGACACAGATATTCTTACAAAGAAAGGCGAGCTTCAAGAAAAGCTTGAAATTTTCAAGAAAGGCGGCGCAGACATATTGCTTGGCACGCAGATGATTGCCAAAGGACTGAATTTTCCTGGCGTAAAGCTTGTTGGCATTATAAACGCAGACACAGCGTTGCACATGCCAGATTTCCGCGCAGCTGAAAGGACTTTTGCGCTTATTGTGCAAGTTGCAGGGCGTGCCGGCCGCTATTTTCCAGACGGAAAAGTAATTGTGCAGACTTGGAACCCGTCGAGAAGCGCGATTTCAAAAGCTTGCAGCTCTGACTTTGAAAGCTTTTATAAAGAAGAGCTTGAAGCGCGGAGGCTAGCGCTTTTTCCGCCATTTGCAAGGCTTATAAGGCTTGTTTTCAGGTCAAAGAACCAAAAAGATGCGGAAGATTCAGCTGCGTATGTTGCAAACGCCCTGCAAGAAAAAGCTTCAAATTGCGAGATTTTAGGCCCTGCAGAATGTGCACTTGCGCTTATTTCGCTGAACCACCGCTATCAGGTTTTGCTTCGCGGGCAGTATCTTACGCCGCTGCAGAAGCTTTGCGATTCTTTCTTGAAGTCTTATAAAGTGCCGCAGGGCGTTTACATTGAAGTCGATGTAGATCCAGTTTCGCTGCTTTAGGCTGTGCGTTGCGTGGGCTGCCACGCTGTTTAAAAGCTTATTTTGCAGCAGGGCCGCGCCTTATGCCGTCAAAGCCGACGCTCCACAAGAAAAGTCCTTCAGGCGGCGCAGTCGGGCCTGCCAATTTTCTGTCGCAAGAAGCAACGATTTCAGCAAACTGCGCTTTATCCATGCCCTGCTTTTCATAAAAAAGCAAGCTGCCGACAATCGAGCGCACCATTTTCCACAAAAACGCGTTTGCGCATATTTCAAAGACAACTTTGTCGCCTTCATTAAAAAATACGGCGTGCTCAATATATCTGAATGTAGATTTGCTTTCGTCGCCGCTTGCCGCAAATGTTGCGCAGTCAATTTCGCCATGCAAGATAGAAGCCATTCTGTTTAGCCTTACGATGTCGATTTTTCTGTGAATACACCAGATGTAATTCATCTCATGCGCAGGCGGCACTGCACCGCAATACAAGAAATATCTGTATGTGCGTCGTGTAGCTGAAAAGCGTGCATGAAAAGCTTCATCAACTTCTGCGGCGTTCATAATCCGAACGTCTTTCGGAAGATAAGAATTGAGGGCCAAAGGATAATTCTCTATCGGAATTGAGTCTATCGGAGAAAAGAAAGTGGCAGCCTGCGCGGCAGCATGAACGCCCGAATCTGTGCGGCCGGAACCGTGCAGGTCGATCTTAGTTTTGTGCACAATTTCAAGAGCTTTTTCTATTTCGCCTTGAACTGTGCGCTGATTGTCCTGCTTCTGCCAGCCGCAAAAATTCTTGCCGTCATAAGAAATCGTGAGAAGGATGTTTCTCATTTATTCGTCATCATCTTCGTTCAGCGCGTTTGCAGCTTTAAGCTCTGCCGTAAGCTTGTCGTACAAGTCTCTTGAGTGTTCAAGAAGCGGGCCCGGCTTTGCTTTTGAAGATTTTCCCAAACCGAACATACGTGCAAGAGCGCGCTTGTGCTCGTCAAGTGCTTTGAGCCTTGCTTCTTGATTGTCTTTCGGCCCGTATTTGTAGTAAAGCAGCGCCGTCAGATAAACGCAGCCGTCAAAGCCGTAGTTTTTATCCAAGTCTGGGCCGTAAGAGCCGATATTTCCGATGCGCTCTTCGCCGTTAGACTCTTTGCGGACAGCTTCGTTATAGAAGAACATCGCTTTCTGATAAAAGACCGAAGCAATATAATCGTAATTTCTGTCTGGGCAGACTGTATGAAGGTCGTTTGAAATCCATGCAAGCCTTAAAGTGAGCATTGCGCGCCGCATCGTTGTTGAATATTTTGTAGGCGGCAGCTTTTCGTAGCACAAAAGCGCAAGATAATGGGCGGCTGCGCCGTCAATCAGCGTTCTGTTATGCTTAAAGTCAAAATAAGGGAAAATGCCCTTTACGATGTCAGAACGTTCTTGCGCAGTTTCAAGAAACTGCTCGGCCAAAGTCTTGTCGAGTGCCGTAAAATCATTCCAGAATAAAGCAAGGTAACATTGAGGACAAACACCGATTGAATAAACCAAAGGATATACGCGCCCATATTTTTGCGAAGGCGTGTATGTGCGTCGAAGCTCGTCGGTCAGTTCTCCGGCAAGCAGACGGCCGCTGCCCGAAAGAAGTTCTTCGCGCGGAAATTCTGCGCCGCATGCGGGGCATGTTACTTTTTGTTTTGAAAAATAAGTCAATTGAAGTGTCTTTGATTCAACAACATGTTTCTTGTACATTTCAGTCCTCTCTTTTATGGTCTGCTCAGTTATTCTGCACCTGAAATGTTTTCAGGCAATATCACCGGAGCAGGCACAACTGATACATTGATATAATCGGCGGAAAGTGAAACGAGCGTAAGCCCATCTGGCAAATGAACCGTGAAAGGCAGCGAGTATTCACCTTCAGTTTCAATTGAAGAACAATCAACTTGAACAGTATATTGCGATGGTTTATAGCTTTTCAAAGCACTTTGTGTACCGGAAACAGCTATCGTCAATGAAGAAGTCTGCTTAATCTGAAAATATGGATTCAGCGAGACAAAATTGGCATTAATTGACGAGAAAGACTTTGAAACCTGCTTCGGCAGAATGTTCACATTCATGTAAACTGAACTTGTGCTTGTAATTGTTATAAGGTCGTTCAAAATGAGCGGCTTGACTTGCGTAGTTTGCGAAAAAGGCTCTTTCTTGTTTTCAAGCGGCAGCACAATCGAAAGTGTTGAAGCTGTATTCTCAACCGCTGTCTTAGGGCCTGAAATCGTTATTTCGCTAGGCGTACACGAATAGCCCGTCACTTCAAAGTCTGGATCAACTTCGCCAGTAAAAACAGGCTTTATAGGAATTTCTTTAACAGTGCGCTCTTCGAGCAAAAGCGAAATGATTTTCGGTTTTGGGTCAACTTGCAGCGGCTCAAAAAGCTGTGCCCTTTCAGAAAGGCTTATCTCTACGGGAATTGTATAAACGCCTGGCTGCAAGTATTTGTCTATGTCGATGTAGGCATGAAAATCACCGGCCTGCAATGTGTCTACAACTTCTTTTGAAGATTTTACGACTATGCGCACTTTGTCAGGCATTTTCTGTGCCGGCACCAAATTCCGGTTTGAAGCAATAGTAAGCGGAATGGAAAAAGTCTTTGTTTCCATTATGTTACCCTGATAGGTAAAATAAAGCAGGACGGAAATTATGAGGCAGACAATCTTTATCTGCCAGTTATGCGTTATTTTTTCAATTAGCGGAATTTTTTTCATAACGCTCATCCTTAGAAGAATTTGTTTCAGACTTCAAGTCAAGTTCCGCTTCAAGTGTTGAATAAAGCACGTCCATCGGCAGATCGTAATAAAGCTTTGAATCATAAGCAAGGCTTATAGCGCCGCTCTCTTCTGAAACTACAAGCACTACGGCGTCTGTCTGCTCGCTCGTGCCAAGCGCGGCTCTGTGCCTTGTGCCGAAAGTCTTTCTGATGTTCTGCTGCTCCGAAAGCGGAAGAAAACAGCCCGCGGCGATAACTTTCCCGTCTTGCACAAGAACTGCACCGTCGTGCATCGGCGTATCGTGCCCGAAAATCGTTATAAGCAGGCTTGAAGACAGTTCCGCATTAACCCTTGTGCCAGTTTCTGCAATGTCGTTAAGCTCGGTGTGCCTTATGAACACAACAAGCATACCGCGCCGCTGGCTTGAAAGCACTTCTGCCGCGGTCAGCACAGGGTCTATATGAGAATGTTTGTTTTTCTGCATATATGTGAAAGGCCGCGCTTGCCCAAGCTTCAATATGATTTTTCTTAGTTCCGGCTGAAAGATAATAGCCACGCCGACCAAAAGACCAGGCGCAAGCATGTTGAGAATCCAAAGCAGCATAGAAAGCTGCAATGCGTTTGCAACTGCATATATGACAAGCACAAGCAGCGCGCCTTTGAGCAGCTGCACGGCATGTGTCTTTTCGATTATTCCGTAAACCTTGCAGAGAATATAAGTCAAAATAAGTATATCAATGACAGGTCTGATATAAGATAAATAAAACTGTATCCATTGATCAAATGACGTCACACTCTATTCCTTTCAGTGTTTTCAGCATGTCAGCAGTTTCTTTTACGTCATGCGCCCTTATATATTGTGCACCGTGCAGCACTGCAAGCTGATGAATCGCCAAAGTTCCAGCGAGCCTTTCTTCTGTTTCTCTGCCCGTCAGCTGACCAACACATTTTTTTCTTGACGCGCCGATAAGAACTGGAAATTGCCCATCAAGACCGAAATCTGACGTATGCTTTATGATTTTGCAGTTCGTTTCAAAATCTTTTGCAAAGCCGATGCCAGGGTCTAAGATTATCTTTTCTTTGGCGATGCCGTTCTTGATTGCAAATTCGGCGCGTTCTTTCAAATATGCTGAAATTTCTTTGACAGCATCATTATAACACACTTTTTGCATCATAACATCAGGTTTTTCTCTTTTATGCATCAATATTACAGGAAGTTTCTTTTTGGCGCAGTACGGCGCAAGCTCCGGCGAATCTTCAAGAGCAGAAATATCGTTCAAAATGTCTGCGCCCTCTTCGACTGCGCTTTTGAATACGCTAAATTTTCTTGTGTCAATCGAAACAGGACAATCTGAATGTTTTCTGAAAAGCTTTAGAAACGGAATGAGCCGCTCGATTTCTTCTTCAGCTGAAACGTAAGACGAGCCGGGCCGCGTAGATTCTGCGCCGATGTCGATTATGTCTGCGCCGTCTTCAACCATTTCAAGCGCTTTCTTCAAAGCCGCATCCAAATTTGTTGCCCTGCTTTCAGCAAAGAACGAATCTGGCGTTACGTTCAAGATTCCCATAAGAAAAATGCCGTTTTTCGGCGAGATTGTTCTTTCGGCAAGCTCAAGCGGTGTGGCTTTTTTATATTGCATCATAGTGGTTTTCCTTGGCTTCAGAAAATTCAGCTTCTTTTGAAATCAGCAGCTCTGCGTCAAGCGCAAGCTGAAAAGGTGCAAGCCCAGAATTTTCAAGTATCTGCGAACGTTTGCCTTGCGGAATAAAATTGTCCGGAAAGCCGCAGACTTTTGAGCGTATCTTCGGAAACTGCACATGAATCAGCGATTCAAGGAATGTTCCGATTCCGCCAATGCGCACGCCGTCTTCGACAAAAACAACTGCATCATATCTTGCAGCTATATTCAAGAAATAATCTTTGTCGAGCGGCTTCAAAAACCTAAGATTATAAATATCGTTCTGCACGCCTTTCAGCATAAGCAGCCGCGAAGCTTCAAGCACTTCGGGGAAGATGCCGCCGGTGCAGACGAACAACAAATGCGCGCCTTCAGCCTCTGAAACCATTACGCCGCGCCCCGCTTCCATCGGCAGCGCAAATGCTTCCTGCTCTGTTGGGCAAGACGATTTCGGATATCTAATCACCGTCGGCAGATTCTGCGACAGCGCCCATTCAAGCGACAAATTAAGCTCAACTGCTGAAGCCGGTGCAATCAGAATCATGTTCGGAATCGGTCTGAAAAGCGAAATGTCGAAAATGCCTTGATGCGTCTCACCGTCATCAGGCACTGCACCGGCGCGGTCAAGCGCAAGAATTATCGGTGCTTTCTGCAAAGCAATGTCATGAATCACCTGGTCAATTGAACGCTGCACGAATGTCGAGTAAATTGCAACTACAGGGCGAATGCCTGCGCGCGCCAAACCGCCGGCAAAAGTTACTGCATGCTGCTCTGCTATGCCTACATCGAAAAATCTGTCCGGAAAGCGGTGCGCAAAAGTCGTCAAGCCTGAACCTTTCATCATAGCGGCAGTAACGGCGGCTACGTCATTGCGCTTTTCGCCAAGTGAGACCATCGCATTCGAAAAAGCTTCTGTAAAGCTCAAAGTGTCAAACTTTTCTACAGTTCCGTCTGAAATGCAGAACGGTCCAACACCGTGAAAAGTTGTCGGGTCATTTTCGGCAGGGCTGTAGCCGCGCCCTTTCTGCGTAACCACATGAACTACAACAGGTCTGTTAATTTTTGCAACCCTTTTCAAGACTGTCTCAAGTTCCACAATGCTGTGGCCGTTGAGCGGGCCTACATATTCAAAGCCGAAATCGACGAACAGGTTGTTTCTAAAGATAATGCCTTTCAAGCCGCGCTTCAAACGGAAAACTATATCTGTCAAAGCTTTGTTCACAAAAGGAATTTGCTTTACCATGCGGTCAAAGCGGTGTCTGAAAGACTGATATTGCGAAGTCATCGTCAGTCTTGAAAGATATTTTGAAAGCGAGCCTGTGTTCTCGCTTATTGACATCTGGTTGTCGTTGAGAATAACTATAAGATTTTTGGCGAGCTGGCCTGCATGAGATAATGCTTCAAAAGCCATGCCTCCAGTCAGCGCACCGTCGCCGATTATAGCAATAACCTTGCCGTCTATGTGCTGCAAATCCCTTCCGACCAGCAGACCGAGCGCCGAAGAAATCGACGTAGATGAATGACCTGAATCAAAAAAATCATGCTCGCTTTCTGCTGTTTTTGTAAAGCCTGAAATGCCGCCGGCTTTCCGCAATGTATCAAATTTGTCGTATCTTCCGGTCAAAAGCTTATGAGGATAGCATTGATGCCCGACATCCCAGACGAAAGCATCTTTCGGGCTGCTGAAAACACGGTGCAGCGCAATTGTAAGCTCTACCACGCCAAGATTACTGGCCAAATGTCCGCCGTTTTTTCCTACGACAGAAATGATTTCGCTGCGCATTTCGCTTGCTACTTGCTTCAATTCATTTATGGAAAGCTTTTTAATGTCTTCTGGAGATTTTATTTGAGAAAGTAACGTCTTGGATTCCTCTGAAAACAATTTGACTAAAAAAAAGACCGCACTCGGTTAAAAAACCAAAGCCGCGGTCTCAATTGGCACAATTATAAAGGTCGTTAGCCCGAAAACTCAGGAACGGACCTTACTTGCTCTTATGCCGGTTCCGTCTAAGCTTCTTCTTTCGCTTATGGGTAGCAATCTTTTGCTTCTTTCTTTTTCTTCCGCAGGGCACAACGGCACTCCTTATTGAAAACTTGTTTGTTATTATTACAAATTAGCCTTTTTAAGTCAATACTAAAACGGCTGTTTGCAACACTTTTTTGTTTTTCAGCATTCACCGCATATTTCAGCTATGCGCCTCAAGCCTTTGAGCGTAAGCTGTTTGTCTACATGCTGAAAAACTGAAGTAATCGGCTTTAACACGCTGTTCAAGCCGCCGGTGGCTACAACATGAATTTCAGATTCCGGTGTGCCGTTCTTCTTATTCATGTCGCGCTTCATGTCAGCTATAAGAGCTTCAACAAGCCCTTTGTAGCCAAGCACTATTCCGGCTTGAATCGAATGAATTGTGTTTGTGCCGAGACTTGACGGCGGCGCTTCAAGCGGAACAGACGGCAGCTGCGCCGTATTTGAGAACAATGCAGTAACAGCTGTGCCAAGACCAGGCGTAATTGCAACGCCTTCAATCTGTCCGTCAGCTGCCAGAGCTGTAAATGTAAGCGCCGTGCCAAAATCCACGACAATGCAAGACTTTTTGCAGAGAAAATACGCCTCAACAGCGTTGCACACCAAGTCCGTTCCGATTTCGTGTATGGCTGTCTGCGGCACTTTTACAGGCAACTTGTCATAAATCGAAGCGTTTACGACAAGCGGCTTCTTGCCGGAAAGCCTTTCCACAACCCTAATGAAAGGGCCCAAAAGCTGCGGAACGACTGTGCTCATAACAGATGAATCTATAGCTGAAAGAGACAAGCCTGCATCGCGGAACAAAGACAATAAAATTGAGATATATTCATCAGCCGTGCGTTTCGGGTCGCTGTTAATGCGCCATTCATGCACAAGCTCGGTTTCATGAAACAAAGCGATTACAACATTCGTGTTGCCGACATCAATTGCTAAAAGCATCAGCCCTCCAAAGCAAAATCAAAAAATTTTCACAAGTATATCTACAAATAATAACTTGTTCAACTGAAATGTTTGCTGTTTATTCTGAAAGGCACGCGCTTTTAAGATTGTAGTATTCTGCATAATCATTGCACGGCCATTCATTTGGGTCAGAAACTAAATCTGCAAAGAAAAGTAAAGACGGCTTTACGGTGAATGGGCTGAATATCACATCTTGTCCCACTGATTGCTCCGCAGTCTTTACGCGCGCATCAGCTTCTCTATCATATTGTGCCGCCCTGCCGTTCGCAATCATAAGTGCAGCTTGATAGCCATAAGAAGTTCTGCCGCAAGAGCAGAAAAAACTCATGCAAAGGAACAGCAGCCCGATAACAGAAACAAGTCTTGATTTCGGCTTCAATTTTTTTGCAAGTTCAGTTGTATCAAGATTTGTCTTTGAAACTAGCCAGCCGCAAATATAGAAAATTTCAAGAAACAAAATGAACACAATCGAAAAATAGACTGTGTTCA
>LVBI01000036.1 GCA_001603145.1 Spirochaetales bacterium Spiro_07 | reverse complement strand
AGTTTTGGCAAAAACGAAATAAAATTTCTAAATTTTCTCTAAAATATGTAACAAAACAATGATTAAAGGATTCAATTAATATGAACTTTGCAAACTTTAATTCTTTTAAGAAATGCTTTTTGTATGCAGGATTTTTTATTTGCGTTGCATCATGCTTTGCGCAGAATTATTCAACACAGCCGCACTTCTCGCCCGTAACGGCTCTTGCTTATAGAGAAACTTCTGATACAGTTTTTTCTTGCGGCGAAGACGGCATGGTAATCGCTTGGAACAATGCGACTGGCACGGGCGATCATTTTCAATGTTCAAACCTTCCGATACGCGCGATTGCGCTCAACCCGCAGAAAAACGAAATTGCAATTTACGAAACCGACAATATCGAAACTTTCAGGGTTACTGTAATCGATTGGACTTACAAGAACAAAAAATACACAAAAACTTTCAAAGATTCAGTAACATGCATGACTTTTTCTGCTCAAGGCACTTATCTTATTGTAGGCACAACGTCGCTCAAAGGCGTCAGCTTCTTTTTGGCAGAAAACGGAATGCCGCGCAATCTGCTCTCTGCTTCAACAGGCGCAGTTACAATGGCTAAGACAAGCGGAACAGAATCAACGCTCGTAGTTTATTCGCCTTCTGGCACACTCGCCTATTATGATTTGCGCAAAGGCACAGAGAAAGGCAAATTTGTTGTTGAGCCAAATCTTGAACAGCCGGTGCTTTTTAATAACAACGTGAGTTTTGCAGGCTACAAAGACAACAAAATTTATACGATTTCTGCCACAACAGGCAAAACAGAAACTACGGCTTACGCATATAACCCGATTTTTTGCACAGTCGATTCGGACGCTGCAATTTTTTATGCGCAGAACGATTCAAAGCTGACCACAATTTATTCGATTGAGCCGAAAGGCAGCGCAACGCCGCAGCAGGCTTTTTCTTGTTCAGATGAAACAAAAGCTATCGTCAAGACGGCAAACGGCTATTTTACAGGCTCTGAAACAGGCGACATCTACAGGCTGAATAAAACTGAAACTTATTCGGCTTCTGCCCTTGAGCCTTTGACCACGCCGACATACGCCATCATAAAAGATATTTGCGCCGCCCCAGACGGAACGGCATTCATTCTTACAGAATCTGAAATTCTTCATGTTATTGATGACGGCTACAGCTATACAGTTGAGCCGTTCGCATTAAATTCAGGCTTTACGAACATTTCTGCAACAGATGAATATCTTTATTTGTGGAACAAAAACACAAGAAACGCGATTTACGCATTGTCTTTTGCAGAGCCTATGCAGAAGCCGTCTGTTGTCTATAAACCAGGCTATTCTATTCAGGCGCTCAAGATTTACGACGACAAGATTCTGCTTCTTGAAGGCAATTCTGCCGTAACGTTGATTGACGCTGCCACAAACACGTTGATAAATAAATATACTGGCACAGGCTATCTTGACGCAGCATTGATAAACGGCACAGAGCTTTACATCGGCAAATCAAACGCGACAAATCCAAAAGTTCCGTTCTTATTGATTGATACAAAGACAGGCGAAACAGTAAGCCTCAACATTAAGGCAAATGCCGTCTACAGCTTTGACACAGCCAACGGCATGATTTTTGGCCAGATGTACGTTGAAAACGACAATTCACCGTCATGTTCGCTTTTCACTTTCAGACCTGCCACAAGAGATTATAAGATTCTCTGGACAGAGAAAGGCGAAGCTACATCTTCGTTTATGCAGATTACAGACGGCACGCTGTTCACAGACTTTTCAAAAAGCCAGCTTGTCGCGATGAATCTTTCAAACACTTCTCAAAGACGGCGGCTTGGCGGCAGCGGCATTGTCAAGGTTGCAGCTATAGACAATAAGATTTATCTGCTAAACTCAAAAGGCACGCTGTTCGTCCATGAAAACAACTCCGATTTTACGCAAATCGGCAACATGGCGCTTTCTTTCGACAATCAGCTTGTCGACATAATGCAGAACCAAGCAGATTAAGCAGACCAAAATGAAGATAAAGATTTCGCATGTCTTGTGCATAATCATCTCAACGGCGGTTCTGATTGCAGCTTCGCTTCAATATCCGCCGCTAAAGAACACGCTGGCCGCTGAAAAGAACGGCTGGAATTCGTACAGAGGCAAGGTACTTGAGATTCTCGACACCTCTGTTGAATATTACGAAAATGGCAACGGCTTAAAGAAAACAGCAATTCTTTTTAGTGTAAAGCTTTATGACGGCGAATTCAAAGGCAGAATTATAAAGGCTGTGCAGATGCAGGATGATTTTATCGCGCTCAAAAGCGATGCCGTTAAAAAAGGCGACAGCGTAATCATCCTCCAACTGAACGGCGACGCTTCGCCTTCTCTTGCTGAAAATACGCCCAATCAAGAAATTTTCGACAACCCTGTTTTTGTCTTTGAAGAATTCTACAGATTCTCATCAATGATGGTGCTTCTTTTTGTTTTTGTTGTGCTTCTGCTGATTTTCGGCGGCATAAAGGGCTTGAACACGCTGATTTCGCTTGTCCTTACTTGCGCTTCACTTTTCTGCTGGTTTATTCCATCTATATTTAACGGCGCAAATCTTTATGTTTCAAGCATTTCGGTTTGTCTTTACATAATTGTGATGACCGTAATAATTGTGAACGGAATCAACAAGAAAAGCTTAGCTTCAATTGCGGGCTGCTTCGGAGGCGTGTTGGTTGCGGCCGCTCTTTCTGTAATTATGAAAAATGCCATGCACATTAACGGTTATCTCAACAACGATTCGCTTTATCTTGAATCGCTTTTGCCGGGTGGCCAGAAAGATTTGGTTGCAGTGCTTTTTTCTGCAATCATCATCGGTGCTGTTGGTGCTGTTATGGATGTTTCTATGTCGCTTTCGTCTGCGCTATATGAGCTTGCGGAATCTGTAAAAGACATATCTTTCAAGCAGCTTGTAAAATCAGGCTTTGCAATCGGGCGCGACATGATGGGCACAATGGCAAATACGCTGATTCTTGCTTATATCGGAAGCTCGCTTTCGTTCATTCTCGTTTTGATTGCGTATAATTCGTCTTTTTTGGGGCTACTCAACAATCAGATTATCGCTTTTGAGATTATGCAAGCTCTTACAGGCTCAATCGGAATCTTGTGCGGAATTCCGCTTACGACTTTTATTGCGTCTGCGCTTTATTCTATCAAGATAATCGTTACAGTTGCTGAATAGCGCATATTTGCGAAAGCTTTGCGTTGTGCCGCTGTGCATCAGACATAAAAGGCCGAATCAACTGCATCAATGATTTTTGTCTTCCGTCTCGAATCTTGTGAATTGCGGCAAGAAAACAAGCTCTACATCGCCGATTGGACCGTTACGCTGCTTTGCAACTATAAGCTTTGTGGGAATTCCTAGAATATCTTTCGGATTTGAACCGTCGTCATTGTCCTGCTTCTTCTGCCTTTCACGGTGAATGAACATTACAACGTCCGCGTCTTGTTCGATTGAGCCTGATTCACGCAAATCTGCAAGAGTCGGCTCCTGACCTTCTGCATCGCGCCTTACTTGCGACAACGCCACAACTGGAATATTGAGCTCGCGCGCCAAGCTTTTCAATGAGCGCGAAATTTCAGCAATCTGTTCATGGCGCGGCACGAGCGTATTTTCGCTTGTTATAAGTGTCAGATAGTCAATAAAGAGAATCTTTATGCCGCACTGAATCTTCATGCGCCGCGCCAATGCACGCAAGTCGAGCAGCTTCATGTTCGGCGTATCTACAATATAAAGCGGCGATTCATAGATTACGCCGGCGGCGTCCTGCATCCGTTGAAGCTCCTGCATCGTCAGTAAGCCCGTCCTTATTTTCTGCGACGGTATGCGCCCCTGCGCTGCCAGAAGACGCTGCATTATCTGCTTGTCTGACATTTCAAGAGAAAACAACGCGGCTGGTATCTTTTCCTTTATGGCAATGTTCTGAATCATAGAAAGCGCCATCGCAGTTTTTCCCATTGACGGGCGCGCACCAATAATAATCAGCTCCGAATCTTGAAAGCCGCTCGTCATTGTGTCTAGGTCAATAAAGCCCGAAGGAATTCCTGTGAACGCGTTTTTATTATTATAAAGCCTTTCAATCATTTCTATGGTTGAAAAGACAATCTCTTTTGCTTCTTTATAGCTTGATGTTTGGTTTGTATCGGTCAGCTCAAAAATCATTTTCTGTGCATCTTCAAGCACGGCACGGCTTGCAACTGTTTCGTCATGAGATTGAGCTATTATTTTGTTTGAAACTTTTATAAGGTCTCGCCTGATAGATTTTTCAAGAACTATCTGCGCATAGCTTTCAACGTTGGCACTTGATGCGACTGTATCTGTCAAAGCAGAAATATAGCCCGGCCCGCCTGCATTATCAAGCTCGCCGTCGCTTCTAAGCTGTTCTGTTATTGTTACTACATCTCCACGCTCACCGTTGTTATACAGCTTGAGCATGGCTTCAAAAATCTTTTTGTTCTGAATCGAATAGAAGTTGTCGGGCCGCAAATAATGTATTACAGTCCCGACAGCTTCCCAGTCAAGGAGTAAAGCGCCTAATGTTGCCTGTTCAGCCTCTAAATCTGAAGGAGGCACTTTATCCTTGAGTGCCATTATTCAGCCTTTGCTTCTTCAGCTGGCTTTTCGGCTTCAGCTGTTGCAGCGGCAGCCGGTGCGGCAGCTGCTTCTGCAGCTTCTTTTTCAGCCTGTTCCTGTGCTTTTACGATAATAGTAATTTCTGCTGATGTTGTTTCGTACAAGCGTACAACAGCTGAGTATTTACCTACGCTCTTGATTGTAGAACCATTAATTTCGATGCGCTTGCGCTCAATATCATAGCCCTGCTTCTGAAGAGCCTCAGCAACAGTCAGGTTTGTAACAGCACCATAAAGCTTGCCGTTTGTACCAGCTGGCATAACGATTGTAAGAACTTCTGACTGAAGCTTGTCTTTCAATGAAGCAGAATCCTTTCTCTTCTGCTCTTTCTTTGCTTCAATTTCAGCTTTGCGGCTTTCAAAATAAGCAACTGTTACATCGTTGTATGGCAATGCAAAATTGCGTGGGAACAAGTAGTTGCGGGCATAACCGCTTGCTACATTCTTTACGTCGCCCTCTTCTCCGAGGTGCTTTACGTCTTGATTAAGAATAACTTTCATTTCAAGCTCCTAAATATTTTAAGACCAAGCCGGAGTACAGCCTGTGTCTTTTAGACAAAAAAAATATAGTTCTTCAAAAGACAAGCTTTCAAAGAACTAATTAATGCTAAACAAAGTTTTGATTAGTCACAAACGAATGGCAGCAAGCAGATTGCACGTGCACGCTTGATTTCAAGTGCAAGGCGTCTCTGATGCTTTGCGCATGTGCCTGTAATGCGGCGTGGAAGAATCTTGCCGCGCTCTGTTGTAAAGCGGCGCAATGCATCTGCATCTTTGTATGTGATTGGTGTTTTGTTTGCGCAGAAGCGGCAAACCTTCTTGCGGAAGAAAGCCTTGTTCTTGCCGCCGCGTGCACCGCGTTCTTCACCTTCGCGGCCTGCATCCTGAAGCTGAGCTTCTGTTACCTGCTCTACTTCTTTGTTCTTAATATCTGACATAATGTAATCTCCTATTCAAAGTTTGCAAGAAAAGCTTTTCAGCTAATCTTAAAAAGGAATCTCTTCGGGGAAATCTGAATCTCCACCATAAGACTGACCGGCATCATAATCATTGGCCTGCTGCTGCGGTGGATTAGACGGACGCTGCTGATAAGTCTGCTGACTGCGGTTCTGGCTGTAACCCCCTCCGGATGACTGCATCATTCCGGTACTTCCTCCAGAATTTCCGCCCAGCAACTGGACGTTTGAAGCAACGATGAAGACCTTGCTTCTTGTCTGACCGTCCTGTTCCCAGCGGTCCTGCCGTAATTCGCCTTGAATTCCGACCTGCTTTCCCTTAATGAGATACTGATTGAGGTTTTCAGCAGATTTTCCGAACAAGCTTACGTCAAAGTAGCTTACTTCATCAACCCACTGCTCACCGTTCTTGCGTCTGCGGTTCACAGCAATTGAAAAACTTGCAATAGCAAAACCACCTGCTGTATATTTCAGCTCGGCATCACGGGTCAGTCTTCCAATAATCATTACCTGATTTAAATCATTCATGCTGCAAACTCCTTACGCATTCAATAATCTTTCAGCCGTTCACTATTCGTCTACACGGACGAACATGAATTTCATCAAGATTGGATCGAGCTTGAATTTGTGGTCAATATCGATAATCTTTGCAGGATTTACTTTAATGTTGAAAAGATAGAACTTACCACGGTTTCTCTTCTTTACTTCGTAAGTAAGGTCTCTTTCACCGAAAAAATCTTCCTTTTCGATTTCTGCGCCGAATTCGTTCAAGATGGCGCGGACGTTTGTAAGACCGGCCTGACACTGATCTTCTTCAACTGGGAAGATTGTCATTAATTCATACTTTCTCATGTCTACTCCTTATGGACTTTTGGCCCTTCATCTGGGCAAGGGGTTTCTAATAATATAGCTTTTTTTGCAAAAATGGTCAATGCTTTGCGATTTATCTGCAGGTTTTGCAAAGCAAAAGCGGCACTTTTCGCCGATTGGGCTTTATCCGTAAATTAAGCTATTGCGAAAAGCACAAATCAGTCTTCCACGTATGAATCATAGAATTCATCGCGGCGAAGGTTTACGCTCATCAAAAGCCCGATTCCTGTCATAGCCGTCCACAAAGACGAACCGCCATAAGACAAGAACAGCAGTGGAATTCCCGTAATCGGCATAATGCCCATAACCATTCCCACGTTAATCATAAAATGAAAGAAAATCATGAACACGATTCCGATTGAAACGTAATAGCCATAAACATTTGTTGTGTTCTTTACGATTATCAAGCCGCGCACGAAAATCAATGCGAAAAGCGCAATAATGGCAAGACCGCCGACAAAGCCCCACTCTTCAGACAAAATGCTGAAAATAAAGTCCGTGCTTTGTTCAGGCAAGAAACGGTAATGGCTTTGTGTGCCCTGCAAAAAGCCGCGCCCAAGCATGCTGCCCGAACCGATGGCAATCTTTGAGTTATAGATATTCCAGCCGTAATTAGAAATATCAACTTCCGGCTTCAAGAAGATTATAAGACGCATAATCTGATAATCTTTAAGAACTTTTCCGCCTAAATAAGATGCGGCAAGCGCAAACGTCATAATGCTGAAACAATAGGCAATCCAATAGAAATACTCCATCTTAAAGATGATGTAACCGGCCACCGCTATCAGCGTTATGACCGCAAGAGCACCGACAATCAGCAGCCTAAGCCTAAAATCACTGAAAATCTTAAAAAACGGAATCTGCTGCTTGTAAATCATCGATTCCCAGAAAGGAAGGATAGTCAGCACAATCGTAAGGCAGCCCAGCGCAAGCACATAAAAAATATAGCGCTTTGGAAGCCCCGCCATATAGCACATTACAAGAAAAACAGGAATGTAAACGCTCGCCGAACCGAGGTCTGGCTGCAAAAGGATAAGCCCTACTGGAACAAGCATCAAGAACATAGCCGTTACAAAGCGCTTAAATTCCTGCACTTTAGAAGAAGTCTCAAGATACCTTGCAAGCACAAGAATAAAGACAATTTTGCCGAATTCCGAAGGCTGAATACCGAAGCTTCCTACACCAATCCAGCTTTTTGCGCCTTTTACAACTTTTCCGAAAAGCAATGTATAGACAAGCACGCCAAGAATGGCCAAATATAACCACGGCGACCACTGCCTGAATTTGCGGTAATCAATTACGACCATCGCTATAAGAAGCACAAGCCCTGAAATTGCAAAGAAAATCTGCCTTGTATATTCGTTTTGACCTTTAGCAGTCAAGACACCGTACTGGTCAATGCCTGAAGAATAAATGAACAAAATACCTATAAAAATCAATATCAATACAGAAAATAAAAGGAAATAATCCAAAAAATTGAATACACGTAATTTCATTCTTGTCTTCCCACAGGTTTTTGAAGAGACGAAAATCCTAATGCTTCAACAGCCTCTTCATAAGTCTGTTTTGCAAAGATACCCTGAAAAATAATATTCGAAGCGTATGGCGCCCACCATTCCCATTCGTTGACAGCTTCAACTGAAACACAAACGACCACCGCATCTTCAGGCGGCGCATCAAACGGTGCATAAGCCACAAACCAAGAATGCCAGTGCTTTTTGTCTTTGTAGCCTGCAATTTCAGCAGTACCGGTCTTTCCTGCAATCTGAACAACCTTGTTTCTCAAAGGCCATTGCGCAGAACCGTTTGTAACTGTATATCTCAAATCAGTCTGAAGCTCTTTCCAGACAGCTTCATCAATATCAGCTTTGTGGAGCACTTCAGGCTTAACTTCTTTGGTAATTTCATTAGTTGCAGGGTCATAAGCATATTTCAAGATATGCGGCTTATAGATTACGCCCTTATTTACGACCATCGCCATCATGTCAGCAACATGCAGCGGCGTTACAGTCGTAAAGCCCTGACCGATTGAGGTGTTGACAGTATCGCCGCCGACCCATTTTTCGTGGTATCTGCGTTCCTTCCACTGAGGTGTAGGAACAGTACCGCTTGCCTGAGCTGGCAGGTCTACTTCAGTTGCCTGACCGTAGCCGAACATTCTTGCATATTTGGCTATTCTGTCAATTCCAAGATGGTCTTTTCCGATTGTCCAGAAATAGACGTTACAAGACTGCGCAAGACCGTTCTTCAAATCAAGCTTGCCATGCTTGCCCGGAAAGACATGGCATTTGTATGTGCTGCCGCCATATTCAAGAGTGCCTTTGCACTCTATCTTTTGAAGTGAATCAAACGATTTTTCTTGAAGTACGGCCGCCGACATAATCACCTTGAACGTAGATGCAGGCGGATAAGTTCCTTCTACGGCACGGTTCATCATCGGCTTTCTTGAATCGTTCAAGATTCTTGCAGTTTCCCTGCCGCTGTCGCCGGTTGTGAACACATTCGCGTTATAATACGGATAAGACGCCATCGCCAAGATTTCGCCAGTAGAAGGCTTGAGCACTATTGCAGAACCGAAACGCTCACCAAGAGCTTTTTCAGCAAGTTCTTGAATCGTGCGGTCAATCGTAAGCACAAGATTGTTGCCCATTTTTGGCGGCTCAACTCTCAGTTCATCTGAAATGAAGCGGCCTTTTGCGTCAACTGTTCTTGATTCATTGCCTGGCTCGCCTTGAAGCAGCTCATCGTATTCAGCTTCAATGCCGCTCTGGCCGATGATGCTGTTTTCGTTATAGATGCGCTTTTCGTCATTGCTCTGCCTGTTATAGCGAATCTTAAGCTGTTCCGGCGTTATGCTTCCAAGATAGCCTATGATATGGCTGAACGAGCCTGTAACGACATAGCTACGCACAGGCTTGGAACGCCATGAAACGCCGGGCAAATCCACAAGATTTTCTGCAATCTGTGTTACTGTGGCAAATGAAACGTTTGTCTTAATTTCAACAGCAGAGAAAGAACTTAGAATCACATTGCCCTTTCTGTTTTTTGGAAGCTTGTTTTTTATATAAGATCTGTTCACGCCAAGATAAGACGCAAGGCGCGAAATGACTGTATCAAACCTTTCGGGCGGAATTTCGCCCGGAGTAATGTCAACAGCAAATGAATCTACGTTTACGGCAAGAGCCTGATCTGCATTTCTGTCGTAAATTTCACCGCGCTGAGCTGGAATTTCTCTAACCTTGCTTGAAGAACGCCTTGCCTGCGTTCTGTAAGTCTGGCCATTAACAACTTGCATTGAAAACAGCCTTAAAAGATAAAGCGCCATTACGACAAAAATGATTATGCCGATTGATACGATCTTAGTGTTTTTTGTTTCAGAAATTTCTGGTGCGTTTATAAAATCATTCTTTCGCATAAGACGCGCTCTTTGGCTGAATCAATAGCCATGAAGGGAACAAACGCAAGAAAGCGAACATCATCGGCGCAAGAACTGTGTTCATGCAAAGCTCAATCCAGAAAATAGATTCCGTAAAATGATATACGGCAATTTTTCCGCCGAAAAAGAACGAAACAATTATAAGCAGCAGCGCCTTCATGAATGTCGCGATTGCGGCAAGCACAGCCGGAAAAAACACAGTGTCAACGTTGATAAAATCCTTGAAGCAGCCAACGACAAATCCGATGATTGTCCTCAAAAGCGAATTCAAGCCAAGCGGAGAAATTGACAAAAAATCAAGTATCAAGCCAGAAAAGAAGCCGTTCACTTCACCTGAAATCGAACCGTTATAAAATGATACGTACAAAAGAATTAGCAACGCCAAATCAGGCACAACCGGCAAAAAGCTTATATTTGAAAGCAACGCCGTTTCGATAATCAAAAAGCTTAATGAAAAAATAAAAGCAAAGAAGCTCGACTTAATCATTCAGTTCCTCCCTGTCCATAACGATTACGGCTTCAAGACGAGAAAAGTCAATTATAGGAGTAACTTCAATTTCAAGCGAAGAATCATGCTCTACAGGCTTTATGCTTGAAATTGAGCCAATCGGAATGTCGCGCTCAAAATTGCCGTTTTCGCCGGAAGTTACGACGACATCGCCGATGTAAAGCTCTTCAAGGCTTCTTTTGCTGATATATCTTAAAGAAAGACTCTGATTTTCTGAGCCGTTGCCTGTTATAAGCCCCAAATCCCTTGTATTTCTGATGCGCGCCGAAACGTTGCACTGATAATCATAGATAGGCATAACAAGGCTTGTATAATGACCGACTTCAATAACCTTGCCAACAAGACCTACGTTGCCGCGCTGCAAAGCGATTACAGGCATGTTCTTTTTTACGCCAGCTTTGCTGCCCTTGCTTATTGTAATTGCCGAATACTGAGCATTCGGGTCTCTTCCGATTATGTATGCCGGGTAGTTTTTCTTGTTAAGTGAATCTGAAAGCCCCAGCTGCTCACGCAGACGCTCGTTTTCGCGTCTTATTTCGGCATTGTTCCGCTGAAGATATTCGTAATCTTTCAGCTTTTCCGTCAAAGCTTCGTAGTCTTTACGCAAATCTGAAAGCTCTTTGATTGCGGTGAATGTGCTGCCAATAGAATTTGCAACAGAATGAACCGAAAGCTGTGCGGTTGAAGCTATTGAGAAGCCGGCTTCCTTAAAATTTACGATGAAGCCGCCTGTCTGCAATGCGAGAATTACTCCGGAAATTACAACCAGCAATACCAGAAGAAAAACTGGCAAGCTGAACCAGGCATTCGTTTTTGATTGAGCCATACTTTTTAGTTGTTCAGCATATCGTAAATGCTGCGGTCAGAAGAAATTTCTCTTTCAAGTTCAAAAGACTTTCCTGCACCGATTGCAACGCAGTCAAGAGGTGCTTCTGCCAAAATTACAGGAACGCCTGTTTCTTTTGAGATGAGCTTCGGGAAGCCCTTCAAGAGAGAGCCGCCGCCGGTCATAACAATGCCGCGCTCAACAATATCAGCGGCAAGTTCCGGCGGAGTTGTAGACAATGTAAGCTTTATTTCATCAAGGATCTGCGTTATCGGATCTTTCAAAGCTTCGCGCACTTCTACAGAATCTATTTCAAGGCGGCGAGGAAGACCGGTGATTGCGTCTGTGCCTTTGATTTCTCTTTTTTCGATGTTCTTGTCTGGAACAGCGTTGCCGATTTCGGTCTTGAGCTTTTCTGCTGTCTGCTGACCGATTACAAGGTTGTGTACGCTTCTTACATATTTAATGATCGCTTCATCAAATTCATCGCCGCCAAGACGGATTGCTCTTGTGACGACCATGCCGCTCAAAGAAATAACCGAAATCTCGGTTGTGCCGCCGCCGATGTCGCAGACCATGTGGCCGGCCGGCTCGTGAATCGGAATTTCTGCACCAATTGCCGCGGCAAGAGATTCCTGAATTACGTTTACTTCCCTTGCACCGGCGTGAACGGCGGCTTCCATAACGGCGCGGCGCTCAACTTCTGTAATGCAAGACGGAATACCGATTTTCATTCTTGTTCTTGTAAGCTTATAGCGCGGAATGACTTTCTGAATGAAGAACTTAATCATCTTTTCAGTCAAATCCATGTCAGCAATAACACCGTCTTTAAGGGGGCGTTTTGCAGTGATATTGTCCGGCGTCTTCCAGAGCATCTGCTTTGCGGCTGAACCGACAGCGACGACACGCTTAGTTCCGCATTCTACGGCAACTACGGAAGGCTCGTTTATTACAATGCCTTTTCCGCGGACATAAACAAGCGTGTTGCATGTTCCCAAATCAATTCCTATATCTGTCGTGAACTTGTCAATTAAGCTCATACTTCCCCCTAATTGTTATTCAGTTTTTGGAGCGCACCCGGATGATTTACCTGCACCCGCAATGCTTTACGCCATTCAGAGCGTGCTTTTGTAGAATCACCTTGTTTTTCATATATTATTCCAAGACCATAATAGGCATCGGCATAATTTGCATCTTTAGCCAAAATGGCATCGAATTCCCTTTTTGCGTCAAAAAGTGAATTTTCTTCGAGATATATTTTACCCAGAATGTTACGACTTTTCAACACCAAAATGTCATCATTAGACTCACTTACAACACGAAAAAGGTATTGCTTTGCTTTTGAATAATCTTCTGACTTATAATACTGCTCCCCGATTGCATGAAGGAGCTTATCTGATTCATGAATGCCAAGCGCTTCTGTGAATGCGCTTATGCTTTCGTCCGTCATATCCAATGCGGCATAAGAAATGCCCAAATATTCAGGTATATCGTTTGGGTTTGGAACATAGCCGTCATTCTTGGCGAGCGTAAAATATTTGACTGCAAGGTCCGCGTAGCAATTATATGCAGCGAACACATTTTTTTGATAATAAGCCCTTGCAAGTATATATTCAATCTGAGATTTTGACTTTGAATAGTTGGAAATAAGCGCAAGGCGCAGCGAATTTATCGCGTCTTCTATATAAGCGAGTGCCGCTGATGTGTCTACCTGCGAAACGGCAAGATAAAATGCGGAATAGCCTTTGTAAACAAGCACAGACTGCTGAACAGGTTTCTCTTCGAGCATGGTGTCTGCCATAGCATAAACAGCTTCGTAGTCGCCTTGATTCCACAGCTCTTCAAGATGGTCAAGCGACATTTCTTTTGAAATTTCTTTATGCTTTGCAAGAGACCTTATTGATATGCCTGCAATAAATGCAACTGCCAAAACGATTATGACGATGCAAGTCCAAAGGACTTTCCGTTTTTTCCTTTTGTCATAACTATCATATGCATGCAGTTGACTCATTTTCATTTTTTACCAATCCCGCCCAAATTTGGTGCCGCCATCAAAGGCAGCTTTATGAAAAAAAGCAGAAGAGACAATAAGCCGAGTTCTGTCAATAAACTGTTGCATAGCAACAATTTACCATAATCATCTATCTTGGACAAAACTTACATTTTGTCTCCAGCAGTTTACCAGCAGCTGTCCGGATTTTGATCCGGTATCGGAATTGCAGCTGCTATTTAACTTTGCTCCAAATGAGGCTTGCAATGCGGCCTTTGTTGCCAAAGACCCGGTGGGCTCTTACCCCGCCTTTTCACCCTTACCTTGCGGCGGTTTGTTTTCTGCTGCGCTCTCTGTAGCTTTTTCATTACAAAAAAGCCCCCGGCCGTTAGCCGGCATTTTTTCCGAAGGAGCCCGGACTTTCCTCTGCGGACTGACCGCAGCGATTATATCCCTTCTGCCAGAATTAACCTTTTATGTCAGACCTGCCCGAAAAGCAGATGCTTCAGGGCAGCTCAATTATCTCTCAATCTGCAAGACTTAATCTGACAGATCAAGAGAAAACTTACTCATCAAAGCCCATCTCTTTGATTTCTTCGCGAGAAGCGCGCTCTTCTTCGTCAAGCTCGTCTTCGTCGTTTTCTTCGTCCTCGTCGCCAAAATCGTCGCTGAGGTCTGCAAGGCTTCCAGTATCGTCTGTAAGATGGAAGTACTCGCTTTCGCCAGTTTCATCCTCTTCGTAATACAAGATGCGGCTGCAGTACGGGCAAAAAACAATCTTTTCGCCTGTGTGCACTTCATTTGCAAACTGAGCCGGAAGAATCATGTGGCAGCCGTCGCAGACATTGCCCTTTACGGCAACGATACCCTTGCTGTGCTTGCTCTTTATGATGCGCTCAAACTTGAAAATAATTTCAGAATCGATTCCCGGAGAGATTTCTTCTTCCTGCTTCTTGAGCTCTTCAAGCTTTGACTTCAAGTTCTCGATTTCCTGAGAAAGATTCTGCTTGTTCTGGTTCAGCTCTGATTCTTGCTGTGCAATCAGCTGCTCGTCCTGCTTGATTGTCTCATCAAGCTCAATGAAAAGCTTTTCTTCTTTCTGCAATTCTTTTCGAACCTGCTGTTCGAGTTCAGTTGCATCCTTAATCTCTTTTTCAAGAGCTTCGTACTCGCGGTGTGTCGTGATTGAGTCCATTCCCTTTTCGCCGCGCTCGCGCTTTGCTTCTGCGTCTGCAAGCTGAGCCTTTAACTGGGCAACTTTTGAACGTAGCGTTTCATATTCAGCATTCTTTTCTATGAACTGCTTCTTCATACGTTCAAGAAGCTCTTCCTGATTCGTAAGCCGTTTCGGTGCGTCGGCTATAAGCGTCTCAAGTTCATATTTTTCAGAAAGAACTTCCTGCAAAGTTTTTAACTTGTCGAAAACTTCGGTCATTTCCATAGTACAAACCTCTTCTATATGGGAATCTCTGTTTCAGAGATTTTCCTTAAAATCAAATGCATCTGCGGCTGTCTTTAGCAAAACCGCCGCAGTTCAAGCCTAGTTGTCAAGATAATCGCGCAACGGGCTTGAGCGTCTTGGGTGTCTCAGCCTTCTCAAAGCCTTTGCCTCAATCTGACGTATACGTTCGCGCGTTACGTTGAAATACAATCCGACTTCTTCAAGCGTGAGCGAATAGCCGTCGTCAAGACCGAAACGCATCTTAAGAACTTCCTGCTCGCGCGGCGGCAACGTTGCAAGCACAGTCTGAAGCTGTTCCTGCAAGAGCGTGAACGCCGTCTGGTTTGCAGGATTTTCAACTTCTTTGTCCTCGATAAAATCGCCGAGAAGCGAATCTTCTTCTTCGCCAATCGGAGTTTCAAGCGAGATAGGCTCGCGCGCAACGTTCTTGACCTGCTTTACGCGGCTTACAGCCCAACCGAGCTGCTGTGCAATCTCTTCGTCAGAAGGCTCGCGGCCGAGTCGCTGCATAAGCTGACGGCTTTCGCGCACAACTTTGTTTATCTGCTCAATCATGTGAACCGGCACACGTATTGTGCGCGCCTGGTCTGAAATTGAGCGTGTAATCGCCTGGCGGATCCACCATGTCGCGTAAGTTGAGAACTTGAAGCCTTTGCTGTATTCAAACTTCTCAACAGCTTTTATCAAACCGATGTTGCCTTCCTGAATAAGATCGAACAGGTGAAGGCCGCGGTTTGTGTATTTCTTTGCAATGGAAACAACAAGACGCAAGTTTGCATTGATGAGCCGGTCTTTGGCCTTTTTCATCATGATGCGGCCGCGCTGAATTTCCCTTGCCATTGTCAAGATTTCAGAAACATCGTTCTCGAATTCATATTCAAGCTTGCGCAGCTTACGGTCAATCTTCTGAATCTGCGTATAAATCTCGCGGATATCGTCAGCCGGAATGCCAAGCTCCTCTTCGAGCTTTGCACGTTCAGATTTGAGAGAAACACGCTTTCCGAGAGCGCGTAATTCAGTATAATCTGAAATACGCAGTTCCTTCTCTTTCTTTTCCTGTCTGTGGCGGTATTCCTTGATTTTCTTTGTAGCTTCAATAAAGCGGTCAGAGAAACGCTCAATTTCTTCAGACTGAATGTCTACGCCCTGCAAAACAGGCAGAATCTTGTTTCGCAATGCAACAAGATCCTCGTTCTCAAAGATTGAAACATTCTGGTCTTTTTCGTAGAGCTGCTTCTTGAGCGCAATATACTGCTTCATTTCAGGCAGAACCTGCTTCAATGCGTCGCTGTAGTTTGCCTTAAGGCGGCGCTTTTCTGCCATTTCTTCGTTTATTTCTTTTCTAGGCCGGCCTGCTTCATGCGGGTCAATCTTGGTGAAAGCGCGCTGCGCAATCGCATAAAATTCAGGAATAATCATGCCCGAATTCTTGATTACATCTTTTATGATGTTCTCGCCGCTTTCCATCTTCTTTGAAAGTTCGACTTCCTGCTCAGCCGTAAGAAGGTTCTCTTTTCCGATTTCGCGGAGATAAAGGCGTATCGGGTCATCGATTGAAGAATCTTTGTCGTTGTTTACAAGACGCTTGCGGCTCAAGTCTTCTTCTTTATCAGGCTTGTCCGGGTCGGCGTTTGCAGCCGCTTCTTCGGCCTGCTCGCGCGCCTCTTCATCGTCTTCTTCGTCAAACACAAGGTCTTCTTCAATGACCTGTATCTTATTCTGTTCAAGAACCATGAGAACTGTGTCCATCTTGTCTGAATTCAAAATTTCAGGCGGCAGCATCTCATTGATTTCATCCCAGTTCAGAACTTTTTTAGCTTTGCCGTATTCAACAAGCTTTACTATTGCTGGATCTAGCTCTTGATCCGTCATTCAGTTACATCCTTTACGTTCAATTCGTTGTCGATGGCCATTTTTTCATACTGCATATTGCGCAACTCCTGCTGTTCTTCAAGAGTCCTACCACTGCACTGACGAATTTTGTTCATCAGTCTATCCCTTTTTCTCTTCAAACTGTTTCGATGCACGAAAGCAATACTATCTTCGATTATCTTCGGAGTCGTCTCCTGTGAATTAATGGCAAATTCACCCGAAGATACCGTTTCACTTACCATATTGCGCAACTTTTCGTTGCCGCACTTGGCAAGTATTGCGTCCAGACTTACAGCATCTTCACGGAAACATTCTTCTAAAGCATAGAACAACTCTTTTGCGGCCGGGTCTTCAAAGTCTTCAGGCGAAAGCTTGGAACGCATTTTTGTGAAATATTCCATATTTGACACAACTGCGAGCATCGCGCGTAATTCGGCATTCTTCTTTATATCTGGGTTGTCTGGTGCTAAAGATTCTGATGTATGTCCGTCCGGCACAGTCCTTTTCTGAGCAGCATCCCTGCGGTTAAAGTCAGAGCGCACAGCTTTCAGAGACAATCCGAAAGTGTTGCACAGCTGCTCAAGACACGATTCTTTTTGTATATCTGACTGCAAAACATCAATATATGGAAAAAACTCAAGCGAAGCCTTAGTTTTTCCATCAGGTGTATCGATAGGATACTTTTTTGCCAGTCTAGACAATAAATAATCGGAATCGATTATACTGTTATCTACAATGCTCGTCAAGGTTTCTGCACCGAAATTTAGCAAAACATCTGCCGGATCTTTCGGCTTGGGCTTGTCGCCTGAATTGAAGCCTGCGATGTTCACAATCTTTACTGTTGCGCCAGCCTTTCGGCACATAAGCACCGCCCTGAACGTAGCTTTCTGACCCGCTTCATCGCCGTCAAAAGAAAGCAGAAACGTATCGGCAAGCGGCTTCAGCATATGCACATGCTCTTCAGTCAGCGAAGTGCCGCAAGTCGCAACAGCATAATTTAGTCCGGCCTGATGATACGCTATTGCGTCCATGTAGCCTTCGCACAAAATTACGGTTTTGCGCTTGTTTATCTGGTTCTTAGCCAGGTGGAACGCATAAAGCGTGTCTGTCTTTTTATATTGCGGCAAATCGCCCGAGTTAAGATACTTCGGACCGTCGCCGTCAAGAATACGCCCGCCGAAAGCTACAACTTCGCCGTTCCGGTTGCAAATCGGAAACATAAGCCTGTTCGAGAAAAACGCTATATCGGGGTAATTCTTAGAAAAAAGCCCTGACTGCGCAAGAAAATCATTTGAATAGTTTTTCTGCAAAAGAAATTTTTTGAGCCATCGCCTGTCATCTGGCGCAAAGCCAAGCCCGAACGATTCGGCAATTTCAGGTGAAACGCCGCGCCTTGCAAGATAATCAAGCACGGGCTTGCCCTGCTCGGTTTCGTTCAAAAAATAACGGAAAAGAGCCGCCGTGCGCTTGTACAAATCGAGCATGTCGTTCTTAAGCTGCTTTGCACGTGCATATTCTTCGTCTTCTTCTTTTGTGAAAGAATCGTCGTAGATAATCTCTATCGCGTTTTTGCGGGCAAGCTGCTCAACCGCATCTGCAAAAGGCACGTTCTCAATATCCATATAAAACTGAATAACACCGCCACCTTTGTTGCAACCGAAGCAGTAGAACATATTCTTATCCGGATTAACCGAAAAAGACGGCGTTTTCTCGTTATGAAAAGGACAGCAGCCCCAATAATTTGCGCCGCGCTTATCGATGTGAACATATTCACTTACGAGAGAAACTATATTGATGCTGCTGCTCACAGCATCGATTGTAGAAGACGAAATGTGGCGGCCCATTATTTTCTTGCAGCCGCCTTTATAGCAAGGTCACGCCCTGTCTTTGCATGTTCTTCAAGAGAAGACGAAAAATGGTGCGTGCCGGTTGATTCGTCTACGACACGGAAATAATAGTAGTTTGTCTTTGGCGGGTTCGCGGCTGCTTTAAGCGCAATTGCGCCCGGGTTAGAGATTGGCCCTGCAGGAAGCCCAGCCCACTTATAAGTGTTGTAAATGCTGTCGATTTTCAAATCTTCATAAGTGATGCGCTCAGGGTGCGGCCGCCCTTCGATTTCTGTGAGTATATAGACGATTGTGGCGCAAGATTCAAGCCCGATATGATGGTCAAGTCTGTTCTTGAAAACGCTTGCGATAAGCGGCGCTTCTTCTTCGCGGCAGTATTCGCGCTCAACAATAGAAGCAAGAATAACTGTGTCATGCAGCTTTTTCATGTCGTCAGACGGAATTTCAAGCGAATCGATTCTTGCAAAGAAATTGTCTACAAGCCGTTCAATAACATCATCCGGGTTCATAGACGGATTGAAGAAATACGTATCTGGGAAAAGATAGCCTTCAAGGCTTGATGCCGCAATTTTGTACTTCTCTAAAATTTCTGGATTTTTCGTTTCTTTTATAAATTCTTCTTTTGAGAGAATTACGTCTGAATCAACGAGAAGCTGCGCAATCTGCGATGTCGTAAGACCTTCTGGAATGCTGACGCTTATGTGATCCTGCTTGCCGGAAGCGAGCAGCGCAAAAATTTCAGACATGCTCATTGTCGGGCGCACTGTATAGCGGCCGGCCTTCATCTCGAATTTTTCAAGCCGCGCCTTAAGATAGAAAATATCAGCTGAACGGATAAGGCCGTGCTCTTCAAGCTCGGCCGCAACAGCCGGCACGCCTGTTCCGACTGGAACTTTTAGGATATACGGCTCTTGCGAAACCTCTTCGCTAACGTCAGCAAGTTCGGCTTCGGATGAAGCTTCACCAGCTTCGACGGTTTCAGCGCCGTCAGTCAAAGTTTCTACGCCAGCGTCAGCGCTGTCTTGAGAAGCAACGGCTGCTTCACCTGCTTTAACAGGCGCAGTCTGCATGTAAAAATAATAGCCTGTTACAGCGCCAACGCCTGCAACCAGAACGGCGAGAACAATAATAGCAATTCTAAGAAATAACTTCATAAGCTCCCTCTCTTATGCGTCTTCGCACGTATACATTGGAAGATACTGCTGCTCGATTACCCTGTCCCAGGAATATTCCTGCTCGACATACGTGGCAGCATTCTTTGCAACCGCTGTAAATTCTGACGGCGATTTCTGGAATTTGTCAATAAGCTCAAGAAGCACATCAGCGAGCTTGTCGCATGTGTTCGGCTCATACAAAAAGCCGGTCTTGCCGTCAATGATTTTGTTCAAGCCGCCCACAGCATGAGCCACAGGAATAGTGCCGAAAATCTGCGCGATAAAATCTTCAAGACCGCACGGCTCAAAAAAGCTCGGCAGCACGATAAAATCTGCAACTGCAACGCAAAGTCTTACAAAAGAGCGTTCGTAGCCGCGTATATAGATGTATCTGCCCTTATTCTGCTCGGCAAGCAGCTTGTGGCATTCTTCCAAAGAAGAATCGCCCTGACCGGTAACGATGAAACATGCGTCCGGGTTTTTCTTCAGCACGATTTCGGCTGCGTCCGCAAGCACTTCAAGCCCTTTCTGGTGGACAAGCCTGCCGTGATAAGCAAAATATACGTTGCCCGGCTTATGGGTTATGCCGCCGTAGCGTTCAAGCCCCGGAATATTGAATTTTTCGCCTGTGTTCTTGATGAACCAGCTTCTGCATGAATATTTTCCGCGGAAACTGCCTTTTTTCGGGTTGAAAGCATAAGGCAGCAGCGACTTTGATTTGTCTTCGGGGCAATATCTGTCAACGTCAATGCCGTTGGTTATGCCTTTTATGGCGATGTTCTTTTCTGCAAAAGTCTGGGCAAGGCCGCCTGTAAATTTGTCGTTCACGTCGCGGAGCTCATCTGCATACCACGGCGAAACTGTAGAAAGCGTGGCATAAACCGAAGCGACCAAGAAAGGCTCGATGCGGCCGTTCATAAGCCCGGTCTGCAGCATCGGCATCGGAAGACCCGTCAAAGAATAAGCTTCAAGCATCGAGTTGAACTGCTGGCGGTAGCCTTCGCCCGCATTGTGGATTGTAACGAAAAAGCGCGTGTTGCTGAAAGACTTTGAATGCTGCGGAGAAGCCTTTGCAAAAGCCGGAATCAGCGCGGTATGCGCATCCTGGCATTGAATGATGTCGGGGTATTCGCCCGAAAGCTGGGCAAAAGCGATTACGGCTTTTTGAAAAACTGTGTTCATTATGTTCGCGTCTTTATGGCCAGAACCGCGCATAAATTCGGGATTTTCCTTTTCGTCTTCGGCTGTGTAAACATAAACGCTGCGTTTTTCCGTGAAAATGCGGTGCATAACAAAGATTATGCGCACGCCCTTCACTTCAGCCTGGCCGTAAGCAACCCTGTAAATTGAATTGCCGCAAATTATTCCGGCAATAGACGAAGATAATTCAGTGATTTTTGAAAGCCGCTTCATCATGGTGCAGCCGTAAAAAGGAATGAAAACAGTGCATTTTGCGCCCTGCCGCACAAGTCCTTCTGCCAAAGAACATGCAACATTCTTTACGCCGCCAGCTTCTGCTATTCCGGCATATTCCCTCGTTACATGCCAGACATTAAGCGTTCGACCTTTGCCACCCATAAAAGACTAAGCCCCCGTCCCAGATGCAAGAAAGTTGATTCCCGCTGAAACAAAAAGAAACACCGCCGCAATCAAGCAGGAAATCAGATTGAAGACAATACGCCCGAAATATACGGATGTCTTCTGGTATACAGCAAAAAACACAGAAAGAACAATAGCGCATATAGAAAGCAAAATCAATAAAATAGAAGTAAAAGAAATTATCTGAAGGATTAAAACTTGAGAAGAATCAAGAAAATTCTGCATGTTTCCAAGAATATAGACAAAAGCCAGCACAAAAAGATATAGGAACAGACAGACATTAAGCCGCTGCAAAAGCCTTATAAGAACAAACTGCTTTTGTTTTTCTGTTACAACGTTTTCCTGCACAAGGCAATTATACTTAAGCGCAAAACAAAAGTAAATACGATTTTAAGCATAGAAAAGAACGGAGCAGCCAGCTTTGCGCAAACGGCTTTATATCTTTTCAAGCAGTGCATGCGGAAGGACGATTGACACTACTGTGCCGCACGGCTCGGCGGGCTTTATCGAATATTCTGCGCCAATCTGGTGCGCCCGGTATTCCATTGAGCGGAGGCCAAGACCGGCAGATTTTTTCTTTGTTTTAAGCGCGTTTTCCTGCGACTGCTTTACACCGATGCCGTCGTCGATAAGCTCAAACCGCGTGCAGGCTGAATCTTCTGAAACGCGCAAAACCGCCTTGCGCGCCTTTGCGTGCTTTGAAACATTGTGCAGCGCTTCCTGAAAGATTCTGTAAATATTGAGCTTTTGCGCCGGAAGGAATTCCACGGATTCGCGAATCTGCCACTCAAAATCGCAGTGAAGCCCCATTTGAGAGCCGGAACTTTCGCAAAGCAGAGAAAGCGCTTCTTTTAAGTCTACCGCATCAAGCTCAAGTGGGAAAAAGTCGTGTGCATAGGCGCGCGTTCTTGTCAAAGTTTCATCAACAAGCGCGGCTAAATCAGGCAGCGCGTCTTCGGGCAGCTTGTTCATCTTTACAAGGCTCTTGCAGTAAAGCGAAATTCCGGCAAGACGCTGGCAGATATCGTCATGAAGGTCAATCGAAAAACGCAGGCGTTCAAGCTCGCTTATGCGCAAAACTTCGGCCTCAACCGCAAGGCGCCGCTCAGCTTCTTGCTTGAGCTTTTCATGCACGGCAACAAGGTCTTTTGACCTTAGCCGCACTTCCTTTTCGAGCAAGGCCGAATGCTGCTTCTCTGATTCAAGGTCGTTAATGCGGCGCAAGACGTTCTCAATAAAAGTGAACGCGCTGCAAATATAAGGCTGAAGCTCAGGGTCAATGTCGTAAAGGATGAACCCGATTTCTTTTTGCCCCGCCCTTAACTGAAAAATCGAGCGGACGGTGCTTGAAAAATCTCTGTGAAAGAATTCGCGCAAGTCTGTCTGCTCGCCGAAGCAGTTTGTGTGCACTTCTTTGCCCGGAATGCGGCTGTAAATAAGCTGCGCCGTGCCGCGCTCGTA
Organism: Spirochaetales bacterium Spiro_07; assembly: GCA_001603145.1. Taxonomy (GTDB): domain Bacteria; phylum Spirochaetota; class Spirochaetia; order Treponematales; family Treponemataceae; genus UBA1240. Next base: position 6,469 of record LVBI01000036.1, on the reverse strand, counting down.
CCACGGCAATTCATCTTGCGACGAAAAGCTGAAAAGATAGAACATCGGCACTTCGAGCATATTGAGAAAGCCTGTAAGAGAAGCGCACAAAGCAGGCATCGTATCAATGTCGGTCAGTTCCTGCGAAAAAGTGCTGACGATGTTCCAGTAATAATCAGACTTAAAGCGGAACTGATAGTTCGGCGCGTATTCGTTCTTATAGACAAGCTCATGCTTTCCGCCGTTCGTTTCAGAAGAACAGCCGCACGAGCTTCTTATGCGCACTTCCGTGTCGATGTGCGTCCTTATCGGCACTTCCTCGCCTTCCATCAAAGACCTAAGCTCTGAAACAGCCGCCGCGCCAAGCTTCTGCAAAGGCTGAGAAACTGTGGTAAGCGCCGGAATTTCAAGCGCGGCCTGCGGAATATCGTCATAGCCTGTAACGGCCACGTTCTGCCAGGCAGGTTCCTGCGCCGAACGCAAGAATTTCAGCACGCCGATAGCCATGTTGTCATTCGCGGCGACTATTGCATCCGGGGCTTTATCCGGGTGGCGCGAAAGATATTCTTTCATAAACGCGAAAGTCTGGTGCTCAGACCAGTTGCAGTGCGCATATTCAGCATGAATGCCCGGCGAAGTTTCAGCATAACGCTCGATTGTGCGCCGGAACACAGTTTCGCGGACCCTGTTGTCGTTGTGGAACTTTTCGCCGCCTATAAAAAGAAACGACTTGTAGCCATGGTCTTTTATAAGGTGCTCAACTATTTGCGTCATCGAAATTCTGTTGCGGATTAATATCGAAGGAATGCCTGTGTAATTGTAGCCGACTGAAATGCACGGAAGGTTGTTTATGCACTTCTTGAGGCGCTCCGTCGTCATGTTGCCGTCTAAGAACATTGCAGAAGACAAGAAAAGCACGCCGTCTGCTTCAAAAAATTTGAGGAATTTGCAAGCCGAATGTTTGTCAAATGAAAAAGTGTGGTCAATGCGCTCGCTCTGCACTGCCCAGACAAGCAGGTTTGAATTTTTGACGCTCTGGTTTATAGATTTGAAAATCGCTAGCTGATATGGGTCGTTCAATGAACGCAAAAACAAAATGATGTGGCGTATCTTGCTCATTCAGCCTTTTTTCCTAGCGCGCGTTCCACTGAACGGCAAGCTGGCGCAGTTCTTGCGAATTTGCGCAGTGAAGCTTCTGCTTTATATGCTCTTTATGAGCGTCAATCGTCTTTGTACTAAGGTCAAGCTTTGCGGCAATCTCAATCGTGCCGAAGCCTTTGCCTATAAGCAGGAAAACCTGAAGCTGTCTGTTTGAAAGCTGATTAATAGAAGCAAAGCAGTCATCAGAAGATGAAATATCCTGGCCTTCAAGATGCTCGTTAAGATAGTTCTGCTCGTTTTCGCTAAGCCAGATTTTGCCCTGAAGCACGGTCTTCAAAGCGTCAATCACGAGCGTACTCGCCTCTTCTTTCATCACATAGCCGCTCGCACCGGCTTTTAAGGCACGCTCGGCGTAATAACGCTCGTCATACATTGAAAGCACGAGAATCTTAAGGTTTGCGGCTCTTGACTTCATCGCGGCGATAATCTCAAGGCCGTCTTCATCGCCAAGGTTCAGGTCTACTACAGCCAAATCGGGCTTTTTCTCAACAAGCATAGACAATGCTTCTGAGCCGTTGCGCGCCTCGCCGACAACGGTGAAGCTTTCTTCCGCGTTTATAAGCAGAGACAAACCTTTGCTGAAAATCGGGTGGTCTTCAACTATTAAGACTGATGCTTTGTTCATAGAAGCGATTATAGCCTATTTTTTGAAGCGCAACAAGATATTAACAAAACAGCAATTTGCGGAAAGCTATTTCAGTTCAATATACTCATGATGCTTTTCTTTTCGATTAGGATTCTCTTCATATCGTTTTTGTTTACAAAATTCAGAGTTACTTATAAAGTCTGCAATTATATCTGGCATTTTTTCATAATTATCAAAAAAATCTCTGTATGAATTATATTTTCCAAGACAGTCATAGCCTGACATAGGATAAAACTCATCTGTAGGATTTTTAAAATCAATTACACTTACATCAGAATCCTCAGCATACTTATCATCAAATTTGATAATATCAAAACTACACTTTATAGTGCCTTCTTTTCTGTTTACATCTGATATAGACATTAATATTTCGTGACCATCGTCCATAGAAAGATAGAAATAATAATTTTCAGGGTAATAATAATTCTTGAATTTTGCACTTCTGACATTTTTTACATGAGGCATTTTCTGCAAGTCTTCTAAGATTTCATTTTTTCTTAAAGGAAGAGTTGATTTATCAAAAAGCTTCAAATTATCAAGTTCTTGGATTTTTGCTATTATCAAATCATAGTAAAAAATAACCGTATTTAAATACTCTATTTTCTCACCTGTAAGGGCTGATAAATCATCGTATGTCAATCCATCTGGAAATTCATAATCTCCAAATGCTGTGTATCTGACTTTTACATCATTTATATCAAAAAAATCAAATGTAAGATGATTTACCTGTATAAAACCACCGTTTTTCAAAAAGAATTCATAATGACTGAAATAAGTCTTCTCTTCCAACCAACCAGTGCCGCCGCCGTAATAATCGTGCAATATATACTCTTCAATTTCAGAAATCTTTGCAATTTTTTTAAGCTGATGCTCTGTATCCTCGTGTAGCACCGCGTAAAGAGCAACAGCAGTAGCTGTTATGCATGATGTCAAACAAACCATACAGAAAAGGCTTAGCAGAGAAATTCCTATAATTTTTTTACACTTTTTCATTATTTCAAAATCTCCTTAGATTTTTTAATTTTTTAGTCTTTCTGCGTAATAGTTTTTTGCTACGATAAGCAGTTTTTCTTTTGTGTTCATGGCAGGGTCGTCGAGAACGGTTTCAAAAAGCTCATTCAAGATTATGCCGAGCTGCTTGCCGGCCGGAATTCCGGCTGCCATAAGGTCTTTGCCGTTTACAGCTATGTCTTTAAGCATAAGCGCATTGTCTTTTGCAAGCACGGCTTCTATGCGTTTCTGAAACGCAATAAGCTGCTCCGCCGGTGCCTTAATTCTGTTCATACCGAAAAGGTCGCCGCGGCGAAGGTCGAACAAGTCTTCAAGAACATGCTCATATTCGCTGTATTTTATGCGAACCAAAAAACGGCGAACCGCCGCATCAGTCCAGTTCGGCTCGTAAAAGAACATGTGCTGCGCAATCAGATGGCACACATAAGTTATTGTCTGCCTTGAGAAATGCAGTCTGTCCAAGATTTTCTGCGCCATTTTTGCAGACGCCGCCTCATGCTGATAGAACGTGTACACGCCGTCTTTGCCCAAAGCGCGCACCGAAGGCTTGCCAATATCGTGAAAAAGCGCGGCGAGCCGCACTTCCGGCTTGTCTTTATCTGTGCCGTCGCAGCTGTAATAAAGATGGTCAAGCACGTCAAAATTATGAAAGCCCTTCTGCTCTATGCCGCGGCAGCTTAGCAATTCCGGCAGAAAAATCTTCATAACGCCGGTTTCTTCCATAAGACGAAGGCCGATTGAAGGCACAGGGCTTTTCAGCATTTTCAAAAGCTCATCGTGAAAGCGCTCAACCGCAACTTTTTCAGTCACATCAAGCCGCTTCGGAATTGCCTCAAGAGTCTTATCTTCAATCTGAAAGCCGAGCTGCGCCGCAAAGCGCAACGCGCGTACCGGGCGGAGGCCGTCCTCGCTGAACCGTTCGAGCGGTTCGCCGACGCAGCGTATAAGCTTTTTCTTTATGTCGTCCTTTCCGCCGAACGGGTCTACGACAGAGCCGTCACGGAGGTTCACGGCAATTGCGTTCATCGTAAAGTCGCGGCGCGAAAGGTCTTCTTCGATTGTGGCAGCATATTCAACGCTGTCGGGGTGGCGGCCGTCTGAATAATCTGCTTCTGTTCTGAAAGTCGTAACCTCGATGTGCTCGCCCTGAAAAATCACGGTAACAGTGCCGTGCTCAATGCCGGTCGGTATCACCTTTCTGAAAATCGACATGACCTGCTGCGGCGTGGCATTTGTTGCAACATCCCAGTCTGAAGCGGGCTTATTCATCAGCATGTCGCGCACCGCGCCACCAACAAGATAAGCCTCAAAGCCTGCCTGCTCAAAAAAGCTGTTCATCTTCTTTAAGGTTGAAGGCAAATTAAAAGATTGAATATGCGTCATAAAGTCAGTATACAGATTTTAAAAGATTTGGTACACTGGAGTTGTACAATACATGAACTGCATTATTTTTACCGGCGGAAATTATCCTGAAAAATCAAAAGCCATTCATTTTTTAGAACCTCTTTTAGCAAATGCTACAATCATAGCGGCAGATTCAGGCTTAAACGCCGCAACGGCTTATGACCTTAAGCCAGATTTTTTCTTAGGTGACATGGACAGCGTAAATGCCGCTTCTGTCGCATGGTTCAAAAGCATAAAAAAAGAAGCCGCACCGCAAAATACAGAAACATTCCCCGAAGACAAAGATTTTTCTGATACAGAGCTTGCGCTTAAAAAGGCAGAATCTCTCGGTGCAGATTTTACCGTGCTTATTGGCGGTTCAGGCGGCCGGCTTGACCATCTGCTCGGCGTTCTTGAGCTTTTCAAAGGCAAAAACGCGCCAGACTTGTGGCTTGCAGAAGAAAACGCCGTCTGCTTTATTGATGCTGAAAAACGGCCGCGCATTGAGGTTGATGCACTGCCGGAAAATGCGCCTGTCTCGGTCTTTCCTGTTTTTCCGGGGCAACGCACAGATAAATGCGCAAAATATGCCTGCAAATCAGAGAACCTTGTCTGGCCGCTTGACAGCCTAGACTGGAACGGCGGCGGTATAAGCCTTTCAAACAGGCGCACAAGCTCAAGCACGTCGCCGGTCAAGCTTCATGCAGAAAGCGGCAGCTTCATCGTAATCGTTCCGCTGTGCGCTTCTTTCAGTTTTAGTGCCTAAAACGCAGAAATATAAACTTTTTTGTGCAAATAACACATATTTAATTAAAAAACTGAAACCTTTCCATCAAAAAAGTTTTATATATACAAAATACAAAACAACATCAAGGAGTACAACATGAAAAAGAACATTGCAAAATACATTACAGGACTTATTTTTTGCATTTTCATCATGCCTGTATTTGCTCAGAACGCAACTTTTAACTCAAACCTTACACCAGAAGAATTGAAGCAGCTTGACGCGCAGCAGGTCTTGATAAGAAACATCGGCAACTATAAGAAGATTTCTCTGAATCCGGTTAACAATACAGCGGCTCACCTCATCAACATCATCAAAGATTTGAAGCCGCCATATCTCGTTGAAATCATTCAGAAGATTCCGTATGCGGGCAACGAGCAGATTTTCAACACGCTCAGAAAAGAGCTTACAGACGTTGAAGGCTACGTCGGCATTCCGTATTACGGCGAACGCACAGGCAAATGGTACAAGCTTTATTCGTCTGCGGTCGTAGATTCAAAGACTGTTGAAAAATCAAAGACAGACATGCAGGCCCGCCTTGAGATGGCACCTTTCGGCATTATCCCGATGCACATTACAATCTTGCAAGGCAAAACTGAACTTTACTATGAATCTGTAAACACCGCACCTGTAAAGATTCAGGATTCAGGCGTTCAGATTGTAGACGGTATGACATGTGCAAAAACTGATAAGATGAAATCTTTCGTCTATGCTTTCAAAGACGGTGACTACATAATTCTTTATGGAATCGGCGGCGTTGATGCTCCGAGCGTGCCAGTCTTGAAAAGCAAGATCGACAATTCGTTTATCAACCGCGTAACAACATTCTGCAAGTTCATCTTCGGAAAGCTTCAGTAAATCTTTTCCTTTTCGTTGAAGATTAATCTACGAGCAAAAACCAGTAGCATATATCCCTTCCACAACAGCCCTGCCCAAACAGCAGGGCTTTTTATTTGGAAAGTGCAGCGATATGCATAGATGAAAGTGCGTTCATGTACATATGCTATCGGGCGCGAAATGTACAAAGTCTTTCAAGTTTACGCGAAGCGGAAACTTGCAGCGGTGCGCTAGATTAAGCTATTCNNATGGAAACTATATGCGTGTCACTAAGCGACACAACAAACAAGTGTTTTTGAACCCCACTCCACGCCCTCTCGCCTTTGTACATCATCTCTAAATTGAAACGATGTGCATTCGTTACAAGATTACGCAAAGCGGAATCTTGGCCGTTTTGTTCTTTTCGCATTAGATTGTTCTACGGACAAAGCTTAATCAGCGAAAACCGGGTTTGCGATTGGGCTTTAGCTACAAAATAAGCAAATTCGGCAAACCCTACTAGTTTCCGCTTCGCGAAAACTAGCGACAGCTTTATACACAGAGTGAAAAAACCGGCAGAGTTTGTACAAAAACAAATTATCGCAGATTCATTCGGGATTCCTAAGGGCAGAGCCCTTAGGCCGTGCCGGAAAAGTTCTTTTCGCAAAAGCATAATATTAAATTACAGT
>LVBI01000035.1 GCA_001603145.1 Spirochaetales bacterium Spiro_07 | reverse complement strand
AATTCCTTAGCAGAACGAACGATACCCCGCACGCTCTGCGTCGGGGTTCGTTCATTTTTCAACAGATTAATCTAAATTTAAGACAACCGCAAAATACGTCATAGCATATTTTTCTTGCTTTGCGCGGAACTCAAATCCATTTTTACTGAAATTATAAACACGAACGAAAATCCTGACAAGATTTTTACTGGAACGGCACAAAATTCATGTGGAATGGAACAAATTCGTCACGGAATGGCCTCATTCACTGACGGAATGAACACATTCTGTCATGGAAGAAGCCCATTCTTGAAGGAATGACCTCATTCACTGACAGAATGAACATATTCTGTCACGAAACGACCCCATTCACTGACGGAATGAACCCATTCTGTCACGCAAAAACCCCATTCCACGTTGAATTTGCTTCATTCCACGTGGAATTTGTCTCATTCCATGAAGAATTTGCTTCATTCCACATCGAATTTGTCGCATTCGTGATGAATTTGTAACTCTTTCAAGTTTCGCAACGGCTCACACATAAAAGAAGAACGAGTACAAAAGCAGCAGGTTTGAGCTGATTAGGATTGCGCCGATGATGTCGGTGAACCAGTAAACGCCGGAAGCCATGCTGCCGAAGATGCCGGCCGCCATAAGGACGGCGCACAATGCGGTCAAGACGGCTGCAAGCTTTTTCTTTTCGCCAAAAATGTCCCAAAGCTGAAAAATTGAGCTGCCCGTCGCGGTTATTATCAGCATGACATAAAAAGCCGGAAACGATGCTGAAAACTTCAGCTTGCCCGCCACTGAAATAGGGCTGTAGTTCACAGGAAAAAGCTTGAAAAGTAAACACACGGCGGCGGCAATCACATAAAGAAAGAATGTAGCCGCCAAGTTTTTGTCTACGCCCACGCCGTCAGGTCTGCCTGATTTAATCACCTCGCGGAAGAAGAGCCCGGCCCAAAAAGCGCATGTCGCTAGGGATATATATCCCAAAATTTGCGTAAAAACGCGCCAGAACACCGAATATTCGGTATTTGCGTTATAGTGCCACAAGCTTCTGAACCAGAAATTCAGCGATGAAAGCCCGATTTTTGTAACGCGCGGCACAACCGCTACGTCGCAGTACTTCAAAGCCAAAATCAGGATTATCGCGTAGAGAAATGTGTGAATCAATAAAAGCAGCCGTTTGCCTTCGCTCATCGTTTTCCGTCTTTTTTCATTTGTCAGCAGAGCAGCCTATTTTTCTGCAAAATCTGTATCCATCGCTATTTGCAGCTTATAATCAGGATACTCGTTCTGAATCTCGGTCAAGATATCTTTATACACAGCTTTTCTGTCTTTTGCGTCAAAGCTGATTACAATATCAAAGCGCATGGTTTTGTTCGCCTTATCCATATAAAAGCCGTGCATCTGAAGAATGTGCGGGTGCGCGAATACTTTTTCGCGGACATGTTTATGCGCATCTATAATGTCTTTGTCTTTTGTATTGACGGAATAAACGCCGATGGCGGTCAATATGACATTGTGTTCCAGATAAACCTTTTCCTGTATGCTTCTTATCAGCTGGTCAAGCTGATTTGCGGAAAAGGTGTCCGGCACTTCTATATGAATCGAGCCGTTCCATGAGTCCGGGCCGTAGTTGTTAAGCACAAGGTCATAAGCACCGTGAACTTCTGGATAGCTGGTGACAGTTTCCTTGATGCTTTTCGCAAGATTCGGGTCGTTCCGTTCGCCCAGAATCTGAGAAACTGTTTCTTTAAGCATTTCAAAGCCAGCTTTTATAATCAGAAGAGAGATAATCGCGCCGAGCCATGCTTCTAATGAAATGCCGAATGTCAAAAATATCGCGGCCGCCACCAATGTAGAAGCAGAGATAATCGAATCAAGCGTTGCATCTTCGCCAGAATTGATTAGCGAAGAAGAATTCACTTTCTTTCCGACGGCTTTTACATATCTTCCGAGGATAATCTTAACGGCAACAGCAGCGCCAACGATAATCAGCGAGACTGTCGAATAATCAGGCGTATCTGGGGCTATTATCTTTTTAACTGATTCTGTCAATGAGGTTATGCCTGCATATAAAACGATGAGCGAAATAATCATCGCGCTAAGATATTCAATGCGCCCATAGCCGAAAGGATGCTTCTTGTCAGGTTCTCGCCCGGCAAGCTTTGTTCCGATTATCGTTATCAATGAGCTGCCCGCATCTGAAATGTTGTTTACAGCGTCCATTACAATGGCAATAGAGTTGCTCATCAGCCCTATCGCCGCCTTAAAAACCGCAAGCAGCACGTTTGCAACAATGCCGATGATGCTTGTCCTTACGATTGCTCTTTCTCTTGAATCAACTTCTTTGGTCATTCCGAACCTCGTTCTTTCGTCATTGTCAGGCGTGACCCGGCAATCTTGATCCGCAAAATCAATAATATTTGGTATTAGATTGCCGTGTCTAGCACGGCAATGACAAATTTTTTATGAAAATCTAAAATTAATCTACAATATTTCCAAAAGTTCATTTAAATTGTCAACGGTATAATCAGGCTGTGCGCTCTTATCGTTTATCTTTTGATGCTTTGCAAATTCCTGGCGCGCCCAAATAGTTTTCATGCCGAGCTTTTTCGCCGGAACAATGTCATTATCCAGCCTGTCGCCGATCATCGCGGCATTTTTCGCCATGCAGCCGCTTTGCTCAAGCGCAAGTTCAAAGATTTTCAAATCGGGCTTGGCGCAACCGGCTTCAGCAGATGCAACAACCACGTCAAAGTATTTTCCGATGCCCCATTTGTCAAGCCTGTTTTGTGTGCCGGCTGTCTGGTTCGCGATGATTCCAAGCTTATATTTCCGCGCCAACTTCTCTAACACAAGCTTTGTTTCAGGATAAAGCTTTTCCAGCGTGTTATCCCAGGGCGGCAGGGTTACGCCATAATAGTCAGCGGCATCTTTTATGGCGGTGGCGCTTTTTTCGGCTGCTTCACGCACCTTGTTTATAAACTCGTCAGGGTTGATGTTCTTTGCCTTTATCGCAAAGTCGCACCGCGCCTTATATACGTCAGTTTCATCAACAAGCGTCGCGCCCAAATCAAAGAAAAGCCACTTTATGTCTGTCATAAAATTATTATGCCACAAGTTTCAGTTTTCTGCAAAAAGTGGTTTTTAATAAGTGTTTATCAACTCAAAAAAGTATAGTGAATAGTTATTGTAATCGTGCACATGAACACGAAAGTGCAAATCTAAAAAATGTGGTAGCTGAAAGGAAAGCAAGCGGCGGCGAGATGCTTGCAAGGATCGCAAGCAAATTTTCGTAGAAAATTTGCGCAGTCGGATTCCTATTACCTTGCACCGCATTGAGCTGACGCGCTTTCCTGTAAGCGTACACATTTTTTCGGGTTAATCTTAAAATAATGATGTGCTTTTCATTCGTTTTTCAAAAGCGGCCTTTTTGAAACATATGCAGATATTCTAAACGAAAAGATTTACAGACCAAATATCTTGAAGTAAAATAAAGGCATGAAATCATTGAAATATCAGATTGCAATTTTATGTGCGCTGACGGCGCTGCTCGTTGTTGTTGGAACAGTCTTTGTCGTCAACTATCAGGCTTCTCAAGCATTAGTTTCAGTCTACAGAACTAGTGTAGCTGAAAATGCACAGAACATGGCTGCTCTTGTTGAATCGAAGCTTTCGACTCAAGTTTCTTTGCTTGAATCTATTGCAAGACGCCCTGCAATTATGTCCCGTGATATTTCTGCTAAAGAAAAGATTGAATCTTTGAAAGACGATGCCGCCGCCGCTGCAGAAACAGGCGTGCTGCGCTACGGCATTGCCGACATGAGCGGAATAACACAGATGACGAACAACGCCTCTTCTAAAGTTATTGACCGCGATTATTTCAAGGCTTCAAGCAACGGCCAGAATTTCGTTACGACACCGATGCTTGCAAAATCAGACCAGTCTTGGATTATGATTTGCTCTACGCCTATAAAAGACGAAGACGGCGCTGTTTTTCAGGTGCTTTTCGTTGTAATGAAGGGCAACCTTCTTAGCGACATCATCGCGGAAGTTTCTTCTGGCGAAGACGGCGAAACTTGGATTGTTGACGCGAACGGCACTTATATTGGCGCAATGGATTTCAGCAAGGTGTCGAATGCTGAAAACCCATATAAGCGCGCCCAGTCTGAAAAGAAATATGCAAGCGTTCTGCCGCTTTACACATCAGCTCTTGCCGGTGAAAAAGACGCCATCGTTTACACAGATACGAACGGTCAACGCTATTTCTGCGGTTTCACACCGATTGAAGGCCGCAAATGGTTCTTGTTCTCTGAAAAGAACTACAATTTGCTTTCAGAAAAGCTTGCAGAGCTTTCGTTCGGCATTCTGATTGTGGCTGGAATTATGCTCATCATCGCTTGCGTTGTTGCGCTGCTTGTCGGCAATTCAATCGGCAAGAAGATGAACATCGTTGAGCGCATCTTGCGCCGCATGTCTGAAGGCAATTATGTTGAAACAGACGACGAACGTTCAGAGATTGACCTTGTGCTTGGCAGAAAAGACGAAATCGGGCGCATGGCGATTGCGCTTGAAGACATGCAGAGCACAACCGTAAACTTGATTGAAACAATAACGAATTCGGTTAATCAGATAAATGACGGAAATGCCCAGATTACCGCCTCTAGCCAGGCGATTTCTTCAGGCGCAAGCCAGCAGGCTGCTTCTAGCGAGCAAATGTCTGCTCAGGTTCAGGCAATCGGCGCAAGCATAAGCAAGACTGCTGAAAACACGCACGGTGCGGTTAATATTTCTGAAACTGTCGTTGAAGACGCGAACATCGGTGCAGCCGCCGTTCAAGAAACATACGACATGATGAAGGAAATCACCACAAAGGTTAAGGTGATTGATTCAGTTGCGTCTCAGACTAACAGGCTTGCGCTCAACGCCGCCATTGAAGCTGCCCGCGCCGGCGAATCTGGCCGCGGTTTTGCCGTTGTTGCTGGCGAAGTCCGTAAGCTCGCCGAAAGAAGCCAGGCTTCTGCAGCAGAAATCACCGAGCTTGCCTCAAAGAGCCTTGCGATTGCAGCAAATGCGAACGAAAAGATTATCGCCATTACAAAAGGCATAAAAGACACGGCTTGTCTTATCAAGGAAATCGGCAACGAGTGCGAAGCTCAGAATTCAGAAGTTGCGCAGATTAACAGTGGCATAATTCAGATGGACAACGTGATTCAGCAGAATGCGTCTGCTTCTGAAGAGCTTGCTTCTATGGCAGAAGAGCTTTCTTCGCAGACGATGTCGCTTAAAGAGACAATCTCGTTCTTTCAGATTGAAGAAGCTTACAGCCCTGTCAGCAGTCCGCGGAAGCTTTTGACAAACTAGCGCGGCACGAAAAACATGACAGTTTCGTCTGAAACTTCGGAGTAGTGGCGCATATAAATGCTGTAGCTGCCGCTTATTGAAAGCACCTGCTCCGGAATTTTCCAGAAGTCGTCCGGCTTGTGATAGACACATATCGCAAGCGCAGGGCGGCTTTTTTTTATGGTTTGTGCCGCACCGGAAATTGCGGCAGATTCGCCGCCTTCAATGTCCATCTTGATAAAGTCAATCTTCGTGTCTTTGCCGATGAAGCTGTCGAGTGTGACTGTTTCAATTTGGGTTTCGCCGTTGCTGTCGATGCGGCTTGCAAGCCCTTTTGATGTGAACTTGACTGTTTTTGCTGTGTCTGAAAGGCCTTTCGCTATAAAACTGATGTTTGCAAAATCTTTTAGGTTTTCTTTCGCTTTTTTAAGGAAGTGCGGTTCTGGTTCAAACAGAAAAATTGCAGAATAATCCGGGAATTTTTCGATGAACTGCAAGCTTGTGTCGCCTGTAAAGCCGCCCACGTCTGCAAAAGCCGGTTTTTGCGGCAAGTTGAGGAACGGCTCAAAATATTGCGCCGCTTCAATGTTCTCAAAGCTTTTCAAAAAGCGCATGTCGCCGCTGAACTTAAAGTTGACAAGGCTATAAAAAACGCTTTTCGATTCTTCGTCGGCGAGCATCTCATAAATTTGCTGGTATTTCTCGAAGTTTTTCTCTATGTCTTTAGCCCAGCCCGAAAAGTGATAGACATTGACGCTGCTTTTGGTTCTCTTTGAAAATGAAAAGCAGTCAAGATAGCGGAATCTGTAGCTTGAAAGCAGCCGCTTGACGGCGGCCGCTCCGTTTGTTTCGCAGATTAGCACAAGGTCTTCGGCTTGCACCTTTTCAAGCGTAAGCACATTTTTGCCCAAGAATTCGGTTTTGCGGCTTTTTGTCGTGACAAAGCCGTCAATTTCAAGCTCTTTTGAAAAATCTGCCGCAAGAGAATTTGTGCCGAACAAATATTTTTTGCCCTTGTATTCCGGGGCGAAAAAATCTTTGATAAAGCGCGGCACAAATTCGTCTGCGCTGATTTCTTCAAGCCGCAGCATTATCTGTATGTGTCTCTAAGCGAAGTGATGCGCAATGCGCGCTGCAAAGCTTGTGCGCTTATCGGACGCGTCTTTTTGATTGTGCCTTTTTCGCTCACATCGTCGCGCAGAGTAAAGCGCACAGTTTCAGTTTTGCCCGGCAGCAAGGTCAACATGTTTTTGTCGAAAAGCCCAGAAATGCCCTGCACTTCTAAGCTGACGTAAAAAGCCGGTTTTTCGGTTTTAAGCTTGATTTCAAACTGCATTGATTTACCGCCGCTTTCAAGTGCGCGCACTTCAGCCTTAATCGCAGGCTTTTCGAGCGGTGCTTTTTTCGGCTCTTCAATAAACATTGAAGTTGCAAATCTTTCGCCTAATTCGGCATACAAAAAGCTTGATGCGTCAAAATCTGAAACATCAAATTCAAAAACTTTTTGGCTTGTGTCTTTTTCGAGCGTAATTTCCTGCTTAAAAGCTTTCAGTTCTTTTCCGTTGAAGTCAAAATTTTTAAGAGAAACTGTTGTCTTGCAAGATTTGTCTGTGTCATTGTGCGCATAAACGAAAATTTTGCCGTCTTTCTTGAAAAGCGCAATGTTAAGCGGTGTAAAAAAGTCTTTGGCCGCGTAATGCAAAAGCTTCCATTTGCCGCTGTATTCGATTGACGACCACGAGGCAACCGGCCACACGTCGTTGAGCTGCCAGATTATTGCGCCCATGCAGAGCGGCCGCAAGCTGCGCCAATAGTCTACGGCTGTTTTTATTGCAAGCGCCTGTTGCACTTGGCTCAAGTAGAGCATGTTGCCGAAACCTTCCGGAAATCTGAAATAACGCGAAAAGTTTTCTATTATAATGGAGTTTCCGCGGTTGTTTTTCTGATGGTGCTCCATTACGGGGCTTGTCAGATTCAGCTCGGTTTCTGGCGCATAGCGTTTTACGCCTTCAAGAGACGGAAACGACTGGTAGCCGAATTCCGAGACGAAGCGCGGCTTTATGTCGTAATAAGCTTCAAACTGCTTGCCTTCGTGCCACACCGACCAGTAGTGCATGTCGCCTTTGCCGTCAGAATGCCAGTTATCGGCAAAATCGTCTGGTCCGGCAGACGGCGAGCTTGGCCACCACGTTCTTGTGCAGTCAAACTCTTTTATGATTTTACCCAAAATGCCTTCGTTCAGCCTGTCGTAGCCGATGAGGTAAAGGTCTCTGTTCGCTTTTGATTCATCGTACCAGTTGAATGCGCCTAAAACTTCGTTGTTGCCGCACCAGATTGCAATTGAAGGGTGGCTTTGCAGCCGCTTTACCTGATGCGTGATTTCGTCTTTTACGCTTGCCAAGAATTCGTCTGTGGCAGGGTAGAGCGAACAGCCGAACATGCAGTCTTGCCAGACTAAAATACCTTTTCGGTCGCAGAGCTCATAGAAAAAGTCTGTTTCATATTGGCCGCCGCCCCAGACGCGCACGCAGTTCATGTTTGCGGCCACTAAATCTGATAAAAGCCGCTCGTATTTGGCTTTTGTCTGTCTTGCAGGCAGCGCGTCGCAAGGAATCCAGTTTGAGCCTTTCGCAAAAACCGGTCTGCCGTTCACTTCAAAATAAAGGCTTTTGCCGTATTCATCATTCTTGGCAACTGCCTTTAACGTGCGGAACGCAACTTTTTTGCAGAGCCGTTGCCCCGAAGTTTTTATTTCAGCATTATAGAGGATGTTTTCTTCGGGCTTGTCTATGCTGCCAGTCTGAATTGCGGCGGTGTCTTTTGCTGAGCAGAACGCCGGATGCCACAATTCTGGCTTTTTTACGGCGAGCGTTCTTGTAAAGCGGTTTTCGCCTTTTTTGAGCTGAACCGCGAATGTTTCTTCGGCAGCCGGTGCTGTTTCGGTTTCTTTTGTGATTTTCAGCGTGAACTGTTTTTTGCAGTCTTTAACCGCCGTGCATGTGATTGTAACGGCCGCAAGCCAGCTGCCGTCTTTTGCGTCTTTTTCAGGCTCAGCTGTAAATTCAAGATAATCTATAAGGCAGTCGGCGGTCTGTTCAATGCAGATTCCGCCGTAAATGCCGGATGCCATAATGCATGGACCCCAGTCCCAGCCGCCGTGACACTGAATTTTACGCACAAAGTTGCGGTGCGGCGAATAGACCGGCGCTTTTGAGTCGGGCACGGCATAAGGGTGCGCATTGGCAAGCTCTGCGGCGTGTCTTTCAGCTGATTCAAAGACAAGCTTTATAGTGTTTGAACCGGCTTTCAAAGATTCTGTTATGTCAAAGCGCCACAGCTTGAAATAGTTGTCGCATAAGCCTATTTCGTTGCCGTTCAAGAAAATGCGCACAAACGTATCGGCGCTTTCAAGCTTCAAGAACTGCCTGCCTTTAAGCAAAGCGGGGCTTGCGTCAAAAGTGCGTTCCAAAACCCAATCAGCCTTGCCTACCCACTGCATTTCAAGCTCGTTTTGAGCGTAATACGGGTCTGCAATCTTGTTCGCATCAATAAGGGCAGAGTGAATGTCGCCCGGAATCTGCATATCTATGCCGGCAATATCACCGTTAGCTGAAGCCAAGCTCCATTTTCCGTTCAAGTTCAGTGTCATAAGTTTTCCTGTTTAGCGTTTTGGGGAACATATCATTTTATTGTGCTCTGTGCAAGGGCTAAGCGAGCAACCACTTCCATATTGGAATTGCTTCAATTTTTGTGCCGTCAATTTCAAGTTCTTTTTCTTCCTCAAAAGTGATTATTACAAAACGGTCGGCTTCTTTCATTGTTTTTGCGGCTTCTAATATTGAAGCAATTTCTCTGTCATCGGCGTTGTTTTTCAGAGAATATGAAACTTGAACGACCGTGCCATTTTCTGGAATGAAAAAATCAGCATCAAGATTTTTAGATTTCAAATAATAGATTTCTTCATATTTATTGTGCAATGTAATTGCTACAAGATTTTCCAAAAGGCGCGTTTCGCTGTCAAACAGAAAAAGGTTCAATAGCCCGTTCTCGTTGTAGTAATATTTGGGCGTTGTCTCCCGGTCTACAAATTTTGAAAAATAATTCCGCACGGCAAAAATCAGATAAGAATCTTTTGCATAGCTTATGTAATCAATCACAACATCTTTGCTTATTGAAATGCCGATTGTTTTCAGAATGTTGTGCAGCTTTGAATATGAAAGCTCATCTTTCACTGATTCAGCAATTTTCTTCATCATGATTTTTAATGCGCTGATGTTTCTGATGCTGTTGCGGCTTGCCATGTCACCAAGCAAAATTTTCTGATAGATGCTTGAAACGTATCCGCGCTTATCGATAAGGTTCAGGCTTTCCGGGAAACCACCAAAATGAAAATACTCGTCAAAAGCGCGTCTGATATTTCCTTGAGACTTAGTTCCGATTATTGCTTTTTGGTCAAAATCAATTTTTTTTGCAGTAAGAAATTCCTTAAAATTATAAGGCGTAATATATTTTGTAAGATACCGTCCGCCAAGATGTTCTTCGATTTCACTTGAAAGCATTTTAGCGTTGCTTCCTGTTATAAAGACGTGCTCCTTTGAATCTGCCAAACGCCGTGCGAATTTTTCCCAACCGTCTATAATCTGAATTTCATCTAAAAAGAACCATCCTTTCTTGCTTGTCAATTCTGCCTGAACTTCAAGAATGTCGTTAAAATCAGCGGAAGTAAATTCTTCAAGACGGTCATCTTCAAAATTGATGTATATAATCTGTTCCCAGTCTGTCCCGCTTGCAATCAAATCTTTTACAAGCTTGTAGAGCAACGTAGATTTTCCTGCACGGCGCAGTCCGACCAGAACATAATTTGCGTTCATGTCAAAAGCATAATCGCGCTCAACAATGTCAAATGATTTGATGGTTTCGTGATGGTCAAAAATTATATTTTTAAGCGTATTATGGTTCATGAGCTTTTCCTTAATTGTCGACTATACTCTGCTATAAATCTTGAATTTTGTCGACTATACTCGACAAAATATGCACTATATAACAGAGTATACTCGACAACTTTTGGAAAGTCAAATTAAGTGTAACATCTGCTCTTGCGTTGACAAAAAGTCTTGTTGCGGTTTAAAGTTTTGTAAAGCAATTTTCATGCAAAAATTCAGCATAAAAGGTTCAGACTTGATTACTGCGACAGGTGCACAAATAATTATAAAGATTCTCGAAAACAAAGGCATAAAAACTGTGTTCGGCATTCCGGGTGGAATGATTCTGCCGTTATACGATGAGCTTGCAAAAAGCAAGATTCAGCATGTTCTGGTGCGGCAGGAGCAGGCGGGCGGATTTATGGCGCAAGGTTGCGCGCGCATAACAGGCAAAGCGGCTGTGTGCCTTGCAACAAGCGGCCCTGGCGCGATGAACCTTTTGACGGCTGTTGCAGACGCGCGCTCAGATTCTGTGCCGCTTATAGCAATAACCGGGCAGGTTGATTCCGCATCAATCGGAACGGACGCCTTTCAAGAGACAGACACATTCGGGCTTTCTATGCCGATTTGCAAGCACAGCGTTATGGTAAAGTCTGCAAAGGAATTGCTTGACGTGTTGCCAGAAGCTTTTGACATTGCAGAAAGCGGCCGCCCCGGTCCTGTGCTTATAGACGTGCCTCACGATGTTTTTGAAGAGCGCTGTGCGTTTTCTAGCTGGGCTTTTCTTGAAGACTTGAACAAACGCGGTTCGTCCGTTCAGCAGGCAAAGACGAAATGCGGCAACGCGCACTATGTTCATACGCCTTACGCGCACAAAATGCAGACGCTCGAATCGCTGTGTGCCGTTGCATCTGATTTATTTGCCAAATCTGGCAGGGCAGTGCTTTTTTGCGGCGGCGGCGCAGTCTGCTCAAAAGGCGCGCCTGCTTTGATACAGGAATTTTCGCGCAAGTTCAGCGTGCCTGTCTGCACTTCGCTGATGGGGCTGACAGCCGAGCCTTATGGCACGCCGCTTTTTTGCGGAATGGTCGGCTTACACGGTTCTTGCACCGCAAACAAGGTGATGCACGAATCTGATTTGATAATCGCTGTCGGCGTGCGCTTTGACGACCGCGCCACTGGTATTGCCGGAAAATTCTGCCCGGATGCCAAGATTATTCACATTGACATAGATGCCGCCGAGATTAACAAAATCTATCAGAGCAGCGTCGCCATTCCGTGCGATGCCGCCGAAGCCCTTGCTGTTCTATTGAAGAAAATCGACGTGCCGGAGTGCAAGCCCGCAATAGAGCGCAACAAAGAATTCTGGCAGAAAAACATTCCGCTCTTTGCAAAGGCCATGAAGGGCATATACCCGAAAGAAGAAACGCACCCGGCGCAGTTCTTGCCGCGCATAGAAGCGCTTTACAGCAAGCTTAATGGCGGCAAAAGTCCTTATGTAACGGCTGACGTAGGGCAGCACCAGATGTTCGTGGCGCAGTGCTTTCCGTTCAGGTTTGAGCGCCAGTTCCTGACTTCGGGCAGCCTCGGCACAATGGGTTTCGGGCTGCCGGCCGCAATCGGTGCTGCAATGCAGTGCAAAAATTCTCGCGTCTTGTGCTTTTCAGGCGACGGTTCGATTTTGATGAACATACAGGAGCTTGCAACGCTTGCCGAGCAGAATCTTAACGTTACTGTTTTTGTGCTTGATAACGGCTGTCTCGGCATGGTAAGGCAGCAGCAGGAAGTTTTGTACAGCGCCAATTATTCGGGCGTGTTTTTCTCAAAGCAGGTTGATTTTGTGGCGGTTGCGGAAGCTTTCGGCATAAAGTCGTTTGAACTTGCAGATTTCAGCCGTTTTGACGAGATTATGGCGCAAGCCTTGTCAGGCAGCGGCCCGCGTTTTGTGCATATTCCGCTTGAAAAATACAATGTCTTGCCGTTTACAGCTGGAGACAAAACAAAAGAAAAGCCGGAAAAGGGGCGCAAATGTACGAAATCGAAATAAAAGCTTGGGACAAAACCCCTGCCACAACAGAAAAGCTGACCGCGGCGTTTGCCGAATACGAAGGCTTTTTTGATAAATCAGACGTTTATTACAAGCAGAAGTCGCCGCCGAACAAAAGCGTAAGGCTTAGAGTCGAAAAGTCTTTTGTTGAAGGCAAAGCGCCAGCCGAAAAAAATTGGGTTACGTTCAAGCAAAAAGAACGCCGCAGCGACGGTCTTGAAGTGAACCGCGAAATTGAATTTGAAGTTTCTGACGGCGGCGTGTTTTTGCAGATGCTTGAAGGGCTCGGCTTTAAACTTTCGCTGAAAAAGCATAAAAAGACAAAAAGCTTTCATTTTGGCGAATTTCACATTGAGCTTGTTGAAGTTGAAACACTCGGCAATTTTGTCGAAATTGAAACGCTGCAGCAAGACGAAAGCGCAGAAACCGTAAAGCAAGCGCAAGATTCGCTTTACGAAATTCTTGAAAAGTGCGGAATCTCAAAAGACGCGGTTGAAAAACGCTATTATTCAGAGCTTCTCAAATTAAACGCCGCAAAATAACAGCTCGAATATCAAGTTTTTAAAAGCATGGTGGTTGAGCGTAGTCGAAACCACCAAAGCATTGTTTTTCTATAGTGAAAATTGGAAACGCTCATTTCGACTCCGCTCAATGAGCACTTCGCAAAAAGCAGAATTTTCAAGCAAGTCAAAATTGGAACTAACATTTTTGCGCAGTTTTGTCATAAAAATTCGGTTTTAAACTTTACGTTAAAGATTCTTTATGATAACGTAATTATGTAAAACAAATTGGAGGAATTATGTTTGACAGAACTTCTTATAAAAGTGCCGCAAAGGAAAAGCTCCGCGGTACTTGGTTTCCGACAGCGGCAATTATAACTGTTATTTATTTTGCTGTTGCAGCACTTCTTTATCGTCTTGCTGATAAAGACAACTATACAATGAGCATTGTAGCTTTGATTTTGAATATCGTTGTGGCTGGTGTTTTTACTATTGCTACGGCTCATTTCTATCTTGAATATATCAAGCTTGAGCCTGGGAAAAAGTCGGAGTTCAGCACCTTTATTGACGGTTTCAACAATTACCTTAAAGGCATTCTCGGATATTTGTGGATGTATCTCTGGGTTTTCTTGTGGACGCTCTGCTTTATCATTCCTGGAATTATAAAGGCTATCGCATATTCTCAGATGTTCTATATTCTTGCTGAAAATCCTGATATTTCAGTTTCTAAGGCAATGCGCATGAGCATTGAAATGACAAAAGGTCACAAGACTGATTTGTTCGTGACTGCTTTGAGCTTTATCGGCTGGGCTTTGCTGTCTTGCCTTACAGCCGGAATTCTTCTCATTTGGGTTGTGCCGTATATGAACCTTACTTTTGCGAATATTTATCAGTATCTTAAATCTGAAGCTTTGAGAACAGGTTCGCTTACTCAGGCTGATTTTGACGAAGGCAGATAAGGCATTTTAGGAGAATCTTATGAGTGATATAACACCGAACGAAGAAGGGAAGAAGAACGAAGAGGCTGTAATTCCGTCTTCTTCAGAAGAATCTGTGCAGATTGTGCCGTCTGAAACGCCGGTTCAGGCAGAAGAAGCTGAAGCAATTGAAGAGCCGGAGCAGCCTATTCAGTTTGAGCCTATTTTCAAGGCGCAGCCGCTTGAAGTTGTTGCGCAAAGCTCGTCTTATAGCAGCACAACAGAAGAAGCAAAGCCTGCCGCAAAATCAAAGCTGAAAAAATCTCGCGGCTTTTGGGTTTTCTGCTTTTTAATCGGGGCTGTGGTAATTGCAAGCGTTGTCGGCATCTTTTTGCCGAACAAAGACTTGTCAGACGTGTTCAATGATTCGTCATTCAGCACTTCAATTTCTTCTTTTCCGACAAAGAACAAAGGAAAAGCGAACAAACTTCCGAAATACAACCATGATTATATTGCCAGAATCGACATAAAAGGTGTTATTCAGGAAAAGAATGAAACCTATAATCAGAAATGGCTTTTGGACATGATTGGCAGTCTGATGAAAGACGAAAACAACAAGGGTCTTTTCATTTATGTTGATTCGCCTGGCGGTTCAGTCTATGAAGCGGACGAGCTTTATCTTAAGCTCTGCGAATATAAAGAAACTACCGGACGGCCTATCTACGCTTATTTTTCGCACATGGCTGCTTCTGGCGGCTATTACATCGGCTGTGTTGCAGACTATATCATGGCGAACCGCAACTGCACCACAGGCTCAATCGGCGTTATTATGGGGCCGGTCTATACGCTTACGGGCTTGTTTGAAAAATATGGCATTGAATCAACTTCGATTACAGCCGGAAAGAACAAGAACATGTTCAATATTAACGAGCCGATAACCGCAGAGCAGCGGCAAATCATTCAGGATTACATCAACGAGGCATACGACCAGTTTACAGGCATTGTCGCCAAAGAGCGCAGCCTGCCGATTGAGCGTGTGCGCGAGCTTGCCGACGGCCGCATTTACACGGCACAGCAGGCGCTTTCGATAAAGCTTATCGATAAGATTTGCGGCTACGATGAAGCCGTTGATTACATGAAAAGCGAACTCTACAACGATTCGGGCATTGCGCTTGAATATGTTGAGTATGTCTACGAAAAAACCTTCTCTGATTTTTTCTCTAGCATTTCAACCAAAATTTCAGGACAGAAAGCTGATTCATTCCTTGACGATATAACTGAAAGAATCAACAGCTGTCCGAAAGGCCCGGCATATTTTTACGGCGGCGCATTCTAATTTGTGCAAATTGAACTATTGCCGTGCCTGCTTCTTGACAGGCAAGTGGCACGGCAAGCTGTAGCAAAAGACTATGACAATTGCCGAAGCTTTTAAATTTATTGAAAGTCGTAAAGTTCAAGACTTGTTCGCTGAACTTTACGGCGAAAACTCTTTAAAAGAGCAGACCGAACGCTACGCGCTGCTTATAAAGCATTTTGCAGAACGTTTCGGCGAATCTGACTTGCGCATTTTCAGCTCGCCGGGGCGCAGCGAAATAAGCGGCAACCACACAGACCATAATCTTGGCAAGGTTCTTGCCGCATCAATTCAGCTTGACTGCATCGGTGCGGTTTCAAAAACAGATAACGGTGTAATTACTGTTTCAGACAAGACTTATAACGAAGATTTTTCGATTGATGTTGCAGATACCGCTGCCCACGCCGGTGAGAAAGGCTCGATCGCGCTAATCAGAGGCATTGTGCAAGGCTTTAAAGACAAAGGCTTTGCGGTTGGCGGCTTCAACGCATTGTTCACAAGCAATGTGATTGCTGCCGCAGGTGTCAGCTCTTCTGCATCTTTTGAGATGATAATTTGCCTGATATTGAACAATCTTTATAACGGCGGAAAAATTCCAGTCAGCGAGATGGCTTCAATCGGGCAGTTTGCCGAAAACGCTTATTGGTACAAAAATTCGGGGTTGCTCGACCAAATGGCGTGCGCTTCAGGCGGGCTTGTCGCAATAGATTTTGCAGACCCGCGCGTGCCGAAAATCGAAAAAATTCAGTTTGACTTTTCAAAAGAGCATTATTCGCTTGTCATTACAAACACCGGCAAGGGGCACGCAGACTTGTCCGCCGAATATTCGTCAATTCCGCTTGAGATGAAGTCTGTTGCAGCCTTTTTCGGCAAGTCTGTTCTGCGAGAAGTTTCTCTTGAAGAGTTGCGTGCAAACTTAAAGAATGTGCGCGCCGCTTGCGGCGACAGGGCTGTGATGAGGGCTTTTCACTTTTTTGCAGAAAACAACCGCGTTGATGCAGAGATTGCAGCATTAAAAGGCGGGCGTTTCAATGAGTTTTTGCGCCTCGTCAAAGAATCTGGCAATTCGTCTTGGAAGTGGCTTCAAAATGTGGCTGTTCCTGCTGAAACAAAGGAGCAGTCAATTTGCGTTGCACTTGCTCTTACGGAACAGTTTATCGAAGAAAATTGCCCGCTAGATGAAGCTGTCAGCAAATCTGCAAAACCTGGTGTGTGCAGGGTGCATGGCGGCGGTTTCGCCGGCGTAATTATGGCGCTGCTGCCGGAAGAGCTGACCGCCAAATACAAGGAATTCATGCAAAATGCGTTGGGCTTTTCCGGCGGAGAAAAATCGCCGGTTTATGTCATGTCCATAAGGCCGCAAGGCTCAATCGAATTAACAGATAAGATTCAGTAAGGCATAAAAAAACGGGCTGACCCAAAAATATTGTCATGCTGAATTTATTAGCCTTCGGCGGCTTTCAGCTCAGCATCTACGCTATATATAGTGCATAGATTCCGAACTAAGTTCGGAATGACGCTACGCAACAAACTTTTGGGGCAGCCCTTTTTTTGTTGTCAGTCAGAAAGAGATTCAAAGAAGCTCTTCATGCTGTCAGTTATTTCTTTTAAGTGAAGCGGCTTTTGGAAGAACAAGTCTGCGCCGAGGTCTTTCACTTTCTTTTCAAGGTCCGGCTCTTCCAAGCCTGTTATGATAATCACATAAGGCTTGTTGAATTCTTCTTTTTGCTTGAGGCGAGCGCACAAGTCAAAGCCGTTCAAGCCCGGCAAGTCAAGGTCGAGAAGCACGCAGAAAGGATGTTGCTCAACCATTTGCGCGCCAGCTTCAAAGCCGTCAAAAGCCTGATGAATGACAAAGTCAGGGAATACTTTTTCGAGATATTTTTTCAGTACGGCGTTCAAGCCTTTGTCGTCATCAACAACGAGAATAGAATTGTTTGATTTTTCGCCGACAACTTCAGTCGAAAGCTCCGCCGGGATGCGCATACCTCTGTTCTGCATGAACAGCACAAGGTCATCGCGGTAAACGCGGTATTGACCGCCCGGCGTTGAAAAAGCCTTCAAATGACCGTTTCTAATCCAGTTGATTGCTGTCTGGTTTACTACTCCGCAGATATTTGCAACCTCAAGAGCAGAATAAACAACTGTTTTATTTAAATCCTTTGCCATTTTGTCCTTCTATCCTCTTCGATAATTAAAGGAATGAAACTACCGTTTCAGGCATTGTCTGCTGAAAAATCCGGCAGAAATACTTTTATAACTATTAATAGAATAACATAAAACCACAATTAAACAAAGTCATTATAACATAAGAAAATCAAAAAATATAGTCCCTGTGCGAAAAATCTCAAAAATATTTATTATGTTAATAAAATTAATTTGCTCAACTTTTTTATAGCGGAACTTACCAGTTGTCTTTGATGTATGATTTTATGCTGCCCCACGGAAAGCCAAGCCTGATAAGTGACTGCTGCGCCTGCTCTTTTGTTTTGCCTTGCCTTTTTAGTTTTTCTGCCGCCCTTTGCAGCAGAGATGCCTCGCTTTTTTGCGCAAAAAATTCTTCAACAGCTTTTGCCGCAATTTCTTTGCTTATGCCCCTTGCCGCAAGCTCCGATAGCAGCCTTGTCTTGCCTTCAGCCTTTCTGATAGACCTGTTGCGCAAAAACGCGCCGGCATACCGTTCATCAGAGAGCCAGTTGCGCTTTTGAGCATAAGACAACGCTTTTTGAATTGCCACATCAGAGTGGCCTTTCTGCTTGAGCTTGCGCCGCAAAAGCTCTGCGCTGTGTTCTGCGCGCTCAAGATAAGAAACGGCTGCGTGTTCAGCAGAATAGGCTAGTGCCGCTTCGATTATTCTTTCGCTTGCTTCGCTGCTTAACTGTGTGTCGGGCGTTATGCTGTCAAAGTCTATTGCAAAGCTTTGGGCTGTGCAGGCGCTTTCGTTTGCGCTGCTTTTTTTGCTTGCATGGCCTGCGGTCTCGGCAATATCGATTGCGCGGCTGTCAGCATCAGCTTCATCAGCTGAATTTGTGTGGGCTGTGTTAAGTTCAGATGCTTTTATAAGGTGTGTTGATGTGTGCGGCAGCTCTTCATCTTCAGTTTGGTCTGCAAGATAGAATGCGCGCAAAAAAAAAGACCCCAGAGATGTGCTAAGCTTGTAGACATCTTCTGAAGTCTTTGTAACTGAATAAATCAGCATGGCAGTGCTATTTTTTTCAACAGCAGAATCTTCTTCTGCATAAATAGCATTGCCCATAAAGCCGGAAACCTTCAAAGATTAGCGCTTGCTGAACTGGAATCTGCGGCGTGCACCACGGCGGCCGTACTTCTTGCGTTCAACCATGCGTGAGTCACGTGTAAGATATCCGTTTGCTTTGAGAGCATTGTGATTTGACTGGTCAATCTGGAGCAATGCACGAGAAATTCCGTGAAGACATGCACCAGCCTGTCCGTCAAGACCGCCGCCCTTTACGTTAATCAGAATATCATATTTGTTTTCGCTTGATGTTACCATCAATGGCTGGCGTACAACCAAAACCTGAGACGGTGTTGCGAAATATGCGTTCAAATCTTTGCCGTTTACAACAACTTTGCCAGAACCTTCGCGAACGAAAACGCGTGCAGTTGCTGTCTTTCTTCTTCCAGTACCAATAGCAATATTTTTTACCACGATAATCTCCTAATCCTTAAACTTCGAGCGGCTGTGGATTCTGTGCTGCGTGCGGATGTTCTGCACCTGCATAAATCTTTACATTGGTAAGCAGTCTGCGTCCCAAACGGCCATTAGGAATCATTCCTTTGATTGCTTCCATGAGCGGAGCTTCAGGATGACGTTCGATTGTCTTTTCAAAATTGTTAGCTTTCATTCCACCGATGTAGCCTGTGTGATGATAGTACATCTTGTTCTTTGCTTTTGTGCCTGTAACAGCAACTTTGTCAGCATTGATGATAACTACGAAATCACCCATTTCCTGATGTGGTGTGTAAGTAACTTTGTCTTTGCCGCGCAACACTGAAGCAGCTTTTGCAGCAACACGACCGAGCGGCTTGTTAGCAGCATCGATGACATACCAGTTGCGAACAGCTTCTTGTTCTTTTAAAAAAATGGTTTTCATGTATGTACCTTAACTAAAAAATCTTTTTGCAGCTTCATCTTGCATCTGATTCTGCTGCTGTGCTTCAGGTGAGCAAACCAAAAGCACCGCTATTATCATAGCGCAGATATTACGGGAAACTCATAATAGAATTTTTGAGGGCTTAATGTCAATACTCTTATTAGTTGTCGGTGGTTTTGGCTGATTCTTCTTCTTTTCGGGCTTCGGCTTTGTCTTTTAGGTCTGCAATGCCGATGAAGAACGACACAAGCCCGATTAAGGCTGACGCTACAGGAAGTCCGCCTTTTAAAAAGGAAATAATTTCCGCTCCCCAGCCAAGCCCAGCAGGAAGCGCGGCAAACACCGTAAATGCGACAAACAGAATACCAAAAAACATAGCAAGCATGGATTTTCCCCCGATATAATAGTAATTTTTGCATACTTTTTGTCTTAGGTCAAATGTTTTTGCGCGTGCTTTTCTTGTGCCGTTTGTGCTTTTCGGCTTGAGCCTGTTTTGAAAAACGTTCTTGTAAATAGAATAAAGTGCTGGTGTTTTTTGAAAACTCCGTTTAGAATATCATTTATAATATACAACCAATCTTTGCTGCGGAAATGCGGCACTTTAAAAGGAGTCTATATGCTCTACAGAAGTTTCCCAAAAATGCCGGACGAAAAGATTTCGGCGCTCGGTTTTGGCTTGATGCGCCTGCCGTTAAAGCCCGATTCTTCGATTGACTATGAAAAGACGAAAGAGCTGGTCTGCATTGCGCTAGAGCAGGGCGTGAACTATTTTGACACTGCATGGCCTTATCATGGAGGAACTTCTGAGACTGTGCTCGGAAAGATTGTAAAAGAGCTTGGCGTGCGGGACAAAATCTATATAGCAGACAAGCTGCCGATTTGGGATATCGACTCAAAGGAAAAAGCCGCATCGATTTTCAGCAAGCAGCTTGAAAAATTGCAGACAGACCATATTGATTTTTATTTGCTACATGCAATGTCAAAAGACCATTGGGAAAAGGTCAAGAAACTTGGGCTGCTCAGCCTTATAAACGAGCTTAAAGCTTCGGGCAAAATCAGGCATCCGGGCTTTTCGTTTCATGATACGCCCGACGTGTTTCAGAAAATCGTTGACGAATACCCGGCAGCTGAATTCTGCCAGGTGCAGTACAATTATCTTGACGGCGACATTCAGGGCACGGCTAAAGACATTGAATATGCTGCGGCCCGCGGCATAGGAACTATCGTAATGGAACCGCTCCGCGGCGGTCTTTTGGCGCAGCCGCCCAAAGGCATTGCCGATATATTCGAAGCCGCAAAAGAAAAGCGCGCGCCTGCCGAATGGGGCTTGGGCTATGTCTTGCAGAACCCGAATGTCGTTTGCACTTTAAGCGGCATGGGGGCGCCTGAACAGATGCGCATGAACTGCGTGACCGCCGCAACCGTTTCGCCTGATTCAATGACAGAGACGGAGCTTAAAACAATTGAAAGCGCGGCTGAATGGTTCAAGCAGCGCATCAAAGTGCCGTGCACAGGCTGCCGCTATTGCATGCCTTGCCCAAAAAATGTAGATATTCCGGCCGTGTTTGCAGACTGGAACCGCATGTCTATGTCGGGCGCGCTTGAAGACGGCCCAGCTGTTTCGGCAAATTACGCAAAGATTAAGAAAGACGGACACGGCGCAGAGCAGTGCGTTACATGCCATAAGTGCGAATCTTTGTGTCCGCAGAAAATCAAGATTCCGGCAATGCTTGCAGAAGCGAGAAAAATGCTGAAAGTTGAATGAACGCAATCGGGCTGTCTGTTTGGCAGCCCGTTTTTCGCCTTTCGATTGCAGCTTGTTTTCAATATTTCAGCATTGTTTCTAAAAACTTAAGTTTTTAGAAATTTCCTATTGACAATTCGAGCTTTTTGACACAATTATCAATTAACTTTATAACTTCAATTTTTGCATTTTCGGAGGAACACGAAGCAAATTGAAAGGCAGCACAGTAACTATTAATCATGTGTCTAAAAGTTTTGGAACATTCCATGCGCTTGAAAATGTTGATTTTACTATTAATCAGGGTGAGTTCTTTTCGCTTTTAGGCCCATCTGGCTGCGGCAAGACCACTCTTCTGCGCATTATCGCAGGCTTTGAGTTTCCCGATGAAGGCACGGTGCTTTTTGACGGTCAGAACGTGATACCGCTTGCCGCAAACAAGCGCCAGTCGAACACTGTTTTTCAGAATTATGCGCTTTTCCCGCACCTTTCTGTCTATGAAAACGTTGCGTTTCCGCTTCGCCTTAGAAAAGAAGACAAAAAGGTGATAGACGATAAAGTTTGCGAATATCTGCACATGGTTCAGCTTGACGCGCACATGAACAAAAAGCCGAACCAGCTTTCGGGCGGCCAGCGTCAGCGTGTTGCGATTGCGCGCGCATTGATTAACGAACCGCGCGTGCTTCTGCTTGACGAGCCGCTTTCTGCGCTTGACGCAAAGCTGCGCTCAAATTTGCTTGTTGACCTTGACGCACTCCACGACAAAATCGGAATTACGTTCATCTATGTAACGCACGACCAGTCAGAAGCTCTTTCTGTTTCAGACAGAATCGCCGTAATGAATCAGGGCAAAGTGCTTCAAGTCGGCACACCTTTTGAGATTTACGAAAGCCCTGCAACTGAATTCGTCGCAAAATTCATCGGAGAGACAAACTTGTTTGCAACGCGCGTTGACACTTGCACCAAGATGCAGATGCAAGACGGCAAGCCTGATGAATACATGGTCAAGCTTGATATTCCTGAATTTGAATCGCCTGTGCTTGTTACAGACTATGAAGAGACAAAGCCCGGTCAGAAGGTGTGCTTCACCGTGCGGCCGGAAAAAATCCGCATTACTTTGGACAAGCCAAACACGAACCGCGACGATATAAACATTTTTCAGGGCGTTGTCGAAGAGCCTGTTTATTCGGGCTTTCAGTCTAAATTCTATGTGCGCCTTGAAAACGGCACTTTGATAAAAGTCTTTAAGCAGCATACGAACTATCTTGACGACGGTCCCGAAATCGAATGGAAGGACAAGGTTTATGTTTCTTGGAGCGCCAACGACGGCTATATCGTGGAGGACATTGACCAATGAGCGAGATTTCTTCTGCAAAGCCGCCTGAAGAGCCGGGCGCTGAAAACCAGCCGCAACAAGCAGCCGCAAAAACTGAAAAAGCAACAAAGGGCAAGAAAGGCTCTGTCGTTTTTGCTTCTCGCTCACGCACAAGCGTTGGCACTTTATACGCATGGCCGATGGGCGCATGGTTTTCGCTGTTTTTTGTTGTGCCGCTGCTTATAATAATGCTCTACAGCTTTTTGACGAAAGGCTTGTATGGCGGCGTCGAATACAAATTCACGTTTGACGCTTATGCCAAGATGCTGAATTTGAGCTATTTCAAGGTGTTCTTGCGTACGCTCTATATTTCAGCAATTTCAACGCTTATTACGATTCTGATTGCGCTGCCATGCGGCTACGCAATGGCAAGAAGTCGCCATCAGACGATTTTCCTTTTCATGGTCATAATCCCGTTCTGGACGAATTCTCTTATCCGCATTTTTGCTTGGATGAGCATTCTGGGCAACGAAGGCTTTATAAACCAGCTGCTGCATCTGCTCGGTTTGACCGAAGGCTACTTGAAGCTTTTGTATAATCAGCAGGCCGTAATCTTGGTTTCGGTCTATATGTATTTGCCTTATGCAATTCTGCCGGTCTTTACCGCCATTGATAAATTCGATTTTTCTTTGCTTGAGGCGGCGCAAGATTTGGGTGCAGGCAAGCTTACGGCTATCTGCAAGGTTTTGCTGCCCAACATCAAAAGCGGCATTGTTACGGCGCTGATTTTTACGTTCATTCCGATTTTTGGTGCATATACTGTGCCGTTGCTCGTCGGTGGCAAAGATTCTTACATGATCGGCAATATAATCGTTGACCAGGTGAACAAGACGCGCAACTGGCCGCTTGCATCAGCATTTGCGATGGTAATTACTGTTGTCAGCACGGCCGGTGTTTTGTGGATGATGGCTTCGTCTAAAAAAGACGCAGTTCTTAAGGCCAAGCCCGAAGGAGGCGCAAACCGATGATTAAGTCACCTTATAAAGCGGTTATAGCCCGCCTTAACAAGAAAAAGCCTTTGACAGAGCCAGCGCGCCACGCAAAAAAAGCAATGCAGAAAAGGGCGGCAGGAAAAATCTCGTTTTCTGGGCTTGTTCTTGCGTTTACGATGATTTTTCTGTTCTTGCCGCTTGTGGTAATTGCGGTTTATTCGTTCAACCCGGGCAAAGGCTCTGAAATTACAGGCTTTTCACTCGTCTGGTACGAAAAACTGCTGTTTGATTCGAGCGAGCTTTGGGTTGCGCTTGAAAACAGCTTTATAATTGCGCTGAGCTCTGCCGCGCTTGCCACGGTTTTAGGCACTCTCGCCGCAATCGGAATCAACTGGTACAAATTCCGTGGCAAAATCTACATTCAGACGATAAGCTTTCTTCCGATGGTTCTGCCGGAAGTGATTATCGGCGTTTCAATGTTGATTTTCTTTTCGGGCATCGGCATGAAGCTCGGCATGACGACGATTTTCATTGCGCATACGACTTTCTGCTTGCCGTTCGTCTTTTTGATGGTGCTTGCGCGTCTCGACGAATTCGATTTTTCAATTATAGAAGCGGCGCACGATTTGGGCGCAACTGAAAGGCAGACGATGGTCAAGGTCATAATTCCGGCAATAATGCCAGGCATTTTTTCCGGCTTTTTGATGGCCGTAACGATGTCGCTTGAAGACTTTGTAATTACGTTCTTCGTTTCTGGCCCAGGCTCAACCACGCTGCCGCTTTATGTTTATTCAATGATTCGCTTCGGCGTTTCGCCTGTAATTAATGCGCTTTCTTTCGTGCTGATTCTTGTTACGATGGTCATTGCGTATTTGTTAAGGAACTTTCTCAAGACAATTGCCGCTTCTCATTGATATGGAACGGCTTGCATATTTTCAAAAACTTCTATGGAGGTTGCGTCCATGAAAAGACGTGTATTTTCAAATGTTCCGCAGTTTTTTGCTGCTATTGCCGCTGTTTTTTTGCTTGTTGTGCTTTCTGGTTGTTCAAAAGATGACGGAAAGACGCTTTATCTGTTCAACTGGACTTATTACACACCTGATTCTGTCATAAAGCAGTTTGAGAAAGAATTCGGCGTAAAAGTTAAGGTCGACAGCTACGCTTCAAACGAAGAAATGTATGCAAAGCTCAAGGCCGGTGCGAGCGGCTATGATATTGTCATTCCTTCTCAAGACTATGTTTCAATCATGATAAAAGAAGGAATGCTCCGAGAGATTGACCATTCAAAGCTGACGAACAAAGGCAATATAAGCGACCTTGTGCTTTCAAAAGCGACTTATGACCCGACGATGAAATACAGCGTGCCTTACTTTATGGGCGCAGCTGGAATTGCCGTGAACAAGGAAAAAGTTTCAGACTATAACCGCAACTGGTCAATCTTTGCAGACAAAAAGCTTGACCAGCGCATGAGCATGCTTGACGATATGCGCGAAGTTATCGGCGACGCGCTTATTTCGCTGGGCTATTCTGTAAACACAACTGACGATGCGCAGCTTGAAGAGGCTGT
Organism: Spirochaetales bacterium Spiro_07; assembly: GCA_001603145.1. Taxonomy (GTDB): domain Bacteria; phylum Spirochaetota; class Spirochaetia; order Treponematales; family Treponemataceae; genus UBA1240. The sequence goes on along the minus strand of LVBI01000035.1, from coordinate 90,387 downwards.
TGAGCTTATCAACAAGTCTTGGAAGCCGAACCTCGTTACATTTGATGCAGAAGGCTTCGGCAAATCATTTGCAGCCGGAAATTTCTGGGTTGTTCAGGGTTATGCAGAAGCTGTTTTCGGTGAAGTACCGGAGAGCGATTGGAGCAAAATCGACTTCTTCATTCCGGAAGAGGGCGGCCCAATGTACATTGACTCGATGTGCATCTTGAAGAACAGCAAGCATCCAGATTTGGCGATGGAATTCATCAACTTTATCCATAGACCTGAAGTTTATGCGCAGTTCCTCGATCAGTTCGGCTTTCCTGCAGGCGTAAACCCTGCCGCCGCCCAGTACATGAAGAAAGAAGCACATTACACTGTTGAAGAGCTTGCAAACTGCGAAATCAAAGAAGATTTAGCCGAAGACCTTGCAAAGTATTCAGCATTGTGGGAAAAAATCCGCTTCGGTGACTAGCTTTTAAGATAGCGGTCAAGCCCGCCTGACCCGCATAAAAAGAAACAGCCGCTTCCAATCAGGAGCGGCTGTTTTTGTTTACAAATTCAAGGTAAATTACAGCGTCTATTCAAGACGGTAATCTGTATTTCCCAAACCTGCATCAACCTTTACGGCGTGCCCATAAAGTGTCTTATCCCAACCGGGAGTGTTTGATTCGCAGAATTTGAAAAACGCATCTGAAACAACGATTGTCGAAATAGCTTTGCCAGCTGCTTTTGCTTCTTCAACGCTATGCTGCAATTTTGATGCTTCATTAATAAGGTTCATATCAATTGCCATGTAAGTCTCCTATAAGAATCCGGTATTAGAACAAGCAACGCCGGATATGGATATTTAGGATTACAGATTGTAAAATCTGTACGATTTCCCCTCACAGTTGTTTTATTATAACACGGTATTATTCAGTTGTCATGTGTTTTTTTCTAAAAACTCCAAAAACTTTAACGGAAAATTAAAAAAAGCGGCTGCCGGTTCTAAAACCAAGTAGCCGCCTTTTGTGCATATTCTTATGCAATACAACAAATTAAAGCTTATGAATGAAGGCTTGTCGTCTTTACGATAACGTCGTGCGCGCTGCCTTCGTTGATTGAAGCCTGAGAAACAAGCGTAAGCTTTGCCTTTTGCTGAAGCTCAGGAATTGTTACGGCGCCGCAGTTGCACATTGTATGCCTGATTTTGCTCATGCTCAGCGTTACGTTGTCGTGCAGGCTGCCGGCGTAAGGAACGTAAGAATCTACGCCCTCTTCAAAGCTCAACTTGCTTGCGCCGCCCATGTCGTAGCGCTGCCAGTTGCGCGCGCGGTTAGAGCCTTCGCCCCAGTATTCTTTGACGTAGTTGCCGTTTACGATAAGCTTGTTCGTCGGGCTTTCGTCAAAGCGCGCAAAGTAGCGGCCAAGCATTACAAAATCTGCACCCATTGCAAGCGCAAGCGTCATGTGGTAGTCGTGCACGATGCCGCCGTCTGAACAAATCGGAATGTAAACGCCGGTCTTTGCAAAATATTCGTCGCGTGCTTTTGCAACTTCGATTGTAGCTGTTGCCTGGCCGCGCCCGATGCCCTTCTGTTCGCGTGTGATGCAGATTGAACCGCCGCCGATACCGATTTTTACAAAGTCTGCACCGGCTTCGGCAAGGAACATAAAGCCGTCGCGGTCAACTACGTTGCCAGCACCAACTTTTGCGTCTGGCCATTCAGCGTGAATGTCGTGCAAAGCACGGCGCTGCCATTCAGTAAAGCCTTCGCTTGAGTCGAGCGTCATTATGTCAACGCCAGCTTCAAGCAGTGCCGGAACTCTCTGCATATAGTCGCGTGTGTTTATGCCGGCGCCAACAATGTAGCGGTGCTGCTTGTCGAGAAGCTCAAGCGGATGCTCTTCGTGGCTTGCATAATCCTTGCGGAAAACCATGTATTTCAAGTTTTTGCCGCTGTCGATAATCGGCAAAGAGTTGAGCTTGTGCTTCCAGATAAGCTCGTTTGCTTCAGAAAGCGTAATGCCGTCTTTGCCTGTGATAAGCTCGCTGAACGGTGTCATGTATTCAGAAACTTTTGAGTTCATGTCTGCATAGCCGATTCTGAAGTCGCGGCTTGTGATGATGCCCTCAAGCTTGCCGTTCGGTGTTCCGTCTGCTGTTACAGCAACTGTTGAGTGGCCGGTCTTTTCTTTAAGGTTGACTACATCTTGCAAAGTTGAATCCGGCCTTACGTTTGAGTCTGAAGTAACGAAACCGGCCTTGTGACCTTTTACGCGGGCAACCATTGCAGCCTGGTCTTCAATTGTCTGTGAACCGTAAATGAACGAAATGCCGCCCTCTTTGGCAAGAGCAATGGCAAGCTTGTCATCTGAAACAGACTGCATTACAGCCGAAACAAGCGGAATGTTCATTGTAAGAGAAGGCTCTTCGCCTTTTTTGAATTTAACTACAGGGGTTTTCAAGCTGACATTCTGCGGAATGCAGTCTGCTGAAGTGTAACCTGGAACGAGCAGGTATTCGCCGAAAGTGTGTGAAGGTTCTTCAAAGTAATACGCCATAAAATCTCCTTGCAAGCGCGCGTCTATATGAAATAGAGCAACTTCGAAGATTTTAAGCTAGTCTGAAATCATCGAAGAATGCTCTTCATTTACAACCTAGATTTCAGTTTGATGTATAATTGACCGATTATAGCAAAATGCAAAAATTAAAGTCAATACGCTTTGTGCAGAAAATTGCAAAACCAGTCATTTCGACTCCGCTCAATGACCGACAACTCTGCATGTAAAAGGCAGAGCGCATGATTGGCGAGCACCGGTTGGTGAGCGGAGCCGAACCAACCAAAGTGCCGTCATCCTGAGCTTGTTTCAAGGTCTGCTTCTATCTGTCAAAGAGATGCCGAAACAAGTTAGGCATGACAAAAAGAAGCAAAAGCTCAATGTCGAATTTTAGAATTCATCGCAATTTTTAATAGAATTTGTCATTGTCGGGCGAGCTCCCTCAATTTTTTCATTCAAAATACTGATTTTTTCGCAAATTTTTGTTTCCCCCTGTCATTAGATGTCATACCCATGTCTTTATAATCTGCATTAATCAGACATACAGGAGGACTTTATGGTGAAAAAAATTCTTGTTTACGGAACGGTGGCACTTATCGGGGCTTTTCTTGGAGCTATGGCCAATAAAAAAGGGCGTGAGCTTGGGGAAGCAGCTTTAGAAACATCAGATTCGGAGAAGAAGCTATGATAAATAAATTTCTTATCGGCGGAGCTATAACGCTAGCCGGGGCTTTCTTTGGCGCGCTTGTTGAGCAGATGTCGCATGACTGGGATTCAATGGCTGATGATTATAACGATTTGCTCCGCAAAGCCGATTTGCGATTTGAAAGATATTCTAAAAACTGAACTATAGCCAGAACTTGCTGTTGCTGCGCTTTCAACCGAAAATCTGCCTTACGAGCTGCTTGAACGTGTTGCCGCGGTCGAATTCGTTTTTGAACATGCCGAAAGACGTTGCGCCCGGCGAGAACACCACAACCGGCCTTGCTTTGTCTGAATAGCTGTCAAGCTCTGCTTTTAGCGCGCGCAAAAGTTCTTCTAGGCTGCCGAATGGTTCATGCCGAAGCACAGACGCAAGAGCTGCTGCGCTTTCGGCTTTCCCGCTTTTGACTGCATCTAAAAGCTTTTCTGTCGCCGTGCCTTCAAGTAGATAAAGTGACTTTAAATGATTGTCTTGAATGCTTTTATCAAGTGCGTTCACAAGCGGCTCAAACGGGCATTTCTTGTCTGTGCCGCCTGAAATGAGGATTACCGGTTCTTCAAAAGAGCTTAACGCCGCTGCCGCCGCTTCCGGCACGGTTGCAGCAGAATCGTTATAGAACGAAAAATCTCTGCCATTCGGCGATTTGTACTCAAAGAAGCATTCAAGCCTGTGCTCTATGCCGCTATATTTGCTTAATATTTCAGCTGTTTCTGCCGCGCTTACGCCCATAAGACGCAGTACGGCGGCGGCCTTGAGCATGTTCTCTTTCATGTGCATTCCCGGCACTTTAAGCTTAGAGCAGAGCACCTGGTTTTCTTTGAGCGCGCCTGCTGAAAAATCTGATGCGTAGCCGTTATTTGCAGTTGCTTCAGCATTTCTTGCGCATTTGAAAAGCGGCACGCTGATTTCAGGCTCATAGAAAAAGCCCGAACCGTCTTTTTCAAGCCAAGCGCCTGTGCGTTTAGCCAAAGATGCGCCGCCAGAAACAGCCGTGTCATAGAACACAACCTTTGCTTTTGTTTCGGCTGCAAAAACCGCGCCCCATTCGTCATTCGCCTTGCAAATTGTCACGTCAGATTCGGTCTGGTCTTTATAGATGAGCTTTTTGTCCGCAACGTAAGGTTCCATTGCGCCATACCAGTTCTGGTGATCAGGCACAATCGTCGTCAAAACTGAAATTTTCGGCTTGAGCACGCCGCGCCCGCGCAAGTCTGAAAGCTGCCAGCTTGAAAGCTCAAGCACGACCGGCGTGTCTTTTGTGGTCTGCTCAAAAAATGTAAGCGGGCTGACAGTTATGTTGCCGCCAAGAAAAGCGTTGAAACCGGCCTCGCGCAAGCCAAAATGAATTGCACTGACTGTGGAAGACTTGCCCTTGCTGCCTGTTACGGCAATAATTGGCGCGGGGCTGAACCGCAAGAAAATTGATAAATCTGTTTCGATATGCTTTGCGGCGGCAAGAAACTTGTTGCCCTCAAATTTTACGCCCGGATTTTTGATTACGCAGTCGGCATTTGCAAAATCTTCTATCTCGTGCTTGCCGAGAACAAAGCGGATTCTGCTCATGTCTGCACCGGAAGCCTTTATCGCTTCAACCGAAGGCGCAAGCTCTTCTTCGGTCTTCATGTCTGTTATGGTGACGAATGCGCCGTGCCACGAAAAGAACAGCGCAGACGCAATGCCGCCGCCGTTCAAGCCCAAGCCCATAACTGTTACGTGCTTCCCGGCTATGTCTTCAATTGATTTGAAAGCACATTCTGCGCTGTAAAAATGCTCGAAATTCATGTTCTGCTCGTTTTAAGTGAAGCGCGGCTCTTTGACCGCTCAATTGCAAGTGCCAGAAGCTTTTCGATAAGGTCAGGGTAGTGCAAGCCAGAAGCTTCGCACATTTTGGCGAACATGCTTATCGAGGTGAAGCCCGGAATCGTGTTTACTTCGTTTAAGTAAAACTTTTCAGTCTTTTTATCAAGGAAAAAATCGACACGGGCAAGACCTGTAAGGTCAAGCGCGCAATAAGCTTTTTTTGCAAGCTCGCGTACTGTGCGGAACTGCGCATCGTCCAAATCAGCCGGAATAAGCAGCTGCGCGCCGTTCGGGTCGTTGTATTTTGCGTCATAGTCATAAAAGCCGTGGCTAGAGACAATTTCGCCCGGCGTGTATGCCGTAAGCTCAGTGTTGCCTGTTACAGAACATTCAATCTCGCGTGCGTCTATGAACGGCTCAATTAAGATTTTGTCGTCCCAGAGGAAGGCTTCTTTTAAGTTTTTGAGAAGCGTTTTCTTGTCATCAGCTTTTGCCGCACCAACTGAACTGCCGCCGCAGCACGGCTTTACAAAAACTGGATATGTGAAATCGCGCTCGACGTTTTTGATGATGCTGCCGAGCGTTTCTTCGTTCTGGTATTCATAGCGGCGCATGCAAACAAACGGCACAACGGGCAGCCCTGCGTGAAGCCAAATCTGCTTTGTCTTTTCTTTGTCCATTGAAACTGCGCTCGCCATTACGCCTCCGCCCACATACGGAATGTTCGCTATCTCAAAAAGCCCTTGAATAGTTCCGTCTTCGCCGAAAGAGCCGTGAAGAACTGGAAAAACTACATCGACCGGCAGATTTTTCGCACCGAAACTTGAGCCGACCGTAATCAAGCCTCCGTCTGTGCCGCCGCCCGGAATGATTGAAACAACCATGTCCGCGTTTTCTTTTATCGAGAGCATTTCGTTCTTGTTTGTTTTTACCCTGTTCAATTCATTGGAAGACTGCAAGAACCATCTGCCTTCTTTTGTTATGCCGATTAGAAGCACGTTATGCTTTTCGGTGTTTATGTTCTGAACAACGGCGGTGGCAGAGCGCAGAGAAACTTCATGCTCGCTTGATTTGCCGCCATAAAGAATCGCAATGTTCATAATTTATTCCTCCAGTTTTGAGTAGCCAGCTTCTTTCAATGCTGATTTTGCTTCTGCAAATTCGCTGTAAGGCGTTGCAGTTTCGTTATATATAATGGAATTTTCGTGTCCTTTGCCGAGCAGCAGCACAAGGTCGCCGTCTTTTGCAAGGCTGAATGCTTTGCGTATTGCTTGCGGTCTGTTGTTAATCAGAAACAAATCCTTGTTTTCGGTTTTGCCTGTGCAGCCTGCCGCAATTTCTTTTAAGATTGCGGTTGCGTCTTCTTTGCGCGGGTCTTCATCAGTCAAAATGATTATATCAGAATATTTTGAAGCGATGCGGCCTTGTTCCGGCCTTTTCTTTGTGTCGCGCTCGCCGGCCGAACCGAAAAGCGTGATTATGCGCTTGCCTGAGCCGTGAACGCGCTTATCTAATGGCACAAAGATTGTCTCAAACGAAGACGGCGTATGCGCATAGTCAATCAGCACTTCAAACGGCTGCCCTTCGTCGATTATGCTCATTCTGCCTGTTACCGGCTTGAGCGAATTCCACCATTCAAAGATTTTGCGCTCGTCAATGCCGCACGTTGCAGAAATCAAGATTGTGGCCGCAAGCGCATTGTAAATGTTGAAAGTGCCGGGCACAGAAAGCTCTGTCTTTTGTTCATAGACTGTCTCTGCTAAAGCCTGAGCACCGGCCTTGTGCATACGCTTTATTGTGCATGTTACGCCGCTGCCAGTGTCTTTTATGTCTTTTGCGGCAAAATAATCTGTGATTTGAGCCGGCACGTCAGGTTCTTCTTTAATTGAAAAGCCGAAAACTTTGTGCTTTGTGGCATCGGCAAAATAGCCGGCCGCTTTGTCATCAAGATTTACCGCTCCGGCTGCTGCAATCTGTTCCGGCGCGTCTTTTCCGGCAAGCAGCTTTTTGTGGTCATGCTTGTCCAACGCCCTAAAGAGATTTGCCTTATCAAATTTGTACTGCTCGTGCGTGCCGTGAAACTCAAGATGCTCGTGCGTAACGTTCATAAAAGCCGCCGCATCAAAAAGCACCGCACCGAGCCTGTTCGTTCTTTCAGAAAGCCCGTGCGAAGAAGACTCAACAACCGCATGAGTGCAGCCGTTCTGTATCATTTCGTAAAGCTTTTCGCAGATAATCGGCGCTTCCGGTGTAGTCTGATGCACCGGGTTCGGCATCGCCTCGCCGCCGAGCGAATATTCAACAGTAGAGATAAAGCCGCATTTTTTGCCAGCCTTGCGCAAAAGTTGCCAGATAAACGAAACAGTTGAGCTTTTGCCTTCTGTGCCGGTAACGCCATAAATGACAAGCTTCTTTGAAGGAAAATCGTAAAACGCGTCTGCAACAGCTGCCATTACAAAACGGCTGTCTTTTACGAGCAGAAAAGCAACTCCGTCTGCGTCTTTTTCAAGATTTTCCGGCAGCTCGTCTTGGTAGATTACGGCTTTCGCGCCGTTTTTCAGTGCAGATTCAATAAAGCGGTTGCCGTTTGTGTGAATGCCGGGCAATGCAAAAAACAAAAAGCCCGGTCGCACCTCTCTTGAATCAAAAGCCAGCCCTGTAATCTGAATTTCACTGCAATTTGCAGGACATTCAATCTTAGCCGGTTCAAGTATCTGATACAACAATCTTTGCATAAAAAGATATTAGCGCAACTGTGGCGGTTTTGCTAGTGTTTTTATGCAGGCTTGCATAACAAAATATTAGTGGTCTTGCAGTTTCAGTATTTCTCTGTATATGATACTATTTACATTATGAAGCTGAGAACAAAAGCTCTTGCCGCAGTGCTTTGCTGTGCTGTGCGGCTTGGCTTTGCTGCTGAAAATTCAAGCTATTCTCTTTCATCTTTGCTTTCCGGTTATCTTTCAAATGATGCGGAACTCAAGAAGCTTGCGCTTGATATTCAGAAGGCTTCGCTCTCTTCAAAAATAACTGAAATAAACAACGGCTTTTCGGTTACGCTTGCGACAGGCACAATGACATTTTCTTCTGTCAACGACAAATTAAGCTATAGCGTAAATCCCAGCGTCAAAGCAACTCTGCCGCAGGCAAACAACCTTTCGTTTTCAGCGAGCTCAGACATAAGCTTGAGCGCGCTTGAAAAGACAATGCACAACACCGCGCTCAACCTTTCAGCCGACATAGTTTCGCCCGAAAAGACAAAGCGCAAGGTTACGCTGCTGCAATCAAACCACGAGCTTTTGAATGCAAGGCGCAAATTTCAGCAGAGGTCTCTTGCCGTTGAAAAGGCTTTTTACAGCGAGCTTAAGCTTTTGTATGAAAACGCGCAATCAATTTTCAGCGCGAAGAACACGCTTTACGACGACACGATAAAGTTTGAGCAGACAAAGGCGCAAGGCTTTCTTTCTTCATCTTCGACTTACAAGCTGATTGAAATGAAGGTGAAGAGCGACGAGCGCAGCGTTGCAAGCGCGACTCGTGTTTTTATCCATAATAAAGCTGTGTTCTACAAAAAATGCGGTGTCGCCAATCTTGAAGATACAACCACGCCTTTGAACTGCATTCCGGCTGTTGATGTTGCAGCTTCTCCAATAAAGATTAAGACTTTCCCGGTTGAATCTTACAAAACGATTGCAGATGCAGTTTGGGCGCATGAGATAAACAGCCAGTCTAGAAGCGCGCCCGAATTCGGCCTTTCTGCAAACGGCGGCTACACTTTCAAGAATACGCGCACAGATTCAGATTCTGTAGACGCAGGGCTTTCGGCTGATTTGAGCGGCTTGAAGCTTTCAACAGGCGTAAGCGTGCCCGTAAATAGCAAAAAAGCCAAGCCGGCTGTTACGCTTTCTGCCACTGCTAGCCCGAACACAAGGCGCGTCTCAAAGCTTGAAAAAAAGCAAGACGCAATCGCTGACGAGCAGGAACGCATTGCGATTGCAAGCGCTTATGAAGCCTATGAAGAAAGTTGCGTCGAATGCGACGAAAATCTTGACGATTTGCTTTGGCAGCGCAGCACGAACAAAGAAAACTATGACATGTATGACGCGCTCGAAAAAGATTTGCTCAAATGGTATCAGGAAGGCTACATTAAGCGAAGCGAATATCTTTCGGCGAAAAACAACAGAGATTTGTACAAGGTCAAATGCATTATAAGCGACATTGAGCTTATAATATATAATGACACCGTAAAAGCGTTGTTCTATCATGATGACGAATTGAACTGACCGCTTAAATTGAAGAGTAGGGCTGCATATTATGGAAAGAAAACGTAAAAAAAGAAGCTTTTTCAAAGTGTTCTTCATATTAATCTTCATTTTGGGGCTTATCGGCGGCGGGCTTTTTGCCGCGCGTAAATTCCTTGCTGAAAAAAAGACCGAAAAGACAATTTACGTTGTCTCAAAGGAAATCTATGAAAATGTAATCGAAATTTCCGGCACTGTTGAAGCCGCGCAGAAGCAGACGCTTCAGGCTTTAAGTTCTGGCACTGTAATGGCTGTTTATGTAAAGGCCGGCGACAAAGTTAAGAAAGACGATGTTATTCTTCAGCTTGACGATACAGATCAGGTCTATAATCTTGCGAAGCACGATTTTTCGATGGCGACGACAAGAATTTCCGGGGCGGCAAAGGAACTTAAACTGATGGAAACTGAACGGCTTGCGCTTTTGCGAAAAGTGAGCGACCGCAAGGTTTCTGCAACTTTTGATGGCGTGATTGCCGCCCTTGATGTGGCTGTCGGAGATTCGCTTGAAGCCAAAGACTCGGTCGGCACGCTTGTCAACATTGATTATCTTACGGCAGAAGTTGAAGTTGCAGAAACTGATGTTTCAAAACTTGTCGTCGGCCAGCCTGTTGATTTTACGTTTTCAGCTTATAAAGACAAGACCGTGAAAGGCTATGTCGTCGGTTGGCCCGCAATCGGCGAAGTTACTTCGCGCGGTGCAACTGTTGTAAAGGCAAAAATCCGCATTGACGAATTCCCCGAAGAGATTTTGCCTAACTTTTCGTTTACCGGCAAAATTCAGATTAGCCCGCCAGAAGAAAATCTGATTGTTTCGCGCTATGCAATCGGTTATGACAACGGCGCAGCTTTTGTGGTTCTTGCAAAGACAAACGAGCGCCGCGCTGTTACGGTCAAGAATTACGGCAAAGACTATGTGAAAGTTTTGAGTGGGCTTGAAGGCGGCGAAGCCTTAATCGCACAGAGCGAGCCGCCTGTTTCGGGCTGGAACAGAAACCGCGGTGCAATGCCGATGGGCGCAGGTGCTGCACGGCCGCAAGGCGGTGCAATGCCGGGCGGTGGCATGCCGAGAATGCTGGGAAAATGATATGGGCGCAACTGTAATTTCGATGAAAGACGTGACGCGTGTCTATAAGATGGGCGATACTGAAGAACACGCGCTCCGCGGCATAAGCTTCAATATTACGCAAGGCGAATTCGTCGCGATAATGGGACCTTCTGGCTCAGGCAAGTCTACATGCATGAACATGATTGGCTGTCTTGACCGCCCGACGAGCGGCATTGTTGAGATTGACGGCCGGCCGACTGAAAAGATGAGCGAGAAAGAGCTTGCCGTGCTGCGCAACAAGACTGTCGGCTTTGTCTTTCAGCAGTATCATCTGATTCCGTCGCTGACAATCGTAGAAAACGTGATGCTTCCGCTGAGATACCAGAAAATCGAAAAAAGCGAGCGTCTGCCGCTTGCAGAGGCCGCGCTCGAAAAGGTTGCGCTTGTCGGCAAGATGAATTTCCGTCCGCATGAATTATCGGGCGGCCAGAAGCAGCGTGTGGCAATAGCGCGTGCGCTTGTTACTCGTCCGAAAATCATTCTTGCAGATGAACCAACCGGTGCGCTTGACAGCGAAACTGGCAAGCAGATTATGGCACTTTTTAACGAGATAAACGCCGATGGCACTACAATCGTAATAGTTACGCATGACCCGAGAATCGGCGCGGCGATAAGACGCTGCATTCACATTTTTGACGGCAAGATAAAAGCTGATGTGACACAGACGCCTGTGCCTTTTACCGGTGATTCGCCAGATTCAGCTGAAAAGCCGCGCATTTTGGCGCAACCGCAACGCGCGCAAGCTGTTCAAGCTCAACCACGGCGCGCGCCTGGGCAACCGCAGCGACAGCCCGCGCAACCGCGCCCGCCAGTTGTGCAAGTGCGCCCGCCGGTTGCACCAGCTCAATCAAGTGCACAAGCCGTGCAACCGCAGCAACAAGTTGTGCAACAGCGCGCGCAAAAGCAGATGCCTGATTTGGCCACGCTGCCACCAGCAGCACGCAACGCCTATATTAACGGAACAATCAAATGATAGAAGATTTTATCTCTGCATTGCAGAATTTTGCGCGCAACAAGACAAGAACGCTTCTCTCGCTTTTAGGCGTAATCATCGGCGTTGCGTCTGTAATCGTAATTACGAGCATGGGCGCAAGCTCTACGCAAGAAATTCAAGACACGTTCGGCACTTCGGGGCTTGATATGATAAGCGTCGGTTCTGGTTTTATGTCGCGGCGCGGCGGCGGTTCGTCTTCTTTGGTTTTTGATGAATCTTTCAGAGACGAACTTTTCGGTGCTGTGCCGAACATCAAGCATATTTGGTACAAGAACAGCGTCAACGCGACAGTTTCTGTTGACGATACAAGCTCAAACATAAACTGCGCCGCAATAGAAACAGGCTATCTTGAAGCTTATAATTTTCAGCTTGAGTCCGGCTCTTTCTTCAATGTAACAGATAATGAGGAAGGCATGCAGAAAATAATACTGAATCATGCTACAGCCACATCGCTTTTTCCGAAAGGCGATGCAACCGGAAAGCATATAATTCTTGTGAGCAACAATGTGTCTTTCGGCTTTGAAATTTGCGGCGTTTTGGCGGAGCAGAGTACCGGCATGGAAAACGGTGCGGCTTTTGTTCCGCGCGGATTTTACGCCAAGAAGATTTCGCCGAATCCTGCGGCCGCTTCTGTTATCGTTCAGGCTGTTTCATCAGAAAAAACGCCAGACCTTGTTACGGCTATAACCGAATATTGCACCGCCAAAACAGGCTCGTCGTATTCAGTCAATGTGTCTTCTATGCAGACGATGATTGACCAGATGAGCGAAATCACAAATTCTCTAAGCGTTATGCTCGCCGGCATTGCTGCAATTTCGCTTCTTGTAGGCGGCATCGGCATTATGAACATAATGATTGTAACAGTAACTGAAAGGCGGCAAGAAATCGGCATACGCAAAGCTTTGGGCGCATCGCCCGCCGACATAAAGCGGCAGTTTCTGGTTGAGTCTGCAAGCATCACATTGATTGGCGGCGCAATCGGCATAATTGCTGGTGTGCTTATAAGCTTTGCCGTCGAATATGTGAAAGGCTCTTCGTTCATCGTGAACGCTAACGCTTGTGTGATTGCGTTTGTTTTTTCAATGCTTGTCGGCATCATTTTCGGGCTGTGGCCTGCGGCAAGGGCTGCAAAGCTTGACCCGGTTCAGGCTCTTTCTGGCGAATAGGTGCGTCTGCTGACGCAACTGCTTTATTCGCTTTTTTCAGACTTTTTCAGATTTAATTTCGTGCCACAATTTACTGATTTAATAAGAATTTAACTTAAAATTAGTGTCAATAAACAACATTTCGATATATAATAACACCAAATGAAAAATGTGCTGAAAAATGAACTTTTTTCGAGAGTATTACTGCTAATCTCTGTTTTTCTGTGCTCAGCATGCATCGTTATCTTTGCGTTGTGTGAATTCTATGGGCCGGATGATGAATCATACAAATCAAATCTTTTCATTCAGAACCTGAATGACGACTGGCTTATGACGGTGGGGAATGGTGAGCCGTCTTATATAGATTTGCCCCAAAAGCTTGATATTGAGCCTAATGAAACAATCGTTCTAAAAAGAAAGCTGCCCGACAACATTGCAGACCATGACTGCCTTAAGACGCGTAGTTCACGCCAGAACATGCGAATCTATATAGGCGGCGTTCTCCGCCAGAGCTATCAGGCGAATAAGCTGCATTATTTTGCGATTGACCCGCCGAGCACAAACATTTTTGTTGAGCTAAGCCCGCTTGATGCAGGGCAAACTGTCAGAATAGAGATGAACTGCTCATCGCAATATGCTGGCCGCCTTAACGAGGTTAAAATCGGCAGCTCGTCTTCGCTGTGGTTTATCGAAATCGAAGACAACAGCTTTTCATTCATCATAAATGTCCTAATCTTTTTGATGGGGCTTTTCATGCTGATTTCATGTCTGGCCGTCAGCGCAAAGCTTCATTATTATTCAAACCTGATTTATCTTTCATTGGGCATGATTGATGTGGCTGGCTGGGGAATTTGTGAAAGCAGGCTTAGACCGTTGCTTTTCAGAATGCCGTCCGTGCCTGGCGTGCTTGTGTTTGTGTTCCTGTGCCTTATGGCTATTCCAGTTTTTACTTATTGGAACAATATTCAGAAGAAGCGGTATGCCGCTTTTTACAATGCCGTGAACATTTATCTTGTTGTGCTTTGCATCACGCTGCTTTCTTTGTTTGCACTGAAAAAAGCGGATATGTTCAGCGGCTTGAATTTTATCATTGCAGGAATTTCTGCCGGTACGCTGATTCTTTTTGTGACGACGATTATCGAAGCATTCCGGGGCAATGTAAACGAATACAGCTTTTCTGCAGCAGGGCTTCTTGTTGTTATAATGGCCGCGCTTGTTGAGATAATGTCTGAAACTACGTTTACAAGACCGTTCGCGCCGGGCACATGCTTGAGCATTTCGTTTTTGTTCTTTCTGCTGATGTCTATAATTCAGGGGCTTCACGATTTTATAAAGAACTTTCAAGATCAGGTAAGACAGAAAGACGAGATAACGCTCAAGACAATCAAGACTATTGCGGGCGTTATCGACGCAAAAGACAAGTACACCGGCGGTCACAGCTACAGGGTTGCAGTTTATGCTTCTAAGCTTGCCGAAGCGTTGGGCAAAGACAAAAAATATGTTGATAAAATCTATTTTATGGGCTTGATGCACGACATCGGCAAAATCGGCATTACTGACATGATTCTCAACAAGAACGCCAAGCTTTCTGAAGATGAATACAGGCTTATGCGCCAGCACACCGTTATCGGCGCACAGCTTTTGAATTATGTAGAAAACTTGGACGGTCTCGGCGATGCTGTAAGGTTTCACCACGAGCGATATGACGGCAAAGGCTATCCTGACGGGCTTAAAGCGGAGCAGATTCCAGAAATTGCGAGAATTCTTTGCGTTGCAGACACTTATGACGTAATGACGAGCAACAGAGTTTACAGAGACAGGCTGACTGATGAAGCTGTGCGCGAAGAGCTTTTGCGCAACTCTGGAACGCAGTTTGATCCGGCTATTTTGAACACATTCTTGCGGCTCATTGATTCAGGCGAGCTTAAGCCGCTGACAGAAGACGGTTTTGAGATTGACGCCAATTTTGATTGCTCAACCTTGATAACGTTTCAGCGTTTCATGCAGGCGAACCCGCCGTCGCGCCCGGAATTCTTGCGCATGGTTGTTTATCTTATGAAGATGAACTTGGCTGGCGGCATAAAGCAGTGCGCCGTAATTTTTTCAGCTTCTGCAAAAAACAAGACAGGCGCTGCTTTTGATGAATCTTTGTATGCTTCGGAGCTGCTCAGCAACGCCGTTTCGCCGTTTTTGGGCAATGCAGACATCAGCACGGTTTATGCGCCGTCGAAAAGGTTTGTGCTGTTAATAGGTGCTTCCGCGAAAAACTCCAAGAGCATAATCGAATCAATAAAAGACAAATTCATGGCGCTGGACGAAAATGATGAATTCGTTTTTGACTATAGAATTGTTTGCTCAAATTTCATTGAAGAAATTGAAGCTATGTAAGTTCTCTCTGAAAACTGAAATTTTTAGAGCTTTCCGTAAAAATACCTTCATATATATGTAGACTATTTGTTTGACAATGCTCATTCCTTATGTTATCCTATAGGCTGATTAGTTAGTTTGGAGGTATGGTTCATGAAAGAAACCATAATATGTTTAGTCCTCCTGCTGGCTGGTGTTATTCTTGGATGGATTATTCGCTGGCTGTATGCCAGATTTCAACTATCTGCGTCTGAACAAAGGGCAGAACGTGTAAAGCAAGATGCTATAAAGGAAGCAGAAGCTCAAAAAAAAGAAATTTTATTAGAAGCGAAAGATCAACTAATTCGGGAACGCAATCAGCAGGAGCGGGAAAACCGAGAACGCCGCAGTGAGTTGCAGCGTCAGGAGCGCAGAATTCTTCAGAAAGAAGAAGCTCTGGAAAAGCGTGTATTTGCGTTGGATAAGCAGGAAAGCGAGTTCGTAGAGCGCGAAAAAGCGATTTTTGCACGGGAAGAGACTCTTTCTAACGAAGAGGAAAAGTACCGGCAGGAACTTGAACGGATTTCCGGCTTGACGGCAGAAGAAGCAAAGTCTTTGATTATCAAAGACCTTGAAAATGATGCAAGAAGAGATGCGCAGGTTCTTCTTAATAAAGTTGAACAAGAAGCGCAGCTTTCGGCTGAGAAAAAAGCAAGAGACATTCTTGTTGCTACGATTCAGCGCATAGCAACTGAAGTTACGGGTGACATTACTGTTGCGACTGTATCTCTTCCAAGTGATGAGATGAAGGGCCGCATTATCGGCCGTGAAGGCCGCAACATACGCACACTTGAAACTTTGACAGGCGTTGACATCATCATCGATGATACGCCTGAAGCAGTTGTTATTTCATGCTTTGACCCTGTTAGAAAAGAAATTGCAAAAGCTTCGCTTGAACGCCTTATCACAGACGGCCGCATTCATCCGGCACGCATCGAAGAAGTCGTTCAGAAAGTTACGCGCGAAATTCAGCAGAAGATTTACGAAGAGGGCGAGCGTGTTCTCTTTGAGCTTGGCATAAACAACATCAACCAAGACGGCGTGCGTGCTCTTGGCCGGCTTTACTTCAGAACGAGCTACGGTCAGAATGTGCTTGTGCATTCAAAGGAAGTTGCAGCCATTGCAGGAATTCTTGCCGCCGAAGTTGGTGCGGACAGGAACCTTGCAAAACGTGCCGCCGTGCTTCATGATATCGGCAAAGGTGCAGAAACTGATTCTGACCAGAACCACGCAGAAGTCGGCATGGATTTGGTGCGCCGCATGGGCGAAGACCCGCGCGTTATAAACGCAGTTGGTGCGCATCATAACGACATTGAGCCTACGAGCATTGAGGCTGTAATCGTTCAGATTGCAGACGCTATTTCGGCTGCCCGCCCGGGTGCCAGACGCGAAACAATGGACAATTATGTTAAGCGTCTTGAAAACCTTGAGCAGATTGCGGAAGGCTTCAACGGTGTTGAAAAAGCTTATGCAATTCAGGCTGGCCGTGAATTGCGCGTACTTGTAAACAACGAAAAGATTCCTGACATTGAAGTTAAAGATTTGGCGCGCTCAATCGCAAAGCAGATTGAAACTGATTTGCGCTATCCGGGCCGCATAAAGATAACAATGATTCGCGAAACACGAATTATCGAATACGCTAGATAAGATTAGCGCCAAAAAAAGCCGGTTTTTGAACCGGCTTTTTTTTGTTTGTTGGCTAAAAAGTTCTGTCATGCTGAATTTTTTTGCCTTCAGCGGCTTTCAGCTCAGCATCTGCACTAGCTATAGTGCTGAGATTCCGAAACAAGTTCGGAATGACATTCTAAAAGAAGAGGAACTTCTTCTTGCGCTGCGTGTTGAGCTTCTTGCTGATTTTGGCAATCACCTTGTCAGCATCTTTGTAGTCAATCTGGCAAGTGCCAACCTGATGATGACCGCCGCCGCCATAAGAAGCGCACAATGCGCCGATGTCTGTCTTGCAAGTTCTGTTCAAGACGCTGTAACCGATGGCGATTGAAACATTCTGCTTGTTTCTGCCGTCTACAATCCACATTGAGACATTCTGCTCAGGGTACAAGCTGTAAATGTAAAAGCGGTTTCCGGCATTTATTGTAGAAACATTGCGTAAGTCTGTGATGATTACATTGCCTTCAGTTCGTGTGTGCTCTTTAAGCATTTTGTCAAAAAGTTCGGTCTGCTCATTATAGCATTCGATGCGCTCTTTTACGTCCGGCAATTCAAGAATTTCTTCAGGTGTTTTGACCGCACATTCGCTCAAAAGCTTTTCCATCAATGCAAGGTTAGAAACTTTAAAGTCTCTAAAGCGGCCTAAGCCTGTTCTAGGGTCCATTATAAAGCCGAGCAAGATGCCGCCTTTCGGGTTGTGTATTTCGTCTGCCGTAAGCTGACCTGAATCAACCTTGTCGCAGGCTGCAACAAGTTCTTTGTAGTTTGGCAGTTTTTCGTCGCCGCCGTAATATTCGTAGATTACGCGCGCACAAGATGGTGCAAGCTCGCAGCGCCCTGGAATTTCAACCTTATGTGCCTGGCTGAATTCAGATGAGTGGTGGTCAAACCACATGCCGCAGCCCTGCATGTAAGGAACATTCGCCAGAACGTCGTTTTGTGCTATCGGAAATTTTCCGTCCTGTATATCTTTAGGGTGTACAAAAGTCCATGTGTCGATGATGCCTAATGTTTTAAGAAGCGCACCGCAGACCAAGCCGTCAAAGTCAGAGCGTGTAACTAATCTCATTAATTTCTCCTGTTGAGCATTGCAAATGCTTTATAAATAGTTTATATCAGCTTTGAAAAAAAGACAAATTTAAAGAATGATAAATCTTGTACTTTCTGCGGTTGTGTAATTTTTAGACTGGTGCCTTTCTTTGCCTGCATAAAGAAAAAGAATCTTGGTGTGCTGAGGTTCAGGTGGAACGCTGTCGCTCAAAGGATTTATGAGGAATTCTTCATATTCTGAGCAGGCGTAGCTTATGCGCGTGCTGATAACTTTTGTGTGCTTGTGCAGAGCTTCGGCGTGGGCATTTTTGTCGTAGCGGCTTACATACCAGGGCGCAAATGTGCTTGTTTTTGCGCGGCGGATATAGTCGAAGCGCAAGAATTCAAGCGCATATAATGCTGTGAGCTGCAGCTCTTCTTCTGTCCGTGCGTTTGTTTCAGCCGCGCCTGCTGCATCGAATTCGGCTGCAATGCGCGGCGAAATCTTGTGCGAAACGCTGAAATAAAGCGGAATGAATTCCGCAAGCAGTGCAAACCAGTCTGCTGTTTTTCGCAAAAGCTGAACGCCGCCCTTGCTTTTGTTGATAAAGTGCGCAAATTCAAAGAAAAAGCAGAAAAGCGAAGCCGTATCAGTTATGAACCTGATTGTAAAGCGGAAATCCGGGCTGTTGTAGAAAATGTCGGTAAGCGTTTCAACATCTTTCAAAAGCAGAATGTCTCTGTAGGGCAGGGCGGGCGTTTGCAGCACTTCATACGGCGGAATGTGCATGAACTGCCAGCCCGGCTCTTTTGTTGTTTCTGCAATCGGTGCGCCAGAAAGCACCTTCAAAAATCCGAGCTGCAACTGCTCGCCTTTGAGTGCGGCAACATAATCATAAGAATGCCCGAAAGAAATCAGATTTTCTTGCGGCAGACCTGCAATCAAATCAAGATGCACGTGGATGTTCTTTGGAATTCGCCTTATGTTTCTGGCAATTGATTCAACATCGGGAGAACGATTCACCGCTTTTAGCGTTTCCGGGTTCGTGCTTTGAATGCCTACTTCAAACTGAATCGTACCAGCCGGTGCTTTTGCCAGCAGTTCAAAAGATTCTTCGCACAAATTGCGCGCTTCAATTTCAAAGTGAAAAGCTGTTTTGCCGTTGTGGTTTTCGATGATATATTGCCAGATTTTAAGATAGTGGCTTGGCTTCAGGTTAAAGGTTCTGTCAACAAATTTTATCAGCCTGAAACCTTCGGCCATAAAATAGGCAATTTCTGCAAGAACGCGCTCAAGCGGCAACGTGCGCACTTTCTTGTCTATAGAAGAAAGACAATATGCGCAGTTGAAAGGGCAGCCGCGCGAAGATTCGTAGTAGACGATGCAATCTTTAATGTCTGCCCGCTCTTCAAACGGCGCATTTGCATAAACAAACGGAATATCTTCGAGCGGCACAGGCAGAAAATCGCCGGAAAAGCTGCCGCCTCTAAAGAAAAGCCCTTTAACAGAAGAAAGCGCGTCAACGAAGCCGCCGCTTTCAGTTTCCGCAAGTTTTAGCAGAATATCAGCGACAGGCCTCTCGCCTTCGCCCTTGATGATGAAAGACGGCGCACCGCACTTTTCAAAGACTGCGCTGCTCTGATAAGAGACTTCCGGTCCGCCGAAGCCGATTATCATTTCTGGAAAAATCTGCTTTATTGCTTCGGCAACGATGTAAGTAAGGCTGCAATTCCATATGTAGACAGAAAATAGCAGTAAATCCGGCTCTGCGCCGTCAAAAGCTACCGCAACGCTTCTGATTATTTCTTCTGCGCTTTGGTTTATGCTCTGCTCTTTTACGCGAAGTTCAAGCTTGCCGTCAAGGCCGCGCTCTTTAAGCTGCTTCGCGCCGTATGTGCAGAGGCTTCTTATCGCAAGGTTGGTGTGGTTATATCTGGCGTTCAGCGCGCAAAAAAGCACTTTCTTCATCAGTTGCAATCCTTGCCGAACCAGAATTTCTTTTCGATTGTGCCGCTGAACGGTTCAGAAAAACGGCTGCCCGCGCTTTTATTGGCAAAATCTTCGGCGGCTGCTATTATGTGCGTTGCCGAAACTGAATCTTGAAAGCGCAGGTCGACAATCCATGTGTCGATTTTATCTTTTAAAAGGCTGAACGCTTTTGCGTTTGAAACAGGCTTTGCACTGAAAAGCCCTGAATAAAAGCCTTTGCGCTTAACCGCGCGGAAAGCTTCGTCTGCTGCGCCTTTGACCGTAAGCTGTTTTTCACACTGCTCGATGCATGTTCTGTCGCAAGCCGCTTTTGTGCAGCCAGTAAGGTTGCGCAGCAAGCATTGTCTGCTCTGCATTAAAAGTTCTTCTGAAAAAAGCGGGTAGAAAAGCTTTACATTTTGCGGAATCTCCAAACTGCTTATGGCTTCGTATGAAATTTCTATAGAAGGAACAATTGCGGCTATGCCTAAGAGCTTTGCATAAGCCTGAATGCTCATGCTGTTTGCGGCGTTGCAGAAGCTGCCGAGAATTACGCTGAAACCGGCTTTTTGCGCAAAATCTGCAAGCCCTGTGTTCTCGCACCAGACTTGGCGTTTGTGCCCGCTTTTGGTTGCTGCAAGCTTTTCAAGACAAGCTTTGGCAGCGTTAAAATCTTCTTCAAAGAGAATGCTCTGAAAATGCGGAATAACGCTTTCGTTTTCGGCTAAGAACTGCTGTGTTTCATCTGAAATAACAAGCGGCAGCTCAAGAACAACTGTTTTTTCTGCTTTGAGCAGATTTGCCGCCTGGCTTATGCTGCTGCAAAAAAATGCAAGCTTCGGTGTTGCGGTGGCTGCGCTGTTTGTGCTGTCTTTGGTGTGTGAAAAATCTTGCAAATCAGACCAGTCAATCTGGTTTGCGTTTGGCTCAAACTTGCAAGCTGCTGCTTTTTTAGCTTTTGCCAAAATTTCAGCAAGTTTCTGCGTGCCGCGCCGCCTTAGCTCGTTAAGTTCCGGCAAGGCAATAAAAAGACCGTCTTCAAGTTTCGCCGAATCAAGCTTTTCAAGTGCAAAAATTGTGCCGCCAAGTTTGCCAAGTTTCTGGCGTAACGTCTCTTCGTCAAGACCGTGCTTCGATGCTTTTTCAAGCACGGCGTCGGTCTTTTCTATAACAAAAGCACCGTCTGCCGAAAATTTACAGACAAGCGGCTCGTTCAGCTTGCCAGAAACTTCAATAGACAGTGGAACGGCTAAAGGCTTGAGCGCGTCAAGCTTTTGCTTGAGGTTCTGCGCTTCAATTGCAGGGCTTGATTTGTAGACAATCTGCCCTTTTTCGATTCTGCCGTTAAGCTTGCCGGTAATCTTAATCTGCGCTTCTGAAATATCAGTTGCGCCGCACTGAAAAGCTTTGCAAACTTCTGCGTTGCAGACAAAGCGGCCGTCTTTCGCTTTTATCAAAAGCCGGTCGTTTTGTTCGAGTAGGGCAGAAGCACCGCCCGCGCCGCCGACGCTTTTTGAGCTGCCCATTCCGCCGTTAATTTTCAGCATCATCTTGTCTGCGCTGAACGACTGCACTGTTCCGGCTTTTTGCATCGTTGCGTCTTTTTCGCCGAAGTTGAAAAAATCTTTTGTGGGGCAGCCTTCAAGATAATCTACAGCAAAACCGCGGTTAAAAGACTTTTCGAGCAGCTCTGATTCTTTTGAAGCAGCTTTGCCTGCTTCGACAAGATCAAGCTGTTCGCGCCAGCTTTTTGTAACAGAATAGACGTATTCGGCGCTTTTTATGCGCCCTTCAATTTTAAGGCTGATAGGTGCAAAGCTGCACAATTCTTTTGCAAATCTGAAAGCGCAATTGTCTTTCAGCGAGAATGGCGCAATAAGCTTGCCGTTGTCTGCAAAAAACTGCCGTCTGCATGGCTGAACGCATGAACCGCGGTTGCCGGCCTGACCGTAAAGCGCGCCGCTCAAGTAGCATTGCCCCGAATATGAAATGCAGTAAGCGCCGTGCACAAAAACTTCTGGCACAATGCCGTAATTTTTCAGCTTTTCAGAAAAAAGCTTGATTTGTTCTATTGAAAGCTCGCGCGAAAGGTTTACTTGTGAAACACCGGCGCGCGCAAGCAAATCAAGCTGCGCAATGTTGTGCGTCGTCATCTGCGTTGAAGCATGAATCTCTGCTTGCGGAAAATGCGCGCGCAAAGCTGCCATCAAGCCAAAGTCTTGCACGATTATCGCGTCAACGCCGTGTTCAAGTGCCGTTTCTGCAAGTCTAAGCGCGTCGCCAATTTCACAGTCGCGCACAAGCGTGTTAAGCGTAAGATAAAGCCTTACCGAGCGGCTTTTTGCGAGCGGCGCAAGCTCTTCAAGCTGATTCAATGTAAGGTTTGTTGCCCTTGTGCGCGCGCTGAATTTTTCAAGCCCGAAATATATTGCATTTGCACCGGCAAGAATTGCGGCTTTAAATGCGTCTGAATCGCCGGCCGGAGATAATAATTCAATTTTTTGGTTCATCTGCTGTCTGCCTAAAACGAAAAAGTGCGGCGCGCCTTCATGAATGCGCCTGTGCTGCTTGTCAAAGCTTTTGAAGTGTTCGAAACCGTGGCGCGCATTACGATGCCTGTGCCCTGCTTTCCGTAAAATTCTAGCATCATCTGGCTGTAGCCCGATGCAAATCTTGAATGTGGGTTTGCAACATAGCAGATATAGCCGATGTCTGCTTTGCAAGTTTTGCTGACTTCGGCCTTTGAAATGGCAGAAAAATCTGCAAGCGTGAGTTCTCTGCCCGAAACAAGGCTCGCGCAGTTCAGCATAAAGACGATAAATTCGCGGTCAAAGCTCTGCGCCGTTGTGCCTTTATCTAAAAACAGGCAGTGGCGCACTTCGGTGTGCTCGTCTGAAAGTGAATTTGTGCTTTTGAATGAGCGTGTTGTGCTCATTTCTGAAGGTTTTGCTTTTGGGCGCAGCGCGAATTTGATGTAAAGTTCCGTTCCTTTTTGCGGAACGGCGATGTACTCAAAAGCGTCTGGTATGAGAAAAGACACCTTCATCGTTTCAAGGCCGTTCTGAAGGTGTCTGAAATTTGTGCCGAAGCTGATGATTTCAGAGAAGCCAGATGCTGCGGCAAAGCACAGCAAAAGGCATGTTGCGGTTATTCTCTTTAAGCTGCTGGCAAAATTACCAGAAAAGCGTGTCTTCATCATCGTCGTTAGAGCTGCTTGAAAGGCGCGGTTTTGTCGCGCTGAAGCGGAACGAATGATAGACGTAAATAAAGTTGTCAGCCGGTTCAGTAAAAACTGTTTCGTCGTCCGTCAAGATTGTGCGCATTACAATGCCCTGGCTCTCTTTGCAGAAAAACTCAATGAGCATGTACTTGTAGCCTTTTGCGTAAGAAGACGGCGGATCAACTACAAAGCATGTGTGCCCAAAATCTGCGCTGAATTCTTCGTCAACGTCTTCATTCTTAAAAGCCACAAAGTCAGAAGATTTCAAATCTTTGCCGCTTACTTTTGAAGCATATTCCTGAATGACTTTTGCATATTCCATTTTGCGGCTGTTGTCTTTTGAGCCGGTGTCTTTAAAAAGCGTAAAACGCTCTTCGTAAAGGCCGTTGTCAATTATAAAAGCCTGAGTTACAGGCACACCGCCTGCACGGCGCAGCTTTGAAATTTTCATAGAGTCATACATAATGTATGTCACGTCAAATTCATCAGCCGAAGTAACCGGCTCGTAATGAGATGTGAATGTTTCAATTTCTGCAACTGCACAGAAAGAAACAGCTGCAAGCAAAATATAAGACAAGATTTTCTTCATTTTAATATTCCTTTGATAAACCAATAGTACATCAATTATCGGCGTGAAAAGGAAATCTATTCAGCGTTATAGTCAATCAGCGTCTTTACAGGCACAGGGTCAAGCACTTTCTGATAGTTCAAGAAAGGCAAGCCGACAATGCCGAAAAAGCCGATTACGTTTGCGCCGCCCTGCTCAAGCACGTTCTGCGTAGCTTTAAGCGTGCCGCCTGTGGCAATCAAATCGTCGATTACAAGAACGCGCTGACCGCGCTGAACGTCTGCCTTGTGCACTTCGATTTCTGCAAAACCGTATTCGAGCGCGTATTTGCAAGAATATGTGTCGCCCGGCAGCTTGCCCTTTTTGCGCACAAGAATCAGCGGAATGCCGAGCCTTTCTGCGAGCGGTGCCGCAAAAATAAAGCCGCGCGACTCAACGGCGGCGAGCGCATCAAGCTCAAGCCCCTTGTAGAGCTTAACCATCATGTCGATGCAGTATTTAAAAGCTTTCGGATTTACCAGAATTCCGGTAATATCATAGAAAAGAATGCCAGGTTTCGGAAAATCTGGCACTTTGCGTATTACTTCGTCAAGTGAAAAATCGTTACTCATGTGTCTATTGTATTCCTTCAATTAAAGTTTTGCAATCTTATTTTGATTCGTATCCGCGCTACTTTGTCTGGCGGAGCAGGCCGCGCTTAAAAGCCGGAATGCGCGGGCTTGCGGTTGTTGTCCACGGGCTTGTTTCGCCGCGCTGCAAATAATGGTAAGCCACGCCCGCAATCATCGCGCCGTTGTCTGTGCAGAGCTTTAGCGGCGGAAAAACGCACTTGATTTCGGTGTGTTCCGCAAGCATTGAGCGCAGCCGTGAATTTGCCGCAACGCCGCCGCCTGCAACAACTGTTTTAAGCCCGGTGTCTTCAACAGCCTTAAAAAGCCTTGAAAGCAGAATCTTGACGGCCGTTTCTTGAAAGGCGGCCGCAATGTTTTCGTTCGTTTTTGGGTAGCCTTCAACCCAGAATTGGTCAAGCTGATTTATTACGGCGGTTTTCAAGCCCGAATATGAAACATCGTAGCGGTGGTCTTCGCCCTTAAGCAGCGGCAGCGGAAACTTTGCGGCGTTGCTGTCGCCGTTCTGCGCAAGCTTGTCGATTATTACGCCGCCCGGATAGCCGAGACCGTAAAACTTGGCAACTTTGTCAAAAGCTTCGCCCACTGCGTCGTCGATTGTCGTGCCGAGCACTTCTATGTCGTCAAAGTCGTTTACGCGGCAGATTATGCTGTGGCCGCCCGAAACGAGAAGGCCCAAATAGGGGTAACTTATGTCATTTGCAAGATGCGCGGCGTACATGTGGCCGAGCATGTGGTTTACGGCGATGAACGGTTTGTGCGTTGCCCACGCCAAAGTCTTGCCGAAAGTCAGCCCGACGAGCAGCGCGCCCATAAGGCCGGGGCGGTTTGTGGCAGCAATTGCGTCAATGTCGTCAAGCGAAAGGCTTGCTTCTTTTAATGCCTCTTTGACAACAGGCATAATCCATTCTGCGTGCTTGCGGCTTGCAATTTCTGGCACAACGCCGTTATAAATCTGATGAAATGGAATTTGCGTGGCGATTACGTTGCTTATAATTTTTCTGCCGTCTTCAACAATGGCGCAAGCTGTTTCGTCGCAAGAAGATTCAATACCTAAGATTTTCAAATTACACCGTCCTGTCTTTTTGTTATACAATGTTTTGGGGTTTATGTACATCGGCTGTCAGATTTGATGCAGAGTCTTTTAAATATCGTTTCAGTAAGAAAGAGCAGAAATACGGAAATGTGAAAAATTTTCCATTAAAACCAATATTTCTGTTGCATAATTTTATTCCGTAGCGTATATCTTCATAGCTTTCTTTTTCAATTAGATTGCGGAGCGAAATTGTTGCATTGTCATTGGCTTTTACTTCAACAGGAATGAGACTTTTTGCATCTCTTACAAAAAAATCCATTTCAAGTGTTGATTTTTCGTTTTTATAATAAAAAAGCGCATAGCCTTGCTTTACAAGAATATCAGCAATGATATTTTCGTAGATTGCGCCTTTATATGTGTTGAAATTCTTATTCTGGCGCAAATCTTCTTGGGCTTCTTCATCAAGAGACGCAATCAAAAGACCAGTGTCGCGATAATAGATTTTATAATCATTAGGCTTGTAGTTGCCTTTAAGCGGAAGTTCTGGCTTTTCAAGGCAGTAGCACACATTTATTATTCCAGCATCTTTCAGCCAGTCAACTGTGCCTACATATTCGCGGTTTCTTGCACCGGCAGCAACTTTTGTAATCTGATAACGCTTGTTTTCTTTTGCCAGAAAAACAGAAATATGATTATAGATATTCTTGACTTTTGCTTTATCAAGCCCGACTGCGTATTTTGTAATGTCTTCTTCATAAGCATTAAGAATCTGCCGCTGTTCTTGCAATGTTCCGGAATAATTCTTCTGTGAAATGAACATATCGACAACTTTCGGCATCCCGCCGAGCGTCATATATTCTTTAAAGTTTTCCATCCATACAGAAAATTCTGTTTCGCTGAACGGTTCAAGGTTTTTCATGTGCTCCAGAATTTCATCAATTTGATTCTGCTGATAGCCTTTTGCCCACAAAAATTCCTCAAAATCAAGCGAATGCATTTCATAATCTGTTTTGTAGCCTACACTTACGGAAGTTATTTCATTGTAGTTTATGCCAAGAAGAGAGCCGGAACAAATTACGTCGTATTTGCCGTCAATTTTGAAAAACTTAAGGCTTGTCGTGCAGTCCGGGCAGGCTTGTATTTCATCAAAAAGAATCAGCGTTTCATGCGGAATAAAATGCCATTCGGGCTTTATGAGAGTAATTTCTTTTGTTATTTGCTCTGGTGAATATCCGTTTTTAAAAATTGTCTTGAATTGAGGTTCTGTAATAAAATTGATTTCTATAAAATTTTTATAGCTTCTTGCAAAATTTTCAATGGAAAAAGTTTTGCCTATCTGCCTTGCCCCTTTTATTATGAGTGGCAGTCTGTCGGGGTTGTTTTTCCACTGAATCAGATAATCATCAATTTTCCGTCTAAGCATATTTTGATTGTACAACCGCTTATCACATTTTTCCAGCTGTTTTCAGCCGATTTATCACATTTTTCCGGCTGTTTTTGTTGCTTTTATCACATTTTTCCAGATTTTCAAGGTTTTTTTGCCCAATCTTGCAAAGTGTCGTGCACAAGGCTTTCAACTGTCTTTACAACAGCTTGCTTCAATTCTGACTGCAAGGCAATTTTTTGCGGTATGAAAAGTTGGTACATTTCAACTTCGAGGGCACTTGCTATTTTTGAGAGTGTCTTATCGCTTGGCCAGAGCCTCAAGCCTTCAATGGAATTTATAGTCTGCTCTGAAATTTCAGCTTTTTCGGCAAGCTTAAACTGCGACCAGCCTTTTTGTTTTCTGTATTTTTTGAGGTTTTGACTTAAATCTTCCCGTAATTCTTGTGGATTCATTTTAATAGTATAAGTTTGCGCCAATTAAGCCTTTTTCAACACTTATGAAAAATACAAGTGTTGAAAAATATTCTTTATTGACAGTACGTAATAGCCGTATTAAGATTGAATAAAACCAATGCTTTGCGTAGTCAAAGTAGGTGGATTTATGAGAAGGAGATTTTTATGAAAAAGAAAATTGCAATTTTTGTTATAGTCGTACTGGCATTGTCTCAAGTTTTTGCAATTTCACTTGCCAAAATAACTACTTATAACGGTTTAAAGATGATCTATTCATCAATGGCTCTGATTGAATCAGATTTTGAAGGTACTAATTTCTTCATGAAAAATGCAGAAAGCTCTTATTATAAAGATTTAAATGTTTCGCTTTTTAACTGGATAAAATCTAGTGCTGCGGATAATCCAGATAAAGGAATAATTGATCCAGAAGCTGGAGAATTTATAAGGCAGGCTCTCGGTAAAAATGAAAAGTGGAATAAAAAGGGTGTAGCTATAATGTACCCAAATAATCTGTTTGAGGACGGACTAATTCTTTATGCCGTATATAACAGTAAGCAAAAAGAGTTTGTTGTTTATGCATATAATCTGGATATTACAAAAAAAGATTATGATGTCTACTGCGAAAATATACGTTATTACGAGAAATGTATGAAGAATATTGAATGGTGCAATTGGGTTTTGGAAAACTGTTCCAATCCAATTTCAGAAGAAGCTGTTGCTTACAATAATCGACCTCGTGCAACAATGAATCTCGGTGGATCATATAACCCGTCAAGTGGTGTAGGTTATGGTGGATATGAAACATATGGCTATGAACGTCCTAAAGTATCAGAACGAAATCCAAACTATGATCCTGATAAGGTTGCTGAAGCAAAAAGAATTCTTCCGGCTTGAAAAAAGGAAAAAGCAGCTACAGAAGCAAAACTGGAATATTTGCCATTTAAATTATATTGGTCGCTTGACTAAGAATCTAATAAATTGATTCGCCGTTCATATTATATGGTTCGCTAGGAAATTCTGATTAACATATAAGCCCGGCGAAAGTCGGGCTTTGTGTTTTTCTGCAGATAAACACAAGCTTTCTGCATATAATCCGCAATTTTATATGCAGATAACCGGCAAAAATATGCAGAAAACGTGTTCAACCTGCTCTTAGCAGCTTAGTTGCCGGTGACGTGGCTTCTGGATTTTGAGATTGTCGAAATCGTGTAGCCTTGCATTATCATTTCGGGATAAAGATCAACAAGAATTGCCGGCAAGATGCCTGTCCAGATGTGCCCAATCATTATCGCCGAACCGTTTTTAGATGCCATTTCCATGCCGAGTCTTACGGCAGTTTCAATGTCTTTGCGGTTTTGGGTGTTGTCAAGAAACACAGATCTTTCCCAAATGGGCAGGCCGCGCTGCGATGCAATCTTTTTTGCAACGCTTGCCGAAGTTGTGCGCGAATCAAGAAAATAAAGCTGTTCCGCGCGGCAAACGTCCATCACTGCGCCCATAAGGTTTTCATTTTCAGTTATAAGAGAGCCTTCGTGGTTGTTTATGCCCGAAACAGGTCCAACTTCTGCAAGGTTTTGCCTTACAAGGTCATAAACTTCGTCAGGCGTCATGTTCGGCTCAATTGCGCCAGGCCCCGGATTGACCGACCTGTTTTTTGCCTGCATCGGCTGATGAAGTAGCACCTCTTTTCCGCTGCTTCTCGCTTTTTGCGCCGCCTGTGATGAGTATTCAAGCCCCGGAAGAACCGCAATGGTAACAGGGAAGGGCAGCTCAAGAAACGGCTGAAGCTGCGACATGTTGTGACCGGCATCATCAAAAACGAAAATGAGCGTGCCCGCCGACTGATAAGACGGAACTCCAGCCGGCGTTACACCGCTTTTGCCGGTGCTTTCAGGCGTTGCGTCTGTCTGTGCTTTTGCGACAATGTTGCCTGATTCTGCGTCCAAAAGATTGGCCGAAGCCGAATCTTGAGAAACCAAATTTTGTGCGCCGTCGCTTCCGGCTTCTTGAGAAGCTTGAGCCTGTTCGCCTTGCGCCACCGGTGCAGGAATCGATGTAAGCGGAACAGGCTTCTGTGCCGCACCTAAAACTTCGGCTGTTACAGCGTCTATCGACGGCGAGCCTGAATCTTGGGCAACGGCTGCTGGTGCGCCTTGTTTTGCGGGTGCAGAACTAGAAGGATTCGTTATTTCCATTTTGCCGTTTTCGGAACGCAAAATGCGCGTCTGGCTTTTCTTGGCCTTCTTTTCGGCTTTTTGTTCAGTTTCAGTGTTTTTTGAAGCTTGCGCCGTCTGTGCGGCCGGGTTTATGTCTGCAATAGTCGGCTCTGCATAGCGCGACTGAATCAAAATGCATGCAGATAAAAGCCCGATAAAGACAACAAGAATAATCGAAAGCAATATAAGAATCTTGTTTTTTGGCAAATCTATTTTTTTTGTGTTTTTCAATTGAATACCGCCATAATTTGCAGTTTGTTGCGCTTTATAAATTCGGCAGAAAACGGTGCTGTATTTAGTCTGAATGTCTGGTTTCTTTTAAAATGAAAAGACCGCCTGATTATTGTCATACTGAAACTAGTTCGGAATGACGCTCTTAGCAGGCAGCCCGTTTCAGCCGGTCTTAAGCCGGAAAATTATTCAACGTAAATTATCGAAGCTGTGCGCCCGTCAACGGTGTATGCCCTTTCAGAATTCTTCAAATCAATCATGGCATTAATTCCGTTGTAGAAGTTATAGTAATAAACTCCAGGCGGCAGCGGCAGCTCAATCTGGTAAATGCCCGGCGAAACTTCCGTCATTTCGTACATGTAAGAATCCCAGTTGTTGAATGTGCCGCCAAGCCTGATTGACTGGCCGCTTTCGCCGTAATAGACGAAGCGCACGTTGCCGTCAGCAGCTTTTTCTGTTATTGGCTCTGGCCGCTCAACGTTCACGATTGAAAGCATTGAATTAGTCTGCTTGTCAAACGTGCGTCTTGAATTCAGCGGGTCTGTCGTCCAAAGTCCGTCTATAATCAGTTTGTAAGAAACTTCGTCCATGTCTTTCGGGTATGTTGTTATGTAGAAAAGCACAGAATCAACAGGCTTTCCGTCTGTTTCGTAATGCGAAAGCCGCTGGAACGGATGAATTATGCGGAAATTTTCGTAACCGAAAGCGATGCCTACAAATCTTGCTGATTTGTCTGCTGTAAAAATAAGGTATCCGTCCTGAACATAAGGGGCGCAGGGCTGTTCGATTTGGTCAATAATCTTTGACCGTGCATAATCTGCAATATCTTTTGCTGTCGTGGGTTCTATTTTCTTTTCAGCAGCAAAAATGCTGAGTGAGATTGCCAAAAATAGAAAGAAACTTAGCTTTTTTTTCATGCACTCCGGCCTTTTAAAAAATTTGATAGAAAACATCTTATTAATCGGCAATTAAAAGATAAAACATAAATCAAAAAAGATAAAGCTTTTTGTTATGGCTTGATAGAATGTCTTTTTCATAAAAATAGATTTAGAGATTCCATTAATGCTGAAAATGGGTTATCATTTTGAGTATGAAACATTTAAGATTGTTCACAGCATTGCTGTTTTTCAGCATTATGAGCGTTGCTTTGTTTGCAACAGGCGCTCAGGACACATCTCTCAAAGAGATTAACAGACAATTAGGAACAGAATCATCAGAAGATACTTCTGCTTCAAAACCGAAAGCATCAACAACGGCAAAACCTGCACCGGCTGCTGATGTTTCGCAGACTTCAAGCAGATACGGCTTTTCTAACGACGAAGCCGTAAAGGCGTTGAAGGCCGCGCTCAACGAAGGTGCAAAGGTTGCATCGGCGCAGCTTTCAAAAGAAGATGCTTATTACAAGAATCCGCTTTACTACATTGATATGCCGAAAGATGCGGAAAAGCTTGTAGCCACTGTATCAAAGCTGCCGAACGGAAAGAAGAACGTTGAGAACGTGATTCTGCGCTTGAACCGCACGGCAGAAGCTTGCGCCGCCGAGATTATTCCGGTGTTTGCAGAAGCAATTACAGGCATGACCGTGGGCGACGGTGTAGCAATCGTTACTGGCAAAGACAATGCCGCAACAGAATATCTCAAGAAAAAGACTTACGACCAGCTTGTTTCGCTTTATAAGCCAAAAATTGCGGCGGCTCTTGACCAGAAGCTTGTAGGCAGCATGTCTGCAAACGAAGCTTGGGAAAAGCTTACTGCAACATATAACAAGGCTGGCGGCACGGCGAATAAGGTTTCTTCGATTTTCGGCAAAGAAGCAATCAAGGAAGTTGACATTGACCTTGCAGAATATGCTACGGAAAAGGCGCTCGATGCAGTTTTCTTGAAAATTGCAGATGAAGAAGCCGAAATCCGAGACAATCCGCTTGAGTATTCTTCTGACATGATTAGAAAAGTATTCGGCTCAAGAAAATAAATCCGCATTCTGATGCAAAGCTGGGCGGTGCAAGCTGCGCTGCCTTTGCATCAGCCTTGCCGTTTGGTGCGCGCTCAATACAAGGCTGCAACTTTCAGTGCTTCCGCCTTTATCTCAGCGGCAAGGTCTGCTGGCGCAAGAACCTTCACTTCCTTGCCGAAGCTCTGAATCCAATGCATTATCTCCTGCCTCTGGTTTGTCTCAAACGAAAGATAAACCGATCCGTCAGGCTGCTGCCTTGCAGTCTGGTTCTTGTGCCAAGTGCGCTCCAGAATCAGCGTGTTCACGTCACGCGAAAAGAGCAGCTCAATCTTTTCTGGTTTTTCTTTATTAGTCCAAATGCCGAAATTCGGGTCGATGTATTTCTTTATGTCAAAATCTTTTGGAATCTCAAAAGTTCCGTCTAGCAGCTCTATGTTCTGCATTCTCGAAAGCGAGAATATGCGCATTTCGTTGTTTTTGTGGCAGAAACCGAACATGTACCACGAGCCTTTCTGACAGATTATTCGGTATGGCGAAGCTGTGCGCTTTTCAAAGTTCGTCCGCTTTATCGAGCGGTATTCAAACTGAATGTTGCGCCGCTGCTTTGTTGCGTCAAAAACTTTGTAGAACGTTTCTTGGTTTATTTTTGGCAGCGGGTCTGGTATGAATTTTACGTCTTTGTTTATGAACGCGCTTTCAACCGAAACTTGCGACGGCGGCAGAAACTCAAGAATTTTTGAGAACAAGTTCTTCATCGATTCTTCGAGCGGCGTGTTCTTGTATTGTTCGAGCAACGGCAGCACAGCCGAAATTGTGAAAAGCTCGCCCTCGGTGAGCATAATCGTTCTGATTGAGAAGCCCGGATTTTCGTAATAATAGCCGCCCTGCGCCGATTCTTTCGTC
This sequence comes from Spirochaetales bacterium Spiro_07, assembly GCA_001603145.1. Taxonomy (GTDB): domain Bacteria; phylum Spirochaetota; class Spirochaetia; order Treponematales; family Treponemataceae; genus UBA1240. The sequence goes on along the minus strand of LVBI01000035.1, from coordinate 58,148 downwards.
TTTATGGGCGCGTTGTAGCGGCTGCGCAAGAATTCGATGTCGCGCGCGATTGTGGCGCGGGAAACTTCAAAGTAGTTCTTCAAAAAAGTTGAGTTCGGGCATTTGCCGTCGCGTATAAGTTCGTCTATCTTAAGCAGCCTTAAATTCCTTACTTTGTCTTCTCTTTGTTTTTTCCCGCTCATGGTTTTCCTCTGTTTTAGTTTTGCTTGTTCAAGTTCAATTTTTTACGCGGAATTCAATCCAGCGTATCTTTTTCTTTTCTACGGCTTCTTTCAGCGAGCGCTCTCTTGGCGAAAGCTGCGAGCTATTCGTCTTTATTTCAATAAAAAGAATCTCGTCAACGTTGTCGTTTTCTTCAAGCCCAGCAAAAGCTATAAAGTCTATCGGCTTGCCGATAAAGCGGCAGTCTGCTGGGTTGCACGGAAAACCGGGCAGAAACGGCGAAATCTGCTCGACAAGCTGGCCGTTCAGCACAGAACGCGAACGCCGCACAGCGTCTGCCCTTGCTTCTTCTATAAGCTTGAGCTGCTCTCTTTGAGCTTCTGCATTTCCGGCTTTTTTGCCAAGATAAAAGCAGAGCATGAAAATCATCAGCAAAAAGAGCAGCAGTGCAAATCCTATAAAAAAAATACCGATTTTTGTTGTACCCAAAAGCATATTAAAATTGTTTAATGCTGTGTTCATGGCAGATTCAACGCTCATGAATCAACAATAATGTTTTTGTGCATTACATACAAGCTTTCTTAACACGGCAGTTTTTTCAGCCGATAAACGAAAAACAGAATCTTGTATGAGCTTATGTTTCAGCTGAATATGCGATAGGAGATTTTATGAAGAATGAAATCAAGAGATTAAGAAAATGTGTTTTTCTGTTTTTGTTTGCATCTGCTTTTATATCTTTGAGTGCAGAGCGTTTTACGTTCAAATACAATGAAGGAGACAGCTACAGGATTCTTTCATCTGTTCATGAAGATGTCTATTTTAACGGTCTGTTCAGCCATCATGCGGAAATTGTAAACCGAATTTCTGTCAAAGTTCCGTCTGTTGACGGCGACAAGGCTGAGCATGACGCAACGTTCATGACTTCTGAATCTTCTTCAGACCGTTCCGGCCGGCCGGTTTTCACTTGGGGCGAAGAATATCACAGCCTTTTCAAGCGAGACAAATTCGGCAAATACGAAATCGGCAACGAGTATTTCATGCCTGTCGTAAGAGATGTGCCGATTTTCCCTGACAAAGATTTGCAGCCCGGTGACACTTGGACGGCAGCCGGAGAAGAAGCCCATGACTTGCGCCGTGGCTTTGACTTGCAGACGCCGTTCAAAGTGCCTTTCAATGTTCAATACACTTATGCCGGCCCGGAAACAATAAACGGAAAAGTGCTGCACAAGATTCTTGCAAAATACACAATGAATTTTGTAAACCGCCAGAGACCGGTAGACGTGCTTTCAGATTATCCTTTCAACACGCTGGGCTTTTCCAACCAGACGATTTATTGGAATGCGGAAAACGGCGCAATCGAATTTTATGACGAAGAATTCCGCATCATAATTGAAACAATCAGCGGAAATACGGCTGTTTTTGAAGGCACGGCTCATGCAGAAGTTGCTGACCTTGTGCGCATCAAGCCTGAAGTTGTCGTAAACGAGGTGCAGAATCAGATTAAAGATTTGGGCATCGACAACACGCAGGTTACTGCAACTGAAAAGGGTATCACAATCAGCATTGAGAACATTCAGTTCAAGCCTGATTCTGCCGTCTTGCAAGAAAGCGAAAAGCGCAAGCTTGAGAAAATCGCTAAAATTCTTGCGCTTTACCCCGACAACGACTTGCTTGTAACCGGCCATACCGCGCTTGCTGGCACTGCGGCTTCAAGACAGCAGCTTTCAGAAGAGCGTGCCGAAGCGGTTGCGTCTTATTTGATTGAGCTTGGCGTAAAAGATGCGTACCACATTTTCTCGAAGGGCTTCGGTGCAGAGCAGCCTATCGCCGAAAACCGTACAGAAGCGGGCAGAGCGAGAAACCGCCGTGTAGAGATTACGATTCTGAATCAGTAGATTTTTCTTGGAAGCGGTGTGCTGTGCTGCTTCTATATCAGCTATAGCTACTTTATGCCGGGTGCAGCCGCAGTGCAGTGCCTGGCTTATTTTTTTAAACAGATTATTTTATCAGGTTAATCAAAAAAAGCGGACAAGGTGATATTGCCCGCTTTTCGAGAAAGATGTGTCTTTTCCGCTTATTCAGCTGCTTCGGTTGCTTGTTCTTCTGTAGCCGCTGCCGCTTCTTGTTCTTCTTTCTTGACAGATGCTTGAACAGCCTTCAGCTTTTTCTTGCTGAATTTCTTAGGCTTCTTGCGGTAGTTCACAATATAGGCAATGAGATTAAGATATGCGATTATGCAGATCGTACATAAAATAACACGAAAATCGGTGAAAACACCTTGTACAACGTCTTGAACTTCGGAAAAATTCATATCATAATTATCGGACAAACTACTAATTTCTTTATGGACACACAATGATTGGTATCATCGATTACAATGCAGGTAACATCAGAAGCGTTGAGATGGCGCTAGATTCTATGGCTATTCCGTATGTGCTCGGCAAAAAGCCCGAAGAATTGAAAGGTGCGGACAGATTGATTTTTCCAGGCGTAGGCGATGCTGCTTATGCAATGTCTCAGCTTAAGCAGACTGGCTTTGACTCTTTCTTAAAAGACCAGGCTCAGGCAAAGACGCCCATAATGGGCATCTGTCTCGGCTCGCAGATTATTTTTGAACATTCAGAAGAAGGCGATACCGACTGCCTCGGTCTTGTTCCGGGCAAAATCACTCATTTTAAGAATATCTTTGAACGCGAAGGCATTCCTACAGACGGCTTGAAAATTCCGCACATGGGCTGGAACGACGTTCACTGCAAGGAAGACCCGGTTTTCAACAACATAAACGAAGGCACGGCCTTTTATTTCGTTCATTCTTATGTAATCGAACCTGCCCATTGGAACGCTGTAAGGGCTTTTTGCGAATACGGAATAAAAGTGCCCGCCGTGATAAGGCACGAATCAATTATTGCTTGCCAGTTCCATCCTGAAAAATCAGGCGAGCCGGGCTTGAGGCTTCTGAAAAATTTCTGCCTCTCGGAAGGAGACCTTTCATGTTAAAAAAGCGAATCATTGTCTGCCTTGACGTAAAAGACGGACGGACGACAAAAGGCGTTAAATTCTTAAACAATGTTGATATTGGCGACCCAGTTGAAATGGCTGCTGAATATTACAGACAAGGCGTAGACGAACTTGTGTTCTACGATATTATCGCTTCTGCACGTGGCAGAGGCCCAATTTTAGACTTGATTCACCGCGTGGCATCGCAGGTTTTCATTCCGTTTTGCGTCGGCGGCGGAATAGGCACTCTGGACGACATACGCTCGACAATTCTTGCCGGTGCTGAAAAAATCAGCTTGAATTCTCAGGCCGTGAAGAATCCTTCGCTTATTACTGAAGGTGCGCGCGTTTTCGGCAATCAATGCATTGTTCTCGGCATGGACGCGAAGAAAGACCCGACTTGCCCGAGCGGCTACCGCGTGTACATTAACGGCGGCCGCGTAAAGACTGAGCTTGATGCGCGCGAATGGGCAATTAAGGCTGTTGAGCTTGGCGCGGGAGAGATTGTGCTTAATTCGATGGACGCGGACGGAACTAGGGCAGGCTATGAGCTTGACCTTACGCGCATGATTGTTGAAGCTGTAAGCGTGCCCGTAGTTGCTTCTGGCGGTGGCGGCACAACCGCGCACCTTGCTGACGTGCTTACAAAAGGCAAGGCTGATGCCGCGCTGATTGCGTCAATGGTTCATTCTGGCGAATATACTATTGAGGGCATCAAAAAAGACCTCGATGCGATGAACATTCCGGTGCGTCGCCTTACTTCTGACAATTAGTCGGCGATATAGCGTGCGCGGCTTGTTGCTGTCTCAAAAACATCGACGGCATAAAGCGGCGCACTAGGCAGCATCTCTTTCAGCTTGTCAAAAATATATTTGGCTATGCGCTCTGCGCTTGGGTTCTGGTCAAACACAAAGCTGTTGTTCTCCACAAGGTCGTTCAGGTTCGTGTGGTCAAGCACGGCGCAGACTTTGCGCAATGCGCCCTTCAGCTCGCCAAAGTCGATTAACATTCCACCTTCGTTGAGCGAATTACCGCGTGCGTGCGCATAAACTTTGTAGTTGTGGCCGTGAAGGTTTTCGCATTTTCCGTGAAAGTCGCGCAAAAAGTGCGCCGCAGCAAATTCTGTTTCTACTCTAACTTCGAACATAGTTTTACCTGTTTCCGTAGTTGTCCTTTATCCACTTGGAGTATTCGCCGCTCTTAACGTGTGCAATCCAGTCTGCATTTGAAAGATACCATTTGACTGTGGCGCGGAGCCCTTCTTCAAAAGTGTGTGACTGCTTCCAGCCAAGCTCAGACTTAAGCTTGTTGCAGTTGATTGCGTAACGCCTGTCGTGTCCGGGGCGGTCTTTGACCCATTTGATGGTCTTTCTGATTTCGGCAGCATCTTTGCCCGCTTCTTCTGCAACAATGTCGATGAGCTTTTCAATCAGCTTGATGTTCTGCCACTCGTTCTCGCCGCCGATGTTGTATTTTTCGCCTGTCTTGCCTTTGTTCATTATTGTCCAGACCGCGCTGTTGTGGTCTTCTACGAAAAGCCAGTCGCGGATATTTTTGCCGTCGCCATAGACGGGCAGCGGCTTGCCGTCAATCATGTTCAGAATCATCAGCGGAATGAGCTTTTCAGGGAACTGGAACGGCCCGTAATTGTTTGAGCAGTTCGACAATGTTGTGGGCAGACCGTAAGTGTGTGAATATGCGCTTACAAGATGGTCGCTTGAAGCTTTGCTTGCAGAATACGGGCTTCTCGGGTCATAAGGCGTTGTTTCTTCAAAATAGCCTGTTTCGCCGAGCGAACCGTAAACTTCGTCTGTGCTTATGTGATGGAAAAGCGTGTCTTGTCTGATTGAGCCGTCGGTGTTTTTCCAAGCGTTGTGCGCAGCTTCAAGAAGAATGAACGTGCCCATTACGTTTGTCTTTACAAAGTCTTCTGGCCACAAAATGCAGCGGTCAACATGGCTTTCTGCGGCAAAATGCACAACGGTGTCAATCTCATATTCTTTGAAGATGCGGCTGACAGCTTCTTTATCTGTAATGTCAGCATGTTCAAAAATATATCTCGCCTTGTCTTTGCCAAGCGCTTGCACACCGAATTTTGAATCAATGTCTTTAAGGCTTTCAAGATTTCCTGCGTAGGTCAGCGCATCAAGGTTGATTATGCGTCCTGAAAAATCTGTTTTGTTAAGAATATAGTGAATAAAATTCGCACCGATAAAACCGGCACCACCAGTAACTAATACATTTGTCAGTAATCTTTTCATGCTATCAGCCTATCATATAAAGTGAATTTTTTAAACAGTTTCAGTTTTATCTGCCGCCGTTTTGATGCCTGAAAGCAGCATCTCTTTAAAATAAAAAACCGCAACTGGATAAAGGAGTTGAAACCAGTTGCGGGCTTAATCAAAAATATGAATCTTTCTTGCTTGCAATTACGCAAAGATAAACACCGGACAATAAAAAGGTTACAAAAAAATTTGAAATTTTTTGAAAATTTTATAAAAAAATTTCTAAAAACTTAAATTTTTTAGGGATTTTCAAATTAACAAAGTGCCTTCCTCTGCCTTTTGCTGCGTTTCAATGCGTTTGAGCCTTTCTTTGTCTAAGCTTACTGAAATATTTTTTTCGTTAGACGGAAGCACAGTGCCTTTCGGCGCATTCTTGGCACGGCGCAAATATTTCACCTGCGTATAATACAAGTCGCCTTTGCCTGCCTTGCGCCCTTTTGAATAAAAAAGCGCAAGGTTGCCCGCATCAAGAAGCGTGTCTAATGGAACAGATTTGCCTTTCTGGTTTTTGATAAACACATAGCCGCCCGGCCAGTCTCTTGCGTGAAGCCACCAGTCTTGCCCCTTTACATGATGCCTGAGCAGCTCGTCGTTTTCTGATGCGGTTCTGCCGACGAGTATGTGCCAGCCGTTTATCGTAAAATCTAAGCCCGGGTGCTTTTTCTCGATTTTTTGGCGCGGCGTGTTCTGCTTGTGAAGCTTCTGCTGAATTACGAGTGGGTCTTTTTCGGCGAGCAGCTGTTCATAATCCGCCCGCAATTTCGCAAGCTCAGACTTTGAAGCTTTTATGTCATATTCAAGCTCTTCAAGCCCAGAAACTGCCTTTTTGTAGCGGTCGTAGAAAAGCCGCGCGTTTTCTTGCGCTTTTTTCTTGGGGTCTATGAAAATCTTGATTGGCGAGCCTGTCGCGTAATCTTCACATTCAATATAGTTTCTGCCTTCTTGGGCGGCTTGTTCTATAAGATAGCCGTATGACAGCAGCAAGTCGCCCTGATGCTTCCATTGTTCGGCATTGAGAAAAGACTTGCGTTTTGCTTCAAGCCTGTCGATTGCGCTTTGCAGACGTGTTGAGCGTGAATTGTACTGCTTTTCAGCCTGCTGAAGAAGCGACGCCCTTGAAAGCGCGTCTGCATGTTCGGTGTACCAGAGTTCAACTTTTTGGTTGAACGAAAGGTTTGCCGAATTTTCAAGCTCTTCAAAGCTGCGCACTTCAAAGGTCTTGCCGTTTTCAGCTGTCTGCCTGGTTTCCGGCTTGTAAAATCCGTCAGTTATTTCGTTTTTCTTGGGGCGTCTGAAAAACACGTCGAGAATGCGCTCTTCGCCTTTTTCGTTTGTCTCAAGCGGGTTTGTCACGATGATGTTCGCGGCGTTGCTCCACAGGCGTATGTACATGTTGAACAAGTCTTCGCCGTGAGAAAGCTCGAATTTTATTATGCGTTCCTGTGCAAGCTGCCCGGCTTTGTTGATTCTTGAGCCTTTTATTTTTGAGCGCAAGAATTCCATAAAGCGCAGCGGCTTTTCGTTGCGTGGAATTTTCTTTTGAGTTGTGTGCAGGCGGCATGCGCCCGGTGCAAGGCAGACGAGCAATGTCTGCGATTCGCCCTGACCGTAAAGATAAAATGCTATGCTGTCAAACGTCGGCTGCACAATCTGCTGTATAAAGCTGCCCTCAAGCTCAAGTTCGTTGAGAACGGCGTCAATTTCTTTGCAATTTAAAGACATGTTTCAATGATAGCCGTTTTTATTCTTTTAGAAAAGCTTCGCCGTGATAAGATAAGGGTTAAGACATGGTTATTTTTCACCGATGATAAAACGAAGAAGTACTGTTATCTAATAATTCTTTCAAAAATCTGTTTTTAGAAAGCTTGAAATAGTAAAAGTACTTTTGGGCAAGGGTGCGCACTGCAAAAGCCGCGTTTTGTCTTGTTATTTCGTTTTTTAAGGGATAGAATCAGAGTATGCCCGGATTAAACCAGCTTAAGAATTTTGTTAATAATCTGCAATCGTTAGGTAATGAAGCCACTGTTCGCGCTGAACGTGGAGAAACTCTCCATACATTGCCTTTCCCTGAAAATATTCCGGAGGCAGATGACTCCGAAGATTTTCTCTATGGGCTGCCTGTAAAGGAAGAAGAGGGCGCAGCTGAAGGTGCATCTGCTGAAACAGCTGAAGCAAAAGAAGGCGATTCTTCTGTTCCTACGACTGCTGATGGCGATATAGATATTGACGCACTTTTGAATTCGAACATTGACGGTTCTGTTGATACAAATGCTGCAGCACCTGAAACTACATCTGCTCAAGCAGATGAACCGGCCGCGCAAGCAACTTCTGCTCCGGCCGCTGAAACTTCTGATTTGCCCGATTTTGGCGACTTGCCCGATGTAAATGAAGAACCTGTTGTTGAATCTTTTGATGCGCCTGCTTCTGGTTCGGCTGAAACAGCTGCCGCTACAGATGCTTCAACCGATGATTTTGAGATGCCGTCTTTTGACAGCATGGACGACGGTTCAGACGCTTCTGCTGATGCTGGCATTGCAGCCGGCGGTTCTTCTGCTGACGACTTTGAGATGCCTGATTTCGGTACAGATTTTTCTGTTGACGAGAAACCTGCCGCAGACAGCGCATCTGCTGAAACAACGGCAGACGATACTGATTTTGATTTACCGGACTTTGACGATTTTTCTGCTCCTCAAGACGACTCAACTGGCGGCGCAGCTGAAAATGCAGATGCTGCATCAACCGGCGGTTCATCGGCCGACGATTTTGAGATGCCTGATTTCGGCACGGATTTTTCTGTTGACGAAAAACCGGCCGCCGCAGAACAACCTGCCGCAGCGGAAACCAAATCATCAATTGAATTCCCAACCGAGACAGACTCGCTAGATCTGCCGGACTTTGACCTTGACGACCAGAGCAATACCGGCAAGGGCTTGGATGAAACGCCGGGCGTTGGCATAGGCGGCGGCGCTGATTTTGACATGCCTGATTTCGGCGGAGATTCTGCAAAAGACACAGCACCGGCTGATGAAGCAACGGCAGGCGGCGATGACGGCGCTAAAGACGATTTCTCTATTGAAGGCTTTGCCGAGCCTGAAAACGCAGAAGAACCAGCCGCAGATGATTTCAGCATTCCGGGCTTCTCTGACGTAACGGAAGTTGTTGCACCGCCAAAGAAAAAGCCTGCCGCCGCTGTTGACGAGAAAGTCGAAGACAATCAGTTTACTGATGCTGAATATCAGAAATTTATAGAAAACTTAAATTACTATCCGTTGAATCTCCGCGTTGAAATCGAAAAGATTTTCGTAGAAGACCAGTTCAACGAAGAAGAAAATATAAAGCTTGCCCGCATGGTCATCAAGAAGACGCCTGTACGTCAGCTTGCAAACCATGTCGGAAAGATGATAGACAAGGTAATCGATGTTCCGCGCAATTACGAAAAGCGCACAGCTGCCCAGTATGAAGCTTACAAGCAGTCTACGGAATATCAGCTCAAAAACAGAATTATTCCGTTCGTTGCGGCTTGCCTTGCTATTTTCATTCTTGCGGCTTCTACGCTGTTCCTCGGCAAGACCTTTGTATATGACCCGGTCCGCGCGGAATTGCTTTATAAAGAAGGCTACACGCTCCTTGAAGGCGAATATTATCCGCTTTCAGAAGAGAAATTTATTGCGGCAACTGAATTCAAGAAAAAGAAGAACTGGTTCTTCAAATATGCGCGTGGTTACCGCGAAAAACGACAGTATGAGCGCGCAAGCCAGATGTATCAGTATATTTTGTTCTTCTTCCCGAAAGACAAGCTTGGCGGTCTTGAATATGCCGAAATGAAGCTTTATGACGAGCATAAATACGCAGAAGCAGAAAAAATTGTCAGAAGAGACGTTCTTGATAAGTTTATCAACGACCCGGACGGCTTGCTCTTGCTTGGCGACATTTATCTTGAATGGGCTTGCAACGAAGACCCGAGCAAATTTGAGCTTGCGCGCGCTCAATACGAAACCGCGCTCGATTTGTACGGTCAGTCTGACAAGTATCTTGCAAAGATGCTGCGCTATTACATCAGAACAGACAATTTGCGCGAAGTTCTTCCGTTGAAGAACTACTTCTACCCAGACAAGAAGAACGGCCCGAAGAAGATAAAAGCTTTGAGCGCACCGGATATTCTTGATCTTAGCTCTTATCTGCTTGATAAGCTCTATGGCGAGCTGACGCCGGCAGAAGAATATTTGCGCTCTTACATTGAAGATGTCCGCGCTTTGCTTGAGCGCGCTATCGTTGCAGACCCTGCTGTGCCAGAAGCTTATTACAATTACGCACGCTACTTCATTTATACGGCAGACGTTTCAAAGGCACAGGTTCAGCTTGAAAATGCGCTCGGTGTATTTGACAAGGCAAAAGTCAAGACGAAAGACCGCATTCTCAAGAACATTGACACATACCGCCTGCTCGGTGAGCTTTACACAGACGAACAGGAATATTTGAAGTCAGAAGAGCTTTATGTAAAGGGCATTTCGCTTTTTGAAAGCGAAAAGGATGCAAGCAGTCTTGACGCCGGAAAAGAAATCGGTCTTTTGTATGCAGATATGGCGGATCTTGATTACTTCATCTCAGGCGACAACGACAACGCTTTGAGAAATTATCTTCACGCTGTTGAATATGACAACGATACGTCGTCAATCCGCTACAGGATTGGCTACATTCAGTACGGCAAGAAGAACTATCTTGATGCGCTTGCCTCGTTCATCGCTTCATCTGAAGAGAACGGCACCGACTTGCATCTGCTGCTTTCTTTGGCAAATACGCTGTCTTTGCGCGACGACAATTTTGCGGCGCAAGGCTATTATCAGCGTTTTGTTGATGAATTCGCAAAAGAAAAAGCTCAGAAGGGGCTTTTATTCCCGCAAGTTCAGGCTGAAGACGCAGACCTTGTAGAGAATTACATGAAGGCAACGAACAACTTCGGTGTAACGCTCGGCAAGCTCGCTTTCCGCACCGGCGACAGTAACCAAAACGCACTTGCAATGGTTTATATGGCTGAATCAATGCGTGCCTGGGATGCGCTTACACGAAACCAGGAGACGATGGTTCGGCTTGACGGTAGCAACCTTGCCGCACAGAACATGCAGTATCTGCGTTATCCGATAAGTCCTTTTGAGCCTGCGCTTTACTTCGATATTCCGCGAACATTGCAGGACGAAAAGGTGCTTACTCAGCCGACGCTGAAAAACATAAGATAAGGCTAAAAAAGGTCTGCATGTTGAATCATTTTGACGTGCAGACCATATTTTTGGTTTTGCTTGTACAGGAGACCTTGTTATGGTTCATACAACTTCTGACATGAAAAATGTTTTTGCCGGTGCGTCGGCTTCTCTGTCTGAAGTTAATCCTGTTGAGACAGGTCTCTGCAAAGAGCACATGATGTACAGGCACGGTATTCTTATCAGAAGCCGCATTATTTTGCTCCGCAAGGAAATCTTCAGAAAATCAATTCATTTGTGCACAATCTTTGTGCCGCTTATGCTTCATTATTTGTATTGGCTGACAATAGCCGGGCTTTTTGCTGTTCTTGCAGTCTACATCGTTTCAGAAATATTGCGCATGCACGGCAAGAACGTTCCGATATTTTCAGCTATAACTGAAGCCGCCGCCCGAAAAAGAGACGAAAACCGCTTCGTGCTTGGCCCTGTAACGCTGTGCTGCGGCGTGCTTGTTTCAGCGCTTTTCTTCAATGAAACGGCTGCAACTGTCGGCATAATCGGGCTTGCCGCAGGCGACGGCGTTGCAAGTCTTTTTGGCAAAATGTTCGGCAACGTGAAAATTCCGTTTACAGGCGGAAAATCTGTTGTCGGCAGCTTGTCTTGTTTCGGCGTAATCTTTTTGCTGACAAGCCTTGTAACAGGCAATGCGGCCGCTGGTCTTGTCTGCGGTTTTGCCGGCATGTTTGTCGAGATGCTTCCGTTGAAAGACTTTGACAACTTGCTTATTCCGGTTGTTTTGGCGTCGCTTATTCAGTTCTTCTTCTAATTCTGCTTCTCTGCAAATCCGGCAGCTTCCGTACATTTTCCGCAATCCACTTGCTTATTATGCTCTTTTGTGATATATTCCGTTATCGACGGCTCATATAATCTTATTATTGGCAGGTTTTCTTCTCTCCTCATTCCTGCCTGGGAATAAGAGTTTCTACCTGACTCCCTTATGTCAGACTATGAGTCGCACCTTTTTTTGCGCTCGTGCAAAAGCCGCCGATTATTCTTAACTTCATGGGGTGTTGCATGAAAGTTGCTGTCTTCTTTGGTTCAAAATCAGATACAGAAACTATGAAAAAAGCTTCTTCTGTCTTGAAAGAATTCGGGGTGGAATATGAAGCTTTTATTTTATCAGCCCACCGTTCAGGTGAGCTTCTTGCCGAAACAGTAAAAGCTGTTGAAGAGCGCGGCTCGGAAGTCATAATCGCCGGTGCAGGACTTGCGGCCCACTTGCCGGGTGTAATTGCATCAATGACTGTTCTGCCCGTAATCGGAATTCCTCTGGAATGCATGAGCGCTGACGCGAAAGGCCGCGCTTCAAACGGTCTTGGCGGAATGGACGCGCTGCTTTCGATTGTGCAGATGCCGCGCCAGATTCCTGTGGCAACTGTAGGCATAAATAATGCCGCGAACGCTGCTTATCTTGCTCTTGAAATCCTTGCCGTAAAATATCCTGAACTTAAGAAAAAGCTTGTGGATTTCCGTCGCAAGCTTGCTGAAGAATCTGCTGAAAACGGCGGCAGGGGCGTTGAGCTTTAACAATCTGAATATAATTCGAATTAGGGAGAAACTATGATTGATTACAGACAGTCTGGCGTAGACATTGAAGAAGGCTACCGCGCTGTAGATAAATATAAGGCACACGCCAAGCGCACGCAGATTCCGGGCGTGCTCAACGGTTTGGGCAGCTTTGCCGGAATGTTTTCTGTGCCGGGCGGCATGAAAGAGCCTGTAATGGTCAGCGGTACAGACGGTGTAGGCACAAAGCTTGACATCGCATTTGCCATGAAAAAATATGATACAGTCGGAATTGACTGTGTTGCTATGAGCGTGAACGACATTCTCTGCACAGGCGCAAAGCCACTTTATTTCTTAGATTATATTGCTTGCGGCAGCCTTGATTCTTCCATTGCGGCAGACCTTGTTAAAGGCGTTGCAGACGGCTGCGTAGATTCAGACTGCGCATTGCTTGGCGGCGAAACAGCCGAAATGCCGGGCTTCTACGACAAAGGCAAGTACGACATTGCCGGTTTCGGCGTGGGCATTGTAGACAAGCAGAACATCATTACAGGTGAAGCAATAAAAGAAGGTGACGTGCTTATCGGGCTTTCTTCAACAGGTGTGCACTCAAACGGCTTTTCGCTTGTAAGAAAGCTTGTTACAGATTTTGACACACCTTTCAACGGCAGAAAAATCGGCGAAGTGCTTCTTGAGCCGACACGCATTTATGTGCGCCCTGTTCTTGCTGTTCTTGATAAATTCAGAGGCCAGGGCGGTGTGAACGCCGTTCATGGCATGGCTCACATTACAGGCGGCGGCTTCTACGAAAATATTCCGCGCATGTATGCGGATAAGACGCTTGTTTCTGTAATCAAGAAGGGCAGCTGGGAAATCCCGCCGATTTTTGCAGAGCTTGAGCGCCGCGGTGCAGACCCTTCGCGCATGTTCAACACATTCAATATGGGCATCGGTCTTGTGCTTGCAGTTGAAGCGGATAAAGCTGACAACATCATAAAGACATTTGAAGAATTCACAGTTTCTTCAAACGCCGGCCTTAACTCAACAATGAAGGCTTATAAAATCGGGCGCGTTGCCCGTGCCGGTCAGAAAGTTGAGACACAGGCTGATGCCGTTATTTTTGAATAGATTCGAGTAGGTGATTAAATTGGGCAAACCTTTAAAGACAGCGGTGCTTGTTTCTGGCGGCGGCACAAACCTTCAGGCTCTTATAGACGAAGAGCTTGCAATGAAAAGCCGCGGCGAAGAATGTCCGTACAATATCGCGCTTGTAATTTCAAGCTCTGCAAAGGCGTTTGCGCTTGAGCGTGCCAAGAAAGCAGGCGTTCCGGCTTTTATAGCTTCGCCGTCTTTGCTTTTGGGCGAAAAAGCGAAAGAAGCAACGCGCGACGAGAAGCGCTTTGCCGTTTCAGAGAAAGTCTTTGAGCTTTGCAAGGCTCATGAAATAGAAGCGATTGTGCTTGCCGGTTTCTTGACCGTGCTTGGCGGGCCTATTTTGGAAAGCTATTCTGGCAGAATCATCAACCTGCATCCGGCGCTTCTTCCAAAATTCGGCGGAGTAGGCATGTTCGGGCATCATGTGCATGAAGCGGTGCTTGCCGCCGGCGAGAAAGAATCTGGCATTACGATTCATCTTGTTGATGCAGGCTGCGACACAGGCACGATTCTGCTGCAGAAGCGTGTGCCTGTTGAAGCCGGTGACACGCCGGAAACATTGTACGCACGCATTGCGCCGCACGAGCATCAGGCGATGGTTGAAGGCTTGAAGCTTCTTGCGGCAAGGCTTGCTGATAAATAACATAAGGGCGGCATCTGCTGCATTTTCAACGTTGTCTCTGAAAGCTGAAAACTTCAGTTTTCAGAGGTTCTCCCTAACAAAACACAAGGAAAAACTATGGCAGAATTATTAGCTCCTGCTGGAAATATCGAAGCTCTTGACGCTGCAATCGGCGAAGGCGCAGATGCAGTCTATCTTGGCTTGAAAAGCTTCAACGCGCGTCTTCGCACAACAAATTTCGCATGGAATCAGTTTGAGGCGGCCGTAAACTCTGTTCACAGGCTTGGCAAGAAAATCTTTGTTACTGTAAACACCGTTCTTGAAGAATATGAAACCGAACGCATGTACCGCTTCCTTGCTTATCTTGATAAAATCGGGCCGGACGGCTTGATTGTTCAAGATTTCGGCATCGTCAGAATGGTTCAGCAGTTCTTTCCGAACTTGCGCCTTCATGCTTCAACGCAGATGAACATTGCAAGCGCAAAGGCCGCCAACACGATGAGCAAAAGCGGTTTTAAGCGTGTAGTTCTAGCACGCGAGCTTGGCCTTGACGAGATAAAGCAGATAAAAGAGCGCACCAACGTTGAAATCGAAGTGTTCGTGCACGGCGCGCTCTGTGTAAGCGAGTCCGGCTTGTGCCTTTTTTCAAGTTATCTCGGCGGAAAATCTGCAAACCGCGGCATGTGCACACAGGCTTGCCGCCGCTTATATGAAGCTGACATGCCGGGCGGAACGGAGCAGGGCTTTTATTTTTCGCCGTATGATTTGCAGCTCATTGAGCGTGTGCCTGATTTAGTTTCTGCCGGTGTAGATTCATTCAAAATTGAAGGGCGCATGAAAAGCGCAGAATATGTCGGCAGCGTAGTTTCGGCTTATAGATATATGCTTGATCATTGGCAAGAAGACCGCAAAGGCGCGCTTGCAACCGCAAAGCGTATGCTTTCTACAGATTTTGCACGCACAAAGACGATGTACTGGTACACTTCGTCTCAAGCTGAAAATATACTGAACCCGAAACAAGCTTCGGGCACTGGAATTTATCTTGGAAAGATTACTCAGGCAAAGAAGCTTTCGCCTGATTCAGATGACAAGGCTGATGCCGGTTGGTACGCCGTAATTAAGGGCGGCACATACGACCCTGACATCGGCGATTCAATCCGTCTGCACAAGAAAGACGACTCTGTGCGCGAAAGCCACAAGATTAAGTCAATCTATGAAGACGGCGAAAAAAACTGGGTTGAAATTCCGCGCGGTTTTGGCGTAGGCGATTCAGTTTATCTGCTTCAGACAAAATCAATGTCAAAGCGCTATCCGCGCGTGCTGCCGAACGACATAAGCCGCTACAGGTCGCAGCCCGGGGCGCAAGAGCTGCCAGTGCTTGATTTGACGCCGCTCGCCAAAGACAGCCTCGATTTGATGCCGGAAGGACTTTATGTTCAGGTTTCAACTGTAAAAGATTTGTTCGTCGTTCAATGCGAGCAGCCTGTGCGCGTTATTCTTGAATTGAACAGCGTTACGCGTGAATCGCTTCTTGAAAAAAAGGAAAAACTTCCGTTCTCAAAGCGGCAGGTTTTCATTTCTTTAGACCCTTATATGCCGCAGGACATTGAAGACAGCCTTACGGAGACTGTCACACAGCTTGTTGCTGAAGGCTTTACAAACTGGGTTGTCAACAACCCCGGCCATATTGCAATGCTTAAGCCGCTCAAGGTCTTTATGATTGCAGGCCCTTATCTTTATACTTTTAACAGATGGGCTGTTTCTTGGCTTGAAAATCAAGGAATTACCGGCCTTATAACACCGCTTGAAAACTCAAAGCGCAACATCGAAGCAACTTTTGAGCCAGACCAGCGCAAAAGGGTTATGGTTACGCTTTTTGCTTATCCGGCTCTGTTCAGAATGCGCTTTGAGCTGCCAGAATCTTATGATTTTCTCTATTTTAAGGATAGAGAAGAGGGCGTTTTCAAGGCATTGTCTACAAAAGACGGTTCTTTTGTTCTGCCCGAACAGCCTTTCTCTATTCTTGACAAGAATAAGTCAATAAAGGAAATGGGCTTTACGCAT
Source organism: Spirochaetales bacterium Spiro_07 (assembly GCA_001603145.1). Classification (GTDB taxonomy): domain Bacteria; phylum Spirochaetota; class Spirochaetia; order Treponematales; family Treponemataceae; genus UBA1240. The sequence goes on along the minus strand of LVBI01000035.1, from coordinate 42,102 downwards.
TTCTTGATTGACCTTTCAAAGACAGACGTAAAAAAGAGCGATTTCAAGCAGATTATGGCTTCTTTTTATACGTCAAAGCCGCTGTCTGAAATTTCGCGCTTCAACTGGAAAGAAGGCTTTTATTCGCCAGAAAAAGTCGAAGAACGCCGCCAGATGACTGAATATGCACAAGCTCAAATGAATCAGCGCGGACGCAACGGCTCATCTAAGTCGGGCGCAGGCGGCAAGAAAAATTACAGCTCAAGCCGCCAGAACAGCAGCGGTAAAGGCCGCCGCAATTCCAGCAGACCGCGCCACAGCTAAAACACGTCATAGCCGCCGGTTTGCAAAACCGGTTTTGGCGTGCATGACTATTTTTTGGTGTATTCCGCAAAAAAAGAACAGGTGCAGCCGCGTGCCTTTTCAAGCGAACCAAACTTGAAAAGGCTGGAGGCACACATGGATTATACAAACGATTGAACAACTCTTTTCGACTTGCCCAAAAGCATCTCTGCATAGCTTTTGAACAGCTTGTTTGTTTGCAGCTGCACCTGTGAAAAGCCTAATTAAAACACCGCAATTTCTTCCTGTTTGGGCATTGACGGCGGCGTTGCATTAACCGTCGTAGCTGTTTCAAGCGGCTTCGCTTCCGGCTTAAACTCAATGTGCTCGGCTACAATGCGGATTTTCGAGTTCTTCTTGCCGTCAGCGTCTTCCCAACGGTTTTGCTTCAGCCTGCCCACAACGCGCACGCCGCGCCCTTTCTTGCATTGATGAGAGACGCACTCCGCAAGCTTGCCCCAAGCTTCAATGTCGAAAAACGAAACTTCCTGCTCGAACGTTTCGCCTATCTTGTAAGTCCTGTGGCTTGCAATCGAGAAAGTGCATATTGCAGTTCCTTTTGCAGTGATTGTTACATTCGGTTCTCTGACACAATTGCCTTCGAGAATGATACTGTTAAGATTCTTCATAGATTTGCTCCTTTGTGGTTTACGTTACTAGCGTTACAAGACACACATCTATGTAATTGAATAAAAATTAGAAATCCTGTACCAAAATGAGAAAAATTTTCATTGTTTTACGTTAAATTTACAAATAAATGCGGAAAAAGCAAAAAAAACGGCAAATCTTTCGGTCTCAAAGTTGAGCCAAAAAGATTTGCCNNAAGCTGAATATACATGTGCAGGTTCGTGTGGTCGTTGATTTTCTGCAATGCTGGTGTCTTTACAAGCGTTTCAGCAAGCTGGTTCACGCGCTCGGCAGAAAAGCTGCTTGGCGAAGATGTACGCAGAATCTTTCTAAGATAATCTCTGATAAGAGAATTTACGTCTTCGGTAAGATTCTTCTTCGCTTCCTTATCAAGAATGTGGTTCCATTCGTTCAGATAAGAAGTCAGCTCTGAATCAAGCGAAGAATCAGGCGGAACGAGAATCTTTTCAATAGCGGCAGCTGCCATCTTGAATTCGTCTTTCTTGTTGTTAGCCATGCTCTGCGACTTAGGGCTTTCAGTAGACACAGACATCGTTGAAGACGAGCTGGCCTTTTTTGATGTTTCCTTTGATTCAGATTCTTTCTTTTTCTTTTTGTTCTTTGCCTTCTTTGACATGCTTCCGCGGCCAAAAATAAGCGCAAGAATGAACGAAAGACCAGGCAATGTGTACCAGACTGGCAGCAGAATCTTTGCGTCTGACAATACCGAATGCGGCGTAAGCATCAGCAAGTCGCTGTAAGGCAGCAGCTCGCCGTCATTGAAGAAGCTGAATTTGTCGATGTTGCTTTCCTTGTCTTCAAGCGCGTCATAGTAGACCGTCTTTAAGAACGGCGCGTTGAGAAGCGCATAAAGCACCGGTTCTTCTGCTTCAACAATCTCTTCGAGGCGCTGGTCAAAGTCTTTTATGTTCTTCATCGCCGGCACAGACTGAAAACGCTGCAAAAGCCCGAACCATTCTTTCGTAATCGAATCGTGAACTGTCTTTCGCGCTTCGGTGCAGAGCTTCATCACAAGCGGCATAGTCTTTTCGTTCAAGACAAAATAGCGGTTGCCGTCTGGTGTCTTGAATGTGAGCAGCGGCGGCATGTGATTGTCTACAGTCGGTGTTGTAGACTTTGTAAGATAATCGTTGAGGTCTTCTTCAGAATACTGACCAAGCAGCGGCACACCGCGCGAGTCTACAAACTTAGAAATTGCGGTTGCATCAAAGTAATATGGCTGCTTGCCCAAAGAAAGCTCAAGATTCTTGAGCGCGGTGTCTTTCTGAAGGTTAAGCTGAACTTTGTTCTTGTAGAATGACGCGCACAATTCAGCAATATAAACAGCTTGAAGCAAATCTACGTCTTCAGGTGTCTTATCCTTGATTTTCTCAAAATCCTGGCGGATGAAGAGAAACAGCTGGTTGAGGAAGTAATAGCAGTCGCCGGCTTCTTTGAATTTGATGAGAGTCTCTTCTTCGTTTGAAATGAACTGATTGAAGAAGTTCTTTACGGCAAGGCTTCTGCCGCCGTTTGATGTCATCAATTTCTGAAGGAAGTAATCGTGCTGCTCGCCGTGGTTCATCAAATCACGCAGCTTTGCAATCGAAGCCTGCATCAAGAATTCAGCCGTAACGCCTTGCGGCAAAAGCACCGGCGCAATTTCGCGTCTGAATACAAGCGAATAAATGACGTTTTCGCCATGTTCCTTGCCGTCGAGCAAATCATAGATGATTGTGCCCGCATCCTGCTGGCTTATAAGCTCCTGCGGAAAATCCTTCGGCAAATCGGTCGGAATCGGGAAAGGCACGGAAGGGTTTGTCGCCATCTGCTTATAACGTGCATTTACGTTTTCCTTGAAATAAGCGGAAATGACGATAATCGGGTTTCCGTCTTCTTCTTTGAGAATAACCTTGTTTGTGTTTGCCAAACCGTCAAGCTCTTGCAGCAAAGATTCGCGCGGCGTTTTTGTGTATTTTGCAAGATCAGGTTGCTCAGTTACATAATGCTGTGCATACTTTATGAGATAATTGCAAAATTCTTCCACAGAAATCTGCGTACGATGTTGTTTTTTGCCGTAGAGGCGTAAAAGTGTATAAATATCAGATGTTGAACCCATAACTCAATATAATAACAGAATTTTCCGTATTTCTCAATAAAAACTTTAAAAAGTGCTTTTTTTTTATTTATTGCTGTTTTATACTCACTCAAGAAACAAAACAAACGCTAGAGGCACATTTTATGTTCGCACAAAGATTACAAAATTTGCAGCCCTATAAGCCAGGGGAACAACCTAAAGACAGGGAGTACATAAAGCTTAACGCAAACGAAAACCCCTATCTGCCGTCACCGAAAATCAAAGAAGCTGTGAAAGATATTCCGCTTCAGAAGCTTGCGCTTTACCCTGACCCAGATTCACATGAACTGAAAAAGGCGATTGCAAAAGCGCTCAACAAGACAGGCGGCGTGCTTGTTCCGGCAAAAGATCAGCAGCCGCTCGGCTTTGAAATTACAGAAGACATGATTTTTTGCGGCAACGGCTCTGACGAAGTGCTTTCATTCGTTTTCTATTCATTTTTTGACAGCGACAAGCCTCTCGTTTCGCCGGAATTTTCTTACAGCTTTTATCCGGTTTATGCAGGCTATTACGGCATCAACCTCAAGAAAGTGCCGCTCAACGCTGATTTTACGCTGGACACGAAAGCGATGCTCGCCATTGACTCAACCGGCATGATTTTTGCAAACCCAAACGCCCCGACGGGCAGAGCTCTGCTTCCGGCTGAAATTGAAGCTATGCTTGAAGCTTACCCGAAAGACAAGGTTTTTGTCGTAGACGAAGCTTACACAGATTTTTCGGGCTACACTGTACTGCCGCTTCTAAAAAAATACGAGAATCTGCTTGTAATCAGAACTTTCTCAAAAAGCATGTCTTTTGCCGGAATGCGCCTGGGCTATGCAATCGGCGCGCCTGCGCTGATTAACGCTTTGACCACAACAAAGAATTCGTTCAACCATTTTCCGACAGACGCATTCTGCCAGACTGCGGCGATTGCGGCTTGTTCAGACATTGAATGGTACGTCGAAAATTGCAGAAAAGTCATCAATACGAGAGACATTTTCTGCAAAGCTTTGTCTGATTCAGGCTGGAACGTAATTCCTTCAAAGACGAATTTCTTGCTTGTTTCAAAAGACGGAATGCCCGGAAAAGATGTCTATGAATCGATAAAGAAGCAGGGAATTCTTGTGCGCTACTTCGATATAGACGTAATCAGAGATTTTGTGCGGATTACAATCGGCACAGACGAACAGATGCAAAAGCTTCTTGACGTGATGAAGAAGCTTTAATTTATTATCAGCAAACGAATAAGGAGTTTTTATGCATTTTTTAGTTTTATCAGACGCACATGCGGACACCAAATACATTGAAAAGCTTGACGACGAATTTAAGAAAGCTGATGCCGTGATTTTTGCCGGTGACTTTACGAATTATGACGAGCCTGAAAAGGCAATGCCTGTTTTGAAGCTGCTCGAAGAAAAGTCGCCTGCGCTTTATTCTGTGCTTGGCAACTGCGACAAGCCTTCTTTCTTAGAAGAGCTTGAAAAGCGAGACATTTCTGTGCAGGGTACGATGGTATTCCGCGACGGGCTTGCATTTGCCGGTTCAGGCGGCGCTTCTAAGTTTACAGGCGTAACGCCTAACGAACGCACCGAAGAAGAGCTGCAAAGCGATTTTGACATGGTTGCAGAACATTCAGCCGAATACGAAGAATATCCTTTTGATGAAAGCGACGGCGAAGACGCGGCCGCAAAAGCTGAAACAGCAGAAGCTGAAAACGCTGGCGCAAAGCAGACGGCCGACGCTTCGCTTGAGTGGAACAGTCTGATAGTCATTTCGCACAATCCGCCGAAAGACACAAAAGTTGACATGATTTCAAACGGAATGCATGTCGGTTCTGCCTTATACAGAGAATTTCTAGAAACTTATCAGCCGCTGCTTTCTGTGTCTGGTCATGTACACGAAGCTGTCGGCATTGACACTGTAGGCAAAACCACGGTGATAAACCCTGGCGCCTTGATGGAAGGCCGCTACGCTGTTGTAGATGTTCAGAAGCAGAACGGCACTTGGAAAGTGACGAATGCCGTCTTGAAACAGCTTAGCTGACGTTTTACTAGATTGCCGTGCTGTTTCGGGCACGGTTTCTCATTGTCTGTTTCATGCGCAGTTTGTCATAGTCAGACTCATATGCAGTTTGTCATAGGGCTGTTCAATGAGCTTGTTGCATAGCGTCATTCCGAACTTGTTTCGGAATCTCTGCACTATATATAGCATATAGCGTAGATGCTGAATCAAGTTCAGCATGACAAATCTTTTTGGACAGCCCCATCTTTTTTTTGCATTTCATAACAATTTACCATGCTCTTGAAAAATTCTTAACGTTTTTTCTGTCTGTTAGTCTATACAAATAAAAAAAAACGTGATATAATGGAGATATTGGTCTGATTAAACGTTTTACAGAAACATTGGTTCGTAAAACTAGTTCTTGTAATTCAGTGATTTTTGGAGTAAGAAAGTGATAGGACAAAGATTTCGTATTAGGCTTGCGGCTAAGCTTTTGGTTATGTATCTCGCTGTAGGAGCTACTGTAAGTGTATCGATTGGAACTATTTCTTATAGAACAGCCGAAAAGGCAATGACAAAGAATGTCTATGGCAATATGGACGCACTTGCGACTGACGTAGCACATCAGATTGATGCAATCAATAAGAGACATTTTCAGACTTTGCATGTTCTTGCTGAATTGTCTATGATTAAGGACGAGAATGTTTCGCTTGCAGACAAACAGAAAGAGATTGTAGGTTCAAAATCTTGTTTTGGCCCGAATTGTATAGACATAGCCTTTTATGACGCTAACGGCGATGCTCTTCTTGCAGACGGCAGAAAAATCAATTTCGCAAACCGTCCTTACTTTCAGGAAGCCTTTGCCGGTAAAGATTACGCTTCTGACCCTAAATTCAGTACTGTTACAAACAGCATCCTTCAGCATTATAGTGTTCCTGTATACAATAAAGACCGCAAGGCAATCGGTGCAATTGTTATGGTAATTGAAGGTAATACAGCTCTCAGCACTATTGAAAAAATCGACTTGGGCGGCGGAATGCATCCGTCCGTTTTGAACTGGGCAACTGCAACAACTGTTGCCAATGCCAATGCAGCTGAAACAGAAAAATCAGAAGATGAGGGTGGTGCAAAACTTGACGAAACACAGGGCTTAGGTCTTGTTCTTTCAAATATTTTTCAGGGAAAAGAAGGCGTATCAGACTTTGTAGACCCGAATATCAATGTGCATCTTATTGCGGCTTATAAAAAAGTAGCCGATTCAACTTGGACAGTCTTTGCCGTTGCTCCGTATGATATACATTTTGCTTCACTTACAGCAACACGAAAAAAATCAGCGCTGTTTATCGGTGTAGCGGTTTTCATTTCTGCTGTTATTATCGGTATATTAATAACTATGCTTGTCAAGCCGCTTAAGACCGTAAAAGATTCTATTACAACAATTTCAAGTGGAAATGCTGACCTTACGCAGCGCATACCATCTGTTACGAACGATGAAATTGGTGATGTTGTAAACGGCTTCAACGGGTTCGTTGAAAAGCTTCATGGCATTGTTTCAAACTTGAAGAGCTCAAAGGAAGACTTAATTTCTGTAGACTCTGATCTTCAGTTAAGCACAAAAGATGCCTCCGATTCGATCAAGGCGATTATTTCAAATATAGACAGCGTAAACAATCAGATTGTAACGCAGTCTGATTCAGTTCAAGAAACAGCAGGAGCTGTAAACGAAATAAGCTCTAACATTGAATCGCTTGAACGCATGATTTCTTCTCAGGCTACATGCGTTACTCAGGCTTCTACCGCTGTTGAGCAGATGATTGGCAACATCGATTCTGTAAATGTTTCGGTCAACAAGATGATTGAATCGTTCAAACAGCTTGAACTTCATTCAAACGAAGGTTCTAACACGCAGAGCAACGCAAACGATAAAATCATGCAGATTAACGAGCAGTCTAAGATGCTGCAAGATGCAAACGCTGCAATCGCTGGCATTGCTGAACAGACGAACTTGCTCGCTATGAACGCGGCAATTGAAGCTGCCCATGCCGGTGAAGCCGGTAAAGGTTTTGCCGTTGTTGCTGATGAAATCCGCAAGCTTTCAGAAACTTCTACAGACCAGTCAAAGACTATCGGTTCTGAACTTAATAAGATTCAGCAGACTATTCAAGATGTTGTTACCGTTTCAAACGAAACGAACACCGCGTTCTCTGCAATTGCAGCTAGTATAAATGAAACGAGCGAGATTATTACGCAGATTAAGAACGCAATGGAAGAGCAGCAGGCCGGTTCTAAGCAGATTATTGATGCCCTTGGTTCTATGAACAATTCTACTTCAGAAGTTCGTGTTGCATCAGCTGAAATGATGAACGGAAATAAGCACATTCTTGCGGAAGTGCAGAAGCTGCAGGATGCAACATTTGCAATGAGGGACAGCATTAAAGAAATGCATGCCGGTGCAGACCGAATCAATGAAACTGGTGCATCACTTTCAAGCATTTCTAGCAAAGTTGCTGACAACATAAGAAAAATCGGTTCAGAGATTGATCTTTTCAAGGTTTAAGCCGAACCAAGCCGAAGGTGCGGGTTGAGGTTGCGCAGAAACCGCGCACCGAAACGAAGCGCCTAAACTTGCAAATCTTTATAGCGAAAAAAAATCCTTGCAAAATTATCCTGCAAGGATTTTTTTATGCCTTAAGCTTTGTTCAAAACCGTTATTTTGCTATGCCTTTCTTTTGGGCTTCTTGATACAGCGGATAAACCTTTTCAGCAATAACCTGCAAGTCGTTGATGCGGCTCTGGTGTGACGGGTGTGTGCTCAAAATTTCAGGTACAGACGAGCCAGATACAGCTTCCATCTTTTTCCAGATGTTCACAGCTTCATACGGGTCATAACCTGCGCGCGCCATCAGTTCTGTGCCAACATGGTCAGCTTCTGTTTCATGTTTGCGCGAAAACGGCAGACCGAGCGTATATTCAGCAGCAATGCCGAGAAGCTGTGTGCCTGTTTCTTTAAGCCCCAAAAGAGCTGCTGTAGCCGCAACGCCGAGATTCTGCAGCGCGCTCTGGCTTGCTCTTTCGCGGCTGTGCTCTTTGAGTGCGTGCGAAATTTCATGTCCCATTACAGCTGCAAGCTCGCCGTCCGTAAGGTTCAGCGAATCGATAATGCCTGTGTAAACTACAATCTTGCCGCCCGGCATGCACCATGCGTTTATGGTGTCTTCTTTGATGACATTTACCTGCCAGTCCCAGCCTAGTGCGTCTTCGCGGAAAACTGGTGTCTGCGCAATCAGTCTTTTGGCGATTTTCTGAACCCTCTGGAGCGTCGCCTGGTTTGTGTTGAGTGTTCCGGCCTTTTTTGCTTCGGCAAGAACTTCTGCATAAGCCTGGTTTGCGCTCTCGTTCATTTCCTCTTCGGAAACAAGCATAACTTGCTTTCTGTCAGCACCAACATTTCCAGCAGCTGTAGTTGTTGTCATGCAGCTGACAAGGAAAAACAACGGAAATAAAATTAACGTAAGTCTATAAAAAATTTTCTTGCTCATGTTTCTAATTTACCACATTTCTGGTCAGTTTTCAAATAATTGTTTCATCTTTCTAAAGTTCTAAAACTAAAGTTTGAGTATTTCTGAAATGCACTTTGCAACGCCGTCTTCTTCGTTTGAAAGGCAGATTTTGTCAGCAATAGCTTTTACTTCGTCAATTGCGTTGCTCATGGCGATTCCTTTGCCGCATAGCTTGAGCATTCCAATGTCGTTGAAATCATCGCCGAAGGCCACAATCTGCAAAGGCGAAAGCTTAAGATGCTTGCAAAGCGCGTCTATTGCCTTTTCTTTGGTTGCGCCTTTTTTGCTGAGCTTGTACCACGGAATGTCTGAAAACGGCAGAAAATCAATCTGCTCAAGCCCGATGCGTGAAGCAACCGCCGTGACCTTTTCTTTGTCGAGCGTCTCGATGCACATTTTCATGCACGGCTCGTTGAAATCTGAAAAATCGTTGTAAGTCCAGAATTTATCGCCGAGTTCTTCTTTTGAGTTTGAATAAAGGCCTCTTTCGTTATCAACTGAAATTATTGCATTTTTTCCGCAAATTTCAAAGGTTGCGTCAATTAACGTGCGGATTTCTTCAACGGAAAATTCGCAAGAATAAATCTTTGCACCTCTGAAAGTTACCAAGCCTCCGCCGTTTGAAATCATAATGTCGGGATTGATGCCGTCAAGAAATTTTACGGCGTTTACGCCTGCGCGTGCTGTTGAAATGCCGAAAAGCACGCCTTGCTTTTGCGCTTGGGCGATTGTCTGCTTTGTAAAACCTGAAATTGATTTGTCGTTGCGGAAGAGTGTTCCGTCTAAGTCTGAAAGAATTAAAGATATGTTTTCCATGTTGAATTATGGAAAATTCTTTCATTTTGTGCAAGAGCCCTATTTGATAATAAAAACTTTATCAACAAAGTCAAATTGGATTATATGATCATAAAAGAAAACATTTCCAAGATTATTCAATTTCATCATGTGCAACTGAGATCCTTTTACAAATCCAGAACCTTCAATTGTAGAATAAGCGCCTTTTATGTTGTTGTAAGTAGCACCGCTAATCTGAATGTTATTATAAGTTTTCATTATGCGCGGAGTAACAGGTACGTCACCATTGTATGCCAACCCATAAGTTGAATAATCATTAATATCATAATCCTGGTTTCCGTCTCCGATATTATGCCGTGGAGTGAAACTATAGTTACCGGTATCAATCATTGCTAATTCCTGCTGTCCGTTGTAAGTGAAATTAATCAAAATTTCATTATTTGGAGATTGAATAAAAGGAATTGCTGTTCCATCGAGTTTTTCGTCATTAAGAATTATATAATTATTGATATAATCAAAAGTAACTCTGTTATAACTCATTAAAAAATCAGCACCAAGGACAGCATCGTAGCTTTGATTTTGCACTGAATCATATATCAGTGAAATATTATTAATGTAAAGCTTTGCAAGATGATTCAAATTGTAGTTTTCCCATTCATTTTTTAGGAAACTGCTGAATTCTTCATCTGATGGGTGTTCATTTGAAAGTTCAGGCACATTCTTTCTTAAATCTTGAATAATAATTTTCATAAAATCATCATTTGAAAGATTCACCTTGTTAAGAATTGAAGAAAAATACCAGTTTCTTGTACAACCAGAATCTACCATCACATAAATATGTCTGACTGGATCAAGCTCAATAACAGGTTTTCCTAAACATTCTGAATAATTCATTGTAAAGGGAATTTTAGTCTCAGTTCTTTCACGTGTCATTTCTTCAATAGCTTTAGAAGTATCGAATTTCCTTTGAGTTAATTGCTCTGTCATTTTCTGTCCGTCATAACTGATTTTTTCTGGCCGGTTGAGGTTGCGTTCGCATGAACATAGAATTGCAATTAAACATAAAATAATTAGACTTTTGATTTTCATTTTTTATTCCCTGTCTTCTATTTTGATAGAAACCTATCATTTAAGTCAATCTGAAAAATCAATAGAATTTGCATAAAGTATCTGAAATGCGGCTAGACTTTTTTGAGCGATATGTTCTTGTTGTGCTATAATGCTTGCGGAGTGACGATGAATTATAGCCACATTTTTTCTGCTTTTGTGCCTAAGACTGAAAAGCTCGAAAGTTTCGGCTTTGTTGAAGTTGATGAAACTGAAACCGCTGGTTCGGGCAAAATTTTGCGCTGCAAAAAGCCTTTGCCGTTATCAGCTTTTTATGCCGAATTTACGCTGAATCTTGAGAAAAGCTTGCTTGAGGCGCATGTCTTTGACGGCGAAACTGGCGAGCGTTATGCACTTTTCGATGTTCCGGGTGCGCAAGGCACTTTTGTCGGCGAAATCCGCGAGGAAGTGCAGCGTCTTATCGATGAGTTTTGCAAGACTTGCTGTGTATCGGCAGACTTGCGCAAGGACTATTTTGCTTTTATTGAGCGCCGCTTTGCCGTCAAGCCGGAATTTCCGTGGGCTGCAGAAGCAAAAAGCGCAAGAACAGGCGCGGCCAACGCAAAATCTGGCGCAAATACAGAAGCTTATGCTGATGCAGCTGTGTTCCGCTGCCCGAACGGCAAATGGTTCGCGCTTGCGATGGACATAACCTACAGGCAGATGCAGAGCGGCTTAAAAGCAATTGATGCCGAAAGAGCTGCCGCGCCCGCATCAGCCACGCCCGGCACAGCTTCTTCATCTTGCGAAAATTCTGGCAAAGCGGCAGCAGTTCCATTTTCGGCTGAAGACAAAGTCTGGTGCGTAAACTTAAAAGCCGCGCCCGATGAGATTCCGCTGCTTATAGACGCAAAATCAATTTTTCCGGCTTATCACATGAACAAAAAGCACTGGATTACGGTTGCGCTCACCGCTGCCACAGACTTTGACAAGCTCTGCGACTTGACCGGGCGCAGCTTCGAGCTTGTGGCAGGAAAGGGCAGCCGCAAATAGCGTGCCGCCAAAATTTTGCGCCCTTCTGCAATCATTTCTTGCTTTATGCTTTGCGGCAGTATACAATTGTGCCGAGAGGTGTGTATGAAAGTCTTATTAGTCAACGGAAGCCCGCGCGCAAACAGCAACACTTCGCATGGGCTTAAGGAAATGCAAAAAATCTTTGAAGGGCAGGGCATTGAAACTGAAATTTTCAATATCGGAAATAAGGAAATACGCGGCTGCATCGCGTGCAATTCTTGCTCAAAGACAGGCAAGTGCGTTTTTGATGACGCTGTGAACGAATTCGCCGCAAAATTTGAAAAAGCTGACGGAATTGTGGTCGGAACGCCTGTTTATTATGCGTCGCCTAATGCGTCTGTGCTTGCGTTCTTGCAGCGGCTTTTTTACAGCACGCAGTTCGACAAAACTATGAAAGTTGGTGCAGGCTTTGTCTGTGCGCGCCGCGGCGGCACAACCGCCACATTCGACGTGCTGAACAAGTTCTTTACAATCAGCGGAATGCCTGTAGCCACAAGCCAATACTGGAATAATATCCACGGCGGTGCTGCCGGCGAAGCCGTTCAGGATGAAGAAGGAATGCAGACATTACGCGTGCTTGCGCGGAATATGAGCTTTCTTATAAAATCAATTGAGCTTGGCAAAGAAAAGTTCGGCTTGCCGGAAAAAGAACCGCATAAATGGACAAATTTCATATCATAAGGATTAGCAAATGGTAAAGCATATTATTGTTTGGACTTTGAAAGAAATGCCTGAAGCTGAAAAGAAAAGCGTTAAGGCTGAAATAAAGGCCGGTCTTGAAGGGCTGAAAGGCAGAATTCCTGGGCTTATCGACATAAAGGTGATAACCGAAGGGCGGCTTGACACTTCAAACGCAGATCTGATGCTTGATTCTACGTTTGAGTCTTTTGACGCACTGAAGGGCTACACAGTGCACCCTGAGCATGTTGCAGTGGCCACAAACAAGGTGCGCCCGTTTGTGTCAAACCGTGCGTGCTTAGACTTTGAAGCATAACCGCACGGTTGCTTTCAGATGGGCTGACTAAAAAGTTCGTTGCGTAGCGTCATTCCGACCGCTACGCATCAACCGCACGCTCGCTACGGTTGAATGTTTCGGAATCTATGCACTATATATAGCGTAGATGCTGAAATAAATTCAGCATGACAATACTTTTGAGTCAGCCCCATCGAACTTGTTGTTGCACGGTCTTGAACATGCTTATGCTAGTTACTAGTCTGGCGCAAAATTTTGTAGAGCAGCGAATATAGCGTTTGAGCCTCTTCTTTGGTGATTTTCACGCAGCCCGACATTTGCGCTGGAATTGAAACAGCTTTTTCTCTTAGAGAAAGCCCTTTTTCAGTTATGGTGATGTTGACGACACGCTCGTCAGTCTGGCTACGCTCCCGTTTGACGTACTGCTTCTTTTCCAAGATTTTTAAAAGCGGCGTCAGCGTGCCCGAATCAAGAAAAAGCTTCTCGCCGAGTTCCTTCACGTTGACAGATTTTTCTTCCCATAAGACCATCATCGCAATGTATTGCGTGTAGGTCAGGTCTATTTCGTCAAGAAACGGCTTGTAGCGGCGCACAATCTCTTTTGCACACGCATAAAGCGGAAAGCACAGCTGATTCTGCAAAAGCAGCGAATCGTAGCTTGCTTCGGTTTGGTTTTCGCGATTATTTGAGTCGCTCATTTCAACAGCTCCGCGATGTTATTTTCCATTGAAGCTGGGGTTGCAACCGGCGCAAAACGCTTTACGATGTTTCCATCTTTGTCAACAAGAAATTTCGTGAAGTTCCATTTGATGTCTGATTTGCCCAAACCTTTCTGCTTTTCCTTGAGGAATTTGTAAAGCGGCTCAGCGTTTTCGCCGTTCACTTCGATTTTCTTGAAGCGCGGGAAAGTTGTTTTGTAGTTCAGCGTGCAGAATTTCGAGATTTCTTCATCTGTACCGGGTGCTTGTGATGCAAACTGGTTGCACGGAAAATCTAAGATTTCAAATCCCTGCGCATTATATTTGTTATAAAGCTCTTGAAGTCCGGCGTATTGCGGCGTAAAACCGCAGCCTGTTGCCGTGTTTACAATGAGCAGAACCTTGCCCTTGTATTTTGAAAGCTGAACATCGTTGCCGAGATTGTCTTTTACAGTAAAATCATATAAATTCATGTTTGTCTCCAAGTTATTTGCTTAAAACGATTTAGCTTGCCGGAACTTGTCCGGCTGCTATTGCTGATGCTCCGGCGTGCCGCTTTTCAGCTTAACCGCCGGATTTGCTGCTAAAGCCCGAAGTTTTCGAGCAGATCTTCTTTCGCCATGCCGCCGACAGCCTGCTTTTCGGCTTTTCCGTCTTTGAACAAGATAAAGCATGGGATGCTTGATATGCCGTATTCGGCGGCAAGCTCGGCTTCATCGTCTACGTTGACTTTGCCGACTTTGATTGTGCCCTGCTTTTCTTCGGCAATCTCTGAAACGACAGGTCCCATCATCTTGCATGGGCCGCACCAAGAAGCCCAGAAATCTACGAGAACTGGAACGTCTGATTCCAGAACTTCTGATTTGAAATTAGATTTTGTCAATGTAAGTTCCATAAAATACCTCGCTTGTAATTGTATTGTACACAATTAAATTACATAAAATACCATAAAGTGTCAAGTGAATTTTGCAAAAACTATGCTTTTTTGGGAAAAACTTGCGGAAGTTGTGTTGCTGAATATTACAAATCGGCTTGGGCATAAAAAAGACTTTCCGTTGATGGAAAGTCTTTAGTCGGGCAGGGGGGATTTGAACCCCCGACTTCTTGGTCCCGAACCAAGCGCGCTACCCCTGCGCTACTACCCGTTGACGGACTTCACTGGAATCCCAGCAAAATCCAAGTAAAGTATATAAAATCAGAGTTTGGCGGAAATTGCAAGTGCTTTTGCACGGCTTTTTCCTCGATGCGCCAGACAAACTCTGTACAGGCGCTAAAAAAAAGAGCTCACTAATCAAGTGAGCTAGACGGGAGCGACGGGGCTCGAACCCGCGATCTCCGGCGTGACAGGCCAGCGCGATAACCAGCTTCGCTACGCCCCCGTGATGTGTAGTAGAATACACGCATATTAAAAAAATGTCAATGCTTTTGCCTAAAATAATTGTGCTTTTTCTTTGTCGGTGCCATTGTCGGATCTGCTGGTTTTATGATAAAGCACAGTAGCAAGAGGGCGAGGAGTGCCGATTTTGCTCCGCAAAATCTCAAGCCAATGCCCAAAAGCGGCATTGGCACATCTCTTTAGAGAGCGTTCCTTGTGCACTCTTTACAGGGTTTGCCGATTGAGCTTTTTCCGTAGATAAAGCCATTGCAACCCCAGTTGTGCATCCATTACAAGTTTTGCGTTAGCAAAACTTGCAGGGTTTGCTAATTAAGCTTTTTCTGTAGATAAAGCTTTTGCAAACCCAGTTGTACATTCGTTACAAGATTTGCCTTTCGGCAAATCTTGGCCGTTTTGCTAGATAAAGCTTTTTCCAAAGATTAAGCTAATGCAAAACGCATTGACGAATCCCCCATAATAAATTATCATTTTGTTTATGGGCGTGGTTACTAGTCAGCAGCTTAGCCGGTATTACGATATGTATCGTGATATTGACGTTGTTTTCACCAAAGAAATTATCAAGACACTTTGCCTGAATCCAAGGCAAATCTTTATAAAATGTGCAGGCGGTCAATGGCCGTGCATATTAAATTCAGTTTCTCTTCTTGCCTCAAAGGTTGTCGTCAGCAAAACAGGCGGCGCTTTTGCAGCCATGAAGAAAAATTCGTCTGTGAACCTTCATTTTTGCTTTATGCCGGCAGATTCTCAGCCGATAGTCTTTTTTGTCAACACACGCTTTGATGATTTTGTTCCATACATGAATTCAGATGATCTGGTTGTCGTCACTTTGAGTTACGTCAACCGTCCGCCCGATGATTTGATAGCCACAATGGGCAGCCTTCTTGAAGCAAACGCAAACGCCGTGCGCCGCCGCGAGGAACGCATTGCGCTCAACCCGAATTCTAAGCGCAAGCTTGGGCTGCAGAACGAAGAATCGATTGTTTATGTGCAGAACGTGCCGCGCCACTGCGTCTTGAGAGATATATCATTTTCGGGCGCAAAGCTCATTCTTGTCGGGCTAAAGGCGTTCATCATCAAGCAGATTGTGATGGTTCGCTTTGAGTTTGAAGACCCGCGCGAGACAATCTATGTACGCGGCGTTGTTGTAGCTGTGGATGAGATTGAAGGCCGCAAAGATTTGGTTGTTGCGCGCATACTTTACGACGAAAAATCTGTGCCGATGGCTTATAAACTCCGCATCAATAATTATATTACAGATGTCCGCATGAATCAGCTTGCTGAAAACGATGCTGCGGGCAATGACTCTCAAAACTAAAAGAAAAGACTATGCAAAATCCACTTGATTCTGTCGTGTACATCACGATTCCGGAAGATTTTCATGTTCCGGCTAATGCATTTCAGATTGACGTTACGATTCCTCTGCCTGTGCAGAAAACTGCCGGAATGGAAGACCAGCTTGACAGCTCAACGCTTTCTTGGGAAATGATTCTGGCCGGAATGTTGACGATTATGGCTTATGAAAAAGACAATGTTCATTTGCCATATTACCGCTCTCTTCTTAAGGCTGTAAGGCCAGATATAAAGAAAGAGCTGACCGAAGCCGCAATCTTGAAAGCACGCAACGAAGACTATGACATTGCAGAAGAAATTTTTGCTGCACTCCGCGGCTTTGACCCGGATGATGTAGGAACACTTGTAAATTCTGCGCTTTTCTATGACGAGCGCGGCTCTTCATACAGAAAGTCTGGCTTATCAGAAGACGCTGATGCCTGCGATGATCAGGCTTATGCATATTACAGACAGGCTATGACAGCAGAAAACACCGTGCCTGACGCTTTTTTCAATGCGGGCTTTTTCTTTCTTAAGCAGAAGAATTTTGCACGCGCCAAAGAAGTGCTTGAAACTTATCTTTCGCTTGTTTCTGCTGCCGACATCAACAGCTTGTCTGAAAACGAGCGCTACAAGCATGACCGCGCCGCCGAAATTGTTGCTGACATTTCTTCAAGAAACCTTGAAGACGAACAGTTTAAGGCTGCTTATGACTTTATTGCTATGGGCGAAGAACAGAAGGGCATGGAGCAAATCCGCCAGTTCCTTGAAAAGAACCCGAAAGTCTGGAACGCATGGTTTATGCTCGGCTGGGCTTTAAGGCGGCTTGAACGCTGGGAAGACGCAAAAGCTGCTTTCAAGCAGGCGCTTGAGTGCGGCGGCGAAAACACAGACACGTTCAACGAGCTTGCAATCTGTCTGCTTGAGCTTGGCGAGCTTGACGAAGCTAAGAAGCTTCTGGTGCGCGCTTTGAGCCTTGAGCCTGACAACACAAAGATTATGTCTAACCTCGGCTATGTTTCAATGAAAAGCGGCGATATTGCGCAGGCAAGAAAGTTTTTCCTTGCGGTGCTTGAATTTGACCCTGACGATGTAATCGCCAAGCAGATGCTTGAGCAAATGGAGAACAGTTAAAGTTCATAGATTCGTCATTCCGAACTTGTTTCGGAATCTGCATTTTGCGAAAACAGGCAGAGGCTGCCAATTAAACTTTTCTGAAAGATTTATCTTTATGAAAATCCGAGATGCAGAACTAAATTCGGCATGACAAGTTCTATTTTATCTTGTCGGTGATTTTGAGCCTGTCGCCTTTTGTTATGCCTTGCTTTGCAAACCAGCCTTGCGGCACTTCAAGCGCATAGCGTGCTTTTGTTGAGCTTGAAATTGTTTCAAGGCTTAAAGGCTGCATATCGAAAATGTCTTTTATAATTCCGTCTGAATCAATATACGCAATCGAAAGCGGTGTAGGCGTGTTCTTCATCCAGAAGCTTAAAAACTGCTCGCTTTTGAAAATAAAAAGCATGCCGGTGCCTTCTGGTATGTCTTTGCGGAACATATAGCCTGTCGCCTGTTCCTGCGGCGTTATGGCAAGTTCAGCTTTTACTGTTTTGGTGCTGCCGTTCTGGCAGATAATCTGCAAAGTTGTTGTGTTTTTCGTGTTTTCTTTGCAGCTTACAAAGCAAGCTGCAGAGATAAACGCCGTTAAGATGAGCGCGAATTTGGCGGTGCTTGTCATAGACTTTCCAAGAAACCTTTGCGGGTCAATTCTTCAGTGTTTTTATTGACCTTTGAAGTATTCTGAATTTCAGCAAAAACCTGAGTGTCTATAAACTTGAGCACGAGCGGCCGTTCAAGGCTGAGCGTTACGTTGTCGTCTTTCCAGACAATCTTTTCTGGGTCAAGGCTTGTCGGCTCGCCGTATTTGTCTTGCAAAGCTCTGAAAACCGAATAAAAGTCCACGCGGTCGCTGTCAAGCTTGAATGTCATTGTATAAAGCTTGTCTTGGTAAAACTGAAACCAGCTTCTGTTGAGGAATGAAAGGCCTTCGCTTTCGATAAGAACTCTGTTCTGTGTAGGAAGCATTGAAACGTCTCTTTCGCCGCGGTAGCCGTAAAGCTTGTCTGCAAGAAGCATCTTCTTCACGTCATCGACGTTCATTCCAAGCGAAATGTCGCGGTAAGCCACTGGCAGCGGTGCATTTGCTTCGCTGCTTTTGTCTGTTTTTGAGCCGCCGCCAATCGTGATTGAAACAGAAGCATCTACGCCGTCTTCTGTAACACCGGCAGAAGCATCGATGTCAATTTTTTGAGCGGATGCCACAAAAGGAATGAGTGCAACTATAAAAAGAGAAACTAAAATATGCTTTTTACTAAAAAGAAAGTTCATATTCTGATTATCGGAGTATAAAGCTCAAAAAGCAACAATTTTAGAGTCAATATTACTTATTTTTTGTCGCTTTTTGCTTTCGGTAATAAGCCGCGTGCTTGATAATTTCAAGACAGTTAGGCACATAAAGCCTGTTCTTGATAACCTTTACGCGGTTTTCCTTCAAGAAAAGTTCGAGCGTCGAATATTGCTGGTTCGGCGGAATTGCACACATGTTTGCAAGTTCCTGCGGAGAAATGTCGAGCTGAAGCGGTGTAGCTGCTGATTCTGAAAGCATAAGCCGCTGCTTTTCGATTTCGAGCGCAAGCATATCGTAAAGCTTGCCGAGCGGGTCTGTAAGCCTTGTGTTCGTAACCTGCCTGTACATTGACCAAAGACGCTCTGCCAAAGTTGTTGTCAATCTTGAAA
Organism: Spirochaetales bacterium Spiro_07; assembly: GCA_001603145.1. Lineage (GTDB taxonomy): Bacteria > Spirochaetota > Spirochaetia > Treponematales > Treponemataceae > UBA1240. The sequence continues at coordinate 23,369 of LVBI01000035.1, read as the reverse complement.
TCATCTGCGACTGTGTTGAAACCATCTGGTCAAAGTTTTTGCGGTTGATGACCATAAGCTTGCATCTTTCGTGTGCAATTGCAGATGCAGAGCGCGGCAAGTTCTCAAGCAACGCCATTTCGCCGAAGAAGTCGCCTTTCTTAAGCACGGCGAGAACAACTTCTTTGTTGTCGATAATCTTCGTTATCTTGACCTGTCCTTCTTGGATGATGAACATATCCTGGCCTGTCTGGTTTTCAGCAAAGACCATCGTTCCTTGCGGATATTCGCGCACCATTTCTTCTTTTGGCTCAAGATAGACAGCTTTTGAACGTTGCTGGAGCAGCACGAAACGCTTTTTCGCTATTTCAGCCTGCTTGCCTGTCGGGTGCGTTTTAAGATACTGGTAATATGCATAAGTTGCGGCATCTATTTCTTTTGCTTCGTCGTAATAGACTGCAACATTGAAAAGCTGGTTTTCCGTGTTGTTTGATTCTTTCTGAACAGCAAGTGTCAGAAGCGTTTCGTTCATTTCGCGCATTCGTGCCGCAAAAACGCGGATGATTTTCATTGCGACCGGCGTATTCTTTTCGATAAGTTCTGGATACTGGTCTCTGCGTACTGAAATGGCTACAAGGTCGGTAAGGGCAACGACAGATTCAATCTGGTTGTGGTTCGACATACATGGAATAACGCCGACGAAATCGCCAGGACCTAGAATATTCGCTTTCGGGGCTGTCGCAAAGTCGATTTCACGGACGCACTGTGCTTCTCCACGCTGAATAATGAAAAAACGGCTTGAATCAGGTTTTCCTTCTACAAGAATATAAGAACCTTTTCTGTAATTTACAAATGATAACTGAAGCAACCTGTTGTCCCTCTTAAATTCATAGTATAAATCATTGTTGAGCTTTGTCAATCGAAGTTTATGGTTTTATGACAGCTTTCAAAATTAATTATCCAAAACTTCGCGCAAAGACGCTGAACAGCTCACTACTTTTTCGGCATTTTTTTAGACAAGATAAATAGAGAAAATAAGCTGCCTTAAAACTTTGTGCCTGCGTTTGTCAGCTGTCAAAGCCTCTGCCTGTAAAGATTATTTCCGGTTCAAGCTCAAAACCTGTCTGCTGCCTGACTTTTTCTGTTATGTACAAAACAAGGTCATGAATGTCTTTTGCGGTGGCAGAGCCTGTGTTTATGATGAAATTGCCGTGCCACGGCGCAACTTGCGCACCGCCGATGCTGTAGCCTCTTAAGCCGGCTTGGTCAATAATCTTGCCGGAAGGACTGCCGAATTCGTGGTTGTTCTTAAAGACGCTGCCCGCCGAAGGAAATTTGAAATGACCTTTGCTTTTGCGGTCTTCGACAAAATGCGCGTTCTGCGCTTTTATCTCTGCATCATCGCCTTTGCTGCATTTCAAAGTTGCTTCAAGAATAATGCTTTCACCATTCTGAAAAGGCGACTTCTTGTAAGCCCAGTCTGACGTGTTGAAGCTATATGTCTCAATTTTGCCTGTGCTTATATTGAAGAAACGCACGCTTTGAAGCACATCTGAAATTGAGCGTTCGTAACATCTGGCGTTCATGTAGACTGCGCCGCCAATTGTGCCGGGCAGCCCTGAAAAAGTTTCAAGCCCGCTTAAGCTGTTTGCTTCGCAAAACGCGGCAACATCGTCCATAAGCGCACCGGCTGCGCACTGCAGCAAAAGCGTGTCTTGTGCTTTTTGCAGCAGCTTAATCTTGTTCATGTTTCTGGTGCAGATTACTGCGCCGTCTATGCCGTCATCGCTTACCACAAGGTTTGAGCCGCCGCCCAGAATAAAGAACCGTTGCTTTTCAGCTTTTAAGAAGCATACAAGCTGCCCAAGCACTTCAATTGATTTAGGCTCAATAAAAGCTTCTGCCTTGCCGCCAACCTTAAAAGTTGTGTGCTCCGACATCGGTTCGTCGTAGAGAATTTTTATATTCTTGTTGAAATTTTCTTCTATTTTCCGTAAAGTATTCATGATTTTCCGCATAAATTTATGCTGATATAATGAACAAATAATTAACAAGATTCAACCCTTGTTTTTGGCAGTTTCAGTTTTAACAGGAGTTTTTTATGAGCTTAAGACTTTATAACACGATGGGACGCACCATGCAGGAATTCAAGCCGATTGAGCCGGGAAAGGTCGGCTTTTACGGCTGCGGCCCGACAGTCTATAATTATGCTCATATCGGAAATTTGCGCGCCTATGTTTTTCTTGACGTGCTCGACAAGACGCTGACTTTTCTGGGCTACAAGGTCAATCACGTTATGAACATTACAGATGTCGGCCATCTGACTGGCGATGCTGACGACGGCGAAGATAAAATGGTAAAAACTGCGGAAGAACGTCATCAGAGCGTGCTTGAAGTAGCCAAATTTTACACAGAAGCTTTTCACAAAGACATTGACGCGCTGAATATCCGCCGCCCGGATCATGAATGCAAGGCAACTGAACATATTGCCGAAATGATAGAGCTTATCAAGAAGCTTGAAGCTAACGGCCACACTTATATGGCTGACGGCAACCTTTATTTTGATATTTCCACTTACCCAGATTACGGCAAGCTTGCAAGGCTGAATCTTGACGAACTTAAAGCCGGTGCAGGCCGCCGCGCCGTCTCTGTAATCGATGAGAACAAGCGCAACCCGAATGACTTTGTGCTTTGGTTTACCAAATCTAAATTCGAAAACCAGGCAATGACTTGGGATTCACCGTGGGGGCGCGGCTACCCAGGCTGGCATATCGAATGCTCTGCAATGAGTATGAAGTATCTCGGCAAGCACTTCGATATTCACACCGGCGGCATTGACCACATTCCTGTGCACCACACAAACGAAATTGCGCAAAGCGAGGGCAGCTTTGACGAGGCAGAACGTGCTAAAGGCCCTTGGGTCAACTACTGGATGCACAACGAGTTTCTTATTCTTGAAGGCGGAAAAATGTCAAAATCTAAAGGACATTTTATCACGCTGCTCGCAGACTTGCCGCCGGAGAAGGGCTTTTCGCTTAAAGACAAGGGCTTTGCGCCGCTTGATTACAGATTCTTCCTGCTCGGCGGCCATTACCGCAAGCAGCTTGTTTTCAGCCTTGAAGCGATGGAAGGTGCAAAAGCCGGAAGGGCTGCCCTCAACGAGAAGATTGCAAAACTTATAGCCGAAGCAAACGCCAAGAAGCAGTGGGCAGAAATTCCTGCGCTCGGCATTTCTGAGCTTAGCGAAGAAAACTATAAAGAAGTGCTTACAAAGTGCAATGACGCAAATATTTTGAAGCGTTCAGATGAAGCAAAGAATGCGGTCAAGCTTTTTACAGAAGCGCTTGAAAACGATTTGAACACGCCGAAAGCTCTTGCCGCACTGAACGGCGAAATCGGCAATGCTTCAAAGCACAGCTCTGTTTCGGTTCTTGCGAACATTTGGAAGATGGACGAAGTTTTGTCGCTTAGCCTTATTGGCAGCGCTTTTGAAGTGCTCAAGAAGCAGGCAGAAGAAGCAGAGGCACAGGCCGCCGCGCTGGCGAATGACCCTGAAGCAGCTGAAATTGCCGCTCTTATTCAGGCGCGCGCCGATGCGAAAAAGAACAAAGATTTCGCAAAAGCTGATGAAATCCGTAACCAATTGACCTCTAAAGGTATTATCTTAAAGGATACGCCGCAGGGAACAACCTGGTTCAGATCTTGATGAATGTGTTATAAAAGTCTTTAGACGTTCAATATAACTGCATGAGATTATCAAACAGGATGTGTTTCGCATCCTGTTTTTTGTTTTTCTTTGCGGAAGCAAGTTTTTCAGCAAATTTTTGTTTTTGCGATTTTTGAAAAGTTATGCTTCTTTTTTGCCGACATATCTAAAGAGGCTTTTTGCTGAAAACTTACAATAATAGGGTCGTTTTAAAAGCTTAGTGCCGGAAGGTTCAGTGCTGAAAAAGCCCCGCAATCTTTGTTTAATTTTCGCTTAGAAAATTTCTCTGAAGATTAAAAAAAAATTAAAATTGTTTGTAACGTAATGGGGGCAACCATTGTTTAATGATAGAAAGCTTGATTCAGAGACAACAGTGATTCGCGCTGGCAATGAATCAGATTTCAAAAAAATATATGATGCAACGATGCAGGTGCTGTTCAAGGTTGCATTCCGTGTTGTCGGAGATGAAGAAGCCGCTGAAGATTTGGTTCATGATTCTCTGATAAAAATGCACGAAAAGAACCTTGAGTTTCCGTCTGTTGATGATGCTAAATATTGGTTGATACGCGTAGTTAAGAACGCATCTCTTAATTATGCAAAACGAAAAGGCCGCGAACGGCGCGCTTATGAAAAGGCGCTGCACGAAGACCGGCGTCAGGTTGATTCAGGCGAAACTGAATACCTGAAAAACGATGCACAGAAGCGTGTGATGGATGCACTGGAAAAGCTTCCGCAGAACTTAAAAATGGTTCTTGTTTTGCGTGAATATGCGGAGCTTAACTACAAAGAAATCGGACGTGTTCTGGGTATCACTGAAGGAAACGTAAAAGTGCGTGTTTTTAGAGCACGAGAACAATTATCAAAGTTGATAGGAGAAGAGGATGTCTACTTGCCCTGATATGGAACTTCATTCAGCATTTCTTGATGGAGAAATTGCTGGTACATGGTATGATGAGATTAAATCTCATGTAGAGTCATGTCCTGACTGCAAGGCTCATGTTGAACGCATTCAGTCAATCCGTGACGTATTTGCTGCTGATTCTGCTGCTTTGAATCTTGATAAGAAAGAACTTGACGCAAGTTATGAGCGTCTTCAATCTAGATTGCGCTACAAGAAAGTTGCTGCAAGAACTTCTGGCGCATATACAGATTTTGCAAGAAAATTCGTTCCGTATGCTGCAGCCGCTGCATTCCTTGCAGCTGTAATTATGCCTGCCGCGAATATCCGCTCTCAGGTAAAGCAGCATTTAAACGATATTGCGCTTCTTCCGGTAACTTCATCAGTTGAGCTGATTGATAAGACTGGAATTGCAGCAGATAAGAACGTGAATGTATCTGCATTTCAGGTTGCCGATACAAACCGTTCAGCTGTTCAGACTCAGCCAGTGTCTTTGCATGTATCAAACCTTACACAGGTTGATATATTCAAGCCTGAGTTTTCAAGCTCAAAGACATTGCCTATGAATATTAAGCTTATGGATGTGTCAGAGCTTCCGCTTATTGATTCAGAGAATCATCAGAATGCTGTATATCCAAATGTGGATTTTTATCGTTGAGTGATCAAAAAAGATTTTCTTATCTAATACGGAAATATCCGTTATTAAGAGCAGTGCTCTTGATGTCAGTCATCGGAGTGCTGCTTTTTTTAATGGCGATTATCTCCTACACAAAAATAAAAGAGCCTCAAATTACGGTCATTGACCCAAAAGTCGGAAACCCGGGCGACGTGTTTTCGATTTACGGTAGCAATTTCGGCAACGAGCAGGCAGAAAGTTTTGTAGAAATCGGCGGATTGCGCATTACGTCTTCGAACTGCATTGAGTGGAGCGACCGCAAAATAACGATAACTCTGCCTGCTAACGTGCGCGACGGTCTTGTGTACGTTGTTACGCAAGGTGGCAGAAGCGAGCCGAAGATTTTTACAAACAAGACAGTTGTGCCTGTTAAAGTCATTTCTGACCCGGCAACGTCTGTTCCTTCAATATATGCGATTGACGGAAAAAGCCAGAGCGTCGGCGGCCTTATTTCGATTCACGGCAAGAATTTCGGGCTTATGCGCAACAACTCAAAAGTCTGCTTTTCGTTTAAAGATGCTGAGCAGCCGCAGATTGATGACAAGGTTTATTGCGAAAACGAAGACTACGAATATTGGAGCGATGAGCTTGTGCGCATCAGAGTGCCGGACGGTGCTTCAGACGGTTCAGTCTTTATAGAGACCGAAAAAGGCGCAAGCAACGGCTATCCGTTTGAGCTTCAAAAGACAATCGGGCGCAAAACCTTTTCAGGCAGGCGCACATACGTAATTGATACTTCTGTTGAGCTAAGGGAAATTGTAACAGACGATGACGGTCTGATTTTCTTGAGAGTGCCGAAACCGCCTGTTTTTGCTTCTCAACCGGGCGTTGATGTTGTGTCAAGCAGTCACAAGCCTTCAATTGAAGAAATTGCCGGCACGATGGTTCATCAGTTTGACGGTGAAGAAATAAACGCTTCTATTGTGCCGGAAAAATCTGATTCAAAAGCTGAGCAGCCTGCGCCTGCGGCGAATGTGAATATTGCCCAGACATTTGTTATAACTACTTCTGCCGTTTCAACTGAAATCAAGGAGCAGCTCGTAAAGCCTTATGCTAAAAAAGATACGCTTGCAAAGATTCAGCAAGCTTCTTCAGCAACTTTGTCTTTGGATTCAATTACGATGCTCTTGAAAGACGAAAAAGTTGTTGCACTGGCAAAGTCAATTGTTGGCAAGACGACAAACCCATACACAAAGGCGCATCTCATTTACAGCTACATGGTCAAGAATTTTGCGGTGCTCAAAGATGTGCGTTCGCCTGACGCTTCTTCAATTGATATGCTTGAAACAAAGCAGGGCGACGCTTATGACTTTGCGATGCTTTATAATGCGCTGCTGCTTTCAAGCAATGTGCTTGCAAGACCTTGCGCCGGCATTCTGGTTGATGCAGACTCAAGCTCAAAGCCGCACTGGTGGAGCGAATTCTACATTGAATCGTTCGGCTGGGTTCCTGTTGATGTTGCTCTGGGCGCGGGTCTTCCGTTTGAGTGCTTCAAGAAGCAGACAAACGCAAAAGATTTTTACTTCGGCAACCTTGATGCGCAGCATGTTACTTTTTCGAGGGGCTATAACAAGCTTCACCCCACAATTGCATACAGCAAGATTGTTTGCCAGCCGAGAACTTATGCGCTGCAGTCAATCTGGGAAGAAAGTTCCGACAAGGTTACGCGCTATTCGTCTTATTGGACAGCACCGAACGTGACAGGCGTTTACTGATTTTGGCAGATTGGCTTTATGAAAGCGTAGATGCTGAAACAAGTTCAGCTTGACAAGACTTGAGATTGCCGGGGTTGCTCGAAACTTTGTTGCGGATGGCACGGCAATGGCACATATGGGCAAAGCCCGACAATGACAAAATCTATAAGGAGTTGCTATGGTAAAAGTATTATCTGTTGGCGGTTCGATTGTCGCACCGGACAAACCAGATTCTGAATTCTTGAAGGAATTCGCTTCTCTTGTAAGGGAATGGCTTAAAGAAGATTCTTCGCATAAACTGATTCTTGTTGTCGGTGGCGGCGGCCCTGCTCGCGCTTATCAGAATGCGTACAAAGCCGTAAACGAAGGCGGCGTGCAGTCTGATGCTGCCGAAGCTGACTGGATTGGCATTATGGCGACCCGCCTTAACGCGCAGCTTTTGCGTGCAATTTTTTCAGATTTGTGCAAAGACCCTGTGGTTTATGACCCGACGCAGTGCAACGACTTTGCAGGGCGTGTGCTTGTTGCCGCCGGCTGGAAGCCCGGCTTTTCGACAGACACAGACGCTGTTTATCTTGCCGAGCGTTTCGGCGCAAAGGTTGTGGTGAACCTTTCGAACATCGAAAAAGTCTATACAGACGACCCGAAGAAAAATCCTGATGCAAAGCCGCTCGACAAGATAAGCTGGGCAGACTTTAGAAAGATGGTCGGCGATGAATGGGTGCCGGGTAAAAACTGCCCGTTTGACCCAATTGCAAGCAAAAAGGCAGAAGCAGCCGGTCTTTCGGTAATCTGTGCCGGCGGCAAGAATATCGAGAATATCCGCAACATCTTAGACGACAAGCCGTTTGTCGGCACAACAATCTGCTGATTCAATCTGTGCATAAAAAAAAGCCCGGTGCCTTTCATGTTGAAGCATGTCTGGCATCGGGCTTTTTGTTTTTCAGCCTAAACTAAGCTGTTAGAAGTGTGCAAGTTCCTTCATGAACGAATAGATTTTGCGGTCATAGTTGGGGTCTGCTGCCCAAGTGCCGGTCAAGCCTGCCAAAGTCTTTGCCTTGCCTCTCGGCTTAACGTACTTATAGCGCGGGTCAATCAAAGTGCCGTTGAGCGATTTTGTTGAGCCATAAGCCTGAAGGTGCTGAACATGGGCGCGCACGCCTTCGCGGTCTGTTGCAAAGCGGTGACCAGGGTTTGCCTTTGAAACAGAGCCGAGACCGCAGAAGTTGTTCATGTCTGGCGTAACTAGGTTGCCGAAACGCAAGAATCCGGTTTCGTGGCACATCTGAACAAAAGCAAGGTCAGAGTTTACGCCTTCATAAGCACATTCTTCAATATAAAGCTGTGCCAAAATCCAGGCGCGCTGCAAGTCGCCGTTCGGGTTTTTCGACGCAAAGTAATTGTAAAGCTGCTTTGCACTCTTGCGGCCTTTCGCCATCAGCTTGTCTGAAGGGAACGAAGCCGGGCCGAATTTCTGCAATGTTTCGTTATAAGACTTATCGCCGTAATCATAGCCGCTGTAATCGCTGTATTCGGGGCTGTTGTAGTCAATGTAGAACGAGCCGCTTGAAACAGAGCCTTTTTTGCCAGTTGAGCTGCTTGCCGGAGTTGTTGAAGCAACAGCCGTGTCAGCCGCTTTTGGTGTGGTTTCCGCAGGCTTTGTGGTGCTTTGAGCCGGTTCTGTCTCTTTCGGTGTTTCAACAGGCTGCGTAGTTGCAGGTGTTGTCGTTATAGCTGCAACTGTTGTTGGTGCTGTGCTTGAAGGTTCAGCAGGGTAGTCGTCAGAATAATCATTGTTGATTAATGAATCATCGTAGCCTGTTTCAATAAATTCAGAGTCAAATTTGTCATAATCTGAATAAACGTCTGTGTAGTCTTCGCCGTCATCTACATACATATAGTCGTTTTCGTTGACGTCTACAAAGACTTCTTCTGTATCATCGTAATAATAATCATCTTCACCAGTTACTGTGGCTGGTGCAGGTGTGTCTTCAAAAGCTTCTTCTGTGGCTGTAAAAGTTTCTGTTTCAACAGATTCTGCGTTTTCAGTGTTGGCTGGTTCAGCAGTTTTAACTTTTTTGGTTGACTTACAGCTGCCAAGCAAGAGCACAGCTGCAACCATCAGCACAAACATTCCGACTGTTCGTAATTTCATGAACGAGACCTCTAAAAAGTTTTACAATATTTCTGCCAAAAAATGACAGAAAAAGATAAATTTTTTCTATATATATGCAGGAGGTTTTAATGATTCCATTAGACCAATCTGCTGTCTTCTCTTATATCGGTAACTTGTCTGACGATTGTGAGAATAAAAAATTGGATATTCGCGAAAGAGTTTGGAATGAGGGCATCGAGAATGTAACGACCGAAGAGCTTGTCATGCTGATTCTCGGTTCCGGCACAAAAGACCGGAGCGTGGCGGCAATTGCCAAAGACGTAATTGCTTGCATTGCGCGCACAGACCCTGAATGGCTTTTTTTTGAGCTGAAATGCATAAAAGGCATTTCTCTGGGGAAGGCTGCCGCCATAATGGCAAGCCTTGAGCTTGGGCGGCGCAATTACGGCCCGGGCGGCACGATTATCAAAAAGCCACAGGATTTGATTCCGCTGGTGCAGCATTATACGCTTGAAACGCGCGAGCATTTTCTTTGCGTAAGCCTGAACGGTGCGCACGAAATCATCAAGATTAGGGAAATAAGCGTCGGCTCGCTCAACCGTTCGCTGATACATCCGCGAGAAGTTTTTGTAAACGTGCTGAAAGACCATGCCGCCGCCATAATTTTGTGCCACAATCACCCGTCGGGCAGAACCGAGCCGTCTGACAGCGACATAGAGATAACCGCACGGCTAAAAGAGTGCGCCGACCTGCTCGGCATAAACTTGCTTGATCATCTGATAATCGGCAAAGAAAGCTACTTCAGCTTCTCGGCGGAAAAGTTGATCTAAAAGGCGCGCTTGTCAGATTCATCATGCGCGTTTATACTTTCAGCAAGAGAGGAAAAAATGAAAAAACGTGTATTATTCATTGTTGATAAGAATGGAAATTTAAGCGCAGTTAAATTTGTATTGTTATTTATCAATATTTTTTGCTGTTTGCTCTCTTTTTGTGGTGGAATGATTTTCCCTCTTGGAATATTTATTTTGTTTCCAATATTCATTCTGGCTTTAATAGTTACAATTGTTTATATTACAAAATCTGCTTGTAATCATACTTTTGAAATTTTCACCTTGTATTTTTTGCCACTTCTTGTTTCCGCGTGCATTGGCATGATGGTAGACCAGATTGATACGAAGCATACCAAACAAAAGCTTCTAGAAGCAAAAAACTATGTGGAAAAATATTATGAAGAAAATGGAATTATGCCTGACGAAGATGATGAATATCTGAAGGACAACGCTGTAAAAATAAGAAGCGAAGAATACGGAAACTTCGTATTATATTACAAAGATGCAAGGATTTGTGGCGGCGATGAACATGTATATTTCTTACCAAGACCGTGATAAATGCTCTTCGTTGACATTCCGTTTGAAAAATGCTGAAATGTGCAAAAGCGGAGGTTTGTACAATGGCAGAAGCTCGGAAAATAACAGTGCTTGATTCTACACTTCGGGATGGCGCGCAAGGCGAGGGTATCAGTTTTTCGGTGCAGGACAAGATTCATATTGTACAGACGCTCGACGCGCTGGGCATAGACCTTATAGAAGCCGGAAACCCTGATTCAAACCCGAAAGACTTGGAGTTTTTTCAGTTGGCGCAGAAGCTTGAGCTTAAACATTCAAAGCTTGCCGCGTTTGGCTCAACGCGGCGCAAGGACATGAAGCCGAAGGAAGACAGGCAGCTTCAGAGCCTGCTTGCCGCAGAAACTGAAAACGTTGTGGTTTTCGGCAAATCTTGGGATTTTCAGGTTACGGACATTCTGAAGACAAGCCTTGAAGACAATCTCGCGATGATAGAAGAAACCGTGCAGTTTCTTGCAGTCGCCGGAAGGACAGTGCATTTTGATGCGGAGCATTTTTTTGCAGGCTGGAACGGCAACAAAGAATATGCGCTCAAGACGATTGAGGCGGCGGCGCACGGTGGTGCTTCTTCGATTACGCTTTGCGACACAAAGGGCGGTTCGATGCCGCTTGAAATTTTGTCAATAACAAAAGAAGTTGTGACTTTTGTCAGCGATTTTTGCCGCCGCAATTCACTTCCGCAGATTCAGATTGGAATACACACGCACAACGATTGCGGCCTTGCCGTGGCGAACACGCTCATGGCGGTTGAAGGCGGCGTTTCTCTGGTTCAGGGCGTGCTGCTCGGTTTTGGCGAGCGCACCGGCAACGCGAACCTTTCGACCGTGATTGCTGACCTTGAGCTTAAATTCGGCATGAAGTGCTTGCCCGAAGGCAAGATTGCCGAGCTTACGCCGACGGTGCGCCGCATAGCAGAAATTGCGAACATCAGCCTTGACAACGGCATGCCGTATGTCGGCACGAACGCATTTGCGCATAAAGCCGGAATGCATATCGATGCGGTAACGAAAAACCCGGCTTCTTATGAGCATGTGCCGCCCGAAAGCGTGGGCAACGAGCGCGTCTTCTTGATGAGCGAAGTGGCCGGGCGTTCGCTTATAATCGAAAAAATCCGCAAATTTGATGCGGACATAACGAAAAGCTCACCTGTGGTTACGGAAATCGTGAACAAGGTAAAGCAGCTTGAGCATGACGGCTACAAATTTGAGGGCGCAGACGGCAGTTTTGAGCTTTTGGTGCGGAAGATAATCGGCAAATACCAGCCGTTCTTCAAACTGCATTATTACAAAACGATGGGCGAGCAGTCTTTGTATAACGGTGCGGCCTGTTCGTTCGCGCAGCTAAAAATCGAAGTTGACAACCAAATTGAGATAACAGCCGGCGAAGGTTCTGGCCCTGTGCACGCGCTCGATACCGCGCTAAGAAAGGCGCTTGAACGCTTTTACCCGAATGTGTCTGCAATAAGGCTGACAGACTACAAGGTTCGCGTTTTAGACTCGCAGAGCGCAACCGCTTCAAAAGTGCGTGTCTTAATCGAAAGCTCAGACAGCACAGAAGACTGGACAACCGTCGGCGTTTCAACCGACATCATCGAAGCCTCTTGGCTCGCGCTTGTAGACTCAATCGAATATAAGCTCATTAAAGACTTTGAAAAAAAGTACAAGAAGTTCCTGTAAAGATTGTACATAGCCCGCAGGCCGGCGCAAAAGTTTGGAGAAAAACATGAAAAGAAAAATGTTAACAATTTTAGGTTTGCTTGTATTGGTTTCTGCACCTTTATTTGCAAACGGCGGAATCCATTGGTGGGTAAATGGAAGCGGCACGAACCCTTCTGTAATCACATTAAAAAATGATTCTGATATCATTCTTAAAAAAGAAAATCTAGTTCTTCGTTTTGTTGACGATTGTGTAATCGTTTCGTGTGACTATGTTCTCTTTAACAAATCGAATGCTGAAAAGCAGATTGATTTTGCTTTTAATATCACAGATTCAGCTTATGATTCTCTGAAATATTATGAGATTTTTGTCAACGATTTAAAAGTCGATTCAGAGCTTCATAAAGATGTGATTTATGATGAAGAGAATAGTTTTTCCTGGTGGGAACTTTCAAAGGTAAAACTTTCAGCAAATAAAGAAACAAATATTTCTATATGTTATCGCGTAGAGACTGCAAATGACGGCACATATTACAGAAGTTATTTTGATAAGGAAAACAGTTTTCTTTACAACCTTTATCCGGCTTTAAGTTTTGGTGACGGCATTATAGAAGATTTTACTTTAACGATTGATGCATCAGATATTTTAGGTTGGAACGGAAAAATTACAAAAATTGAAGGCATTGATATTTCGTTTAAGGGCGCAGAAAGAACTGTTACAGAATCTTTTAAGAACTTTGATTTAAATAAGCACAAACAGCTGAAAATTTCATACAACATAAAGAATTATTATTTTGCAAAACTGTATGAAAAATATGGAACAGGCTATATTGTAACTGCAACTTCGGAAATGCGTGAAGGTTCAACTTTTTATTCTGCAAATAATCTCAGGGACGAGAATTGCAAAACTGTGTGGGTTGAATCAAAACCTGATTTTGGTAAAAACGAAAAAATTAAAATTGAATATAGCGGTTGGGTTACACAGCTTTTAGTTGTGAACGGTTTTAGAAAATCTGAAAAAACTTATTATGAAAACAACCGCGTTAAAAAGATTGCGCTTTATGTAGACGGAACAAGACTTGGTGAAATGACTTTTCCGGATCGTCCGTATCATCAGGTTGATATGTCAAATATTCTGGATGAAGGTGAGCTCTTAAATCTTAATTCTGATTTTTTTGCAAAGAACAATTCAAAAGTAATGAGCAAAGCAGGTGCGTTCTGTCCTAAAGAAAATATCGAAATTGAAATTCTTGAAGTATATCCTGGAACAAAATATAACGACACTTGTATAAGCGATATTTACATAATCAAAGCGATACTTCCGATTCCTTAAGCAAGCTTACCTTTAAGATTGCCGGGTCATTCGCAGCGAAGCTTCGAGCGCGCCCGACAAAGACACTTTTGAGAATCTTTTCCGCGAAGCATAGCTTATGATTAAGATAAATCCCCAAAAGCGGAGAATAATCGATTTCATTTGTGCACACGGGATTCCTAAGGGCAGAGTTCTTTTCGCATCAGCTTATTCTATGGTTGAAGATTATTCGGCGAAAACCGGGTTTGCGATTGGGCTTTAGCTACAAAATAAGCAGCTTCGGCAAACCCTGCTAGTTTTCGTAGAACGAAAACTAGCAATAGCCATGTACAAAAAGCAAAAACCGGCAGCCTTTGTACATGACTCCGATTCTTAGTTAATCCGGGGTTTTTAGGGGCAGAGCCCCTGAACGTTGCTGGAAAAAAGAGGGGTTTTAGGGGAGAAAAGAACCCGCTTACGAGTAGAGGTTCTTGTCTCCCCTAAAAAGTTCCGACGCTTACAAGCGTCAAGTTGCGTCACTTTCAAGTGTCAGATAAATCTCTGTGGCGGCGTAACAACCCACAAAGCGCGCAAGGTTTTGTCGCTTGTGTTTGTCAGCACATGCGGAGACGAAGCCGCAAAAGAAACGCTGTCGCCTTCGTTAAGCGTGTACGATGCAGTTTCATACTGAAGCGTAGCCGTGCCTTCCATTATATAGCCGAATTCTCTGCCGGGGTGGCCATAAGAGCCGCGGTGTGTCTGCGACTTGGGCGGAATCGTTATGATATAAGACTCAAGCGCATGGTGGCCGTCGCTTTCGGCTGGCTGCGTAATCTCTTCATAAGTTATATCAGCTTCGGCAACCTTTCGCCTGTTGCCGGCCGTAATTACGCGCACCGGCCGTGAAGGGCGGTATTCTTCAAAAAGATATTCAAGGCTGATGTCGAGCACATCGGCGAGCGCAAGCAGCGTGTCTATTGCAGGCGAAACTTTATTGCGTTCAATTTGCGAGACGAGGCTTTCGCTCACGCCGGCCTGTTGCGCGACAACTTTCAGAGTAAGGCCTTTTCTTTCGCGTACTTGTCTTAGTTTTTCGCCGAAGCGGAACGGTTTTTTATTTTGTGCATTATCTTGCATAAGCGTCTTTATGTTGTTTTTCCTTGTTTTGTTCAAGAATGAACTTAACGAAATGGTCTTCAAGCGTCTTGTGCGGGCCTTCCTTGTTCATTCTGGTTCTGGCGCGCGCGTTGTCGCGTCTGATTGTATAGCGCAGGTAGAAGTTGCGTGGGTCAAATTCAATGTCAACCGGAATATGCTCGCCGAGAAGGGCATAAACATCATCGCGGCTGATTGAAAGATATTTCTGTTCCTTGATTTTCTCTTTGAGAAGATTAATCTGCTCAAAAGACAGCCCGAAGAGGAATTCCTCAAGAGCTTTTGAAACATCGGGGTCTTCAAGCCTGTTCTTGATGAACGAAGTCCACTGCTCATCAAGCTCAATCGTAAGGCGCAGAAGCTCGCTCGTGCCGACCATCGTGCCGAAAGCTGGAACAATCTTGTCTCTGGCGAGCCAAACTGCTTCAAGAACCGGCGCAATGTCAGCTACAGTCTGGTCGCTTCGGTGTTCCCAAAGAATGATGAGCGAGGTGGCAATCTGTTCGCGTATGTCAAGCGAAATCGAAGTGTCTTCAAGCAGAGAAAGGTAAACGTCTTCCGCCATAATCGTGAACATAATTGCAAGCGTTGCCGAGCGCAGCTGCTCAAGCTCAACGCGCGGAAAATGCTGGTTTCTTGCCGTCTTGGAAATTGCAACGAATGTGTGGAATTTGGCCACAAGGAAGCCTTTACCGAGAATGGCTTTTGTGGGCAGATGAAGC
This sequence comes from Spirochaetales bacterium Spiro_07, assembly GCA_001603145.1. GTDB lineage: Bacteria > Spirochaetota > Spirochaetia > Treponematales > Treponemataceae > UBA1240. Next base: position 8,074 of record LVBI01000035.1, on the reverse strand, counting down.
ATTCTGTCTCCGTTGCGGAAGTCGAGCAGCGCGTGAATAAGCGATTCCTGTGTGCGCACTTCCTGGCCGGCAATGACTTGCCGCTGCATCAAAGAAGGGAAGCGCGCGATTGTGGCCGTAAGGCGCTCAAGATCGCTTATTCGCGCGGCAAGGTTTTCAAGCGCTTCCGGGGCGGTGGTTCTAAGCCGGTCAAAAACCATGTTGACAAGCTTTCGCTCTTTCGGCGTGAGTATAATAATGTTGGTGTTATACTCATCGATTTTTTGAGCGTACTGTTCGTCTTCAAAAAACTCATCGATGGCAACGGGAGTAAATACTATTTCTTCTTTCTTTTCTGAAGTTTCCACAACTCAAAATTGTATCATAAAAGTGATTTCAAGAAAAGATAAAAAAAGCCTGCAACGCATTGTGCAGGCTCTTGTTTTATGCGGCGGAATATCACCAGAAAGCAGAGAAGCTTTCTTCGTCTTCTTCCTGCTGTTTCTTCTTGGCTTTTTCTTTCTTTGAAAGTTTTTCCTTTAAGTTGCCGTCATATTTGTATTCTTCGTTCAGACGTTCAAGGTCGTTGCGCGCAAGCACAAGATATTTGCCCGGCAGCGTCTCGTATGTGGTTTCATAAATATTGATGATGTCTTCATACAAAGGCTTTGCTTCAGCGTATTTCTTAGCCTTAAGCTTGATATGCGCAATCTCATATTCGCCGATGACTCTGTAGTTTGTGTCAGAGCCGTATTCGTCAAGCAGCCTGTTGTAAAGCATCTCTGCGGCGGCTGTCTTGTTTGCGTCTGTGTACTGCTGAGCTTTTATAATCATGTCTTCCGGGCTGATATCATCAGGAATATCTGTAGGAAGTGTGTTGCATGAAACAAAAATAAGGCTTATCGAAACAATAAGCGTCAAAAAAACTGACTTTGCAAATGTACTTTTCATGCGTTCAGTCTAGCACGCCACGGCGAAAGAATTCAAGATACCCGAATTGAGTCTATAAATATAGATAAAACTATTACGAAACACTTGCGGTTAATAGACCGATAATGTTTATACTGCATAAAATATGCGACTTCGTGAAATTTTATACATTGATGTTGCATAAATATACGTTTTATGCAAAAATAATCTATAAAACTGATTGTTTGCTAGATGGCAGTTTCTGTCTGGCTCTGTCAAGGAGGGATTATGATACACGTAGGAATTATTGGTGCTACCGGTTATGTTGGTGCAGAATTGGTTCGTTTGCTTGCTCGTCATCCGAAGGTAAAACGCTTGAATTTGAGTTCCGTCAGCTTTGAAGGACAACAAATGCAGGATGTGTATCCGAACCTTGCAGGCTGCATCGATATAAAGCTTGTTAATGCAGATTCAATCGTTGATGATTCTGACGTTATTTTTACGGCGCTTCCGCATGGCGTGGCCGAGCAGTATGCGGCCGAATGTCTCAAGAAAGGCAAGAAGCTTATCGACATGTCGGCAGATTTCCGCTTTGACGATGATGAGGCTACGTTTACAAAATGGTACAAAGAAAGCTGGAAATATCAGTCTGCGCACGCAGAATCTGTATACGGTCTGCCGGAAATGAACCGCAAGAAAATTGCGAAAGCGCGCATAATCGGCAACCCGGGCTGCTACGTTACTTCTGCAACGCTTGCGCTTTTGCCAGCTATAGAGAACGGACTTATCAAGTTTGACCCGATTATCGTTGATTCAAAGAGCGGTGTAACCGGCACAGGCAGAAACCCTTCTATTAAGAATCAGTTCTGTGAATGCGGCGAATCAATCTCGCCTTATGCGGTTGGCGCGCACAGGCACCAGCCTGAAATTGAGCGCAACCTTTCTATTGCAGCTGGCGAACATTGTGGCGTTGTCTTTACGCCTCATCTTGTTCCGATGAGCCGTGGCATTGTAAGCACAGTTTATGCGCAGCTCAATGATACAATATGCGAAGCCGCCGGTGCTGAAATCAACAGCAAGATAATTCAGCGCCTTTACAGCGACTTTTATGCTAACGAGCCTTTTGTCCGTGTGCTTCCGACAGGCATGGTGCCGACAACCAAGAACGTGCGCTATTCAAATTACTGCGACATTTCTGTTCATGTTGTGCACGACGGCCGTATGCTCGAAATTTGCTCTGCGCTTGACAACATGCTCAAAGGCGCGGCCGGTCAGGCTGTTCAGAATATGAACATTATGTTCGGCTATAAAGAAGACATGGGAATCGATATGATTCCTCCGGCTTTTTAATAGGAAATTATAAATACACGGTCATTCAGTTTTGAATCTGACCAATATACGTTTTTTTAGAGGCTGTAGAAATTGACTAAGCTGATTGATGGCGGCGTGTGTGCGCCGCTTGGTTTTAGTGCAAATGGCGTGCTTGCCGGCATCAAGCCGGGAAGAACCAAGAATGATTTGGCTCTGATTTATTCAGAAAAGCCGTGCAGTGTCGGCGCTGTCTTTACGTCGAACCTCGTAAAGGCTGAGCCTGTAAAGCTTTCGCGCGAGCATGTAAAGACTGGCCGTGCTCAGGCTGTTATCGCCAATTCTGGCAACGCGAATGCGTGCACAGGCGCAAAAGGCGCAGAAAACGCTTTGCGTATGGCGCGTGCCGCTGCAAAAGCCCTTGCTGTTTCAGAAACTGACGTTATCGTCTGCTCAACCGGCGTTATCGGCCAGCAGATAAACATAGACGTAATCGAAAAAGCTTTGCCAAAGCTTAAAGAAGGCTTGAGCCGTTCAGGCAACGTTGCCGCTCGCGAAGCTATTATGACGACAGACACTGTTTACAAAGAAGTGGCTGTAGAAACTACAATCGGCGGTAAGACAGTGCGCATCGGCACTATGGCAAAAGGTTCGGGCATGATTCACATCAACATGGGAACAATGCTCGGCTTTATTACGACAGACTGCGCCATTTCAAGCGAAATGCTTCAGGCTGCATTGTCTGAAAGCATTAAAGGCACTTACAATTGTGTTTCAGTTGACGGCGACACAAGCACGAACGATACTTTGTCGATTCTGGCAAACGGCATGGCCGGTAACGCAGAGATAAAGGCAAAGGGCACAGATTATGACGCTTTCCTTGCAGCGCTCAACGAAGTGAACACGATGATGGCGCGCAAGATTGCGGCAGACGGCGAAGGCGCGGAACGTCTGATTGAATGCACCGTTCAGGGCGCATCTTCTGTTGAAGTTGCACGCAAGCTTGCAAAGTCTGTTATCAGCTCAAGCCTCGTTAAGGCGGCTTTCTTCGGTGCAGACGCAAACTGGGGGCGCATTCTCTGCGCAATGGGCTATTCAGGCGAATTCTTTGACCAGACAAAGACGAGCGTTTCTTTTACGAACAGCAAAGGAACAATCGATGTCTGCAAAGACGGCGCAGACCTTCCTTTTGACGAAGACAAGGCAAAAATTGTGCTTGGCGAAAAGGAAGTAAAGATTCTGATTACATTGAAAGACGGCGATGCTTCGGGCACGGCCTGGGGCTGCGATTTGACTTATGAATATGTAAAGATTAACGGAGATTACCGCACATGATTTCTAATGAAGATTGGACCGATGTGCTTGTTCAGGCAATGCCTTATATTCAGCGTTATGCCGGCAAGACCATCGTAGTAAAATACGGCGGAAACGCCATGCTTAACACGGAGCTGAAGCAGGCCGTGATGGAAGACCTTGTTCTTATGAGCTTGGTCGGCATCCGCTCGGTGCTTGTGCACGGTGGCGGCCCTGAAATTAACGCAGCTCTTGAGAAAGTCGGCAAAGAATCTAAGTTTGTGAACGGCTTGCGCTACACAGACGAAGAGACAATGGAAATTGTGCAGGAAGTGCTTGCGGGCAAAATCAACAAAGAGATTGTCGGGCTGCTTCAAAAAGCAGGTGGCAAGGCTGTTGGTCTTTGCGGCATAGACGGCGGAATGCTTACGGCGACCAAGCTTACGTCAAACGGCGCAGACTTGGGCTTTGTCGGCGAAGTTACGGCTATAAACCCTTCTATCATCAATCAGGTTATTGCAGAAGGCTTTATTCCTGTTATTTCGACTGTAGCTGCCGGCGGTCCGGGCGACCCGCATTCGTATAACATTAATGCTGATACAGCCGCCGCCAAGATTGCGGTTGCGCTCAAAGCAGAAAAGTTCGTGCAGATGACGAATGTTCCGGGGCTTTTGCGCGACGTGAACGACCCAAGCTCGCTCATTTCGGTCATCAAGCGCGAAGACATTCCGCAGCTTGTTGAAACAGGCGTAATTTCAAGCGGAATGATTCCGAAAGTGGCTTGCTGTACCGAAGCTTTGGACGGCGGCGTGCTTCGAACGCATATAATCGATGGCCGTGTGCCTCACGCGCTTCTGCTTGAAGTTTTCAGTGACCGCGGTGTAGGTACGATGATTTTGTAAGCTGATGCACTGCTCTTGCCGTGGTTTGACGGCAATGGCAGTGCGCGGCTTTTGGCTTTAGCTTTTATAAAGGAAATAATATGGCTGGAATTGTTGCAAACAACTATGGAAGTTTTGATGTAACTTTTGTCGGCGGCAACGGCGCGGAGCTTGTTGATAAGAACGGCAAGAAATATATTGATTTTGTCTCTGGCATTGGTGTCAATTGCTTGGGGCATAACAACCCGGTTCTGGTAAAGGCTTTGACCGACCAGATTAAGAAAGAAATTCATATCGGAAATTATTACACGTCTGATACGAACCTTGCTTTTGCAGAAGAACTGACAAAGGCAACCGGCATGAAGCGCGTTTATTTCTGCAATTCTGGTGCGGAAGCAAACGAAGCTGCAATCAAGCTTGCACGCAAGTTCGGCTGGCTTGAAAGCAAGGACAAGGGCGGCAAGAGAAAGACAATTGTTACGCTCAAGCAGTCTTTCCACGGCCGGTCTTTGGCAACGCTTATGGCAACAGGCCAAGAAAAATTTCACCCTGACTGCTTTGCGCCTTACCCGGACGGCTTTAAGTACATTGAGCCGGGCGATTTTGACGCAATCGAAAAAACTTTTGACGATTCAGTTTGTGCCTTTATGATGGAATGTATTCAAGGTGAGGGCGGCGTAAACTTGGTTGACGAGAAATGGGCAAAAGCCGCATGCGACGCGGCACGCAAAGCAGGTGCGCTCGTCGTTATTGACGAAGTTCAGACCGGCATGGGCAGAACAGGCGCATTGTTCGCAAGCCTTGCAATGGGGCTTGAGCCAGACGTTATTACAGCTGCAAAAGGCATCGCCGGCGGCGTTCCGATGGGCGCATGTATTTTCGGCGGTAGGGCAACTGACGTTTTTGTTGCCGGAGACCATCAGTCTACATTCGGCGGCAATCCGCTTGCATGTGCAGGCGGCAGGGCAGTGCTTGCAGAAATGCTTAAGCCTGGCTTTTTTGAGCATGTCAACAAAGTCGGCAAGCTCATAACTGATACAATCAACTCATGGAAGCTGCCATGCGTAACTTTGGTTCACGGCAAGGGCTTGATGCTCGGCATTGACGTTACGCAAGCTCCTGGCGAGATTCAGAAGAAATGTCTTGAAAACGGCTTGTGTGTTTCAACAGCCGGAACAAAGGCCGTGCGCTTTTTGCCGCCTCTTGTGCTTACAGAAGAGCAGGCTCTGGCCGGGCTTGCGATTTTCAAGAAAGTGCTTGAAAGCGTGTAGCGCATAAAACTAAACGATAACTAAGGATGAAACAAAATGTCTCAGCTTACGATTCCAAAGAAGTATAAACCGTTGCTTTCGGTCAAAGAAACCGAACATGCAATCGTCATGATTAAGGATTTTTTTCAGCTTGCGCTTTCAACCGAGCTTAATCTGACGCGTGTCACTGCACCGCTTTTTGTTCCAAAAGGCACAGGCTTGAATGACGACTTGAACGGCGTGGAACGCCCTGTAAGTTTTCCTGTGAAAGACATGAACGAGCAGGCAATGGAAATTGTACATTCGCTCGCAAAGTGGAAGAGGGTAAAGATTACGGAGCTTGGCCTTTCAAGAGGCTTCGGCATTTACACAGACATGAACGCAATCCGCGCTGACGAAGACTTGGACAACATTCATTCGCTTTACGTTGACCAGTGGGACTGGGAAATGGCGATTGACAACAACGACAGAAGCATTGAATTTTTGAAAGACGTCGTAAAGAAGATTTTCCGCTGCTTGAAGCGCACCGAATTCTATATTTACGATCGTTTTCCGCAGATTACGCCGATTCTGCCCGAAGAGATTACGTTCATTCATGCAGAAGATTTGCTTCAAGCTTATCCGAAACTTTCGGTTAAAGAGCGCGAAAATGAAATAGCCAAGAAATATGGTGCTGTCTTCATCATAGGAATCGGTGCACCGCTTTCTGACGGCATTGCACACGACGGCCGCGCGCCGGACTATGACGACTGGATTAGCGAAACAGGCGACGGCAAGCGCGGTCTTAACGGCGATTTGCTTGTGTGGAACCCTGTGCTCGAAAGAGCTTTTGAAATTTCTTCGATGGGCGTGCGTGTTTCGCCAGAATCTTTGAAACGCCAGCTTGAAGAGCGCGGCTGCCCTGAGCGGTCAAAGCTTTATTTTCATAAAAGGCTTCTCAATGGCGAGCTTTCTCCATCAATCGGCGGCGGCATAGGCCAGTCAAGATTGTGCATGTACTTCTTGAGAAAAGCCCATATCGGCGAAACCCAAGTAAGCACATGGCCGCAGTCAATGATTGACGAATGTGCAAAGAACAATATTCCGTTGCTTTAGATTGGCACTTGGAAGTGCCGGAACTTTTGACACTTGAAAGTGCCACTGAACTTTGAAGGGGAAGGGAAAACCCCTTCATCCGAGGCGGCGTTTTGTATTAGCTTAATCTATAGTTTTAGTCTTATCGAGCAAAACGGCCAAGATTCTTTACGGAATCTTGTAACTGGTGCACAAAACTTACTTTTGCAAAGGCTGCCGGTTTTGTTTTGCAAAAGCGGCGCTTTTCGCCGATTGGCGTTTTGTTGTGGAACAAGTTGCTGCGAAAAGAACCCCTAATAACCCCCGATTATCTACACTTTAAGTTTTGCTCCGCTTACGCAGATTAATCCGGTCATTGAGCGTAGTCGAAATGACCAATTGTGCTTCGCGGCGAAGTGTCTTAAAACTGTTATTGCCAAGCGTGACCCGACAATCTTTTTAGGTTGATGAATAAATTCTGCCGGTTTTTGCGTAGCAAAAGTGCAAAGGAAGCAGCATGTCATTACCCGGCTTGACCGGGTAATCTTTTGGTGTATGTACAGCGGCAAGATTGCCGTGTCAAGCACGGCAATGACACATGGGGCTATTGAAGCTGTTGCGAAAAGAAGTTTTGCTTTTTTTATCGATTTGCGGTATAATTCGTTTTACGAACAAACAGGGAATTTTCAAGAATAGCTTTAAAGGTACTTGACAAGCATGAAACGCGCTTTACAATTTTTAAGCAACAAGCAACAAGCAACAAGCAACAAGCAACAAGCAACAAGCAACAAGCAACAAGCAACAAGCAATATAATAGCCTGACAAAACTTTTTATAGCCTTAACCGCCATTATTCTGGCTTTCAGCCTTGCCGCATGCGGCGGCGGCGGCGGTGGCGGAGGAGCTGTATCTGGCTGGCACAAGACAGAAAGCGGCGGAATACACAACGGCGGCGATGCTGGCGGCTGGGGAAAGGGAACACAGACCGGCCCTGGTCTTGACCCGCAAGGCAGCAATTCTTTTGAAGAGGAAAGCGGGCTGCTCATAACCCAGATGGCCGCGCTCGACAACATTACAACTATAAGAATTGAACTGACCGTAAACGGTGTTCCGCAACCAGCAATTATAGCGGACGCCACAACAACAAAAGACGTACTCCCAAGAATCGGGCCTAACGACACAGTTTCTGGCACTGCATATATAAACTTATCAAACGGCACAACACGTGTTGCACAGCTTGAAGAAACACACGTTGAATTGGGCAAGGCATTGCCTTTCAAAGTTCCGTATTATTATAGATGCGTCAACTCAAGCGGCACTGAAATAGTTCCGTCTACAGAATATTTCTCAAGAGACGGCATAAACCTTTCAGACCATACCACAGAAAATATGGCAGGCTGGC
>LVBI01000034.1 GCA_001603145.1 Spirochaetales bacterium Spiro_07 | reverse complement strand
AATTTTTCTTTTCGCAATAGCTCTATCTACGAACAAAGTTCTATCGGCGAAAAGTGCCGCTTTTCCGTAGTAAAACCGGCGGCTTATGTGTGCCGCTTGTGAACCAGCCTAATTACAAGCCCGCCATTACGAGGAGCGTAGCAAGTCATTCCATATATTCTTTGATTAAATCGTAAAGCTCGCGGTCAACCTTAAAGCCTTTGATGTTTTCCCAGATTGTTCCCGGCCTGTTGTGGCCGATAATGCCAAATTCACCGATGAAGTTCCACAGCGAGAAGCCCCAGCCCAATTCGCGGTAAACTGAAAAAAGGTCGTTGAACCAGTTCATTGCCGTAGCGTGGTCTGTCTTGTCGTAGCAGCCGAATTCGCCCACATGCACCGAAACGCCTTTGTCAGACAAAGCCTTCCACGGCGCATAATGCTCAAGCAGCGTGTTTCTGTTCCAGATTTTGCCTTCCCATTCAGAGCCGGGATAGACCGGCGCTTTTCCGGTTTGTGCAGCCGGGCACCAATCAGCCTGATAATGCGTTACGGACATCGGCTGATAGCCGCGCGTGCTGTGGATTACGCCCAAATCGGCAAGCTCGGGCATAGCTTCGTTGCCGCCGCAAAGACCGTCAAGTACAATCGGGCGGTCTTTTGTTACAGAGCGGATGACCGCGGCCGTGCGGCGCATAAGCTTTTCGTGTATATCTCTAGTCATGCCGTACTGGCCGATGTTTGGCGGCTCGTTGAGCAAGTCAAAGCTTAGCTGGTCTGTGCCATAGCTTGAATAACGCTCGGCCAAGAATTTCCACAGCGAAACAAAAGCGTCTTGAGCAATTTGGTCTTGCCACAAGTTGTGCTTTTCAAGCTCCGCGCCGTTAATGCAATAGCCCGGCGCTCTGTGCACGTTCAAAGAGCAGTGCATTCCTCTTGAGACAACAGCATCGATACACGCATCAAGCCTTTTGAGCATGGCTTCGTCGCGGTTTTCATAGTCAAAGTTGTGCGTCCAAAAGCGGTAATCGGTGGGCACGCGTATAAAGTTGCAGCCCATGTCGGCAATAAAATCAAGCTCTTTTTCGTTTATAACAATTTCAGACGGCGCAACTTCCTTGCGGTCGCCCATCGAAAAAAGCCAAATCATGTTGAATCCGTACCATTTTTTGTTGTTGTTCATTGTCTGCTCCTTCCATATTGTTTGATTTATTTTACACGTTCAGCTTTTTCTTTTGCCAGTCTTTTAAGAGCGTGTCGGGGTTCTTGCACAAAACCTGAACCAGTAGCGAGCTTAATTGCGGAAAAATCTGCGAAAGTATAATCTGCTCGTCGCTTGAAAAAGCTGAAAGCACGTAGCCCGCAATGTCGCTGTGGTCTGGCCGCCCAATGCCGATGCGGATGCGCCAGAAATCAGCTGTGCCGAGAACAGCTTTTGTAGAACGTAATCCGTTGTGCCCGCCAAGACCGCCCGACCATTTAAGGCTGACAGTGCCGGGCGCAAGCTCAAGCTCATCATGTATGACGAGAATCTCTTCTGGCTTAATCTTAAAAAAAGTTGCAAGCGCGCCGATGCTTTCGCCTGAAAGGTTCATATAAGTTTCGGGCTTAAGAAAATAGACTTTGCCCTCTTCTGCGGCAGTGCTTTTTATCGGCTTGCCGCAAATGCTTTCAGACATTTCTTGAATAACGGAGCGATCAAGAACAGCGTACTGACCTTTGAATTTAGACTGCCAGTTGAGCTTTGGCGCAAAAGGCAGAGCTTCTTCAAAAATCCAAGCCGCATTGTGGCGCGTTTTTTCATATTCGCGGCCATAATTTCCCAAAAAAGCAACAAGTGAAATCATATTGTTCAATTCTCTTCTATAAATATCTATAATTTATTGCAACCGCAAACGCGCCGCAAAAAAAGGCGCACCATAGAAAAAACTTCTATTTGCAATATACTGATTTAAAGACTATAATTTTTTTGTTTATTATTTGCAATAAGGATATTTATGAGTTCAAAACAAAAACGGGTATATGTAATAGGCCACAGAAACCCTGATACAGATTCAGTTGTGTCTGCCGCGGCGCTGGCAGATTTGCGCAAGAACATGGGCCACGAAGAATACGTTGCGGCGCGTGCCGGCAAGATAAATCCGCAGACGGAATATATTTTCAACCGCTTTAAAGTGCCGGTGCCTGAATATGTGCCAGACCTTGTGCCGAAGGTTGAATACTACATGCCGCCCACAAACGATACAGTAAATTGCAAAACTTCGCTGTGGAACGCAATTTCTCAAATGGAAGCTTGCAGCTCTAAAGTGCTGCCAGTAGTTGACGATGAAGGGCACTATCATTCGCTTTTGCACTACAATGCATTTTCTAAGAACATTCTCAAGACGCTAGACCCGGAACGCTCTTCGGCATTGATTACGAGCATCACATTAATGCAGGAAACGCTGAACGCGCAGCCGCTCGTTACGTTTAATGAAGACGAAATCTTCAAATGCGACATACTTGTGGCGGCTTCTCAGTTTGAATCTTTCAAGCAGATTCTCGACATGCAGGCAAGCGAAAATTCAGTTGTAATAACAGGCGACAGAACTGACATTCAGGAATATTGCATCGAAAAAGGGATAAGGGCGCTGATTATGTCGGCCGGCTCAATTATGAGCAAAGAACTGCGCGAAAAAGCTGAAAAGCACAACGTTTCTGTGCTGATAAGCCCTTATGATGCCGCGTCAACCGCAATGCTGAGCGTATACGCCACGCCGGTTTCTGCAATGGCAGACAGAACTATTCAGCCGGTAAAAGCAACTGACATTGTGCGCCGCATCAAAAGCCATTTGTCGCAGTCGCCAAGCCGCACTTTGCCCGTAATTTCAGACGATGCAAAAGTTATCGGCACAATCTCAGAAGGCGACCTCTTGCAGGAAGCGAACATCGACATTACGCTTGTTGACCACAACGAACAGACACAAGCCGTTGAAGGCATAGAAAACTACAAGATTCTTGAGATTATCGACCACCACAGGCTCGGCAATCTTTCGACCAGAGACCCGATTACGTTCATCAACAAGCCGGTCGGCGCAACCGCAACGATTATCACCAACCTTTACAGAGAAAACCGCGTGCCGATTTCAAAAGCTATTGCTTCGATTCTGCTTTCGGGCATTCTGGCTGATACGCTGACGCTTCATTCCGCAACAACTACGGACATTGACCGCGAAACGGCAGAATTTCTTTCGAATGTGACGAACCTTGACATCGACAAGCTCGGCATGGATATTGCGCAGGCCGCCGGTCAGATTTGCGGAAGAAGCGCGTCGGAAGTAATCCACCAGGACATGAAAGAATACACGGAAGACGGCTTCAACTTTACGGTCAGCCAGATTGAAATTGACAACCCGGAAGAGATTGTTACAAGGAAAGAAGAATTCGTCAAAGAACTTGATATTGAGCGGCGCTCGTCAAAGGCGCTTTTCTGCTCGCTCATGGTTACAGACATTACGCGCCTTACAAGCGTAATGCTCATTTCTGGCGACCAGGCGTTTCTTCAGTCAATCGGCTTTCCGAAGCGAGAAGAATCTGTCTATATGCTGAAGGACATCGTTTCGCGCAAAAAGCAGCTTATTCCGCTTCTCGGCGAACAAATCGAAAAATTCTCGGGCAGACGGTAGCGTCTTTGCACGACAAGCCAAGAACCGCTCCTGCTAGAAAGTGTCTCGCTAAGAGCTGTTCTGGCTTTCGTGCAGCCGAACAGCACCGTCATTGCGAGGAACGTAGTGACGAAGCAATCTAACAAAGCAGCTGTTCTTTCTTTTAGGATTTTTATTTATTTTAATTCAAAAGACATGCCTTCAAACCATTGATAATATTTATCGCCATACACAAATACAATTTCACCTGTATGGCGACTAATTCCTATTACAAACAGAGGTTTTTCTATTTCATTGTTCATACAATAATAATAAATATATAAATTTTTGTATTCATTTTGTAATCTTGTACAGTTATCAGAAAATTTCCTTTTTGACAAAAAAAATATATCGGCTATCTGTCCACCAAGATTTATATCATCTATAAAATTGTAGATTTGGAAAGGTTCTTCCACTTCCAATGAAGGGCTTTCTGTAAAAAGAACCGCATTCTGCATTTTTTGGAAATCAGAATCGTATTTTTCGAATTTCTTAGTAAAAATATCTATCTTGAATCCAAAAAAGTTTTCTATTTCAGTTAAAGGAATAGAATCTGTTGTATTAACAGTTATTTGTGATTTTTCACCATAAATGTTCATCATTGCAAAAAAAATTAACAGGCAGAATATTTTTTTCATAACGACTCCTTGTTGTATCACCTGCTGAAAACGGAAAATCGTTCACTTTTAGCTTTAATTTCACCGTTTTCATTGTAAAAGCAGTTTTGTGTTCCGTCAATGCAGTTCTTATCTGCATCTGCAGGCTGAATAGATGCGCGAATCTATGAACCGTAGATATGCCTTTACACTGACCGCGGAAAAAGCAACCTTGTGCATCCGTTACAAGATTTGCCGCAAGGCAAATCTTGGCGTTTTGCCCGATAATGCCAATTCGTAGATAAAGCTTTATCTATCATAAAAATAGGTGACATTTTTCATTTTATTTAGTACAATATTAGCTGAATCGGGATGTTCCTAGTTATAGAAATAACGCCAGATTCCATTTCAAAACTATTGAATATTTCAGGGGGATTTTATGAAAAAGCTTTTGTTGATTGGCGCTGCATTGATTCTTGCCGCCAATGTATTTGCTGCCGGAAACCGTGAACAGGTTGTTATTAAAAGCGCTGCTGACTTGGACGGCAAAAGAATCGGCGTTCAGCAGGGCACAACCGGCGAACTCTATGTTCAGGAAAACGTAAAGAATGCAAAGCTTTCTTCTTTTAAAAGCGGCATTGATGCTGCGCTTGACCTCAAGAACGGCGCAATTGACGCAGTTGTTCTTGACGAGTTGCCTGCAAAAGAAATCGTTTCAAGAAACAGCGATTTGATGATTGTCACCGACAAATTTGCAAAAGAAGAATACGCCATTGCAGTTAGAAAAGACGATCTTGAGCTTCTTAACGACATCAACACAACAATCATCAAGCTTAAGTCAACAGGCGAATATAAAAAGCTTGTAAACGCTTTTATGCCGACTGATGGCAAGATTCAAGTTCCTGCATCTGAAAACCCAAAAAGCGGAAAAATTCTCAAGCTCGGCACAAACGCAACTTTCCCGCCGTTTGAATATCTTGAAGGCAAAGACATCGTAGGCTTTGACATTTCAGTTGGCGAAAGAATTGCAAAAGACAAGGGAATGCAGCTTGAAGTTGTGAACATGGATTTCGACAGCCTTATTCCGGCCCTTTCTTCTGGCGCAATCGACTTTATTGCAGCTGGCATGTCTGTAACAGAAGAGCGCAAAAAGAACGTGTCTTTCTCTGTACCATATTTTGAATCTGAACAAGTTATCATCGTAAGAAAACCGAAGCAGTAAGCCGGACAAAGAAGAAGCTTCCAGCGCAAGCTTTTGAAGCTTCTTCGCTAATTCTTGTCTACTCGACTGTTATCAAACTCTGTGATAAACTCAAAGGCGTCGCTTGAAAAGGCGGCACCTTTTTTTGTTTTTGGGGGAAACCTTTGGTTCAATCTTTCATAGATACAATTATCGTAGGCGACCGCTGGCTTCTGCTTCTGCAAGGACTCGGCATTACAGTTCTCATTGCAGTTTGCGCAATCATAATCGGCACAATTCTGGGCAGCATCTTTGCTCTTCTCAAGATTTCGCACCACAAATGCTTACGCGCAATCGCGACAGTCTATACAACAGTTATCCGCGGCATACCGCTCGCAACTCAGCTGATGATTTTCTACTTTGTCATTTTTGCACCGCTCGGACTAGACAGGCTGCTTGTTGCGGTTCTGGCTTACGGCATAAATTCAGGCGCATATTGCACTGAAATTTTCCGCGCCGGCATTCAAGGTGTAGACATCGGTCAGACTGAAGCTGGCCGCTCGCTCGGTCTTAGCCGCAGCCAGACGCTAATGAAGATTATCTTGCCGCAAGCCGCAAAAGCCGTGCTGCCGACATACACAAGCGAATTCATTGTGCTTATCAAAGAAACTTCGGTTGCAAGCTTTATCGCCGTAACCGACCTTACAAAGACAGGCGACATGATCAGAAACGCGACTTACAACGCATGGATTCCGCTTTTGACATGTGCGGCGGTTTACCTCTGCCTTACGCTCGGGCTGACAAAGCTTTTCGGCATTTTTGAAAAAAGGATGGCACGCAGTGATAGAAGTAAATAATCTTGTAAAAAATTTCGGCACATTGCCTGTCATCAGAGATGTTTCAACAACGATTAACAAAAACGAAAGGGTCGTAATCATCGGGCCTTCAGGTTCGGGCAAAAGCACATTCTTGCGCTGCCTTAACTTGCTTGAAACGCCGGACAGCGGCAGCATTTTCTTTGAAGGCACAGACTTGACAGCCAAAAAAACTGACATTGACAAGCTGCGGCAGAAAATGGGCATGGTTTTTCAGCATTTCAACCTTTTTCCACATTTGAATGTCTTGCAGAACATAACGCTTGCGCCGCTCACGCTCAAGCTCAAGACAAAAAGCGAAGCTCATGCCGAAGCGATGGAGCTGCTTGACATGGTTGGTCTTGCAGACAAGGCTGACGCCTACCCTTCTACGCTTTCGGGCGGGCAGAAGCAGAGAATTGCCATTGTGCGCGCGCTTGCCATGAACCCTGACGTTATGCTTTTTGACGAACCGACCTCGGCGTTAGACCCTGAAATGGTAAACGAAGTTCTCAACGTTATGGAAAAGCTTGCACGCGACGGCATGACGATGATTTGCGTAACCCACGAAATGGGCTTTGCGCGCGAAGTTGCCGACAGGCTCATTTTTATGTATGAAGGCAAATTCCTCGAAGAAGGTTCGCCCGACCAGATTTTCAATTCGCCTAAAAACGAACGGACTGCGCAATTTTTGCAGAGCGTGCTCTAAGTTTTTTTGCCGCGCGGCCGTTTTTCGGGTAATATAGACACAGGAGAAAGACATATGAGAAAGAGTTATTTGATGCTTGCAGCTTTGACTGCGGTGATTGGCATAATGATGATACTTGCGCCGACTGAATGTGTAAAGGTGAGCGTAATCGTGCTCGGCATTGCGGCCATAATCAACGGCCTGCACTCGCTTGTTGCCGTGCGGAACATTCTGCCGGACAGCGCATTCTGCACGACAGAGACAATCAAAGGCTTTTCAAGCATTATCTTGGGCGCGCTTGCTGTGCTGCTGCCGCTTGTGTTTGCAGGAATTCTCTGGACAATTATGGTCTATGTGATTGCGGTTTATCTCTTTCTTTCGGCAATAGCTGAACTTTTTAACATTACGCAGCTCAAAGCGGCAAATCTTGAGACACATTCGTTCTCAACAGAGGCAATTGTTTCGCTTGTTTTGTCGGTGATTCTTTTCTGTCTTCCAGCTAAAATCGGTGTTATAATCATCAGGCTTGGCGGCATCGCGCTGCTTATCGGCTCTGCTATGTGCGTTTATCTTGAATGGAAGCACAAGCCGCTTTCTATTGAAGCTGAAATTCTCCCCGACGACGATTTCGAGAAATAGCTTAAAGGGGCAAGGAAAACCCCTACTCAGAAGCGAGGTTTTCCCTTCCCCTTAAACCCCTTCCTTTTCCGGCACTGCTTAGGGCTACGCCCTAAGAACCCCAGACTTGCAAAGCGAAACTTGGCCGTTTTGCCGGATGATTCTAAAAATGTAGATAAATCTAGTGCAAAACGCTGGCGGAAACTGGTAATGGATGCACAAGGCTGCGTCATGCTGAACTTGTTAGCCTTTGGCGGCTACATACAGCATCTCATAGTTCATAAGCTAATAGACCCCGAACCAAGTTCGGGGTGACATGCGGCCATACAGATGTGATTATATATTCAGGTTCTTTACAGAACTCCGTTCAATAAAGTTGGCGCTTATCCTTACGGAATCTGAAACAGGCAGCCCTGCAAGCCGGTTGTGAAGAATCTCGGCGGCAACTTCTGCAATTTCTTCGCGCTTCTGCTTGAATGTTGTAAGCGGCGGCGTGCAATAGCTTGAAAACATCTCATCGTCAAAACCAATAAACGAAACATCGTCCGGCACAGCAAGTCCTATCGACTTGCAATAGTTCATCGCGCCAACAGCCAAGCTGTCATTAGAAGAAAACATCGCCGTTATGTCAGCGTGGCTCTCATAAAGCTGCCGCATCGCCTCAAAGCCGTCATCTCTAAACCATGAAGGGCAAGGAGCAACATAAGAATCATCAAAATCAAAGTGATTTTCGCGAATAACGCTTTTGAAGCCTTCAAGCCTTTCTGTTGAAGCGCGTGTGTATTCGTTTGCAGGCCCTGAAATATAAGCGAATTTTTTATGACCGTTCTTGATGAAATGTTCAGCAGCTTTGCGGCCTGCCTCAAAGTTTTCCGTTACTACATAAGGAATGCCCGGAATAATGTCGTTCGTTGAAACGCACGGAATTTCAGACTGGGCAAGGCCGATAAGCTCTTCCGCTGCCTCGCCCGAATTGATAACGACAACGCCGTCTACATCGCGGTGAATGCAATGGTCTAGATAAGAAGCTTTGCCCGATCCGAACGTCTTTGAAAGAAAAATCAAATCATAGCCAGAATTTTCCATTTCGGTGCGGAATGTATTCAAAATGCCGCCAAAAAGAGGATGCTCAAAGCCCGCCTTCATGTAATTGTCTTCGTAGATAATTCCTATAAGGAATGATTTTTTTGTTGTAAGGGCGCGGGCTGCCATGTTCGGCTTGTAGCCTATTTCTTCTGCGACATCAATAATTTTTTTCCGCGTGGCGGCGCTCAATCCGCCTGTTCCGTTAAGGGCTTTTGAGATTGTCGGGGCACTGTAACCGGTCTTTTTTGCAATGTCATAAATTGTAACCATTACGGGAAAACCTGCATAAAATTGGCATTAGCTTAAATGATAACAGCAATCCGGCTTAATGTCGAGCTTGAAACAAGCCACAAAAAAAAGGCAACGCTCGCTGCGCTGCCCTTCTTTCCACGCTACAATCACTGCTGCTTCAGCACTTTGAGCATTTCTGCATAAAGCGGTTTCGGCTGAAGCTTTTCGTCATACGGCAGCGCATGGCCTTTGCCCGGGAACGTGTACGGAACCCAGCTCTGGCTGTCGGTGAAGCCCCAAGTGATGAAGTTTATCACGTTAGGCTCTTCTGCCGCCATTTTGAGAAGCTCGCAATAGATTTTCTGCTGCTTTGCAAGATGGTTGTCGTAATTTCTTTGCGGAATGCGCACGTCAACTTCGCTGAAAGAGACAAGCACACCGATTTCTTCGTAACGCTTAACGTTCTTTCTGATTTTTTCCGCATCAAAACCATAAGCCGTATCAATATGAAGCTGGAAACCAACGCCGTCAATCGGCACGCCCTTCTCTTTCAGTTTCTTTACGAAATTGAACATGGCGTCTGCCTTTTTCTGCCCCATCGTTTCGTTTGAATAATCGTTTAAGAAAAGCTTTGCGGCCGGGTCACATTCGCGCGCTTTTCTGAACGCATGTTCGATGTAATCTTCGCCGATTGTCTTATACCATATAGTTTTGCGCAAAGAGCCATCGTCTTCAAAAGCTTCGTTCACAACGTCATATTCGCGGATTCTGCCTTTGTAGCGGTTCATAATCGTTGAAATATGATTATCCATCACGTCAAGAGCTTTTTCGCGGCTCCATCTTTCAGACAAGAACGCCGAATTCTGATTGTGCCAGAAAAGCGTGTGGAATTTCACATGCATTCCGTTCGCTTCAGCAAATTCAACAAGCTTGTCGGCATCGCGCCAGTTCCATGTGTTTTCTCTTGGGTGAATGGTCTGCCATTTCATGCAGTTTTCTGCAACAACAATAGAACTGTTTTCTATAATTATGTTCTTATGTGAGTCTATGTTGAGGTCGTTTGCGGCAACTGCAACGCCTGTTTCAAGCCCTTTCATTGCAGCGAGCGAGCGCAGAGTGTCTTTTGTAGCAAGGCCGACAGAAACAGCACCGACGCAGCCTAAACACCATATTGCAATAGTCGCTAATTTCTTAATCAAAGCATTCTCCTCAAAAAAAGCTTCTAGTTGTAGAATATAAACAAACTCCTATAAAGTCTATAAGAGAAATCACTTATATTAGATATATTTGATATAACATACAAATTTGGAATTGGCAACTTCTTTTTCACAATATCTGAATCTGAAAAACTGCAAGGCTTGCGGAAAGGCGGCAGAAGCTGATACATTATCAGCATGAACATTCAGATTTTTGGCACATCAAAGTGCTTTGACACAAAAAAAGCTGAACGCTGGTTCTCTGAAAGGCACATCAGTTTTCAAAAGATAGACTTGAAACAGAAAGGCATAAGCAAAGGCGAGCTTGAATCTGTGGTTGCAGCTTTAGCGCGCCGGCTTGGCAGCAAAGACCAAGCCATAGAAGCGTTGATTGACAGCAAATCAAAAGATTATGCTTCAATTGCATATCTTGCAGACGAAGACAAGCTCGAAAAGCTTTTGGAACAGCCGTCGCTGCTATGCACGCCGCTGGTGCGCAACGGCAAAACTGACGCCACCGCCGGCTATTGCCCTGACATCTGGAAAAACTGGGAATAGAAGCCGAATCTACAAAAAGTCGATCTGTTACAGAAAAGCAAAGTACAAATTGTAGTTCACACTAGGAGATACAATAATGAAACGAATGTTATCTTTTATTTTTGTTTTTACGTTTTTATTAACATCAATTTTTAGCGAAAAGGAAAAAAATGAAACAGTAAAAGAACGTGCTTTTGAAAGAAAGTATAACCTTGAAAGAAGTATAGAAGAACATCCTTTGGTTGAAAAAGCAGAAACATATGAAACAACATATAACTCCATAATAGATAAGTTGAATGATGGAAATTATTATTTTGACTTGGATTTAATACTTACAAACGGGCATAAGGTTACTTTTCATCGTGTTCAACGAGATTTGACTTTCGGAGAATATGGAAAACTTATATGTATCAATAATGTTGATTTTTATTCTTCTATTTATAAGATAAAACCAATATCAAAAAAGGTTGTTGGATGTAATTTTTCAGGTGGACTTTATATGAAAGCTGTTAGTTTGGCATGTGATTTGGATTATAGTAATTTGTTCAATGTACTTGATAATTATATCGAATTTTGTAAATTTCTAAATTCAATTCCATTAGGGAGAAATGATAATCCTCAACAACTGAAAGTATTTTTCGATAAAAATAGATATTGCATTTTGGAACGTTGTAGATTGTGTAAAAGCGATCATTTAATCGATATTCCAGATGAACAATCTAAGTAATTCTACAGAGTTATAAAAAACATTTCTATTGTGTAATAAGGCTAGTTGCAGTTTGCTTCTGCAAACTGCAACTGACTATATCGTCTCAAAAGTGCAAAACTCAAAAAAGAGTAATTCCAAACAGTGACAAACATTAAACAAGCAAAAGCAAAAAGTACGATATGCTGTGTCATTGCCCGGCTCGACCGGACAATCTTACCTGAAAATGGCATTTAACGCTGCATATAGCAATGCCTGTAAGCGGTGGGCGTAAAGCCGGTGCAGCGCTTGAAGACTTTTGAAAAGTGAAACTGATTTTCAAAGGCGTAGCGCTCGGCAATTTCTGCCACAGACGAATCTGTTGTTATAAGCTCGGCGGCGGCGGCTTCTGTTCTAAGGCGCATAAAATATTGATACGGCGTCATGTGCATTTCTTCGCGGAAAACCCTAATAAAATGCTCCGCCGAAAGCCCAAGTTCATACGCCACATGTGTAATCGTTACAGGCTTATGAATGTTAGTCTTGAAATATTGCATCGCAGCTCTGACAATTGACGTAGACTTTTTCTGCTCCGCTATCACGGTCTTTGCCGTTACCGGGCTTGAATCTTCTGAATACCAGCGGTAAAGCAAGCTGCAAAGCAAAAATTCAGCAGACTTTTCAAGCCCTTTCTGTTTAGAAGCTGAAAGCCGTAACAGCTCATCAAACAGAAAGCGGCTTGCGTCTGTTGCATGATGCTTAATGGAATGCTGCTTCAAAATGTTAGTCAATAAAAGATATATTTCATGATCTTGCTGTTCGTCAAGCTCAAAAAGCACGGCATAATACGTCAGCGGGCGCGTAACCTGCTCGGGCACAATCGAATGAAATTCGTGTGGTCCTGCAAGAAAAAGCGCATTTTCGTCAATCGAAATCCTTGCGGCATTTGCCAAAAAAGAGCCGTCGCCCTCAATAAAGTAGTGAACTTCAAATTCATTGTCGTTATGCGCATGGTATCTGCCGTGCCAGGCAAGCTTTTCTCCATGTGCAAGACGGTAAACAAAGACAGTTTCGATTATGCGCATACATATCTCCAAAATTCAGCTTTTACGCCACTTTTGCTTCACATTTCAGTTAATCACACTAATTAAATTATATCAATAATAGGCATATCTTATCAAAATTCAGTATTTGAAAAAAGCCCTCAATCATCGTATCCTATTATTATTTGGAGGACATATGAAAACAGTAGCAGGAATTGATCTTGGGACACAGAGCATGAAAGTCGTAATTTACGACTATGAAAAAAAAGAGATTATTGAAAAAGCAAGCTGCCCGATGGATTTAATTTCGGAAGCAGACGGAACACGCGAGCAGAAAACTGAATGGTTCGACAAAGGTCTTGAAGTTTGTTTCAGCAAATTGAGCGCAGAAAACAAAAAGACAATCGAAGCTATCGGCGTTTCTGGACAGCAGCACGGTTTTGTTCCGCTTGATAAAGACGGCAAAGCCTTGTACAACATCAAGCTTTGGTGCGACACAGCAACAACAAAACAGTGTGAATACATCACCAAAAAAGCGGGCGGAGACAAAAAAGTTGTAAGCCTTTTGGGCAATTTGATGCTTCCTGGCTTTACTGCCCCGAAAATCTTGTGGCTTAAAGACAACAAGCCGGACGCATTTGCAAAACTTGCATATATCATGCTTCCACACGATTATCTTAACTGGAAGCTTACTGGAAAATACGTAATGGAATACGGCGATGCTTCAGGTACGGCATTGTTCGATTCTAAGAACAGAACATGGTCAAAGAAAATCTGCGACATCATCGATTCTAAGCTTATAAATCTTTTGCCGGAATTAATTGAACCGAGCGCACCGGCCGGAAAAGTTTCAGCTGAAGCTGCAAAAGCTTACGGCATCCCAGAAGGAATCCCGGTTTCTGCCGGCGGCGGCGACAACATGATGGGCGCCGTAGGCACTGGCACAGTTGCTGACGGTTTCTTGACAATGTCTATGGGAACTTCCGGCACTTTGTACGGATATTCAGACAAGCCGATTGCAGACCCTGCAAACGGTTTGAGCGGTTTCTGTTCAAGCACGGGCGGCTGGCTGCCGCTTTTGTGCACAATGAACTGTACAGTAGCAACAGAATTTGTCCGCGGTCTTTTTGAGCTTGACGTCAAAGACTTGGACGGCGAAGCTGCAAAAGCTCCGTGCGGTTCTGAAGGCGTTTTGGTAATTCCGTTCTTTAACGGCGAAAGAACACCGAACCTGCCGAACGGCCGCGCAAGCATCACCGGGCTTACATCGGCAAACACAAACAGAGCAAACATTGCGCGCGCTTCTCTAGAATCGGCTGTATTTGCAATGCGCGGCGGTCTTGACGCATTCCGCAAGCTCGGCTTCAAACCTAAAGAAATCCGCTTAATCGGCGGCGGCTCAAAATCGCCAATCTGGCGGCAGATTGCAGCTGATGTAATGAACCTGCCAATCCGCGTTCCGGCTTTGGACGAAGCAGCTGCTCTTGGCGGTGCTGTTCAGGCATTGTGGTGTCTCAAGAACCAGAGCGGCAAGTGCGACATCGCCGAGCTTTGCGCAGAGCACATCAAGCTTGACGAATCAAAGAACGCAGACCCGATTGCAGCAAATGTTGCAGCTTATGACAAAGCATACGCTGAATATCAGAAAATGGTAGACACAGTTTCGCCGCTCTACAAATAGCACAAATTCAATAGAAACACAATTTGATCTGCATTGGGGCAAGCTTTTTGACTTTTGAAAAGCTTGCCCATTTTCAGATATTCGATCTGTTCGCAAAACAGCAGTTTCCGGACAGCTCAACTATTCCTGTTCCTCCAATAAAAACAGGATCATTTCCCCCTAATCCGGTCAGAACGGTGTTTTGACCGGATTTCTTTTATGGTTTGAAAGCTTAATTTTTTTAAGTTTTTAAAGTTGAAGTTTTCTTCAATGCACATTAAGCTCTAAGTGTCTGTCATGAAAAAAATTGATCTAAAAAGACTTGTTCTTTTTTCGATAGTTATATTTCTCTCAAGCGTTGCGGTTTTCTCTCTTTCGATGTCGCTTTCTTACGTGCTGAAGCTGACAAAGCAAGTCAAATTGCAGACCGAAACGCCCAAATTTCATGTTGCAATTTATCTGCCGGAAACTTCACATTCGTTTTTCAATTTAATGCTAAAAGGCGCAGAAGATTTCTGCGCCGAAGAAGATGTTGCGCTTTCAGTGCACGAACTTGACGAGAATTCAAGCCAGCTTTTTGCCGCGCCCTACACCAGCGCAGACGGCACGGTCATTTATTCGTTTTCAGACACAAAAGACACAGCCGATATTCTGGACAAAATTGCAGAAACATCAACACCGCTCGTGCTTATAGACCATGCCATTCCGACGAACAAGCCGTACACTCACATCGGCGTAAACAATTTTGAGCTTGGCTGCTACATCGGCGAATATCTTTTCAAGGAACATGCGCTGATTTATCCGCTGATTGTCTACAGTGAAAAGTCGCCCGGAATGTATGCCGAGCGCGAGCTGATTGAGATGGGGCTGAAATCTACGGCAAGCTACAAACTGGAAGATTCAATCCTTTGCGCCGTTACAAGCCAGAACATGCTGGACGCAGAAGAGATTGTTTCTTCGCTTTTAAGCACCAAGCCGAGAACGAACATAATAATCTTTACGAACGAAGACGACACGCTCGCCTATGCAAAAATGCTCGTTGAGCAAAACAAAGTTGGAACGCACAGAATAATCGGTTTCGGCTCGTCTGATGCCGTAAAAGATTATCTTGAAAAAGGCGTGCTTGACGCATTGATTTCGGTTGACGCTTATCAGCTGGGCTATCAGGCGTTGCAGTCTGTTTTTGAAATCTGTCAGAACGGCTACACTTCAAGCTATGTAAACACCGGCTTTGACTTTCTTAAGAAAAGCGGCAACGGCGAAGGCGGGCAGAAATGAAAAAGTCTTCTTTAAAAGTGCAGATGATTTTAAGCGCGTCAGTTCTTTGCGCCGTGGTTCTTTTGTCTAACATCTACATTCTGTTCATTTCAGAGCAGATGCAGCAGATTACAAACGAAAGGTTCTCAAAAGAGCGCGAGCTTCATGCTTTTCAGCAGGAACTGCATGAGCTGCACGACACCGTGCTGACATATCTTTCAAGCCGGTCAAGCACGGCGCTTGCCACGTTACTCGTTCAGCAGCAGTCAATAAAGCAAAAAACGCAAAAGCTGCCGCCAAAGCAGTTTAAGCAGAGCGACCTTAAAGAGCGCGAAATTTATAGCCTTATCCTTCATTATTCAGAAGTTGCAGACGAAGCCATCGAAGCAAAACGCGGGCGCAACATCACGCTTTATACGGCAAAATATGCTGAAATGAACAAGCTGCTTTCGTGCATAGATTCTGAAATTAATACGGTGAGCCTTGAGCGGTTCAGAAATCAGATTGCAAGCTACGAAACGTTCATCGATGAAACACGGAAGATGAACCTTTGGGGGCTTTTGTTCGTGCTTGTGATTATGCTGCTCGCGCTTTTGAGCATCTGGATTGCGACCGGCAAAATCTTAAAGCCACTGAATGTGCTAGTCGAAAGCTCGCTTGAAATTGCAAACGGAAACTTCAACTCGCCAGACATTCCGGCCGGCGTGTGGTATGAAATCGATGAGCTTATTTCGGGCTTCAACCGCATGAAAACCGATTTGTCGACATATATTCAGGAAATTGAATGGAAGCGCGGCGTTGAGCAGGAATTCTTGAAAGAAAGGCTCAACAACATGAAGATGCAGCAGCTTATGAAGCGCATGGAACTTTACACGATGCAGGCGCAGATGAACCCGCATTTTTTGTTCAACACGCTGAACACAGGCGTACAACTTGCAATTCTTGAAGGTGCAGACGACACCGCTGAATACATGACGCTGCTTGCAAAGCTTTTCAGACACGACGTAAGCCAGAAAAACGTAATCGTGCCGCTGCGCCACGAAGCTGACGGCATCGAAGTTTATTGCCAGATTCTCAAAATAAGATTCCCGAAAACTTTGACGCTGAACATCAACATTCCGGAAAATCTCAAAGACGAATATCTTGTACCTGTTTCGATTCTTCAGCCGCTTGTGGAAAATTCAATTGTGCACGGTTTCAGCGAAAGCAAAGGCTACGGCACTGTCAAAGTTACGGCTGAAAAAAATGGCGACATTCTGCGCCTTTGCGTAGAAGACGACGGCTGCGGCATGAAAGAAGAAACAAGGCAAAAGCTGCTTGAAAAAGCTAGCCTCGATTCGACTTCATCAAAAATTATGGGGCTTGAGAACGTTATTCAGCGGCTTTATTTCTTTTACCCTAACAACACTGAAATTATCAGAATAGACACTGAACTGCACAAAGGCACAAAAATTACAATCAGCCTGAACACTAAGGAGGAACCATGTATTCAGTTTTAATCGTAGATGACGAAGAGCCGGTTCTTGAAAGCTACACCTATATGATTGAGCATGGCGCGCCAGATTTTGCCGTATGCGGCAAAGCCCGGAGTGGCGAAGAGGCTATCGAAATGATGTTCAGGCACAAGCCGCAGGTTGTTTTTATGGACATTGCAATGCCGGGCAAAGACGGCCTTTCTGTAATCGAAAGCATGCACGAAACTTTTTCAGACACGATTTTTGTGCTTTCAACGGCGTTTGAGCGTTTTGACCTTGCGCAAAGAGCCGTGCCGCTCGGCGTTTTCGCTTATCTTGTAAAGCCTGTAACCAAAAAAGTCTTTCTAAAGACACTTGAAGACATAAAAGATGCGCTGGGCAAGCGCACGAATTCGCAAGAATCTTTGCAGCAGAAAAAGCAGGCTTTTTTGACAGAAACGCTTCACAGAGAATTTTCAAACGAAGAATGGCTTGAAGCGCAAAAGCTTTTCGATTTTGATCAAGACAAATTCTGTGTTGCCCTCGTTCAAGGAACAAAAGAACAGCAGAAGCAGCTTTTGAAGCGGCTTTCTTTCAAGCACCAGATTTTTGAATCGAACTATCTTTCATTTTTGCAAATGCTTGTACCGTTAAGCTCAAACCAATTTGACAGGCTGCAAAATGACATGGAATCAATCTGCTCTGAAATTGACAGCACAGGCAGCATAATCTACGGCTTGGGTTCGCCCTGCCCCGGCAACGAGCTTTTCAGTTCGGCTTCAGAAGCTTTTGAAAAGATAAGAACGCAGCGAAAGTCTTCTTTTAAGCATGAGCAGACACTTATTAAGCAGTTTCTTGACAGCTTTGACGCAAGGCAGACGCAGAACACGCCGGAAACAGCTTACGAAGCTTTGGTTCAGCACCTATTTGCAGGTGAAAACCTTGAAAAAGCGCGGTTCTCGCTTTGCGGCGTTTTCATGCTCTTGCAAGAAAAGCTTCTTGCGCTTTATTCAAGCGATTACAGCGAAAACCAGCCGTTCTGGGTGCCAGACGAATTTGCTTCGCTCACTGCGAAAGACGACTGCATCAGCTGGGGCAAAAACGCGCTGAAAATTCTTGAAGACGAATTCCAAAAGCAGGAAAAGAACCAGCTACCCAAAACTTTGGAAAAAGCACTCGAATATATCGATTGTCACTTCAACGAAACATTGTCGCTTGCAGACGTTGCTTCAATTTGCGCAGTTTCAGAAACGCATTTGAGCCATCTTTTCAGCGAGCATCTGAACACGGGCTTTTCGTCTTATATTGCCGAAAAGCGCATTGCCAAGGCCAAAGAGCTGCTTCTGACGCAGATGAGCATAAAAGAAGTGAGCGCGGAAACTGGCTTTCAAGACCAGAACTACTTTACAAGGCTTTTCAGAAAGATTACGGGCTTCACCCCGTCTGAATTCAGAGCGAATTCTGAAAACGCTTTGCATAGGGGCGGCTTATGAAAAAACTCTTAGCTTTAACATTGATAGTTTTATCGTTTTCAGTTTTTGGCTGCACAAAAGACACGCTGAAAAAATACACGATAAAGCCAAAGGCGCAAGAAACAGAAAACACTGAAAATAATGATGCAAAGCACAATAACAAGACAAAGCCGCGCATCGGTTTTTCCATTGCGTCAGACACTTTCATTCTTGAGCGATGGAACAAAGACATAAAGATTTTCTCAAGCGAGATTGCTTCTCTTGGCGGCGAGGTGCTTTTGCAGCTTTCTGCCGGCGGCACGGAAGCGCAGATTACGCAGATTGAGTATCTGCTTTCGAAAGACATCGACGCGCTTGTAGTCATTCCAAACGACAGCGACATGCTTTCGGGCGTAATTCAGCAGATTATAGACAAACAAATTCCAGTAATCGCTTATGACCGGCCTGTAAACGGTGTGCCGATTGATGCATATGTTTCTTTTGATAATAAAACAGTCGGAATGTTGATGGCACAAACTCTGACTTCGGCGTGCCCGCGTGGCAATTATCTGATTATTAACGGCTCAAAAAAAGATAGTAATTCTTATGAAGTGAAGCGCGGAATAATGACCGTGCTTGACCCGCTCGTTGAGCGCGGCGACATCGAAATAAAGAAGCAGATTTGGCTTGACGAATGGAGCTTTGACGAAGCGCTAAAAAAAGCTGATGAAGTTTTTGCTTCTTCAACTGATTTTGACGCAATAACTTGCGGCAACGACCAAATTGCAGAGGCCGTACTTCAGCTTTTGGCAGAGCGGCGGCTTGCAGGCAAAATCTTGGTTTCTGGTCAAGACGCTGACCTTTCGGCGTGTCAGCACATAGCGGAGGGCACACAATTTATGACAGTGTACAAACCGATAAAAGCGCTGGCAACAAGAGCCGCAAAAGTCACAATGTCTTTGATAAACGGCAGCCCGGAGCGGCCCGATGATTATTTTCCGAATAAAAGCGACAAGCTCGTTCCATTTTATTGCGAACAACCATACGCCGTAACAAAAGAAAATCTTGAAGCGACAGTCATAAAAGACGGTTTTCACACCGCAAAAGACGTTTACCGCAATCTTAATAAATAGAAAGCAAAAAAAATATAGCTTTAAGACTTAAATCTGGCTTGTGGTGTAGACTGTGATTTTTTCGTCTTTTCCGCGCACAGAGAAAGAACCGACCGGTGAGGCATATTTTTCTGAACCGTTGAGCATGTCTTTTGTAAAGCCCGAAAACAATAGCGGAACACCTGTAGATTTGCATGCATTTTTGACGCGCTGCGCAAACGTCACAGTTTCACCGGCCAAAGTAAAGACAGGCCGGCCATTAATGTGAAGGCTTCCGACGGCGATTGTGCCGCAATGTATGCCGATGTCGATTTCAATTTCAGGCAACTTGTTCTCTGCAAGCAGCTTGTTCAGCTCGTCGATTGATTCAATCATCTTGACGGCGGCTTGCAACGCCTGCTCTGCGCCGTTGTTGCGTCTTGGACCAACGCTGAACATGAATGCCGCGCATAAAGTCTCGTTGTTTGCGGCAATTTTTCCGCCACAGCTTTTGACGATAGCCCCCATCGTTCTGTGAAAAAGCGAAAGAACTTTGAAAATCTGTTCCGCTTCAAGGCCTTCTGTAGCGGCGGTGAAATTCCTGATTTCGCATGAAAGCACGGCGGCTTCTGTTTCAGTGCCGCCTCTTGCATCAGAAGTTTCTTCTTTGAAAAGCACTTCATCGCCCGAAGCAAATTCTGCATCAACGAGCAGATTCCTGACGCTAGAAGCGATGTATGCGCCGACCAAGCCAGAAAAAATTGCAGACAATATTGCTGCCGCCTGATAAGAAACAACAACAGTGTTCGGGTCTGAAATTTCCATTAAAGACGTCGAGAATTTGGTTTCTGGCGCAAAATATGTGAAAACGAGCAACCCTGTTTGAATTATCCCGGCAGATAAGCCGATGACAAAAGGCATTGCGGGCTTCAGCGAGAAAAGCTGAATTATCAGAATCAGAAGCCAGATGAACGGGTACATCGTCTTTGTTATTGCAGCCGGCGGCAGCGGTTTTTCAGCAAGAAAAAAGAACCACAACAAAGGCAGTCCCGCCAGAATGATTACGTCTAAAACCAAGCCGAAAATGCCGGCTGCTTTTGGTTTTCTTGTTTTGTGCACTCTGAAAATCATTATAAAAGACACGAAAGCGACAAACAGCATCGGGCCGCAAATCTCATAAATGAGCGTCTGCGGTAAAGTAGAAAAATAGATCACCGCCCCGACACTCAAAAGCAGAAAAATTCTTGCAAATGATGCGGCATATAATCCATGTATTTCTTTTTGTAGTAATAAATTATCAGCAGGAACAGACATTAATCAATCCGGTATATGAAAATTTCTTGTAGATTTTTTAATCAGCTATTTGTATTATCGGCAAAGATTTATACAAATTGAGCGGCTTATTTGCCGCCCAATTTCAGTTTAATCTCCGCAAGCTTGCTGAATCATTTCAACATTGATTCGACAATAGCTTTTGCAGACTTCATGTCAATTCCGGGAACAGCTTTCAATTTTGGCATGATGTTTTTCAAGACACGCTCTTCTGGTGCAAGCGCGTCTAAGATTTTCTGAATTTCAACTTTTGTAGCTTCAGGCGAAAGCGTTTCCGGTACAAATTCTTTAAGAACGGCAAGCTGAGCTTCCAATTCAGCTGTGTCTGCGCCGCCCTTCTTGTATTCAGCGAGGGTTGCTTCTGTCTGGTCATACATTTTCTTTGCGGCTTGTGCAATATCGGCTTCAGTTTCTTCGCGGTTAAGCTCACGGATATTTTTCTGAACAACGTCAATCAACATTCCAAGCACAGATGCTCTGACCGGATTTGTCTTTCTAATCATCATTCTTTCTTTGAACATTTCTTTTGTAGTCATTTTCGAACTCCTGTTTCTATATTTCTAATATACTTAATTTTTTGCTTAGGTCAAGAATAAGAATGAAAATTACCATTAAGCAAAAAAAAGCCGGAAACTTATCGTCATGATTATTCAGTTTCCGGCTTAAAAGAAAATGGAGAAATGTTTTTCAATTGGACATACAATGTCTTAGAAAGCACT
>LVBI01000033.1 GCA_001603145.1 Spirochaetales bacterium Spiro_07 | reverse complement strand
GTCCCTTACGGGACTTACCTGTCTTCTCTTCTTCCCCTTCCCTGTTTATTTACCTAGATCCGTTTCCAAAGCTTTTCAGACTTCGGAAAATATAATCAACACCTCTGAAAAGAGGTTAATTGAGTTCAAGACAAGCAAAGCTAAACTATAAAAGATTTTTTATCAACTTCTAAGCTTTTCTATTGTTTTCAACTTTTTTCAAGCATCATTGCTGATGTGAGAAAAAATATATCCCTTAATTAAAAAAGTGTCAAGCAAAAAATAACAAAAAAAACAGTTTTTTTCGCATTTATTTTAGAAATATTTTTCAAACGAATCGTGGCCGCAACCAGCCATGCACATGCTTGGCGCATAAAAAAAGAACTGCCCGAAGCAAACGGACAGTTCATTTTAGCAATCAGATTCAAGCCAGAATTTTCAGAGCTGACCTTTCAGCACATCCTTAAAATGCTTGAGATAATCAACAAAAGAAGCATAGCACGCAATAAGCGAAACAACATAAAGCGCAAGCGCAACAATGCTAAGCACCGCCGGAATATTTTCGGGAAAGCTTATGCCGCAACGGGCGCAGCATTCAATAAACAGCGAGAAAAAGCCTGTAACAACATAAAGCACAGTCTTTGCCTTGCCGCCTTTGCGAGCCGCAATTGCAACGTTTCCTTTGATAGCCATAAGCCGCAAAAAGAGCATCGAAAATTCGCGGTAAAAAATCAATATAAGAATCAGCTTCGGCATATAGCCAGCAAGCGCAAAGCAGAAAAAGACTGTCATGTGCAGCAGAACATCGGCGAACGGGTCAAAAATCTTGCCAAAATCGCTGACTTCTTTCATTTTTCGGGCAAAGTAACCGTCAAGAAAGTCTGTAAATTCTGCATACGCAAGCAAAGGAACAAGAATGCAGGCTGAAACGGCTGGCGGAAAGCCGAACCATTCAGGTGCAAAGTAAACTATAAAAAACAAAGGTGCAAATACAATTCTAGAAAGAGTAAATTTATTAGCTAGTGTCATGTAACTAATATATTGTTTGTTCAGAATTATATCAAGCAAAAAAAACGGCACGCCCAGCCATCAAAGAGCAAGGCACGCCACTTAAAAGAAACAGATTGAACCTACATAGAATATACCGCCTGAGAAGCGGCTTTTGCCATCTCAGCCGGCAAGTTCAACACGAATGAAGCCCGCCGCAGACTCGCAGCAAAGCTTCCAACGGCGTCGGGGCATGAAACCCGCCGCACAGATCAAGAATATGGCTTGAAATCTTGCACGATGCTGATGCAAGACTTTACCTTTTTCTGCGGAATAACCTTCGACGCGGCGTTTACAGCTTGCTCGGCAACGGCTGCGGAATCAGCAACACCATGAAGCGAAAGCACATCGCCGTCAATAACAGCATGAAGGAAATTGACAGGCAGCTTGTACTCAAATATAAGCGCATTGACAACACGCTGCGCCGTCAGCAGCTCGTCAATCTTTTTTTTGCCCTGCTGCTCTTTCTCGGCTGTCATCGTCTTTTTGAGCGCATCGGCGATGCAGTCTGCCGTCGTTTCAATGTCCATCAGCGCCGTGTTGAGCGTCATGTGATAATGTGCCGGGTCTTCATTCACGAGGTTGAAGAAGCTCTTGTGAAAGCCGAATCTGTTCGCGTCGCTTTCATCAATGCGCTGCTGAGCCTGCTTCTCGTTCCACGAAAATTCTTTCATAAGACGCTCAAGACGCACTTGGTTAGAAGCTACAAGCCGCACGGCAAATCTGTTCGGCACGTCTTCAAGAATGATGAACGAACCTCTTCCGATAAGTACACAGTCGCCTTCGCTTGCGGCTTCAAAAACAGCAGTCTGCAAATAATTCAGATATTCGTCGCGGTCTTTGGCCAAAGCCGCAAAAAAGCCCGGCTTGCGTTCATCGTATTTTTTCAGCTTTTCAGCGGAAAACCCCAAATCTACAAGCTTTTGCTCTATAAATTTTCTGTCAATGAATTTATAGTTGAGCTTCTTTGCAAGGACAGAACTAATCTCGTCACCCAGTGCAGCAACTTGCCTTGAAATTGTAATAACAGCCATAAACACCCCCTGTAAAACAGCTGAAAACTGATTTTACAAAATAACAGAAAATCATAAAAACGTAAAAGTGCTTTACTTCTATTTCAGCTAAATATAGAATAAAACCAATCAAAAAATCTGTCAAAAGGAAAACATATGGAAACCAAAGATGAACTACTCCTATGGCATGAAACAGAGCAAAAAGTTTTATTTCAAACACCAATAATGGATATAACGCAGACGCACAGCATTTCGCCTGAAAACAAAAGCGGCGATTACATAGTTCTTGAAACGCGCAACTGGATTATGACTGTTCCGGTTCTTGAAAAAGACGGGAAAAAATATTTCGTACTGGTAAGGCAATGGCGGCACGGCTCAAAAAGCCTGACCACAGAATTTCCGGGCGGAATAATCAACGAAAACGAAGAACCCGAAGCAGGCGCGGCGCGCGAGCTGCTTGAAGAGACAGGGTATTCGGCACAAAAGCTGACACACTTGGGCACAGTAAGCCCGAACCCTGCAATAATGCGGAACGTGATTCACTTTTATGTAGCTGAAAATCTGGTCAACACAGGCTTTCAAAACCTTGATAAAGACGAATTCATTAACTGCATAATCGAGCCGGTTGAAGAAACGCTGCAAAAGATGGGGCACGGCCAATACTCGCACGCGCTGACAAGCACGGCGCTGTTTCTGTATATGCAGAAATTTGCCAAAAACGTTGCTTTTTAGCGTCAAACTGCGCAGTTAAACTGAAAACACAAGACAATCGCACAACGCAAGAATTCAGCTTGCAAATTGTTGTTTTTTCCACAAAACAGCCAGACCATGCTATAATGTATCAAGTTTCAAAACAAAGGCGGCAAAAAAATGGCTGACGATTTTACTTTCAAAATCACTGAATCTTTCGGAGTTCTTTCGGAATCAAAAGCCGGATGGAAGACAGAGCTGAACATGGTATCTTGGGGCGACAGACCTGCAAAATATGACATAAGAAGCTGGTCGCCTGACCACATGAAAATGGGCAAAGGCGTAACAATGACGAAAGAAGAGCTTTCGGCGCTAAAATCTTTGCTGAACACGCTCGACGTGTAAAGCCTGAAAACTGCGGCGCACGCCAAAGCTTTTGCATGTGCACATCTGCGGCGGCGCACGCCACGAAAGCAAACGCGAATCTAAAAGCCGGCGGCAGAATCTTCGAATGGCGCAACTTCTGCACCATTCTTGACAACAACCGAATAGACAAGCATCTGAAGCAGCGTGTCTTCAAAAGCCGCGCCACCAGAACGCAGCGAAATGTCTGTTTTTGCAAGCAAGGCCAGAATCTGCGAAACATCATCTCTGCTCCACAAGCGTGCGGCGCGGCGGCACTGCTGCTGCACCTTTGCGCTGCCAAAGCCACGGCTTTTGAGCGCATCTTTTGACGTTACACCGCTTTCTGCAAGCGCAAACCACGCAAGCAGCTTTCTAAAGCTATAAGTAAGCCCCGCAATTATCTTGATTGAATCAGATTCTTTTGAAAGCCTTATCTTCTGAAGAATTACGAGCGAATTTTCAAGTCTTTCAGACGGAGATGCTTGTTCTGTCATCGCATCAAAAAGCGTAAAGGCGTTTTCTTCGCGGTTGTGCGAAAGCATGTTCTCAACGTCTTCAGCTGATATTGTATGGTCTTTTTCAAAGCAGACAAAGAAGCGTTCGCACTCTCTTTTAAGCGAAGCGGTGTCATTCTCGCAAAGCTCAAGAACAGCTTCTATTGCATCATCTGTAATGCGGAAGCCGTTGCGCTGAAAGTATGAGCGAACCCAGGCTTCTTTTTTGTCTTGGAACATTTCCCAAAAGATTTTTTTGTTCTCTTTCGGAACGATATTTTCAAGCTTCTTCTCAACTGAAATTTCATCAGACTGCAAGACGAGCGCAGAATTTCCGTCATTCGATGCAACCCATTCAGAGATAAGCTCAACGTCCTCTTTTTTCTTGACAAGTTCGGCATTACTAAGAACCACAAAACGGAATGAAGCAAAAAGCGAGCCGTTCATCAAAAGCGAAACCACATCGGCGACGCTCGTTTCGTTTGCATAAAGCCGATGCACGTCTACAGTTCCAAGCTTTTTCTCATAATTTTTCAGAAGATTGTTTACGGCGTCAGAACGTTCGCCCGCTTCTGGGCCGGTAAAAAGATAAAGCGGAGCGGCCATCAGTAAATCCTGATTATAATAGAAAGTTTGCCCAAAATATGCACATCCTGGCAGTAGATATGCTTAAAATCAGGGTTTTCTGACTGCAAGCGTATGCGCGAAGGCTCTTTGAAATAACGCTTGAGCGTCACCGCATCGTCAAGAAGAACAGCTACTATGTCGCCGTCTTCGGCTGCATCGCACTGCTGAATCAGCGCAGTGTCGCCGTCCATTATTCCGGCGCGCACCATGCTTTCGCCTTTCACGGTCAATGCAAAATATTCAAAGCCTTTGCGCAAAAAAGGGCTTGGAACGAAAATGCGCCCTTCGAGGTTGTCTGCGCAAAGAAGCGGCTTGCCGATGGCTACAGTGCCAAGCAGAGGAACTGACACCATTTCTGAAGATTCTTTTTCTTTTTCGTCAATGTCAACAAGAACGCGTAACGACCTTGAGCAGTTGTCGCTTGGGGCTAGAAAATTCTTCTTGCGCAGGGCGGTTATTCTGTCTTGCGCCGCCTTTACCGTAACACCGAAATGCTCTGCAACTTCCCTGATTGTCGGCGGACGTGAATTCTCTAAAGTATAATCGCGAATAAAACGCAATGATTCTTGCTGACGTTGTGTTAAAGCTTTCATATTCTATACGGCAGAATCAGTCTTCTTCAAATTTGTTCTCAAACAAAGCCTGAATTGCGGCAACAGCGGCTTCTTCATCTGAACCGGTGGCGCGCACAGTAAGCACAGTCTGATAACATGCCGCCATCGTGATTACACCCATGATTGATTTTGCGTTTATAGTTACTGAATCTTTTTCGATAAGCACTTCCGAAGCGAATTTGTTCGCAGTCTGTGCAATAAGTGCGGCCGGCCGGGCATGAATGCCCGCTCTGTTCTGTACTGTAACTATTTTTTCAACCATAAGATAAACCCCGATATTAATAAGAATCGTCGCTGCCATAATAGGCAGCTTGTGCTGCATCCGTTTCAATCCATTTTAATACATTTTGATTAAATTCACGAGCAGAAAAATAACCCATCGCCTTAAGACGCTCGTTCATGGCCGCCGTTTCAATAATAATTGGAACATTCCGGCCGGGCTTTACAGGAATTTCGAGCAACGGCACTTTTACGCCGAGCAAATCTGTTGAAAGCTGCTGCGTGCCCAGGCGGTCATAAACCTTAGCCGAATTCCATTCTTCAAGCTTAACGACAAGCTGCACTTCTTTCTGCTCTCTGATTGCGCCGATGCCGTAAAGCTGCGAAATGTTGATGATGCCGAGACCGCGGATTTCCATGTGATGGCTTATTACGCGGTTTGCGCCCTGCCCCAAAATCGTGTTGCCGTTTACGCAGCGGATTTCTACGATGTCATCTGCAACAAGGCGGTGGCCGCGTTCAACAAGCTCAAGCGCGGTTTCGCTTTTGCCAACACCTGAATCGCCAGTAATCAAGATGCCGAGACCGTAAACCTCAACAAGAACGCCGTGCAGCGTCTTGTGCTGTGCAAAAATATTTGAGAACACGCGCAAAAGGCGGCTCGAAAATTCAGTTGAAGACAAATCTGTCTGAAGAATGGCGCAGCCGGCTTCTTCGGCAAGTTCAATTACATGCGGGTCTGGCGCAAGGTTGTGCGTAAAAATGCAGCACGGAATCTCGTAAGAAAAAAGCTGCGTCAAAGTCTGAAGGTTGTTCTCTGCAATAAGCTTTGCAAGATAAGCCACCTCGCCACGCCCAAGAAGCTGAACACGCTGCGCACCGAAAGATTCAAAAAAGCCGGAAAGCGCAAGGCCAGGCCGGTTTATTTCAGGCACTGTAAGCTCGCGGGTCAAGCCTCTGCGGCCGCAAACACAATGAAGGTTAAGTGAGTTATGTCCTTTTAAGTCTAAATCAAGCAAATCTAGAACAGTGAAATGTTTGTCAGCCATACATACGAATATACACGCTCAAAAGAGATTTTGCAATCACAAAATTATGCGCCCATGCTCTGCGTGTGCAACAGCCTTGCGCGTGCGCATTTTCAACCTTATATAATCTATGAACCGCGCGCAAAGAACCGCGCGTAAAAAAAATGCACCCGAAGCACGCGGCTTCAGATGCACTTTCAAAGCACTTCTGCAAGCATGATACTCTGCTGCAGAAGCTGTCTATTACTTTTTCTGAATCTTGTCTTTTTCTTTCTTGACTTTCGTATCAAGAATGTCCATTGTCTTGTTCAAGGCTGCAGCAAAATCATAGTCGTCAGCCGAAACATGTGCCGAAGCACCCCAACGGAAATTAGCGGTTACGTCAAAGATGATTTTTTTGTCGTCTTTTACACGAACGAGAAGATCCACAATCAAATCGTCAGCATAGCTAATTCTTTCAAGCTTCTTGTTAATCAAGTCCTGCTGCTCTTGCTGAAAATCGAAACCTACGGCGCTCAATGTTACATTCATGTAAACCTCCTATAAAGCACAACATAAAGCTTTCTTGAGCAAACGCTTCAAGAAAAACTTACTTTACTAGTATAAATGAAGAATCATATTTTGCAAGGGAAATCTTCTTTTCGCAGCAGCTAAATCTACGATTAGAGTTTATTCGGCAAAAGTACCGTCATTGCGAGAAGCGCAGCGACGAAGCAATCTTCTTTTCGCAGCAGATTAATCTAAAACTAAAGATTAATCGGCGAAAACCGGGTTTGCGATTGGGCTTTAGCTACAAAATAAGCAACTTCGGCAAACCCTGCTAGTTTTCGCTTTCATCCTTGTGCACTAGTTACGAGTTTGCGCTCTGCACAAACTCGGCCGTTTTGTTCGATAAAGCTCATTCCGTAGAAATAGCTGATGCAAAACGCGAAAACTAGCAATAGCCGTGTACAAAAAGCAAAACCGGCAGCTTTTGTACATACACCCAAAACGAGCAGCCCTTGCGCAGCAACCCGTGTACACATGCTGTCGGGCGTCGTAGCATATGTATATCATCTTTCAAGTTTTGCGCTTTGCGCAAAACTTGCAGCGGTGCGCCAGATTAAGCTTATTCTGTAGATTGAGCTTTTGCGCACCCGAACCGCGCGATATCGCGCTACATATTGTTTGTTGCATAGAAACTTTATACGTGTCGCTGCGCGACGCAACAAACAAAATGTTTTTCTTTTCGCAAAAGCCAATCTACAATCAAAGCACAATCGGCGAAAAGCGTCTGTTTTTGCGTGAGCAAAAACAGACAGCTTGTGTACATAGCCGCGCCCTTGCGCCCATGTACAGCCGCCCAAAACAAGCAGCCTTTGTACATCAGCTTTCTAGTTTTGCGCTTTGCGCAAAACTAGCAGGGTTTGCCGATTCAGCTTATTTCGTAGAACAAGCCCAATCGCAAACCCAGGAAACTTGTAACGGATGCACAACGTTCCACCATCTGGACTTTTGTAAAATCTTCATTTTTTTACGAAAAAGGCACAAAAAAAATAAAACGCAATAGATATTAAGATGGAGGTGCTGATGAGCTACATTAAACCTTTTGAAGAATTGTGTTTTTACGATGATTTCATGTTCGGGGTTGTTATGCAGGACAAGGAGCTTTGCAAAGAGGCTCTTGAGTGCATGTTGGGCTTTGAGATTGACCACATCGAATATTCTGAACCGCAAAGAGCTGTTGCGCCGCTTTATACGGCGCACGCTATCCGCCTTGATGTTTATGTCAAAGACAGCAACCGCATTTACGACGTTGAAATCCAGAACAAGGATGAGCATGACATCGGGCGGCGCACACGCTATTATCAGGGCATGATGGACGTGGATTCGCTTTTGAAAGGCGAAGATTACAGCGAGCTGAAAGAAAGCATCGTAATCTTTTTGTGCCGCTTCGACCCTTTCAAAAAAGGCATTCCGTGCTATACTGTTCGAAGAACGTGCAAACAGGACGCATCTGTTTTTGTTGATGATGCGGCTGTCGTACAGATTTTCAACTGCACGGCTTATGACAAAATCGAAAATGAAAGCCTAAGAAAATTCCTTAAATTTGTGCAAACGAACAAGGCTGAATCTGATTTTACACGGAGGCTTAATGACATGGTAGAAACACAGAAGAAAATAGAAGAACTGAAAAAGACATACCTCTCATGGAGCTTGCACGACAGCGACGTGCGCCGCGAAGGCAAACGCGAAGGAATTCAGCAAGGCAGAAAAGAAGGCATAGCCATCGGCGAAGAGCATGCCAAGCTTGAAGCGGCACGGAATATGCTTTTGGAGAATTTACCAGAAGAAACTATTGCGCGTTGTACAGGTCTGCCGCTTGAAACAGTGCAGCAGCTCGCCAATGAGCTAAAAGCCGAAACTGTACAGAGCAACTAGACCGCGCCCCTGTACAACCATCTTTCAAGTTTCGTCGAAAGACGAAACTTGGCGTTTCGCTAGATTAGCTCTAAACCGTAGTTCAATCCCAAAGCAAAACGCGCACCCAAACCGCAAAATGCGGAAGTCTGCCCAGAGAAAAAACGGCTTTCCGCAAATTGCGGAAGCTTGCCCCCATCATAAAAATCTTTCAAGTTTACGCGAAGCGGAAACTTGGCGTTTCGCCAGCTTAACTGCTAACTTTTGGATTAAACCACATGCAAAAAGCCTCGTCATTGCGAGGAGCGCAGCGACGAAGCAATCTTCTTTTCGCATCAGCCCTGTCTACAATTAAAGCTTATCTGGCGAAAAGCGCCGCTTTTGCGAAGCAAAACCGGCAAATTTTGTACATCGCTCCATTTTGGAAGCTTTTGTACACATGCTTTCGGGCGGCGGAGCACGGTTCTTTTCGCAGCAGATTAATCTACATCTGAAGCTCAATCGGCGAAAAGCGCCGCTTTTTGCGGAGCAAAAACCGGCAGCTTATGTACACGTGGGCATTGTACATCCGTTATAAGATTTGCCGCTAGGCAAATCTTGGCGTTTTGCTAGATTAAGCTCTTGCCGTAGATAAAGCTAATGCAAAACGCGCACTCCGCTGCCCTTCACGCTTGTATACACGCCCAAAACAAGCAGCCGTTGTGCATCATCTTTCAAGTTTTGCGCAAGCAAAACTTGGCGGGTTCGCCAGATTAATCACTATATTGTAGATTCATCCAAATGCGAACCGCACTTGCAGGGTTTGCCGATTCAGCTTATTTCGTAGAACAAGCCCAATCGCAAACCCAGGAGACTCAAATTGACGGGTCAACAACAACGGTGACATAACTACTGTTATTGTTACCACTGGCAAGGATACGATCTTTTACGGTATCGTTCTTGACTTTGACAACCAGACCGTTGGCTGGAGTAATGCTGAGGAAGGCATCCCCCCAGTAAAATTCGTCGACACTGGTCGTTTTGACAATGATGGTACCGGTTAATGCATCGCATGATTGGAAGCAGCCAATCATGTTGCTTACTTTTTCCGGAATCGACGAAGCGGAAGCCAGCTTGTCACAGTCCCGAAAA
This sequence comes from Spirochaetales bacterium Spiro_07, assembly GCA_001603145.1. GTDB lineage: Bacteria > Spirochaetota > Spirochaetia > Treponematales > Treponemataceae > UBA1240. The sequence continues at coordinate 3,988 of LVBI01000033.1, read as the reverse complement.
GCATACCTTAAGTTTTGCAGATCGGTACAAACGGTTAAGTCTGGCGTCTCTGTTAGATTGACACAGTCCTCAAAGCAATTCTTCAAGGTAGTCACGGTGGCGGGCAACTTAGGGGCTTTTACCATGGTTCCACAACCTTTAAAACTATCACTCATGTCGGTTATGCCTTCCGGCAGCGTTGTGAGCGACAAGTCTACGTATTTTGAGGTGTTTGATTTTAGAATATCCTTTATCTGCGTCCAGTTGCTGGTATTTAAGCCAGTTATCAAAATTTCTACAGGAGTATTGGCGTCGTTTGCTTCCAAGTTGCTGAGGAATGGATCTAAATTTGCAACATTGACGACATATGCCAGAGCAAAGCCTATATCCTTTGTGTAATCGCTGCCGTCGTATGTCGCCGTCAGTGTGACGGTAGCAGTACCAGAAGTGCCGCTGACTGTCGTCGTCGGGCCGGACGTGGTGGTTATGTTGATATCAGAACCGCTTGCCGGGGTGTATGCCCAAGAGAAGTCTACGCCTTCCGTCAGCCCTTCGAATTCCGCCGTCAGTGTTACAGGGCCGTCTGCAAGGCTGTTGCCGGTCGCTGGCACGTCGTTGTCGTCGCCGTCTTTTACGATGAGCCTGATTATCGTAATTTCCTTTGTCACGGTCAGCTCTGTGTTGGTTGCGGCGATTGTGGCCTTTGCCGTGATGGTGACTTTGCCACCTTTGAGCGCGGTGACGGTGGCCGGACGGCTGGTTCCCGAAGCGCTACCGGCCGTGACGGTGGCGATGGTTGGGTCGCTTGACTCGAACGTAATGCCAGCAGAGGTCAGGGCATCCGGTGCTATACCCCCCAGCGTTGCCGTCAGCGCAATGTCATTTGCTCCAGTTGGTACTGGCGAAGCGTTGATGAATTCATGCGTGCCGCTACCGGTCAGCGTAAGACCCGCGACGGCAACATCAACGGTCTTTGTGCAGACGACCGTGCCGTTGTAATTGGCCATAACGCTAAAGCTTGCAGTTCCTGCTGCCCTCGGCTTTACAGTAAACGTTCCAGATGCCGAGCCCGAGTCGTCCATTATTATATAGTTCAATGCAGGGTCGGCGCATGTCCATGTATATGTCACGGCCGGCAAGCCGCTTCCGTTAAGAGATGCAGTGATTGTTTTTCCGGCTGTGTCCGCCGTCGTCAGCATGAAGCCGTAATTCGTGTTAGTCGGTGTTGGGGTGGTCAGACCTGTGCCGTTAAGGTTTATATCGAATACGTAGATGCCTATTGTCTTTGCTGGCAGCGTTATGTTCTCGTTCACCAGCCTTATGCCTACGGTAACTGTTGTCTTACCGCCAGATACAGGGTTGAATGTTCTGTTTGCGCCAGTCTGACCGTTTGGCACTGAAACTGAACCGCCCGAGAAGTTCCAGGTGTATTCAATTGTGCCTGTGTAGCCTGCAACGCTGGCGGTCAGCATCTTGCCTGTGTCACTCATATTTATAACGGTGTCGCCTGTAACCGAAAAGTCTACGACCGTTACGTTCTTCATTGCGCTTGCTGAAAGGCTTCCGCATGTCGCCGCTACTTCCACAGTCGCGCTGCCGCTTGCACCGGCCACAGGCGTTACTGTTGCGTTTGCTCCGCTGCCTGAAACTGTGGCAGGTGCAGAACCTAACGGCAAGACGCGCCAGCTGTATGTAATTGTCTGCCCTGCCGGGAATCCTTCTGGCACAGCTGTCAGTGCGAGTGTGTCGCCTGATGCAAGCACAGGGTCGCCTGTTGCAGGCAGTGCCGCCCCTGTAATGGTCAGCGAGCATTCGCCGTAGCATGCGTATAGCGTAAGCGCGCCTTTGTATGTAGACGGAATTGTGTCGCCTGTAATTACAGGCGTTCCGTTGTTTTGAAGTGCCCAGCCGATAAAGCGCATTATCTTGCCGTTCGAAACGTTCGTGTATTGTGCGGTTGCCGAAGGCAAAGCTGTTGCAGGGCTTGTGTTCGTGTAGAACGTAGGCACTGTTCCGCTAATTGATGCATTTGCCCAATGTGCAGATTGAACCTGGCATGTAAGCGGATAACGCGCGTACATGGTCAGCGTGCCGCCGCCCGGCTGCATTGTTGCAGAAGCCGTGCTTGCAAGGTCTAAGCTGGCTGTAGTGCCAGTGCCGCCTGTTATATCCGCGCTTGCAGAAGCTGTTATCGTTGCGCCCTGCGGCACGTTGATAATCGGCACGGCCGCCGTATCGCTTGGAATAAAGTTTATATTGAACGGTGTGCCGTCAATTGTAACCGTCACGTGATATCCTGTGCTGGTTACTGCGTTTCCGCTCTGCGTTTCGGTGTAGAGCGTGCCTGCTGGCAGCGGCGTTACTATTACGCTGCCTGAACCTGCGGCCGGTGTCGCTCCGGCGGCAAAATCTCGCGCCAGAGTTTCGTCAATTGTATAGCTTGTCGGCGAGCTTGCGTCAAAGTCTGCCTTTACATAGAGCTTAGGTGCTGGCCTTCCGCTCGCGTCAACCAGCTCAAGCTCAATGTCGCCGCGCACGCCGCTTACAAACGGGCCAGCGTGCACGCTGCCGTCTTCGCGGCATTTCCAGCCGTATCCGTCCGGCGTAAATTCTGCAAGGTTTATGCCGTCGCGCGTATAATATGTGCCGCTTGCCACCTGTGTGTTTGAAAAGTCAAATGCCTTGTAATAATACGGCACTTTAAAAGGAAGGGGCTTGTTAAGACCGGCTACGGTTTCTTCAAGCATTGCTATGCGTGGTGATTCTTCTCCGGCCACATAAATGTATGCCGTGCCTGAAACTGTGTCTTCCGGCTTTATCGGCGGAAGCACGTCTTTTGTTGTGTTTGCGTCTGCAACTATTGTCTGCTGCGGCTTGCCGTTTACAATCAGGTCAAGCCTTATGCTCGTCACGTTGTCGATTGCCGCCATCTGGCTTATAAGCTTCTCGTCGCTCGTAATGCTAGAGCCGCTGTTGTTCGGGGCAAAACCTGGTGCAGGGTTCGGACTGCTTCCCCAGCCGCCAGCATCGCCGCCGTTGTGCATTCCGCCGCTTTCTGCCTTGTGCCAGCTAGTTACAGCGCCGCCGCCACCACCGCCGCCTCCGCCACAAGAAAAGGCGAGCAGTGCCGCAATCAGAATTGCAGCAAGTTTAATCCTAATATTATAATGATTTACAGCGGGGTATTTCCCGAATCTAAATTTCTCTTCAAAAGCTTTCCTGAAAAAGACGAAAAAATCCGCAGACTCAATTCTGGCTCCTTTTACACGCAGCACATGGTTTTATAGCTCAATTGTTTATTGTATCATAATATATAAATTTATCTATAACTGTAAACCAAAACTAAACGCAAAATTCTGAATTTCCCCACCCTGAAAGGTAAATTTCTGTAACATTGATGTAAAACTTTAAAAACCGGAAAAATACCCCCATTTTCGCGCCCTTGCGCCCATGTGCCGCCTCCGTCTTTGCGAGGAGCGTAGCGACGAAGCAATCTTCTTTTCGCATCAGCCCTGTCTACAATTAAAGCTTATCTGGCGAAAAGNNAGATTTTGTACATCGCTCCATTTTGGAAGCTTTTGTACACATGCTTTCGGGCAGCGAAGCACGGTTCAAAACCGCGCGATAACGCGCTACACAATATTTGTTGTATGGAAACTATATACGTGTCGCTTTGCGACACAACAAATATAGTGTTTTTGAACCGCACTCCGCCGCCCTTCGCCTTTGTACAACCGCCCCAAACGAGCAAGCGTTGTGCACCAGTTACAAGATTCCGCAAGGAATCTTGGCGTTTTGCTAGATTAGGCTTATCCGTAGATAAAGCTGATGCAAAACGCGAAAACTAGCAATAGCCGTTGTACACAGGGCAAAAACCGGCAGTCTTTGAAAAAGCCCACTTTCTTGGTCACTTCGACTCCTCTCAGTGTCCAGGTTAATCTCAAAAAGCGGAGTTCAATCGATAATACTTGAACAATCTGGGGGTTCTTAGGGGCGTGAAGCCCCTAAG
>LVBI01000032.1 GCA_001603145.1 Spirochaetales bacterium Spiro_07 | reverse complement strand
AAAACCGCGCGATATCGCGCTACATACAGTTTGTTGTATGGAAACTATAATAACGCCGCTTTCGCGGCGACAACAAACAGAATGTTTTTACCCCTGTCTCCGCTGCCCATCTGTCATTCCCGTGCTTGACACGGGAATCTTGCAACTGTTACACAACGGCTGCTTGTTTTGGCTTTGTACACATGCTGCCGGTTTTGCAAGGCAAAAGCGGCGCTTTTCGCCGATTGAACTTCATTTGTAGATTAGACTACTGCGAAAAGAAAGAATCTTATTACGTGGTTTATTGCCGACTAGCGAAAGCTAGCAACCACATTTTGTGGTTTGTCGCCGTCTTGCGAAAGTTAACAACCACGTTTTGTGATTTATTGCCGTCTAGCGAAAGCTAGAATCCACATTTTGTGGTTTGTCGCCGTCTTGCGAAAGCTAACAACCACATTTTGTGGTTTATTGCCGACAAGCGTAGGATATCAACCACATTTTGTGGTTTGTCGCCGTCTAGTGAAAGCTAGTAACCTCATTTTGTGGTTTATCGCCGACATGCGTAGGCTAGCAACCACATGACGAGATTCGCAAAATTTGCGTGAAGACAGCGGAGATTGAATGCCCAAATGTACATAAGCTGCCGGTTTTGCCTTGCAAAAGCGACACTTTTCGCCGATTTGGTTATATTTGTAGATTAATCTGCTGCGAAAAGAACCGTGCTCAGCACCCGACAGCATGTGTACATAATCAAGATTACCGTGTCATTCGCAACGAAGTTTCAAGCGAGCACGGCAATGACGGGTGCGCATAAGCTTGTTCTACAGAAGGGGCTTTATCTAGCGCACCGCTGCAAGTGCGGTTCGCATTTGGATTAATCTACAATATGTAGATTAATCTGGCGAACACGCCAAGTTTTGCTTGCGCAAAACTTGAAAGCCGGGTTTGCGATTGGGCTTGTTCTACGGAATAAGCTAAATTGGCAAACCCTGCTAGTTTTGCGCAAAGCGCAAAACTAGAAAGCTGATGTACAATGGCTGCTTGTTTGGTGAGAATGTACAAAGGCTGCTCGTTTGGGGCAATTGTACAAAGGCGAAGGGCGAAGAGCGGGGTTCAAAAACACTCTGTTTGTTGCTGTCGCGAAAGCGACATATTTATAGTTTCTTTGCAACAAACAGTGTGTGCGTTTCGCCTTGAGATTTATCTACAGTTTAGAGGTCAACTTGCGAAACCGCCAAGTTTTGCTTATGGCAAAACTTGAGAGATTTGCAACACATGCGGTTTCGAATCAAGCTCCGCAACTGTTAGCGAGATTTTCCGTTAACATAACACAAGCTTGTCAGATTCGCCCTGCAAGCTTATAATTTCAGCAAGGCAGTTTATGATTTTATTTTCAGAAGCGTTTAAATTAACAGAGGCCGTAAGAGACCCGATTTGGCACCACATTTATTTGACTGAGCCGCTGATGAATGCGGCTGCTTGCCCCGCTTTCAGGCGGCTGTGGAAGATTCAGCAGCTTGGGCCGACTTCGCTTGTCTATCCGGGCGCGACACACACGCGCGCAAGCCACTCTTTCGGTGTGTACCATGTTGCGCTGCGGCTATTGAGCACGTTATGCGAAAAAGACGCCGACCAATGGGTTACGCGCCAGGGCTGCGCCTCTTTTCTGGCAGCGGCTTTGTTCCACGACATCGGGCATTTTCCATACACACATTCGCTCAAAGAGCTGCCGCTCAAAGACCACGAAGACCTTTCAAGCGAGCTGATTCTGTCTGAACCGCTAAAGACGCTGATTGCAAAGGCCGGCGCAGACCCAGAACAGACTGCCGCAATTGTGAGCCATCAGAAAGCAGAAACAGACGATGAGACGCGCTTTTTCAGAATCTTGCTTTCGGGCGTGCTTGACCCAGACAAGCTTGATTATCTTAACAGAGATGCATATTACTGCGGCGTGCCATACGGCATTCAAGACACTGATTTTATTCTTGCGCGGCTCAAGCCTGACAAGCAGAAAGGCATTTTCTTAGATTCGGCAAGTCTTATGTCAATTGAGCATGTGCTTTTCTCAAAATATATGATGTACCGTGCGGTTTATTGGCACAAAAACGTGCGCATTGCAACCGCCATGATGAAAAAGACTATTTATGCCGCGCTTAAGCAAGGCTTAATCTGCCCCGAAGAGCTTTATTCGCTTGATGATTCTTCGATTTTTACTTTGATTGGTTCTAAGAATTTTGAGGAAAAATCTTGTGCCGAACAGCTTGAAAAGCACAGTCTTTTCCAGATTATTGCAGAAATTCCGTTTGACGCTGGCAACGCCAAGCACACATTGCTTGAAGACCTTGAAAAAAGAACTGAAGCAGAAGCCATGCTCGCCGGTCTTGCCGGCACAAAGCTCTGCAACATTTTGATTGACATTCCTGAAAGAATCTCGTTTGAAAGCAACTTATGGATCAGCGGCGAGAACTGCCCGTTTTCAGCAAGTTCCACTGTGTTTACGCCTGATACAGTCAAAGCTTTTACGCAGAACTTGCGCATAATCAGATTGGGCTTGTGCCGCTCAGAAGCAACCGAACAGCGCGTCAAAACGCTAAAAGCTGAATTTGAAAAGCTGCTCGGCTGAAAAGTATTGTCATGCTGAACTTGGTTCAGCATCTACGCTATATATGGCACAGAGATTCCGAAACAAGTTCGGAATGACGATATGCAAGGAACTTATCGAACAGCTATCTTGCATATTCTTGGGATTCAACTCAAAAAGGATTCTCTGCCAACTTGTTATCAAGCTTGCCGGTTCGCGCACGGTAATGACATGCGCCGCAGCTTAAGCTATTTCTTTTGCGGCTTTTCTGGGGTTTCTGCTTTTTCAGGCTCTTTTGTTTCAAGCAGCTTCATCATCGCTTCGATTGAATCCTTCTGCTCTGTTTCCGGCTCAAGCTTAAGATAAGCGTCATAGTCGTTGAAAGCGTCTTTGAATTTTTCAAGCTTCACGCGCGTGTTTGCACGGTTCAGATAAGCCGAAGCATAAGCGTCGTCAGCAGCAATTGAGCTTGTGTAGAACTTTTCAGCACGGGCAAAATCGTTGAGCGCAAATGCAGAATTTCCGGCATTAAAATAGAGAACCGCACGGTTTGCGAACGGCACTTTGCTGCCCTTTTCAAATGCGCTTATAGATTTTTCAAAATCGCCAGTCTGATAATATGTCACACCGAGATAATTATAAACTGAAGGGTCAGGGCCTTCCTGCTCAAGCACCTGCAAAAATAAGCCTTGCGCTTCTTCCGGATTATTATTCTTGTATGCGGCAAACGCCCTGTCGTACAGTTCCGACGCAAAGCAGCTGAAAATTCCGGCTGATAGGAACAACGAAATAAGCAAAACTTTTATCTTTTTATTCATAAGAACCTCCCGTTCTCAAATACGATTCACTTGAAAAGTTATATTTTAACAACCAAAAGCGGTTCAATTCGTTACATTTGAACAGCTCATTGCAGTTTTTTATAAATCTTTATTTGACATATCGGCATAAAACAATTAAGCTTAAACTGCGTCATCTGGAGGTAATTTTGAATCCAACTTTAATACCGATTATTGCAATTTCTATTGTAGCCGTAATAATTATCTTCTTTGTAGTAAAGTCGATGGTTGCACCCAGACGCACAGAAGAGATTAGCCGGCTTACAAGCGAAGGCAGCTATTCTGCAGCGATAAAACTCGCCAAAAGCCTTATTGAAAAAGATGGGCATAACTTTCTTGCGCGCTATTATCTCGGCAAAGCTTATATTGCAAGCAAAGACTATGACAATGCAATGAAAGTCTTTGATTATCTTAGCAACAACGCCGAATTCGGCAAGGGCTTTACAGAAATAGATTTCCGCCATGATATAGCAAAGCTTTATGAGCTTTACGGAAAACCTGAAGAAGCGCTGAAAGAGTATTTGCTGCTCACAAAGCAAGAACCGAATAACGATGACAACTTCTATCAGGCTGGCCGCCTTTTTGAAAAGCGCGAAAAACCAGAACAAGCTTATAACTATTACAAGCTTGCCACAAAAGCGAACGACAAGAATGCAGAAGCACATGCGGCTATCGGCGTTCTGCTTTATAAGACAAAGCAGCCTGTTGACGCTAAAAAAGAAATTGAGCGCGCCATAAAGCTCAGCCCAAAAAATTACCAGTATTATTATCACTTGGGCAGAATTCTCAAAGACAACAAGTCTTATCCAGAAGCCGTCAACGCTTTTGAAAACGCTTTGCGCGACCCTGCTTATAAGCAGAAAGCATTGCTTGAGCGCGGCATGTGCTATATGGAAGTCAAGAGCTATGAAAAGGCAATCGTTGAGTTAGAGCGCGCCGTAAGCATTGCTCAGTCAAGCGATTCGATTGAAACGCTTTATTCGCGCTATCATCTTGCCGCATGCTACGAGAATTTGCGCAACCTTGACGCCGCCATTAAACAGTGGGAAATAATCGCGAAAGTAAAGCGCAACTTCAAAGACGTTGCTTCAAAGCTCGCCGAATACAGCGATCTTCAGACTAACGACCTGATGAAAGACTATCTGACAAGCTCAATCGGTGAATTCACCATTCTGTGCCAGAACCTTACGACAACTGTGTTCAACATGGTTGCAACTGACATTCAGCCTGAAAGAGGCGGCGTTTCAATAAAGGCGCTGCCTTCAAGCGATAAATCTAACAAAGACGATTGGATGAAGAACCGCATTCAGCAGACGCTTTTCTATTTCTTCAGAGAAAACACGCCTGTTGATGAAGATTTCTTGCGGCGCACTCTTGAAAACATGAAGAAGCACAATATCGACAAATGCATAGTCTGCACGACAGGAAATTACACGTCTTCTGCCTTAAAATTTGCAGACGGAAGACCGTTCGAGCTGATTGACAAACAGAGGCTTGATAATCTGCTTGCAAACGCAGGCAAAATATGAAAATTCTCTGCGTTTCAGATCAGATAGATCCGTTAGTCTACAGCAATTCCGCAAAAGAGCATTTCAAAGATATTGATATAGTCTTGTGCGCCGGCGACTTGCCGATGGAATATGTAGACTTTATAGTTTCTACGCTGAACAAGCCGACTTATTTCATTTTTGGAAACCATAATTTGAAAGAATTCGGCTATTATCATCGCACATCTTCATCTCAAGACGCTTACAGACCTTTAGAGAGCAGCACGCTCGCCTATGCGCACGGCGCGCATTATCTTGGGTTCAAGACGGCGCGCACAGAGAACAATCTGCTTCTTGCCGGCGCATCTGGCTCAATACGCTATAACAACGGCATGAACCAGTACACAGACCGGGAGATGTTCCTCAAGCTTATTATGATGATTCCTTCGCTTTTACTGAACAAGCTGAAATACGGCAGATATCTAGATATTTTTTTGACACACACGCCGCCGCTGGACATTCACGACAAGAAAGACCCATGCCACCGCGGCTTTAAATGCTACAGATGGTTCATTGAAAAATTCAAGCCGAAATATATGATTCATGGTCATATTCATCTGTATGACATTCAGGATACGAGAGTTTCGCAATTTTTTGATACAACAATCATCAATGCGTTCAGCCATTATATCTTAGAGTTTGACACTAAGAAGTCTTGACCATTGATTTTTCAATTCTTATACGATTCATACAAAACACACAGGAGATTTTATGAGTTTAAAAGCTCAAACCGAAGAAGATTTTTATAAAGCAAGAAATAAGGCTCTTTTCAACGAGATTCAGCATTTCGTAAACCAAGAAGAAAGCCATCTTCTTTCGTTTAACGACGTAAAGCAGATGCTCAAGCCGCAGAACGAAGTTTACCTCGGTATGCAGGCTGTTCCGGTCAACCTTATAGCCGGAAGCGAAGGCCGCTATTACGATTTTGACAACCACTTTTTTCCGAAGAATATTCATCTGAAAGCAAGATGGGAGCGCATTGACGAAGCACATCTTACAGACGTAATTCTTCCGCCTATAAAGCTTTACGAAATCGGCGGGCTTTATTTTGTCCGTGACGGAAACCACCGAGTTTCGGTTGCGCGCTCAAAGGGCGTTGAATGCATTGACGCTGAAGTTGTGAGCCTTAAAAGCGAAATCAAGCTGAAGCCGGGCATGACTAAGGCCAAAATCCTCAAGGAAGTTATCAACTATGAGAAGCGCGTCTTTTATATGGAAACAGCTTTCGGCGACGTTACAGACTTCTGGAAGCTCGACTTTTCGACGACCGGCCAATATGACGTAATCTACAACCATATTTTGACGCACAAATATTTCATCAACCAAGACAAGACTGAAGAAATCTCAATGCCAGATGCTATTCTTTCGTGGTACGAGAATGTCTACAGCCCGGTTGTTGCTGTCATAAAGAAGCGCAGAATCATGCGCAAATTCAGAGGCAGAACGACCAGCGACATGTATGTTTGGCTGATAAAATATTGGGACGAGCTGAAAACGAAATTCGGCGAAGACATTGAGCTTGACGACATTGCAGACGGCTTTACGAAGCAGTTCGGCATAGGCTTTTTCCGCAATTTTTTCAAAAATAGAAAATCAAAATCTTGACGACTTACTATATCAGTGGTAAGATTTTTTAAGTGATTTAAAAGAGCAGAATAAGCTAAAAGTTATTGCTGCAAAGAGAGATAAATTTGTTCACATCAAACGTTATTCCTTCTACAATAGCATTAATTGCCGGGGTTGCAGGGCTTATTATATACTCCCTGACATCGATTATATCCAAAAAGAAATCTAATGACGGAAACATCACATTTGATATAGCAGCATGTGCCGTTATTCTGCTAGGAACGATTCTTTGCTTTGCAACAAGCAACTTTTTGTTCCTCGGCGCAGCAACCCTTGTTTATTCTATTCTTGTTATTCTGTCAAGAAAGAAACCTGAACCAGCCTTGACAGACATAGTTGAAGAGCCGCTTGAAGACGTTCAAGAAGAAGAGCAGCCTGTTTTTGACCCAGAAGCAGATGCTAAGCAAAAAAAAGACGCAGAAGTTCTAAAAGCCGGAAGAGACTTTATGGTAAAGGCTTCTGAATCTTTTGCAGACAACGAAGGGCTTCTTACCCTTCTCGATTCTATAAACAAGTCTGTAATTGAGATTACAGGCTCAGACGGCGGCGCAATCCTTCTTATTGATGAATTCGACGATATCGTTACAGTAAAAACATTTAGCGGAACATTTCCGCCGCCATACCAGCTGCCGCAAGACTTGCCGCACAAGATTGCACGTGTTGAGACAAGCTTTAGATTTGCACAATTCCCGCTTGGCGAAACGATTTTCGGCATTGCGGCTACAACAGGCAAGGCTGAACTTATTACAGACCCGCTGAACGACAACCGCATTTTCCAGAATGAGCCGGAAGATTTTCTCAAGCTTGGCAGCTACATTATAGTTCCTATGATTGTGAAAGAGACTGTCATCGGCGTGCTTGCGCTTGCAAGAAAGTTTGAATCGCCAAAATTTACAGAAGATGATTTTTCTAGGGCGCAGACTCTTACAGATTTTGCTTCTTGCGCTATTCAGAACGTTTTTGCATACCAAGAAATTGCAGAACATTCAGAGCTTACAAAAGAATCTGAAATTGCATGCCAGCTTCAGAAGAACATGCATGCAAAGACTACATTCACCATTCCGGGCGCTTCTTTCGGTTGCTTCTTTACAGGCACAGAAGGCGTCTGTGGCGATTATTTCGACGTTATTCCGTGCCGCAAAGACCGCATTTCTTTTGTTCTTGCAGACGTTGCCGGCAAGGGCATGAATTCGCTTATCGTTATGGTCATGATACGCGCCATTATGCAGCTTGTAGTCAACACGCAGAAAACGGCTGCTACAATCCTTAACTGGACTAACAGAGGCATTACAGGCAAAATCAATATTGACCACTTTGCCAGCCTTGTGCTTGCAAACTATGATTCTGAAAACAAGATGGTACAGATTGCAACAGCCGGTAATGCACCTGGCTTGATTTATCACGAATCGACCAAAGAGATAGAAGCTTTGCAGATTACAAGCGATCCAATAGGCGTTGATAAGGCTACAGTCTATACAGACAAGGAATTTCCGGTTGAGGCTGGTGATATCATCGTTCTTTACACAGATGGTCTTGTTGAGGCTGTTGACTCATCAAGCAAGCAGTACGGCGTTGACAACATCAAGCGACTTATTCAAGAAAATGCAGCCCTCAAAGCTTCTGACATATCGAATAAGATTAAAAAGAGCTTGAAAGAATTCTGTGGTTCAGCAAAGCAGCATGATGACCAGACCTTGCTTGTAATCAAGATACAGTAAGACGCTTATTTGTGTGCTTTTTTGCTTTACAGATAACGAATTGTGATTTATCATATATATTAGAATAACTATGGATTTAATTAGGAGCAAATAAATGGAACTGAAAATCAGGAAAAACGGCGAAGTTTACATCATCGATGTAAACGGCGAAATGGATTTGTACAATTCATATAAACTGAAAGAACTGGTTATGAAGATGCTTGAGAAAAACGTACAGTTTTTCATTATCAACCTTGAGCAAGTTGATTACATCGACTCGTCTGGAATCGGAGCATTGATTTATATCTGTTCTACAGTTAAAAAAATGAATTTAAAACTCTCAATCGCAAATATTCATGGTTCTGTTAAAAAGGTTATCGAATTGACAAAACTCATGGGATATTTCCCGATTGCAAACAGTGTTGAAGAAGCACTGCTTCAAGTCAATGAAGACTAAAAAATAACAATATAAGATAACAGAGGAAAACATGACAAACAAAGAACTTATATCAGATGGAAGTAATCCTCTCTTTGACAAATCTAATATGTTATATAAAGAATTTCCGTCAGACTTTAGACAGATTCGTTATTTCACATTATTGATTGTTCAGTCTGCTCCGCTTGAGATTAAGGAAATCAACCTTCTTGAGCAGCAGATTAGCGAAGTCATTAAGAATGGTGTCAAGCACGGAAACAATTGTGACATAAATAAAAAAGTTAAAGTATGGTATTCTTTTAGCCCTACACACGCACACCTGATTGTAGAAGATGAAGGCGAAGGCTTTAAAGACCTTGAAAAATGGAATGAATTCAACCGCAAGAGACTTGAATGTCTGCACACACAGAACTTTGAAGAATTGTCTTCTTATGTTTCATTCAAGACCAAGAAAAGTGATGAGCATGACGGCGGTAACGCTTTGTTCGCTGCTCTTGAGTATTGGAACGGCGGTTTCATCTATAACGACAAGCGCAATGGCGTAGCCATGCTTAAGAAGTTTCAGCAGAAACGTCATGGTGTAGCTATTGACGGCGAATAAGCTTCTATAAACACGAAACACGACAAAAAGGCTGCTTGAACATTCAAGCAGTCTTTTTTTATTCATAGTCAAATTGCAGATGTCATATTCTATTCTGCAAAAAAAAGCGCAGACAAGCTTAGCTTATCTGCGCTGCATATTTACGGATAAATTAGATTTGCTTAAACAACGTTTGAGCCGAAACAGAGCCTTTCTGAATCAGCTTTTCAGCCTTTTTCATCAAATCTTCTCTGTTCAAAAGCTTATTGTTACAAGCAAAAGCGTATGTCTTCAAAAGCTCAGTTCCGTAATCAGATTTTTCCAAAATATCAATTGCATTCTGACATTCTTTTTCAGCTGCTGAAGTTTTGCCGTTCAACAAAGCAACAGAACTCAAAGCGCGGCTGTACACACCTTTTATCAGCAAAGAGTTTTCAGCTTCTTTCTTGAGCTTATTGAGCGCCTTTGAAATGAGCTTTTTGATTCCGCCAGCTTCAGTTTTTGAAACGTTGCCGTTCTTAAGTACATCAACCAAAGCAGCAATGCCCTCTTCAAGCGGCGCAACGAAAATGTTCATCTTTACCTGAGCTTTATCATATTCGCTGAAAATCTTCTTAGCATAAATCAATGCTTCGCCATAATCAGCGGACATTCTGGCAATATAGCTCAAGTTTGAATAAGAAATTGCAAGATAAGCATGGTCTTGAACACATTCGCTGAACAAGATTCCGTCTGCAATCTGGGTTGTAGCTGTTTCAGCATCAGTTTTGCCCTGAAGATAATTTATAAACGGCAACAAGCTCATCGCCCAGCCTATAGTCATTGCCGAATGATATTGCTGTGACAATTTTATTAAAGCTTTTGTAATTTCGGAAGAATTATCCAAATCGCAAGTGATAAAAGCCAGCACACCCAAAGTTGAATTGACGTTCATCAGCTCCCACGGTTCGCGGCTTGATTCATAATAAGACTTTGAATGAAAAGCTAAAGCCTGTGCTTGTTGAAGCTTGTCTGTATTAAGGCAATGCAGTGCAAGACAGAAATTAGAGAAAGCGCTGCTTCTTACTGACAGCTGCCTGTCAGCCAAATCTGTTGATTCGTATATTTTCTTTGCATCGTCTTTTTTGTCTTTTATAGAGCAAATCGCAGCAAAATTGGCGATTGCGGTAACAGATGCGTCACAATCCGCAAGCTGCACAGCTTGAACATAGTCTGTTATACCTGCCCAATAAAGCTTTTCGTTTGCAGTCAAAAAATAAGCTTTTGCCAATGTAGCCAGAATCTTGACCCTTGCTTCTTTTATCTGGAATTCTTTAGAGCCTGGCTTTATAGAGCTTCTCTTGCAGCGCATCAGCTTAATCTTTGAAATTGTATTCGACAACATGATTTCAAAAGGCCTTTCAGGCACGTTGCAACCCAAATAAGCAAGTGCGTTTTCAAAATCTTCGATGGCAACAGAGAATTTGCCCTGCTCCATGCAGCATTTGCCAAGACCATGCCAGGCCTTTGCTAACAGAAGCGATGACTGCTCCATCTGTATAATCATGTTGAAAGTCTTTATAGACAAATCATAATCGCCGTTCTTGCGGTAAGCATTTGCAAGTCTCAAATATACGTTATTTATGTTAACGTTAGAGTCCTTAACTTCGCCGGTCTTATACGCATCAATACAGACATTGTAATGTGCTATTGAATCGGTAATTGCAAACCGCAGATATGCTTTATCCGCAGCTTCCAAAGCATATACGAATACTTTTGAATATTCTTTTGCTTCCTGTGAATGATAGACAAGCCTTTCTACAACGGCCGAAATATTATGTTCATAATGCTTTTCAAGATAATCCAGAACAGCAGAGTTAAGCTCTTTCTTTGTTGCTTCAAGAATCGTATCATAGACAGTATTTCTTACGGTGCTGTTTTTGAAAGTGCAAATCGGGTTCTCTTCAGTTCCGCGGATAATAATCTTGTTAGTTTCAAAATCAGCAAGAGCCTTATCCAAAGTTGCATCATCAATTCCGTCCGGAATAATCTCGCGCAAAATAGACGGCAAGAAGCCTGTGCCAAGAACAGAAGCAGTCTTACAAATAACCTGCTCTTCAAAAGAAAGCGCATTCAAACGCGACAAAATAATCGTCTGGATTGAAGACGGAATCTCTATAGTTTCAACTGACTTTGCAAGCTTGTTCTTGCCGTTTTCACCGGCAATAAGCGTATGGTTTTCTTTCAAGTTTCTTACAACATGCTCAATGAAACATGGGTTTCCTGAAGCGGCAGAAACAATTCTATTTACAAAATCTTGCTCTGGGTTTTCGATATTCAGCAATGCAAGCAGCAAATCTGTCACCGCTTCTCTGTTCAGCGGCGCAAGGTCAAGCACGTCAATGCTGTTGTCTTTATAGAATGAACTAAGCTGCGCATCTGGTCTTGACAAAGATATTAGCAGCAACGGCAAATCCTTTGCTTCTTTCAGAAGATATTCGAAAAAGCCGAGCGAAACAGCGTCACTCCACTGCAAGTCTTCAAGAACAAGCACGGCCGGTGCACCTGCAGTAAACACCGAAAGAAATTTGTGCATAAGCTTGAAAAAATGCTGAAGCTTCAAGCTCGGCACCATGTCGATTTCGTCTTTCTTCGGCGAGCTGAAACCCATCATCTCAAGCACAAACGGCAACCATTCAAGCTCTTCAGGGAAAGAAACTTCAAACAAAGACTGAAGATGGTTATAAGCTTCTTCGTCAGAGAGAAGCTCAGTCAACGAAATAAGCTGTCCGAACAAGTTGCGCCACAAGAAGAACGGCGTCGCTTTTTCATATTGGTAGCAATAGCTGTAAATGACAGGCAGATACGGCTGCTGTTTTTCAAGATAAGCTGTGCAAGTCTCTACTAGAAAAGACTTTCCTATGCCGCCGTCGCCTACAATCGCTATGGCACACAAAGAGCCTTTCGAGCATTTTTCATAAGCATCAAGAATAAATGATTTTTCCTTGTCGCGGCCGAAAAGCTCGTTCTGCTCTCTTTCTTTTGGCAAAAGCTGCCTTTTTGAGTCGAATTTGTAGACAGTCTGTGGCGTAGAAAAACCTTTAAGCGGAATAGGTGCAAGCTTTTCAAAAATGCACTTTTCATCGGCTTTCTGGGCTGTTCTGCCGTCGGCGATGAACGTGAAAGGCTCGCGGTCAGCCGCTTTCATCATAAGACGCGCCGCAAGATTGATGATATTGCCAACAACAGTAAAGTCTTTGCGCATTGAAGCACCGAATTCACCTGCATAGACAGTGCCCGAAGCAACACCAGCATTTACAGACGTTATAAAATCAAGATGTTTTGAATCTTCAAGCACTTCATCTGCAAAAAGACAAGCGGCAGATTCTCTGTCTTCTACAACAGCAGAAGATGTTGCGCCGAACAAAATAGGAAATACAAGACCTTTATCTGATATATCCGGCTGATTGCAGAAAACGCCATATTTCACGGCTTTGTCTTGAAGCATTTCATAGACAGCATTAAAGTTTTTGTGGCAAGTCTCAATCGGAACACCTTCATTCTGTGAGAAATTTCCGGCAAAACGCACCATAACGCACGTTGCATCGCGGTAATCGCCAGCGAAGCCTTCGTATTTGTTCTTTATCTGCTCACGGATCATCGGATTCATGAACGCATAAAGGCGCTTATAATATTGCGGATGCTCAAAAAGTTCGTACAAATCAACATAGTCTGGGCGCGGAACATTTATGACAAAATCTTCATCAACAGATGTCATAACATAAAAGCCCGGATTCTGCGGCGCGAACATATGCGCCATTCCGGCTTGCTCTGCAAGCGCATAAGCTTTGTCTGTAATGAGGAACTGCTGACCGTCGCAGTTCTTTTCAGCAAGAACTGCATCGCGCACGGCATCGCCTGTAAAAATCGGCGTGACAAAGCGCGTCAAATCGCCCAAAAGCATCTGCGTATAAGGCCCAACACCAAGACCAATTTTCGGATTCAGTGCAAAGCCGTTCGCGCTTTCAAGAACTTCGTTATAGTTTATGCTAAGTTCCCAAGTTCTGTACATTGCGGCAAAACTGCGCTTGAAATTGTCCGCAAGCGATTCGCCTTCAAGCAAATCAAAACCTATAAGCAATGAATCGCCCGCAAACTGATAAACAGAGCCTGAAAATTCGCGTAAAGCTTCGATTATGACAGAATAATATGAAGAGAAGATGTCAGATAATTCGCCGACATCGCGCTTATTGTTTACATATTCAGAAACAATATGCGTAAAGCCTACAATGTCAAGATAGGCGCAAGTGCCCGTAAGAGGGGTAATTTTTTCGTCAAAGATGCAACAATTATTTTCACCGATAAATTTTGCAATTCTGAACGGCACATAACGAGCCATCAGAGGGATTTCATCTTTGTCAATATTGTCATTTGGGTCAAAGCACTTATTGCAGTTTTCTTTCATCGATTCTTCTCTATTTGGGCTTGTTCTGATATAAGAAATTTCAAAAATATCAAAAACTAATATTCGTGTATCGTCATTATACAAGACTTTTCAAAAATCAACAAGGGTTACTTCAACGAAAAAGACAGATAAAAAAAGCAGCCTGAATATTTTCAAGCTGCTTTAAGAAAGTCAATAAAAGGTTTTACTACTCAAGAGGCGCAAAATAACCTGTTTCTGTGCGTCCTGAGCGGTTAAGCAGATAAGCTTCAACTTCAACAGGAATAAAATCGCGGCCAAAGTTTGTAGGCATTGAAGACTGATACTGAATCTGATAATAACCAACCGGTACGTCGAGCATGTCTTCAATAATCATGCTGATTCCGTCTGGTCTGAAAATGTAATAGTCTTTGCCAGATGTCTGGTTCGCAAGGAACGTAAGTTCAGGCGCAAGCTGGTTTCTGCTCAAATTGATTGAGAAGAACGAAACGCCATTGTTGTTCAGATAAGCTGACAAATCAGTAAGACCATACGAATTAAACGCGTTAGGCGCAATTGTTCCGGCTGAAATATAAATAATTCCGCGCTTTTTCTCGCCAGTAACAAGCTTGTTCACGGCAAGGCGCACACCAAGGTCAACGGCCGGCTGCTCTACGTTCGGCGCTTTAAGCTGGCTCGGCACAAAGTTCAAGAACTTCTGCGGTGCATCGCTCTGCTCAAGCACAGGCATATTTGAAACTGAAATAAGATGCATTGTGCCTTTGCCGTTCATAGCTTTTGCAATGTCGCGGACAGCACTCTGCAAAGCTTCTTTATATTCAGCTGTTTTCATTGAACGGTCAACAAGAACCGCAACGTCGCAAATGTCATTCAAAGAAGCAATGCCTGTCAAAGTCTGGGCATTAACAGGCCGCTTTTTCTCTGTTACAAGGAAATTCGGGTCATCAAGCCCAACCACAGGCTGATGCTGTCTATTTTCAACGCGGATATCCATCGTTACAGTCGGAAAATTCGACGAATCGACATGAACAACCTGAACGGCAAGACCACCGACAAGCTCAGGCATCTTTGACATTATAAGCACTTCGTTTGTCTTGAAGTCTGTTGCAAGAAGGTTGCCGTTCATATCAGGCACAGCGCAAGTAAGCCTTGACGGTGCATTGCCTGTTGAAGCAGCTTCAAAAACTGCGCCGTTCGAGATATCAACTGCAAAAATGTGGTTTGAATCTGCAACAAGAAGATAATTCTGCCATTTTTTCAGCGCTTCAGGGCGCACAAAAGTGCCTTTAGGAACAAGCACGTCGAGGTAGTTTCCGGCTGTATCAAACATATAAACTGTGCCGGGTGTAGAATCTGCAACATAAACAACATCGTTTACAACAGCAACGCCGCTCGGTGCAGAAAGCCCTTCAAAATCGCCGACCGGACGGCCAAAGCTGAAAAGCCCCTCGCCTTCTGAATTGAACACGTCAATGCGGGCATTGCCAAAATCTGAAACGTAGATATTTTCTGAAGAGTCAAGCGCCATATATTGCGGCCCGAGCAATTCACCTGTTTTTCTGCCCTTGCTGCCGAAAGTGCGCACAAATTTGCCGTCTTTGGTCAGCACAGAAATTCTGTCGCCGGCATATTCGCTTATAAGCAATGTACCGTCTTCTTTTCTGATTATGTCCATCGGGCGGTCAAAGCCGTTCATCGGGCCGCGGATTCGCTCAATCATAAGACCGTTTGCATCAAAATGGAGCAGCTCGTTCGAGCCGTAAGCTAAAACCCAGCATTCGCCGTTCTTTTCAGGCAAAACTGAAACAGGCTGACTGTAATAGAATTTGTCGCCGTCTTTTCCCGGGAAAGCACCGGCTTCAACAAAATGAGCGTTATCTTCAAACTGAACTGAACCGACGCGGCGCTCTTTTACGATATCAATCTGATTTTGCAAAAGCAGCTCGTTGCCTTTGTAGTTGTTCTTGAGTGCATCTTCCCAATATTGAATTGCAGCGCCCTCAATGCCAGACTGGTAATATGCATAGCCGAGCCATTCAAGGATTGTCGGGTCATTTGGCAGATACGACAAAGCTTTTTCAAACAGCAAGATAGAATCATTGTAAGCGCCGCGGTAATAAGACTGAACGCCGCGTCTGAATTCATCTGCCGCATAGCCACGGTCAGCAGCAGTTGGTTCTGCAAAACAAAAAGAAGTGCCCAACAATAATATACATAAAGAAATTAAAATTGCTTTTTTCACCACAGTCCTCCGCCTATCGCCCTCTGATTGCATGATTGTTCTCTGCCATCTGTTCATAAATAACACGATAATGATTCAGAATCTCATCATGTTTGGGGTTACGGGCTTTTGCCTTTTTGATATATGATTTTGCTTCTTTTAATAAGCCAAGCTTGTAATAGACCCACGCGATAGAATCAAGATATGCGGCCGAATCAGGAACAATCTCTAAAGCTTTGCGGCACAACGAAAGCGCACGGGTCAAATCTTTGCTGTCACAAGCCAAAACGTAGCCGTAGCCATTCAAAGCGGTAGCATTGTCAGGCTCTATTTCAAGAGCCTTTGCATACCAGTCGACAGCTTCGTTCGTTCTTTTCTGCGCCCAAGCCGCATAGCCCAAAGCCGTAAGCACAGGCACAGTCTGGCAGCCGTTCTGCAGCAACTTTCTAAGCTCATAATCTGCAAGCGTAAAACGGCCAGTCTGAACGTACAACACTGCAAGAATCAGACGGCACTGATTGCAGCGTGTTTCGTCCTTGCAAACTGTAACAACTTGTTCGAGAAACTGCATCGCTTCATCGGGTTTTGAAATGCGTACATAGCACAAACCGATGTAATAAAGAACGTCAAGGCTGACTTCCTGACCATCAGATAAAAGAATGCTCTCCAAGCGGCGCAAAGATTCATCGTATTTGCGCAACCCATAAAGCTTGACTGCTTCAGTAAAAATATCGGCCATCATTTCCTCCCAAATCAGATTGCCTGCATACCAAACTATTTTTAATCGGTCATATTAAACTTTATATTAGCAAAATCTGAAATATCTGCGCCAACTGGCTGTGCAAGCACCCTTGAAACAGCTATGAAGCCCTTTTCAACCAGCAGACTGTCACATTCAGATTTATTTTTGGTAATCACCTTGCCGCCCTTAAAAGAGCTGAAAGTCTTTCCGTCAGGCGTCTCATAAAGCTCAATTCTATCATAATATTCCCTTTGACTCAAAGGGGCTAATTTGACACCTGCAAAAGCTTTGCACGACGGCGCATTGATATTCACAAACACGTCTTCAGCAACCAGACTGATTAATGAAGCTATGTTGCGGCGTATAAACTGCGCCAAAGGCAGATAATTCCACTCACCTTTTATAGTTTCGGCAAATTGAGGCACAAGCTCAAGACTTGCTGCAATTCCTGGCACACCATATTGCAAAACTGCGTGGCGCGCGGCTGCAGCTGTGCCCGAATAGATTAAATCAGTTCCGAGGTTCGCGCCCTTATTAATGCCTGAAATAACCGCATCCGGCGGCTGGTCTTTGAACAAACCCGAAATGCCGACAGTTACGCAATCAGCAGGCAAGCCCGAACAAGTATAAGCCTTAATTCGCTTGTTTTCAAAAGCACCTTCATGAAAAACAACCTCAACCGGGCGTTCCATCGTTATTCCATGAGAAACGGCAGACCTGTTCCTGTCTGGAGCTACCACAACTATCTCATGCTCGGCTACAAGCTCTTCGGCAAGAATGCGCAAGCCGAGACAATCAAGCCCGTCATCGTTTGTCAACAAAAGCTTCATCTTTTACCGTTCCTGCCATGAATTACGCCGTCTGCCGTATGCACATTGTAGCAGACAGCATGAAAGCCGAAAATGCGCTCATATTCGGCGAGCCGCTTTTCATAAGATTCCAAATCCTTTGTCTGAAGGATTGTGTATGTGGAGCTGCCGCAACCTTTGCCCGTGATTCTTGAACATGCAGACAAAGGCTTGCCCGCAAGCATGTCAGCTTCAAACACCCTTTTAACAAGCCAGTCAACTTCAGGACAAGAAATCTGAAACAAGTCGCGCAAAAGCTCATGCGAATGTGCAACCGCGCGCGCAAACTGCGAAAAATTGCTGTTCTTTAAGGCAGACACCGCATCAAGCAGCGCGGTCTGTTCTTTCATTATGCAGATAAGTCTGCGGCGGTAATCTTCGTTTACTACAGACAAAACTTCGTTTATTTCAACGTCTGAATCTTCGTACATGATTTCACCGTTCCGGCTTATCTTCAAATCGCCAAGCAGACAGGCATATTCAGCTGTCCACAAAGTTTCTTCGTGCCATACATTAACTCTTGGCACTTTTGCGTCTGTAAGCAAAAACGTAGTATCCGGAAAATCGAATGGAAGAAGCTCATAAGAACCAGTGTTGTAATTTGTCAAGACGCATGTGTTCTTTTTGGCATAAAGCGGAGTGAATATATCCGCAAGGCAGCTCGTCGTGTTCATAAAGAACCTGTTTGCGCTGTCTATGTATTCAACTAAGTCGCCGTCTTTTGCTTTCGGTGCAATCAGCTTTCTTAAAGCACATGCAGACGCAACCTTGATTGCGCTGTTCACACCGAAACCGGCAGACGGCAGCATGTCTGAATAAACTGTAACGTTCAAGCCGCCGCACTCATAGCCGGCCGCAAGAAAAGACGAAAGCACGCCTTTGAAAGCGTTAGCCCATCTGTCTTCGCGCCTGAAACGCATAGTCGGCAAGCTAGAACGCTTGCGCTCGTTAAGCTGTGGAAAATAAAACCGCAAGTTGTTGTCTTGCCGCAAAGAAATAAGCACAAAAACAGGCAAATCAACAGCCAGAGATAATGTCTTGTCTTTAAAATACCAAGAATGTTCACCTAAAAGATGAATGCGGCCGGGCGCAGACATAACTACGTCGGGTTGAGAACCATATTCAGTTTGATGGGCCTGAACAGCCTGATTCATTTTTTTACATCACCTCTGACAAGGATGTGTTGATTCACAGCAACAATATCATATAAAATGATAATATAATGAATGGATTTTTACAAGTTTTTTATATCATTTTTTCAGCGCTGCTCCTTTCGGCAGGCATTCCGAACGAGATTCTTCATCTAGGCTCGCCTATTTTAGGGCTTTTTTCTCTTGTGCCGTTTTACCTTGCATTAAGAAGCGCAAAATCATTCAAGCGCGCAGGCCTGCTCACCGGGCTGCATTTTGGGCTTATGCAGCTGCTTTCAAGCTTCTGGCTCGGCAATTTCAAAGACTTCGCAATTTTCACGTTGGGCGCACCGACTGTTGCTTATGCGCTTGAAGGTTATATGTTCGGCGCATTTTTTCACGGCGCGCTTGCGTTCCTCGATTTTTCGCCGGAAGAAGCGGCGCTTCAAGACATGTCTTTCAGGGGCGCGGCAAAAACATTGAAGCGCGTGCTCTTCTTTACCGCAATCTATTCAATCTGGGAATGGACAAAATCAGTGGGCTTTCTCGCCTATCCGTGGGGCACGCTTGTAATGACTTCGTTCCAGTCGCCGCTGCTGATTCAGATTGCAGACATAACCGGAACTTGGGGCATAAGCTTCTTGTGGTCTTTGTTCGCGGCAACTTTTGCGGAAGGCATAATGCTTTTTTCAGCCTACCAGCCGCGCCTCGACAAGCTTGTAAAGCGCATGTACTTATGCATTGCCACAATAACGGCAAGCCTTTTTGCAGTTTCTTTCGTTTACGGCGTGGTTCAGTACATCAGACCGATGAAACCAGTAAAAACCGCGAACATCGCGATAATTCAGCACAACACAGACTCTTGGTTTGAAGAAGGCGATTCGCCGAGCGTAATTTCTGCACAAAAGATGACAGCCCAAGCCTTGCAAGGCAACGTCAAACCTGATGTAGTATGCTGGTCTGAATCGATTTTGAACTATGCTTTCCCGGATTCATATTTCTATTATCAGACTTCGCCTAGCAAGCAGCCCGTTATTCAGTTTATGAAAAAAGCAGGCGTGCCCTTTGCAGTCGGCGCGCCGCTCTATTTTATAGAAAACGGCAAGCAGAAATTCTATAACGGCGCGGTTGTCTTTGACAAAGACACCAACATCATTGGCATGTCGGGCAAGATTCACCTCGTTCCTTTTGCGGAATATATTCCGTTCATGGATAACCCGTGGTTCAAAAAGACTATGGACACGCTTGTAGGCTTTTCTGACGGCTGGTCAAAATGGGATAAGTACATTGTCTACGAATTGCCGCTGCAGGACGGCGGCAATTTGCGCTTCAGCGTGCCAATCTGCTTTGAAGACGCTTTCCCGGACATTTGCAGAGGCTTTTACAAGACAGGCGCAGAAGTGCTTATGAGCATCTCAAACGATTCGTGGTCAAACCTCAAGTCAGCCGAATATCAGCATTTTGTGATTGCCGCCTTCAGGGCGATTGAGCTACGCACGACGCTTGTAAGGACGACAAATTCGGGCTATTCAGGCGTTGTAGACGCGAAAGGCCGCATCATTGCAGACCTTCCGCTTTTTGAAGAGGCGGCAATTGTTGCGCCCGTGCCGATTTATGAGCACAAGCCGACAGTTTATGCGCAGCTTGGCGACTGGATTGTGATATTGTTCATGCTGCTTTTGGTTGCTTATTTTGCCGAATGCATTATTGAAACTTATAAAAAGCATTAAATCGAAATAATCAAAATATAGAAGGAACATCAAATGGACGAAAACGAACTTACGAAAAATGAACTTAACAAAAGACGCTCAATCTGCGTAATAGCCACAGCTATTCTGCTTTGCGCCACGGGCACTATTTCGTTAAAAGCAGAACCTTTGCCGTTTGTTATTCAGAACATGATTGTGGTTCTTGCCGCGGCTGTTTTTGGCGGCGTGCAGACTTCGGGAGCGGTCGGTTTGTTCCTTCTGGCGGGTGCTTTCGGGCTGCCTGTGTTTGCAGACGGCGCAAGGGGCATGGCTCATCTTTCAACTATCCGCGGAAACTTTTTGCTCGGCTATTTTGTGGCGGCGCTGGTCGTCGGCTTTATGATGAAAGTGCCTTCGGCTGACGAAAAGACGCCGGTGCACAAAATCGCTTCGTCTTGCCTTGCGGGCTACGCTGTCATTTATGTTTTTCCGCTCATCAAGATTCTTGACGGCGGCGTGCAGATGTTTGCCGAGCTTATGCCGCAGCTGGTGCCGTACTTTATTGCAGACTTTATAAAATGCGCTGTGACTATTCCGCTTGTGGCGTTGCTCAGGCCCATTGCGGCTAAAAAGCTGAATTAGTAGACGCTAAACTTGCGCTATAAATATTTTTGGGCAAAAAACAGCTTGTCGGGCGTCGAGCACGGTTCGAAACCGCGCAATAATGCGCTACATTATGTTTGTTGTGTGGAAACCATAAAAACGCCGCTTTCGCGGCGGCAACAAACAAAATGTTTTCGAACCGCACTCGCCGCCCTTACGCCTGTTTGCGCTAAAAAGCTGAAAATGCGCTTCGTCTGCGTCCAGCTCGGAGCGATTGGCTCGTTTAAGTCGGTGCAATCTGCTTAGCGTATCGCTATGTTGCGGATTGATATGCCGTCTTTTATGTCTTTTGTAAAACTGAATACCAATGCATCAACTTTTTTCCAGCTGAAAAGCCCCTTGTCGTTGACCCATTCTTCTTTTGAAGTCAGCCATGCGCCTGTAGGGCTTAAATCTTTTAGAGGCACGCTTACTTTATGCCATTTGCCGTCCGGCGGAAAATCTTTGGTCATAAAAGATTTTCCGCACCGCCATTCATAGCCGTTTTCATCTGATTCTGAAACAAGCATATCTCTGAAATATGTTTCAAATTCAAGGCCTTTCTGATTTGTCCTGACCTCAAATTCAAGAACAGCATTTTTGTTTACCAAGTCCGTAAAATCAACAGCTTCATCAAAACCGAATACCAGCACATTGTATTGATTAAGTTTCTCAATCCAAATGTATTTTTCACCGCCTTTTGAATCTATCTTATCAACTCTTGGCGTATCCCATGGAGATGTAAGACCTTCAAAAACAATGCCCTTTGCAAGCGAATCTGTGTAAATATCATAAGAACCTTTCTGCTTTGAAAGTGCGAACCATTTTTGCTTAAGCTTTGCGTCTTTTTTGACATGATTCAGTTCCATTGCAGCAAGAATATCTTCATTAAGGTCTTGCGGGAATTGCGGCAAATCCTTCATTGGATTTCCAGTATCAGAAGCATAATTGAAAATTCCAAATTTACCTGTATAATCCCAGCTTACTCTTATTATATTGCGCTCTTTCATCCATTTGGATTTCATCGCATACCAGTTCGCGCGTTCCTGTTCATCCGCGTAAGTCATCATAACGCCATATTCATTACACATAAGGGCGGAATTGCGCTTATTTGCAAACTCCACAGCCTTATCAAGCGGCGCTACAAGACTTTTTTCAGAGGCGTCTTTTTCATAATTTTTATAGTACGATTTTGCTTCATCAGTTGCGTTTTGCGGCACAGGCGGCATTTTTTCTTTTACATACGGAAACGGAACATGCGTAAAATAGCTCATCGGATTCCACCAATCCGCACCCTGATGGGTAAACAAAAACGGTGTGTAATCGTGAAAGTTATAGATGATGTTATCGTCTTTGTAGTCAGGCAGTTTCAGCATCTCGTCAAGACCATTTGAATGTTCGCCGCCAACTATTACAGTATGCTTTTTGTCGATGTTCCGGATTTCTTTAAGGACATTTCCCTGTACCTTGCCCCATTTCCGTATGTCAGCTTCAAGATTTCCGCTGGAAAGATGCGGTTCGTTCATAATCTCATACAAGACATAATCGCTTTTATCTTTATAGCGTTCCGCAATCTGCTTCCAGATTTTTACAAGCATTTTTTCAACATCAGGTTTTGTTGGATGGCCGTCGGAACAGTTATTGTGAAAATCAATAATCATGTACATCTGTAATTCTTCGCACCAATCAATGGCGTTATCGATAGTTTCCCAGAGCCAGTCTTCCACAATATAATCCGGCTTGCCGGAACTGAATTCTTCAAACCAAATCGGAACACGGATAATCTCAACACCGAGGCTTTTTATATTTTCAAAGTCCTGCTTTCCGTAAATGCATTTTCGTATATTGCCGAATCCGCCTTGTTCAAGCCATTCAGATAAGTTAAGTCCTTTTGTATACGGCTTGACAACGTTCACTTTAGGCGGTTCTTTTTGTTGAGCCGAAACACTTAAAGCGGCAAACACAAAAACAGCAAAAACTGCACAAACAAACCTGAATCCTTTCATAATTCCTCCGATTGCGGAAATTATATTACGCGCTTTTTTGAGCTGTCAACTCGTGGCAGCTGAATAATTGACGCAAGTTCGCGGAGTTCGGGGCAAAAACATTATGTTTGTTGCCGCCGCGGAAGCGGCGAGTTTATAGTTTCCACACAACAAACATCATGTAGCGCGATATCGCGCGGTTTTGCCCCGTACTCCGCAACTGGCAACATCTTTTCAGTTAAAACAGCAAACTTTATTATGTGGTTTATTGCCGACATGCATAGGCTAGCAACCACATTTTGTGGTTTGTTGCCGACATGTGTAGGCTAGCAACCACATTTTGTGGTTTGTTGCCGACAAGCGAAAGCTAACAACCACATTATGTGGTTTATTGCCGTCAAGCGAAAGATAACAACCACATTTTGTGGTTTGTTGCAGTCAAATGAAAGCTAACAACCATATTTTGTGGTTTGTCGCCGTCAAGCGAAAGCTAGAAACCACATTTTGTGGTTTGTTGCCGTCAAGTGAAAGCTAACAACCACATTTTGTGGTTTATTACCGTCAAGCGAAAGCTAGAAACCACATCATGATTTTTTGTAAAATCTTGCTGAAATAAGCTTTTTTCAGCTGATTTTTGCTTTTCCGTTCAAAAATTCTGGTGTATTCTTAATTGAGATTCATAAAAAAGAGGAAAGGCTGTGAATAAAATAAAGTGGGTTATCCGCAATACGGAAATTGACACGCTTTCGGATTCGATTATCCGTTTTTTTAAGGCGGACGAAGAGGCGCAGAAAGATGCTTTTTTGTGCGCCGCTATCGCAGAGCTTGAAGTGCTTTCGGCGAAGATTACGACCGCCATTTTGCAGGATAAAAAGCTTTCCACGCTTGAATCGGCTGACGGCGCAAGAAACGAGGCCATAAGAACGCTGGGCACCGTCCTCAAAGGCTATGCCGCGCTTCCGATTGAAAGCAAAGCCGCGCTTGCCCTTCCGCTCAAGGCGGTTTATGACAAATATGCGAAAAGCAAAATAATAAAGGAAAGCTACGCGGCCAAATCTTCGTTGATTGAAAGCATGCTGCAAGATTTTGCGGCCGGGCAGCTTGCTGAAAACATCAAAGGCTTAGAAGGCGTCACCGAAGCGATTGCGGCAATCCGTTCCGCGCAAGACGCTTTTGCAGACGCAAACATCGAGCTTTTGAATGCAACCGCAACAAAAGGCGCGTCAGCCACCAGCTTCAACAAGCCGATTGTAGAGCTCATAAACGAAAAGATTATCCCCTATCTGAACGCCATGCTCCTCACCGGCAACGCCAGCTGCACAGATTTCGCCAAAAACACCGAAGAAGAAATCCGCCGCATCAACGAAGCAATCGCAAAGCGTTCTTTTCGCAAAAGCTGAATCTACGGACAAAGTCCAATCGGCGAAAAGTGCCATTTTGCTTCGCAAAACCGGCAGTTTGTGCACAAGCAGCCCTATATATCCAGCTTTCAAGTTTTGCGAAGCAAAACTTGCAGGTTTTGCCGATAAAGCTTGTTTCTTAGAACCAGCCCAATCGCAAACCCGGCTTTCAAGTTTTCGCAAAGCGGAAACTTGCAGCGGTGCGCTAGATAAAGCTATTCCGCAGAACAAGCTTATGCGCACCCGAACCGCACTTATGTACATATCTTGGCGGAAATCCGTTTCTTGCATCCGACGTCCTGCTAGCATGCCTCTTTTCGCAATAGATTAATCTACGAATAGAGTTTAACCGGCGAAAAGCGCCGCTTTTTGTTTGCACAAAAACCGGCAGTTATGTGTTCATCAACCTAAAAAGATTGCCGGGTCACGCCCGGCAATGACACATATTCGCAAAGCAAAAACCGGCAGACTTTGTACATGACTACTATTTGTAATTAGTCCGGGGTCATTAGGGGCGCGAAGCAAGCCCCTAATCGGTGCCGGAAAAGGATGGGGTTGAAGGGGAAGGAAAAACCGTGCTTCCGAATTAAGGGTTTTGCCTTCCCCTTCAAAGTTCCGGCACTTCCAAGTGCCAAAAGAAAAAACAATTTTGAGAATTCCGCAAACCCATGTTATACTGCTTCTATGGCTGAAAAACGA
Source organism: Spirochaetales bacterium Spiro_07 (assembly GCA_001603145.1). Lineage (GTDB taxonomy): Bacteria > Spirochaetota > Spirochaetia > Treponematales > Treponemataceae > UBA1240. Next base: position 49,004 of record LVBI01000032.1, on the reverse strand, counting down.
GGCAACAATAAGCTTACGCGGTTTCAAAGAAAACTGAAGCGTGTTTTCACAAATCCATTCACTTACATTGGCATAATCATTTTCATCTCAATCTGCATAGCCACATACGTTGTTGGGGTTACAGAAACCAAAACAGACAGCGGCATTACAGGTTGGTTTGACACCATTTGGCATACAATCGTGGCTGTTTCGGCTGCTTACTTCGATTATTACGTAAAGTCCATTCCGGGGCGCATGGCATCGCTTGTGCTGCTGCTGTTCGGCATGATTGTATTCAGCTTTATCACCGGTAAAATCACATCCGGGTTCATGAACATCTTAATGAAAGGCAATAAGGGGTTAAAAAAACTGAGAGGTATGAAAGGTCATTTTATTATTTGCGGCTGGCGGCCTGGTTTTGACAAGATTTTGGAGACAGTCCTTAAATCGAATCCGGATATTTCATCTGACATGGTTATTCTGGTGAACGAAGCACCTGCCGAGCAGATTGAGCAGCTTCGGTCTTCGATTGACTTTAAGGATATAAACTATATTGCCGGAGATTTTTCTGATGCGGCAACGCTCAAGCGTGCGTTCATTGAAACAGCCGAGCGCGTGCTCATAATTTCAGATGCTTCAAAGACGCAGTCTGAACTTGAGACAGACTCGCAGACTGTTCTTGCCGCGCTTACAATGCGCAACCTGAACCCTACCCTCTATATTGCAGCTGAAATTATCGACAGAAAGTTTGAAGAGCATCTTACGCTTGCAAGCTGCAACGAAATTATCCTCATTCAAGAATATGAGCACAGCCTGCTTGCAACGGCTTCGAGCGGCTTGGGCTACAGCAACGTAATCAAGTCTTTGATTGCAGATGACGCTGAATCAGGCATTATCATCAAGAATATACCAGAATCTTTTGTGGGCAAGGCTTACAAAGAGCTTCTTGATTTCGTCTCAAAAGACACAAGCGAAGTGCTCGTTGGGCTTCTTCTGAACACAGAAAGGGTTAATCTTAAGAAGAAGAGCAACGCCGAGCAGAGCGCGGAACAAAAAGAGACAGAGCCTTATAAATACAACACGCCGCTCCTTACGCCGCGTGAAGATTTTATCATTCCGAAACATGCAAAATCCATTCTGATTTGTGCAAATCATTAGGAGCTCTGAAGTATGGAGAAAAAGAAGAAAGGACGAAAAAAGGCTTCGCTGTTCAGGCGTATAAAGCTTGCTTTCAGCGACCCTATTACGCTGATTTGCATCGGAATCGTTATATTAATCATAATTGGGTGTGTTGTAATTTATCACACAGAGACTAAAACAGGCAGCGGCATTGAAACCAAATTCGACACGTTCTGGTTCATGTGCGTGGCTGTTTTTGCAAACTACTTTGAATTTGTCTGTGAGTCTTTGCCCGGCCGCATGGCTGGCTGGACGATGCTTATGACTGGTTTGGTGCTTTTCGGCTGTATCACGGCTAAAATTGCATCATGGTTTCTTGATATTCAAATGAAAAACGACAAGGGGTTGAAAAAACTTAACGCTATGAAAGGACACTTTTTATTATGCGGCTGGAGACCCGGCTTTGAAGATATTATTGACAATGTTTTGATTTCCAATCCGGATATTTCGCCAGATTTGATTGTTCTGATTAATGAAGAGCCCGAACAGATGGAGCAGCTTAGGGCACAGCCGCGCTTCAAAGAGCTTAACTATGTTGCCGGCGACTTTACAGATGAAACTGTCTTGAACCGCGCTTTTATCCACACGGCAACGCGCGCGCTTGTAATTTCAGACAAATCTAAGAAGTACTCTAACCTTGAAATAGACTCGCGCACTGTTCTTGCCGTGCTTACAATGGAAAGCATGAACCGCGGCATTTACGTGGCCGCCGAGCTGATAAGCGAAAAATTTGAGAAGCATCTTAAGATGGCGCACTGCGACGAGATTATCTTGACACAGGAATATGAGCGGAGCCTTCTTGCAACAGCTTCAAGCGGCATGGGCTACAGCAACGTAATACGCGCGCTTATAAGCAATGACGCTGATTCTGGCATCTTAATCGGCGACATTCCTACAAGCTTTATTGGAAAGACTTACAAGGATTTCAAGGACTATTCATGGGAGTCGCGCGAAAAGAACGGCATTCTCGTCGGGCTTCTGCTTAATTCGGGCAACTTCCACTTGCGGCGCAAAGAAGCAATCCGCGAAGCCCAGAAAAACCCTAACATCAACGCTATTATTGACGGCTTGCAGAAAGTTAAGACTTTGGTAAGCAACGACCCGCTGTTTACTCCTTCTAATGATTTTATCGTGCCGAAAAATGCAAGAGCTATTTTTGTGCGCGGCAAGAAAGAGCAAAAGGCATAACGGAGGAATGACAGATGGACTCGTTTGAACAGGTATTACCGAAACTCGTTAAGATTCAGCTTTTTTCAGACTTTGACCCGGCAAGCGAAGAAGACCAGCGCATATTGAAGGCTGTTTACGACAATCTCTCCATTCAGAAATTTAAGGCTGGCCAGAAAATCATTAAGGAAGGCGAAACAGGCGATTCGTTCTTTATTCTATATTCTGGGCAGGTGCTGATTACGCGTGACACACCGGCTGGTGACGTTATTGCACTTGCAACGCTGACTTCGGAGCAGAACATCTTTTTCGGCGAAACTTCGATTATCAGCAACGACACACGCTCTGCAACAGTAACGGCAAAAACAGAATGCACTACCCTTACGATTTCCGGCAAGAAATTTCTGGCGATTTGCGACAGCGAGCCTGTGCTAGGCTACCGTGTTCTTGCCGTGCTTGCAAAGAGGCTTGCAAACACTGTGCGCGAAATGAACAAAGACAAGGCCATTCTCTACGAAGCGCTTTGCAACGAAATCGAAATCGGCGTCTGATTTATAATTCAAGCGAAATCTGGCTGGCTGTTTAAAGCTACTTTTCTCAATATAAACAATCTCGTAGCACAAACAAAAGCTTATGCGGTTGCATAAACTTGATGTTTTTATTTTTACAACCAAATTATTTACAAGCTGGTTTTGACTTTTTGTTATACTAAATAATTCTAGCTTCGAATTGTAAATTCAGCAAATTTTGATTTTTTCCTATTGACACCACATATAGTGCCGATATATGATTAAACAACATCAGAAAACGCTATATACAAAAAGAATGTAGACTAGTTGTGTAAAAACTGTGGATAAAAATTTTTGAATATTCCGCATATAATATTCATGCTATTTTACAATGCTTTTCTCGTGTTTGTTTAGAAATTAGCTGCTTCTGAATTGCTGCAGAAGCAGAAGACAAGGATAATTCATGCGGTGTCCATATTGTGGCAATTTCGATGATAAGGTGATTGAATCACGGACGATGGCAAACGGCGAAAGCATACGCCGCCGCCGTGAATGTCTTTCTTGCGGCTACCGCTTTACCAGCTATGAGCTTGTCGAAGAAAAGAAGTTCATGGTCGTAAAGCGTGACGGCAGAAGGCAGCCTTTTGACAGATCGAAACTTGCGAAAGGCATTGAACGGGCTCTTGAAAAGCGGCCCATTCAAAATGACACAATAGAGACTATCGTAAGTGAAATTGAAGACAAAGCCGTAATGCAAGGAAAGCATTCGAGGGAGATTACAACAGTAGCCTTGGGCGAAATTGTATTGGAAGAGCTTTTTGCATTAGACAAAGTTGCATACGTCCGTTTTGCATCTGTCTATCGTCACTTTGAAAGCCTTGATGAGTTTATTGCTGAAATTAAGAATCTTGGAGGGGAATCTTGAGCGAGACCACAACTTTTCCAGAATGGAAAAATCTTCTTGGAGAAAAAAACAAAACAACTACTGTTATCAGAAATGTCGTTAAACGTTCCGGCGAAATCAAGAGATACGACCCTTCTAAGATAACAGCCGCCATCAACAAGGCGATAGAAGCAGTTGAAAAAAAGCCTAACGAAGAAAAGGCAAAAACTCTTACTATTGAAGTTGAGAAAAAGCTTAAAGACATGATGTCTTTGCGCCACGAACATTCTATTCCCGCTATTGAAGAGATTCAGGACATTGTAGAGACTGTTCTTATTGAGCGCGGCGAAGTTGCTGTTGCAAAGGCATACATCCTTTACCGCTCAAAGCATGAAGCAATCCGCGACACTAAGAACCTTGTTCTTGACATCAACAAGACAATGGACGGCTATCTCAGCCAGTCTGACTGGCGCGTAAACGAGAACGCGAACGTTAACTTCTCTCTTGGCGGTCTTATTCTTCATAATTCCGGCGCAATCACAGCAAACTATTGGCTGAAAAACATTTACTCTGCCGAAGTTGCAGAAGCACATAAGAATGCAGCTTTTCACATTCACGACCTTTCTATGTTTTCAGGCTACTGCGCTGGTTGGTCTTTGCGTCAGCTGATTCAGGAAGGTCTCGGCGGCGTACCGGACAAGATTACGTCTACACCGGCCACTCACCTTTCTACGCTCGTAAACCAGATTGTCAACTTTCTGGGCATCATGCAGAACGAATGGGCCGGCGCCCAGGCATTCAGCTCTTTTGATACATACCTCGCTCCGTTTGTGCGCAAGGACAACCTTTCTGTTAAAGAAGTGCGACAGTGCATTCAGAGCTTCATTTTCGGTGTAAACACACCAAGCCGTTGGGGCTCACAAGCACCTTTTACAAACATTACGCTTGACTGGACTTGCCCTGAAGACCTTAAGAACAAGCCGGCAATCGTCGGCGGCAAAGAAATGGACTTTACATACGGCGACTGTCAGCCTGAAATGGATGTCATTAACAAGGCGTTCATTCAGCTTATGATTGAAGGCGATGCTTCAGGCCGTGGTTTTGCTTACCCTATTCCGACTTACAACATCACCAAAGAATTCAACTGGAACAGCGAAAACGCCAAGCTCTTGTTTGAAATGACAGCTAGATACGGTACGCCGTATTTCCAGAACTTCGTCAATTCAGACTTGAACCCAAGCGACGTGCGCTCAATGTGCTGCCGTCTTCAGCTTGACAAGCGCGAATTGCGCAAGCGTGGCGGCGGTCTTTTCGGTTCAGACGAATTCACAGGCTCTCTTGGCGTTGTCACAATCAACATGCCGCAAATCGGCTATCTTGCAAACAACGAAGAGCAGTTCTTTGCACGGCTCGACTACCTTATGGATTTGGCAAAAGAAAGCCTCTGCGCAAAACGCAAGGTTATTCAGAAGCTGCTTGACGGCGGTCTTTTCCCATACACAAGACGCTATCTGACAAAGCTCGACAACCATTTCAACACAATCGGTTTGTGCGGCATGAACGAATGTTGTCTGAACTTTCTCGGTGTTTCAATTGCAGAGCCGAAAGGCAAGGCTTTTGCCGAAAAGGTGCTCAACCACATGAGACAGCGCCTTGCGGACTATCAGGAAAAGACTGGCGAGCTTTTCAACCTTGAAGCTACACCGGCTGAAAGCACGTCATACCGCCTTGCACGCCATGACAAGAAGAACTACCCTGATATCATCACATCAGGCACAAGCGACCCGTTCTATACGAACTCTACATGGCTGCCGGTTGATTTTACGTCTGATGTTTTTGAAGCGCTTGACCATCAAGAATCGCTTCAGACGAAATACACAGGCGGAACTGTCTTCCACACATTCATGGGAGAAGCAATCAAAGACTGGGAATCTTGCCGCGATTTGGTCAAATCAATTACCGCGAACTACCGCATTCCGTATTTGACTATTTCGCCGACATTCTCGGTTTGCCGCATTCACGGCTATCTTGAAGGCGAGCACTTTGAATGCCCAATCTGCAAGGCAGAAACCGAAAAGAAATTCCGCGACAAGCTTGCACAGCTTGAAGCAGAACGCGAAGAAGCGCTTGCACAGCTTAAAAAATAGGTGCAAGCATTATTGAAATGATAATCGAACAATACTAAATATTCTTATTAAAGGAAGGACTAGAAATGACAACGAGACCACTTGCTGAAATTGATGCTGAAATTGCAAGAACAAAAGAAGCACTTGCAAATGTTAAAGGCACAGAAACTGAAGTATATGCACGTATAGTCGGCTATTACCGCTCTGTACGAAACTGGAACAAGGGAAAGCGCGACGAATACGACCACCGCAAGATGTTCGTATATGACACGAACAAACTTCCGAATGCAACTGCAAGAACAGAGGTTTCTTCATCACCAGCTGAAACTGAAGTTGTATGCGGCGGCACACCAGTACGCTATGAAATGTTTGTCAGAGCAACATGCCCTAACTGCCCGCCTGTCAAGGAATATATGTCGCAGGTTGCTATTCCAGGCAAAACTTTTGACGTAGATTCAGAAGCTGGCTTCAACAGAGCTTCAGAGCTTGGCATCATGTCTGCACCGACAGTAGTTCTTTTCAACGAATTCGGCGGCGAAGCAGGCAGAGCAAACAGCACAGCTGACCTTGAATCAATTCTTGAAAAAGAGCCTGCTTTGTGCTAAACAACGCTGATATACAAGGCACCGTTCCAATCGGTGCCCTTGTAAAAACATCCCTTGTAGATTATCCTAAAAAAGTATCATCCGCCCTTTTTCTTTATGGCTGCAACTTGCGTTGCCCATACTGCTATAACAAAGACTTGGTAACAGGCACATTCAAAGACTTTGAAGCTGTTTCTTTCAACGACGTAATGGCTCATCTGCAAAAGCGCAAAAACGTTATAAGCGGTTTTGTCATTTCAGGCGGAGAACCATGCATATCGCCGTTTCTTGAGCCGCTCATAGAACAAGCACATGAGCTTGGCTATTCTGTCAAGCTTGACACAAACGGCACGTTCCCTGAAAAGCTTGCATCACTGATGAAGTCTGAAACTTGCCGCCCGGATTTTATCGCTATGGACGTTAAAACATCTTTAGACAGATATAATCTTGTAGGCTGCAATAATACTGACAATATAAAAGAATCTATAAAGATAATCTCAAGTTTTCCAACTGAAAAGCGGGAATTTAGGACGGTCCTTGTGCCGCCTTTGGTTGACAAAGACAATATAAAAGAAATTGCTTCATTGTTACCAAAAGATGCGTCATGGCAGTTTGCAAATTTTAAGAATATCAACTGCTTAGACGAAAGCTATAACAATATTGAGCCTTATACACCGTCACAAGCAAAAGAACTTGTAAATTTGGCAAAAACTATAATTGAAGGTGCTAATCTTAGATAAGAGATTTGCTTAAAATGTTGTGGAAAAAATTAATTAAGTGCAGAAAACAAAAAAAGGCTTTGACCGCATATACCATCAATCCGGCATCAGGTCAAAGCCCTTTCCATTATTTCAATGCAGAACTGATTCTTTCAAGAACCTTCTTTCTGTCAAGCGGTTTTACAATGTAGTTCTTTGCACCGATAAGCAGAGACTTCTTAACAAGCTCTTCCTTACCTAAAGCACTAATCATAACAACTTTAGCATTCTTATCGAAAGCCATAATCTGTTCAAGAGCAGTAATACCATCCATGCGAGGCATAGTAATATCCATTGTTACCAAATCAACATTTGGATACAATTCTTTGTATTTTTCTACTCCTTCTTTACCATCACCGGCCGTTGCTACAATTTCATATCCTTCACTAGTAAGAATCTGACCGATTTGCTTTGCAACGAACATTGAATCATCTACAACAAGAACACGCACTTTAAAACCTACCTCCTTCAGTCTTATAGATATTCATAGTCTATTTAAAGGAAAACATTCTTGGTTTTATTCTAATAAAATCCAGATATTTTGCCTATGCTCTCTCGCGGATAGCTACGTTTACCTCAATCTTTCCTTGTTCGGTAAGCATAGGAACGATAAGAGCTTCTACTTCATGATCCGAAACTTCCATCTTTTCACCAGTGAACAAAGATGGAGGTGTAAGATCAAATTTAAATCCTAAATCATGTAATTTTGTAACTGCCTGACCGGTAATCAAATTGGCAAGTTCTGTAATTGTTGCCTTTACAAGCTCATCAAATTCTGTAAGCTCTTCACCGTTCATTTTAGAAGCAATCTTCAAAGCTGTATCCATTGACATGTCAAAAAGAACACGGCCCTCTACATCACCAGCCAAACCAACAAGTGTTGCTACACCCATAACAGGCATTGAAGTAGACTTCAAATACAAATCACCTCGATTGACTTCTCCAGCCAAAACTTCGGACAAAATGTTATTAGCTGCTTCAACAAATGGATTAATATACTCAACCCGCATTGCATTTCTCCTTTAGTATTGAGTTACTTTGTATATATTACAACAGAACCTGACATTTTCTCTTGCCAGCTTCCATTAACTCCAAAAGTTTCATTCTCACCAAGAATCAATATGCCGTTGCCTTTAAGCTGATCAGCAAAAGTTTCAAACATTGATGACTGAGATTTTTCCGGCAGGAATGACAATACATCCCGGCAGAAAATTATATCAGAGCTAGGCATATTGCCAGTATTCAAGCAATCATGATATTCAAAAAGAATCATATCCTTGATGTCTTGAACAAAAGCATTAGCACCGCTAACGTTCTTAGAAAGATATGGCTTCAACCATGTTGTTACAGCCGCATCTGGCACAGTAAGCATTGGCGCATTTGAAATGCTAATCAAATCAATATCATGAGCATAGATACGGATTCTTGACTCTGGATAGCGCTTACGCAGTATACATGCCAACGAGTAAGTTTCGCAACCTTTGCCGCAGCCTAAGTTCCAGACATTAATCTGCTTTGCAGCGTTGTCAGGAAGCAGCTTGTAAATTGCTTCTGAATACTGTTCAGTCCAGAATTTGCCTGTGCAAGCAGAATAGAACGGCTGCAAGAATTCATCACAGTCTGCAACAGACTGAAGCTGTTTTGCAGTGCCGCCAGATTTCTCTTTCCATTCATTATAGCGCTGCTTTACCCAAGTTTCGTTTACAGAAGAAGTGTAAAACTTTTTCTGAGATGCAAGCGATTCAACTATAAAAGTATAATCTGATGATTCCTTAGCTACAGGCGCAGCTGGTGCAGCAGCAGTTTGTTTTGGAGCATTCGGCGCTCCATTCATAGCTGCAGCAGGCTGTTTTTGAGCAGGTGCTGGAACAGGATTATTCGTTACAGGATCAACTAAAGCAAGCTGAGAAGCTTCTTCGCCCTCTTTGTTGTCTTTATCTGTAGCTGATTTAGCACCGAAAATGCGCTCAATATCGAGCAAAATATACAAACGGTCAGAGTTTTCAACAACGCCGTAAATATACTTGATGTTTATGTCGCCGAACAACGGGTGTGGCGGCTGAATTGAGCTTTTCTGAATTCCGACAACCTTATCGATTGCATCAACAACAACACCGAAAGTCTGATCTTCGATAGAAACGATAATCATGTTTTCGATTTTGTTCTCGCTTCTTTCTGGTACCGGAATATTGAAGAACAATCTCAAGTCAATAATCGGAATAATATCACCACGAAGGTTATAAACACCAAGCACAAAATGAGAGGTATTCGGAACATAAGTAAAGCGGCCGGCTTTAGCTATTTCTTTGACTCTCATAATATCAATAGCATAATCTTTGCCTGCAAGCGAAAAAGAAACCATTTTAAAGTCGATGTTAGCGACCATCTTTTCTTTTTCATCAGCAATATTTTCAGCCGTCAATTCTGGTTTTACATCAGTAACAAGTTCCATAACAACCTAACCCCTTACAGAATCACAGCTTCGCGTTCTTGTCTAGCAATCAATTCCTGCTTAACGCCAAGCTCGAGCAACTGTGAAACATCAATAATCAAAGAAACAGATCCATCACCAAGAATCGACGCTCCTGCAATGCCAGGAGAGTTTGTAAACTGGTCGCGCAACGGCTTGATTACGACATCTTCTTCACCAATCAAAGCATCAACCATTACACCGATTTTCTTATCTGTAGTACCAACGATAACGATGAAGTTATATTCAGATTCCGTCTTGTTTTTCAGACCGAACAATCTGTCAAGGCGTATAATACTGATGACCTCGTTGCGGACATTAAGAACTTCATAATTATCGATAGTAGATATTTCTTCTTTCTTTACGCGTACACTTTCAATAACAGAAGCAATCGGAATTGAATAAACTTCTGTAGCAACACGTACCAAAAGACCCTGAATAATAGCCATTGTCAAAGGCAAGCGGATGCAGAACTTTGTACCGATGCCCTTTTCTGAAGTTACAACAACCGTACCGTTCAGCTTTTCGATAGAAGTCTTTACAACATCAAGACCTACGCCGCGGCCAGATACGTTTGTAATCTTGTCGGCTGTAGAGAAGCCAGGCTCAAAAATGAGCTGATATGCATCATGGTCTGAAATAATCTTGTTCGGGTGAATCAAACCGCGCTCGATAGCCTTCTTGCGGACTTTCTCAACGTCAATGCCGGCACCGTCATCGATGATTTCGATAACAATCATGTTGCCTTCGTTGCTTGCTTTGAGCGTTACAGTGCCCTCTTCTGGCTTTCCGGCTTCAAGACGGTCTTCCGGATGCTCAATACCGTGGTCGAGAGAGTTTCTTACACAGTGCATAATCGGATCAAGCAAATCTTCAACGACTGCCTTATCAAGTTCTGTCTCTTCACCTTCAATTACAAGGTTAATCTTTTTATTAAGCTCTCTTGAAAGGTCTCTTACAACTCTTGGGAAACGTGAGAAAATCTGGTTAATCTGAACCATTCGGATTTTCATTACGCCTTCCTGCAACTCACCGGCTACACGGCCGAGATTCTGAGTTGACGAGCGGAATTTGCTTGCAGTTGTCTTGAACGCGGCATCAAAGCCGTCGAACATAGAGAACAAGTCACCGAAGTTCTCGTTAATCTGAGCCTTAACCTCTTTAACAGTTGTGCCGTTCTGAACTGAATCAACCATTTTCGGCACTTGATCAAGAAGACGGCGGATTTTTTCTTTATAGTCGCCCTCGATAGTCTGAAGCTGATTCTGCAAGTCACCGATGAGCAATGCAGCCTGGTTGAATGCAGCTTTTGTAATAACAGTTTCACTGACGAGGTTCATCAAATAGTCAATGCGTTTCGGGTCTACGCGGAGAACGCTGCCTGACGAAGAGTGACCAGATGCGCCCGCAGCAGGCTTTTTAGCAGGTGCTGCTTTCTGTGCCGGTGCGGCAGCCTTTTCTGGTGCTGCTTCAGCAGGAGCTTCTTCTTTTGCTGCCGGTGCAGATGTATCTGGTGTGGCGGCAGCAGGAGCAGCAACAGCTGACTTAACTACTTCGCTTCCGTCAAGAGCTATTGCATTAGAAGACAACGTAACGTCTGTCAAAGTTGAAGCTTCTACAAGCTGCTGGCCAGATTCTTTTGTAGCAAGATAATAATATACATTCTGATGGAATTCATCTTCATAAAGATCATCAAAATCAGGGATTGTGCGGAGAATGCTTCCGTGATTCTTGAGAACGGCAAAAACCTGAATACCGCCGACCGAGTTCATCGGATTAGATTCATCGAATACAACAGAAACACACCAAAGCTTGTTTCCACCGGTGCAAGCTTCTTTCATCTCAAGAAGCTCATATTCGCTCAAAGCAGGCAAATCTGCCTTAGAGGCGGCCGAAGCTGCAGGAGCGGCTGCCGGCTTGACCATCTGAGGTGCAACAGAAGCAAGAAGCCCGCTTGCGCTTGCCTTTTTCTTGTTTTTCTTTTCACCGCTTCCGGCCGGTATGAATGAACGGAGCGTATCAATTGTAGGCTGCACATCTTCTTGATATACAGAGCCGTTTGAACGCTCTTCAAGCATTGTCTTAATTATATCTATTGAAGAAAGAAGAATATCAACAACAGGCTCTGTAATCTGAACTTTATCAGAGCGGATTTCATCGAGCAAATCTTCTACGACGTGCGTAAAGCTGGAAAGCTCATTCATTTCAACAGTGGCAGAACCACCTTTCAGCGTATGAGCAGCACGGAAAATTTCATCAATTGCTTCATGATTAGTCGGATCATTTTCGATTACGAGAATATTGCTTTCAAGGGTTTCAACCTGCTGATCAGCCTCGGCGAAGAAGTCTTTCAACAACTCTTCATTGTTCACATCAAGATAATCACTCATAAATTATATTCTACCAGTTAAATGACATAAGTCAAGCAGAAAAATTGTAGAAAACAGAGAATTTTCAAAACAATTTGAACTGCCAACCATTTTACAGAACACAACGGAACTGTAACCAGCCTTAACAATCTGGCTGACGATATTTGGTTCTTATTGAAACGCTTTTTAGCTGTAAAAACCGGCATTTTCTGCCACTTTTCAGCATAATGCATTTCAATTATATCATATTTTATCAAAATCTCCAAAATTTGTCTACTTTTAAAAAGAAACAATTTTTCAATTAACTTTTAGAAATAATTCTGTTCAATCTGAACAATCCGCTGCTTTTCAGTCTGATTGCATCTTTTCAAGCTCCCAGAAGAGATTGTCGCCCTTCTTGTATTTTATCGTTATAAGCCGCTTTTCGGCAGTCTCACCGCCCTTCCACGGTCTTTTATAAGTCATCAGCACAGAAGTTTCGCAATCTTTAAGGCACGCAAAAGTAAAGCTGTGCATTCCGCCCGCGCCGACAATCCTTTTGTCAGCATTTGACGGAACATATAAATCATCGACAAGCTTTACGGCAGACTTGTCTTGAATTTCGTACTGCCAGCTAAAGCCTGTTGTGGGGTTTTCTGCAAGAGTTACAGTAAATTCATTTTCGGCAAGAATTCGTTCAGCCGGCTCAGTTTCTTTTGCGGCAAACGAATCAGTACCTTGCTTTGCGTCTTTTCCGTCCGCACCGTTTCCGGCTGTCTCACAAGAAGTCATAAGCATCACCACAAGCACAAAAATAGACAAAAGCAAGCTTTTGAGCACAAATGACCAGTTTTTCACAAAAACCTCCGCCTAACATCAGTTCTGTTTGTTTTTGCTATAAATGAATTTAGCAGAAAATTCGATGTTGTGCAATCGATAATTTTATTATTCAATTTGTTATGATAACACGCTACTGGCGCGGAAAAATGAGAAAACGCAATGAAAAAAATTATAGCTTGAAACCTAAGCCCAAAAGCATTAGATTATACGCATGAAGATTGTGATTCTTGACGGTCATGCACTGAACCCGGGCGACTTAAGCTGGCAAGGCTTTGAAAAGCTCGGCGACGTGACGTGCTACCCCAGAACACCAGACGAAAAAATCGTAGAGCGCATCGGCAATGCAGAAATTCTGATTGTAAACAAAAAGACGATTGACGGCAGCATAATGGATAAATGCCCCGCTCTGCGATACATCGGCGTGCTTGCAACCGGCTACAACATCATCGATACAGAAGCCGCAAAAAAGCGGAACATCACCGTAACGAACATACCGTCTTACAGCACGGCGGCTGTTTCTCAAGCCGTGTTTGCATTTCTTTTGGAATTTGCAAACGGCGTGCACGAGCACAATCAGTCTGTTATGAGCGGCGACTGGTGCAAGGCGCAAGATTTCTGCTATTGGACGCACCCGATGACAGAGCTGAACGGCAAGACGCTAGGCATCGCCGGTTTCGGCTCAATCGGTCAGCAGGTTGCAAAAACAGCCCTTGCTTTCGGCATGAACGTAATAGCTTTTACACGCACGGCTGAAAAAATCGCAAGCTTCAACGAAAAATATAGAACGCTAAAAGATGACGGCACACTTCCGGTAAAGCCCGTAACAAAAGACGAGCTTTTTATGCAGTCAGATTTTCTGACGCTGCACTGCCCGCTTACGGAGCAGACAAAAGGCTTGGTGAACGCACAGACGCTTTCGCTGATGAAGCCAGAAGCGGTGCTTATAAACACTTCCAGAGGGCCAGTGGTAGACGAATTTGCCGTGCGCAAGGCTCTTGACGAAAACAAGCTCGGCGGCTTTGCCTGCGACGTAATTTCAGCTGAACCAATGCGCGCTGACAATGTGCTGCTCGGTGCGCCGCGATGCATAATAACGCCGCATGTTGCGTGGGCAGCGCGCGAAACAAGGCAGCGTCTTATGGATATTGCTGTATCAAACTTAAAGGCGTTTCTTGACGGAAAACCGCAAAACACAGTCTAGATTCATTCAGACTTAAAATATGTATTTAGGAGCAAATAAATGAGCGAATCATGCAGCCACGACTGCTCTTCTTGCAGCTCAAACTGCAACGAAAGAACAGCACAACAGACAGATTTTCACGAAAAACCGCACAAGGAATCGAGCATAAAAAAGGTAATCGGCATCGTCAGCGGCAAAGGCGGCGTAGGCAAAAGCCTTGTAACGTCTCTGCTCGCCGTTCAGTCTCAGCAGAACAAGCACCATACGGCGATTCTTGACGCAGACATTACAGGCCCGTCAATTCCAAAAGCTTTCGGCATAAAAGACCGGCCGCTCGGCGGAGAAGACGGCATGCTGCCAGTAAAGAGCGCAACAGGCATTGACGTAATGTCGCTGAACCTTCTGCTTGAAAACGACACAGACCCGGTTGTCTGGCGCGGCCCAGTAATTGCAGGCGCTGTAAAACAGTTTTGGACAGACGTAATCTGGAAAGACATTGACTTTATGTTTGTAGACATGCCGCCGGGAACAGGCGATGTGCCGCTTACAGTTTTTCAGACTTTGCCTGTTGACGGAATCGTTGTCGTTGCTTCGCCACAGGAGCTTGTCGGCATGATTGTCGAAAAGGCTGTTAAAATGGCTGAAATGATGAACATTCCGGTGCTGGCGCTTGTTGAAAACATGAGCTACTTCAAATGCCCAGACTGCGGCAAGGAGCACCACATTTTCGGCGAAAGCCACATCGATTCAATCGCAAAGAAATTCAGCATAGACACAGTTTGCAGTCTGCCGATTGACCCGAACCTTGCCGCCGCCACAGACCGCGGCGAAATTGAAAAAGCTGACAGCTCGCTTCTAAAGCCAATCATCGAAAAGATTGAAAAGCTTTAACAAGTAAAACTGAAAAAGCGCATCATCTGAAATAAAAAGGCTGTCTTAGAAGCCCAACCGCTTCAAGGCAGCCTTTTTTTGTGAAAAACGAGATTGCCTAATAAGTTTGCAAAAATCGTTATTTAGCAAAGCTTAATAAAATCATATGCCCGTCTTTTTCATCAACCTGTAAATGGTAGCCACTCCATGTATTAACAAGATAACGCCCATTTTCTAGTTTTATTTCTGTTATTAATTCTCCCGATAGTTGACCATTTTTTTCAGAAGCTTCCCAAAGTATTTCCCCGTGACAATCAATGCAAACAAGATTATAACCACGACTTATTTCCCATTTGTAATAATCAAGTAAAACAATAGCTGATTCTGTATTTGGAATTTCAATAACTTTACTGACATTCCAATTTTTTGGATTGCCTTTCCAAACAACTTTACCCGAATCAGAAACAATCAGAAGTTGCGAACCTTCTTGAAGGAATTTGCTCATCGAAGAAATATCCTTGCTTAAGCTTAATAGATTTGCTCTATCAGTTTCTACTTTGCGCCGTTTTCGCAGTTGTCAGCTTCGTCCTGCTGGCGGATTTTTTTGCGCATAATCTTGCCGCTTGTCGTCTTTGGCAGCTCTTTTACAAATTCCACGATTCTCGGGTATTTGTAAGGCGCAGTTTCAGTCTTTACAAAAGTCTGAATCTCTTTGACAAGCGCATCAGACGGCTCATAGCCCTTTGCAAGCACAATCGTAGCCTTAACGACCTGGCCGCGGATTGGGTCAGGCGCACCAGTTACAGCACATTCAAGAACAGCCGGGTGCTTCTGAATTACAGACTCAACCTCAAAAGTGCCGATTCTATAGCCCGAGCATTTGATTACGTCGTCGCAGCGTCCAACAAACCAGTAATAGCCTTCATCGTCCATCCAGGCCTGGTCGCCTGTGTAGTAATATCCGTCATGGAACGCGGCGGCTGTCTTTTCAGGCTCGCCGTAATATTCGCAGACAAGGCCCGGAAACCGCCCCTTCGTTTCAGGGAAGAGCTTTTCGTCAAGCTTGAACGCAATTTGCCCTACCATGGCGATGCCGACATCTTCGTTGTCTTCATCAAGCAGATGCAAATTGTAATATGGGCACGGCTTGCCGATTGAGCCGGGCTTTATCTTTTCGCCTTCAAAATTGAAAAGGCAGACAGTAGTTTCGCTTTGGCCGAAACCTTCGTGAATCTCAAGGCCGGTAATCTCTTTCCAGCGGTTGAAAACTTCTTCGCTCAAAGGTTCGCCCGCAGTTGAGCAATGAACAAGGCTTGAAAGGTCAATGCCGCTCAAATCTTCTTTTATAAGATATCTGTAAATCGTCGGCGGCGCACAGAAAGTGGTTACGCGGTGCTTTTCAACCTGATGAAGCAAATCAATCGGCTTGAAGCGCGAATGATAGTCGTATACAAAAAGCGCGGTCTCGCAAATCCACTGACCGTACAGGCGGCCCCAAGAAGTTTTTGCCCAGCCGGTGTCTGCTACAGTAAGGTGTAGCCCGCCGTTCTGAACCTGCTGCCAGAATTTGGCCGTCGTAATGTGGCCAAGCGGATAAAGAAAGTTGTGAATCGCAAGTTTCGGGTGGCTCGTTGTGCCGCTGGTGAAATAACCGAGCATATAATCTGAATTAGTAGAAACCTGCTCGCGCGGCGGCGCTTTGAACGGCGCGGCATTTGCGACGCCTTTCGTAAAATCGTCCCAGCCTTCAGGCGGATTCTCTACAGGCCGGTCTACGCCAAGCTCGTTTACAAAAATGCAGTGCTTTACAGACGGTGATTTTTTCCACGCTTCGTTGATATGCTGAATAACGTCGGGCACTGTTACGGCAATTATAGCCTTTATGCTGACCATGTTGTTGCGGTATTCAATGTCTTCAGCTGTAAGCATGTGACTTGCCGGAATTGCTACAGCACCAATTTTGTGCAGCGCCATCATGCTAATCCAGAATTCGTAGCGGCGCTGCAAGATGAGCATAACCATGTCGCCGCGCTTAATTCCAAGACTCTGAAAAAACGATGCAGCCGCATCAGAAAGCTCTTTCATCTTTCCGAAAGAAATCTCGTAATAATCGTCCTCGTCGTTCGTCCACACAAGAGCCGGTGCGTCAGGCTTTTTGGCAGCCAGTACATCCATTACGTCATAAGCAAAGTTAAAATTTGCAGGAATTTTTAACTCGTAGTTTTTATAAAAATCATCGTAAGAATCAAATTTGGTGCGTGAAATAAACTGTTCTTCCATTTCATTGTTTCCTTGTCAAAGCTGGATTTTCAGCGCCTTCAAACTGAAATGTTGCCCGCACAGCGCAGGCTTTTTTTGATGCCTTATCTTCAGCTTTCAAGACCGTTCATAATTATTGTGATGAAGCGGCATCTTTTGTTGTTCAAGCAGTTCTGACCATGAGGCTTGGTAGAATCGAAGTAAAGTGAGTCCCCCTCATGGAGGACGACTTCGCTCTTGCCTATCTGCACGACCATGTCGCCTTCGACACAATAATTGAACTCCTGACCTGGATGTGTCGTCGTATGAATTTCGTCAATATCGCCGGGATTAATCGTTACGAGGAAAGGGTCTATCAGACGGTTCGCAAAACCAAATGCAAGCGATTCGAAGTGATAGTCTGCAAGACGGTCTACAGTTGCGCCTTTTCCTTTTGGTGTAACGAAATATGAAACTTTTTTAGGCTCTTCGCCTGTTATGAAAGTCGAGATATCAATGTTAAACTTTTTGCCAAGGCTGAACATAACGCCAAGCGGAATGTCCACAGTGCCGCTTTCGTACTGTCTGTACTGCTCAACTGAAACCTTACAGATTTCAGCAGCTTCTTCTTCGCTAAGGTCGAAAATGTCACGCAAACCTTTGATGCGTTCTGCTACAGCTTTAATTTCTGAAATTGTATTCATGATAGAAAGAATATATCACAATTTTTTTGTTTTGCAAACTATGCAGCGCAAGAAGCGTGCCCCGGTGCAGAAGACCCCGAAACAAGTTCGGGGTGACCGGGGCACACATCATTTGAGCTAAAAAAGAGGAGGCGTAGCATGGTTCAAAACCGCGCGATATCGCGCTATGCACTGTTTGTTGTATTGAAACTTTATACATGTCGCTTTCGCGACACAACAAACAGAGCATTTTTGAACCCCGCCCCGCCTCCTCCATCTTTTATCCAATCAACAACCT
This sequence comes from Spirochaetales bacterium Spiro_07, assembly GCA_001603145.1. Taxonomy (GTDB): domain Bacteria; phylum Spirochaetota; class Spirochaetia; order Treponematales; family Treponemataceae; genus UBA1240. Next base: position 30,892 of record LVBI01000032.1, on the reverse strand, counting down.
CGCCGCAGAGCGTTATGTTTCATACGGAAAAAGGCATGAAACCCTCCGCACGAAGCAACGGCATTTTGCTTTTAGCCGTTTTTGCGGGCGTCGTTGGCGCGGATGTCTTTGCGCTTAATCTTGCCGCTTATCGTCTTAGGCAGTTCGGTAACGAATTCTACGATTCTAGGATATTTGTACGGTGCTGTAGTCACCTTTACAAATTTCTGAATATCCTTTACAAGCTCGTCGCTCGGTGAATAGCCTTTGGCAAGCACGATTGTAGCCTTTACGACTTGACCGCGCACAGGATCTGGCGCAGCAGTGACGGCGCACTCAACAACAGCCGGGTGCTGCATAAGAACGCTTTCAACTTCAAAAGTGCCGATTCTGTAGCCTGAGCATTTAATTACATCGTCGCTGCGGCCGGTAAACCAGAAGAAGCCGTCTTCGTCACGCCAAGCTGTATCGCCTGTAAAATAGTAGCCGTCACGGATAACTTCCTTTGTCTTAGCCTGATCGCGGTAATATTCGATGAACAAGCCTGGGAATCTTCCGTTTTTAAGCGGAAACGCGATTTCGCCGACTTCACCGTCTTCGCAAGGCTCGTTTTCATCATTCAAAAGCACAACGTTATAATATGGCGCAGGCTTGCCGATTGAGCCTGGCTTTACTTTTTCGTTGCCGAAATTCAGCAAAGACAATGTTGTTTCAGTCTGACCGAAACCTTCGCGAAGCTCAAGGCCGGTCAAATCTTTCCAGCGGTTGAAAACTTCTTCGCTCAAAGGCTCGCCTGCCGTAGAACAATGCTCAAGGCAAGACAAATCGAATGTGCTCAAATCTTCTTGAATCAAGAATCTGTAAATCGTTGGCGGCGCACAGAAAGACGTTATCTTGTGCGCTTCAATCTGCTTAATCAAGTCAATCGGCTTGAATTTTGCATGATAATCGTAGACGAAAACCGCACATTCGCAGATGAACTGGCCGTAAAGCTTGCCCCAAACAGCCTTGCCCCAGCCTGTGTCTGCCACAGTAAGGTGCAGCCCGTCTTTCTTGACCTGCTGCCAGTATTTTGCAGTAACTATATGGCCGAGCGGATAAGTCCAGTCGTGCGTTACAAGCTTCGGGTGGCTTGTAGTACCGCTTGTAAAATAAGCGAGCATAACGTCATCGTTGCTGTTAATTGCGGCGCGTTCTTCTTTTGTGGGCTCTTTTCTAGGTGCTGCATTTGCAGTTCCAGTTGAAAAATCAAGCCAACCGTCAGGCAAAGCCCTTGCTTCGTGCAAAGTGCCGTCAGGGCTTGTATAATCCGTGCCGTTCGGCGTGTCAAAGCCGTGCGGGTTTACAGCAATTCTTATTTTGAGAGTCGGGCTTTCTGGCAAAGCGTCATCAACATGCTTGAGAATATCTCCGTCATGCACGGCGACAACAGCTTTGATTGAAGCCGCGTTGTTGCGGTAGACGATATCGTCTTTTGTAAGCATGTGCGTAGCAGGAATTACAGACGCGCCAAGCTTGTGCAGCGCAAGGATTGAAATCCAGAATTCGTAGCGGCGCTGCAAAATAAGCATAACCATGTCGCCTTTAGAAATGCCAGATTCAGCAAAGAACTGCGCAGCCTTGTCCGTGCGCTGCTTTATGTCTGCATAGCTGAATTCGTGAAAAAGGCCTTCATCGTTAGTCCAAACAAGTGCCCTTGCACTGCCTTTTTTTGCGGCAAGCACATCCATTACGTCATAAGAAAAATTGAAATGCTCCGGGACGTTTATTTTATAGTTCTCAAAGAAATCTTTATAGTCTTTGAAGTCTGTTCTTGGTAAAAATACTTCTTCCATTTTAGTTTCCTTACAGGTCAGTCTTGTATACGCGGCAGTTTATATGATGATTGCAAGGAACTTGGCATTCTTGCCGTTCAAAGCCTGCATTCCATGCGGCTTCGTTGCATCAAAATAAAGGCTGTCGCCCTCTTCCAGCTCCATTTCCTTGCCGTCAACAACAATCTTCATCTTGCCTTCTAGAACATAATTGAATTCATGTCCCGGGTGCGAATTGAAGTGAATCTCTTTAGTTTCTTCTGGAGTAATCGTAACAAGGAACGGATCGGCCTTGCGGTGAGAAAAACCGAAAGCCAAAGACTGATACTTGTAATCGCTGCGTCTGTCAACAGAAAGCCCTTTGCCCTTCTTGGTCAAGAAATAGCTTTTCATGTGAGGTTCAGAACCAGAAATCAATACAGTCAAATCGATATTGTACCGCTTTGCCATGCACTGCAAAATGCCTACAGGAATGTCAACATTGCCAGATTCATAAAGATTGTACTGGTCAATCGAAATTCCGCAGACTTCAGCTGCTTCTTCAACTGAAACATCCATAACATCGCGCAGACCTTTTAAACGTTCTGCGACCGCTTTAATTTCTTCGTTCATAGTAACCTCTTTCTGTTTAAGCGAATTTTACGGCATAAGGTAGCTTGCCGCCGCGCAAGCGGCAAACTTGTCTTTTTGAGACTGCCTTATTTATCCGCACAGTTCCACCTGCAGGAATAGAACAGAACGGTTGCCTTTATGGCATTTCTAAAAGCACAAGCTTTCAGAAACAACTTATTCTAAGCCAAGCACTTCCTTGCGGTATTTTGTACCGATTTCGGTAAGCTTGAATTTCTGAATCTTGCCGCTGCCCGTCATCGGGAAAGTATCCATAAACATGATGAGCTGCGGCCATTTGAATTTGGAAATCTTTCCGCGGCAATATTCGATTACATCCTCTTCTTTGAGAGTCTTGCCTTCATGCAGAATGATGAAAGCGCCTGTAATCTCGCCGTATTTTTTGTCTTTTACAGCTGCAACCTGAATATCCTTAATTTCAGGCATCTGAATCAGGAATTCTTCGATTTCGCGCGGATAGATGTTCTCGCCGCCACGGATAATCATATCTTTGATTCTGCCGGTAATCTTGAAGTTGCCGTTCTCGTCTTTTACGCCGAGGTCGCCTGAATGAAGGTAGCCGTTCTTGTCGATTGTCTCAGCAGTGGCTTCAGGCATCTTGTAATAGCCCTTCATGACGTTCCAGCCCTTGCAGCACATTTCGCCCTGCACCCCGACAGGACATTCTTTGCCTGTTTCAGGGTCTAAAACCTTAACGTCAATGCCTTCAAAAGCGTCGCCGACAGTTGTAGCCTTTACTTCAACGCTGTCGTCCCAGTGGCTCTGCGTCATTCCGGGGCTTGATTCAGTCAAGCCGTAGACTGAAGTAATTTCAGGCATGTGCATTTTTTCGATTACCGTTTTCATAAGCTCAACAGGCACACCTGAACCGGCCATAATGCCCGTTCTAAGCGAAGACATGTCGAACATGTTGAACATCGGGTGGTTAAGTTCCGCAATGAACATTGTAGGCACGCCGTAAAGCGAAGTACACTTCTCTTTCTGAATTGAAGCAAGAGCCACAAGCGGGTCAAAGCTTTCAAGCAATACATGAGTTCCGCCGTGTGTAAGCACAGCCATAACGCCAAGAACAATGCCGAAACAATGGAAAAGCGGCACAAGAAGGCACAGACGGTCTTTCGCCGTGTAGCGCATACGCTCGCCGATGATATAGCCGTCGTTGATGATGTTGTGGCTTGTAAGCATAACGCCTTTCGGAAAGCCGGTTGTGCCCGACGTATACTGCATGTTCACAACATCGTGGCAGTCTGCCTCTGCTTCAATCTTCCGCACTTCGCTGATGTCGACGTGCTGACCAAGCAGCAGAAGCTCCGGCGTTGAATAAAGACCGCGGTATTTTTCAGGGCCCATGAACACGACGTTCTTAAGATATGGGAACCTGGCTGATTTAAGGCAGCCGCGCTCATAAGTGTCAAGCTCAGGCACAAGCTCCTTAATCATCTGAACGTAGTTTGAATCTTTAACGCCGTCAGTAAGGCAGAGCGTCGAAAGGTCAGACTGCTTTACAAGATATTCAAGCTCGTGAAGCTTATAGCTAGTGTTTACAGTAACGGCAATTGCGTTAAGGCGCGCACAGGCGAACATATATGTAAGCCAGTCGGGCACGTTTGTAGCCCAGATGCCCACTTTATCGCCCTTGCGCACGCCCAAAGCGTAAAGACCGCAGGCAAGGTCGTCAACGCGCTTGTTGAATTCGCCATAAGTAAAGCGCAAATCGCGGTCTGCATAAACCATGAATTCATGATCAGGGTCTTCCGCAGTCTTTTGATGCAATAACTGGTTTAATGTAACTTCAAACATTTTCATTTCAATTTTCCTAGTTGAAGCTGCCGGACGCGCATTGAAACGCAAATTCCGGCAAGCAGCAGATTTTACGCCGGTGTATAAACTACAGCCAGAATCTTGGCCGGCTGTTCACCTTTTGAATGAAGGTGATGTGCAACGATTGAATCGTAGTAAATGCTGTCACCGGCAGCAAGTTCATATTTGTCCTTGCCATAAATAACTTCGATATTTCCGTTAAGAACGTAGATGAATTCCTCGCCTTCGTGTGTAGAAAGCTTGACGTCTTCGCTTGATGGCGGAAAAACATCAATAATGAAAGGATCCATGTGACGGTCTGCTTTGTTCTGTGCCAATGTGTAAAAATCCAAATCCGAAGACTTGGCGTTGTTTCTTTCTGAAAAGCGCGTAACGTTGTTCGCGTCTTTTTTTGCACCGCTGCGCACAAGTACAGGGCCTAAGTCCTGCTGATCATCCATAAAAGTGCCGAGCCTTACGCCTAGCACGCGCGCAATCTTGATTAGTGGGGTTAGTCCTGGAATTAGCTCGCCTTTTTCGATGCTTTCAATGCTGCTAACTGATAAATTTGTTCTTTCGCTCACATCTTCGATGCTGAGCTTGCGGCTTTCACGGACGAGCTTAACTTTTTCGCCGATTCTGTTTTTCTCAGACATAAATACCCCTTTTTTTGTCTTTCGCAATATAAAATTATTTTCAGGCTGCCGCAACCTAAGCGCAGCAGCCCGAAATTATTAACTATACTTTTCAGCCTTCGTTATTTGATTTCGTAATCAGTGTTGAAAGCTGTTTCAATCGTGGCAATGTTTACCGGATTGAACTTCTTGTTGCGGGCAGAAATTGCTTCGTCAAGCGCATATTCAAATGGCTTAACGCCGCTGATCATTCCCGGAACAGCCTTTGCAAGGCAGCCGAGCACAACCATGTTTGCACCGCGCGCGTTGTTGCATTTTTCAGCAATTTCGTTTGCTGGCAATGCAATGCTTCTGATGTCTGTTCTTGACGGTTTTGAATCAATCAAAGAAGAATTGTAAATCAAAAGACCGCCGGCCTTGAGCATCGGCTCAAACTTTGTCATTGAAGGCTTGTTCAATGCAACAACTACATCAGGCTTTTCAATTACAGGCGAAGCAACCTCTTCATCAGAAACGATGACAGAGCAGTTTGCAGTGCCACCGCGCATTTCTGCACCATAAGACGGAATGTGCGAAACGTATTTGTCCTCGCTCATTCCTGCAAGTGCCAAAATTTTTCCAGCAAGGATAACACCCTGACCGCCGAATCCGGCAAAAATAATTTCTGTAGTCATTCTTGTTCTCCTTACTTGTTTACTACGCCAGCTTTCGGCTGTGCGGCTTCAGGAATAACTCCGCCAGGAATATCGCGGAGCACGCCGAGCGGATAATACGGTTCCATTGCGTCTCTAACCCAGTCAGCGGCAATTGTCGGGTCAACGCCCCAGTTTGTCGGGCACATTGAAAGAATTTCTACAAACGAGTAGCCCTTGCCTTCACGCTGATATGTCAAAGCCTTTTTGATTGCGGCTTTTGTCTGGTTGATGTGCTTAACATCATAAACTGCGCAGCGTTCAATGTATTTTGGCTCAACGAGCGTGTTCAAAAGCTCTGCCGCGCGGATCGGGTAGCCTACTTCATCAGCATTGCGGCCGAACGGTGTAGTCTTTGTAACCTGACCGACCAAAGAAGTCGGTGCCATCTGACCGCCTGTCATGCCGTAAATTGCGTTGTTGATAAAGATTACGCTGATGTTCTCGCCGCGGTTTGCAGCATGAACTGTTTCGCCGGTGCCGATTGCGAGAAGGTCGCCGTCGCCCTGATAGCAGATGACAGTCTTATCTTTATGAACACGCTTCATACCTGTTGAAACAGCCGGTGCGCGGCCGTGCGCAGCTTCGACAGAATCAACATCAAGATAATTATACGCAAAAACAGCGCAGCCTACCGGAGCAACAAGAAGAACATCTTCCTGAATGCCCATTTCATCTATAACTTGTGCAATAAGCTTGTGAACGATTCCATGACCGCAACCAGCGCAGTAGTGGGTCTTTACGTTCTTCATTGATTTAGGAAATGAATATATCTTAGACATAACTTTTAACCTTCTCTAAAATAACATCGAGCTTAGGAATGATTCCGCCCGGCTCGCCATAGAAATCACATTCAGACTTTTTCTTGCCGCTGTAAAGGCGCACGTCCTGATAGAACTGACCCATGCTCATTTCTACGGTAAGAACTTTCTTTGCCTTTGCACAAGCTGCTTCGAGAGCGTCTTCAGGGAAAGGCCACAATGTAATCGGTCTGAAAAGACCGGCCTTGATGCCCTGCTCGCGCAGAATCTTTACAGCCTTCTTGCAGACGCGGGCGCTTGTGCCGTAGCCGCAAAGAACAACGTCAGCATCGTCGCACATGAAATTTTCGAACTTCACTTCGTTTTCGGCAATTGCCTTGTAGTTAGCAAAAAGCTTGTTCTTAACGTGGTCGTTAAGCTGAACGTCGTTTGCAAGTCTGAGCGAAGCGATGATGTGCGCTTCTCTGTCTTTTGTCTTGCCGGTCAAAGCCCAAGGCTTTGCAGGAAGTTCCTTTATAGGTTCAGGAAGAACGCAAGGTTCAGCCATCTGGCCGAGGTAGCCGTCGCCAAGAAGCATTACGACAACGCGGTATTTATCAGCAATTTCAAAAGCCTTAACTGTGTAATCAGCAAGTTCCTGAACTGTGCCAGGTGCAAGAACTACAACATGATAGTCGCCGTTTCCGCCGCCGCGTGTAGCCTGAAAATAGTCGCCCTGTGCGCCGGCAATGTTGCCCAAACCTGGGCCGCCACGCATCATGTTGACGATAACAGCCGGAAGCTGTGCACCGCTCAAATAAGAGATTCCTTCCTGTTTAAGAGAAATTCCAGGAGAAGAAGAAGAAGTCATTACACGCGCACCGGCAGCCGATGCACCCATAACCATATTGATTGCAGCGAGTTCAGATTCAGCCTGCAAAAAAGTTCCGCCGACTTCAGGCATTCTCTTTGAAAGATAAGCCGGAATTTCGTTCTGCGGTGTAATAGGATAAGCAAAGTAATAGCGGCAGCCGCAAAGAACAGCTGATTCGCCGATTGCTTCGTTTCCTTTCATCAATATTTTCTTGCTCATAGTTCTACCCTACGTCCTTAATTTTTTTCGATTTCAATAGCGCAGTCAGGGCACATAGTTGCACAGAAAGCACATGCAATGCATGAACCTTCATCCTTGCAGACAGGATAATGAACACCCTGACCGTTTGTGTCTTTTGACATTTCAAGAATTTTCTTGGGGCAAGCGCGGAGACAAAGGCCGCAACCCTTACACTTTTCTACGTTAATAATTGGCTTTCCTGCCATTCATAAACCTCCCATAAGAGATGATGATAGGAGTATATTGAAAATAATCATATTGTTCAATTGTTTTACTGCATTTTTCTTCAGTTTTACTAAAGTTTTTCTAGTAAAACTAAAGTTTTTATATTGTAAACCATCAAAACAAGATAAACTGATGGAGATATTGCACTTTTTGATTACATTTCCAGTTCTTTTCATGATTTATCTTGCTTTATTTGCAAAAACAAGCGCTTTATGCTATGATGTTAGAAATAATTGACTAAACAAGATGCAGGAGAGCAGACAATGCAAATTTTGGAATCAGCAGAAGATTATCTTGAATCAATACTAATGCTTAAAGAGAAAAACGGCTACGTCCGTTCAATAGATGTTGCTACAGAATTAGGCGTAACAAGACCAAGCGTCAGCTATGCAATGAAGCGCCTGCGCGAAAACGGCTATATTCTTTTTGACGAATCTGACCGCATTTCATTAACAGACAAAGGGCTTGAAATAGCTGAAAAAATTTATACGCGCCACAAGGTTTTGACCAAAATCTTAGTTGATATCGGTGTAGACGAAGAAACTGCCCGCGAAGATGCCTGCAAAATCGAGCACGATATAAGCCAGAAATCATTTGACGCGCTGCTCAAGCACCTGTACAAAAACTCATAGAAGCAGCAAGCCTGGCTAACACCAGAAAAAAGCTGAAAGATTGCCGGGTCATCAGTCTGCCGACAGGCAGACGCCCGACAATAACACTGATAAGGCTTGAATTGCTTATTGCAGCTTTGTAGTGCGCACAAGCCAGATGCGGCCAGAAGCGAAGCCCCACTTTTCAGCAAGATAGCTGTCAAGCTTGACAGCCGCCTCATAAAAAGCCCTGCCGTCTGTTTCAAGCACATAATTCACTAAATCAGGGCATTTTTCGTTTATTGTGCGCTTTGTCGCCAGAATCTTCGTGAAATAATCAGCCACCTCGCTAAGCTGCTGCTGCAAAAGATAAGCCATAAATTCGTTCTGAATCAAATAAGTGTCATTGATGTCATAATTCAGCGAAGGCGTTACGCTGAAATATTTCAGCAAAAACTCAAGGCTAGTTCTATCGCATTGAGAAAAAACATCAGCAACAACAGCCCTGAAATCAGAATTCGTAAAATATATACAGTGAAGCCCTTCATGAGCAATAAATTTCCACCTGAGATAGTTGCTTGATTCTTGAGAGATAGAAACCAACGCGCCAAGCCCTGCGCTATAAGAGCCGTCGTTGCGCACGGTAATTATGCCGTGCCCTATAAGAATGTCGCGCAACAAGAGTTCATACTCGTTCAGCGGAAAATTGTTCACCCTGGCAAGCTCAAAAAAGTTTGCAAGACTTTCGGCGCGGTAATCATGCGCGTTAAAGCCGTGCTGGTTTTTCATGACCGAATCAGACACAAGCTTTCCGGTGTAGCCAGCTTTTTCCACAAAAAAAGCAAGTCGCTTGAACATAAGGTCTTGTATATAATAGTTCTTCGTATCAAAGAAAAGGATGCTCGGAAACTGTTCCCACGAAAAAACTTCAAAATCATCGCGCCGCCATGCTGACTGCGGCCAGTTTGCGATTAACCCCGGTTCTGTAACAATCGGCGCAAGCGGCGTTGCAACATCAACAGGCAGCACCGGCTCAAAAACAAGCCCCTGCACAAGCGCGCTGCCGTTCACAATAGAAGCAGTCTGCGGCGCACCTTCTCTTTGAAGCAAAGACGGATAAAGCGTAATGTTCTTTTGGCGCGGCGCAATCTGAATATCTACGCCAGTGCCGCCCACATTCAGCCGAACAACCTGCTTTGCGTATTTTGAAATAAGCACAGGGTCTTCAGTCAGCTGAACAGTAAGCTTCATGGCAGATTTGCTGCTTATGCTGACAGGCTTTGTTATTTCGCCTGTTGCGCCGCCGTCTGCACCGAAACCGTACCAAGCTGTGCCGCTTTTCAAAGACCAGCCTGTTCTTGCATCTGCAATCTCGGCAGATTCAACTTTCGCAGGCACATCTGAATAAACGAAAAAGCCCCGGACATTTTTGTCTTGAGGTACGGCAATTGAAATGCTCAAAGCATTTTCAGCTTTTCCTGTAGCGAAAGGATGTGAGCCGAGAGTTTTTGCAAGCTTAAAAGGCGCAGTAAAATCTTCGTCGAAAAGCCAGCCGAAGCAGAATTTCGGCGGTTCATTTTCTTGTTCGTGCTGAACTTTTGCAAAATTAAGCTTTACTTGCAAAGCCTTGCCTTCATGAACCCAGCCGCTGCACTCATCAAACGCAAAGTACATATAGCCTGAGCCTTGCTTCTTATTGATTTCTGCTGATTCAGCATTTTTGTTCAATGCATAAAGAGGAATTTTTGCAGTATCAGCTTGAGCCGAAAGGACGCTGGCAGTCTTGTTGTTGCATGAAATGCACAGCACGGCAAAAATAAACAAAGCAAACGTTTTTAACAATTTCATAAAAACCTCTTTAATAAATCATGAAAAAAGAGCATATTTCATTCGATGAAAACATTCAAGATTGCAGCAATCGTTCCGCACGGCAACATTCAGTCAAAGCTTCAACAGGAACAGCACGATTTTTGCAGAAAGGCCTGCATTATAAAGGCCGCGCCTTTCTTATGCGTTCTGGAAAATCTTGAAGAAGGATGCAAGAATAACCAAGTTCTTGATAAATATTCAGAGCTTTTCCGTTCGCTAAAAAAAGCCCCGGAATTTTCTGCACTTAAGATTGCGCATTTTAGAGCTTTTAGAAATCTTAACAATGAAATATCTCTAAATTTATCGGAAGAATCATTCAAAGTTGGCAGTTTTTTATACAGGCCGGGCGAATTATTGTACGGTTCGGCTGAAATTATGGCGAAAACCAGCAGCATAAGCGGAAACACTGAAAGAAAAACCACCGGCGGCGCACCGGCAGCGGCAAAGCCGCAGACTGAGCTGCTTAATCAGCTTGAAGCCGCACTGCCAGAGCAAAATACGCCAATTCCGCTGAAAGTCTTTCAAGTTGCAGTCTTTTCCATAAACACAAGCGGAAATCTTATCAGATGGCAAGCAGAAGACGCCAAGTGGGTGCGCCTTCAGTTTTAAGCCACCGCAAAACGCAGCTTCAGAAATATTCAGAATGACGCCAGCGGCAAGCTTAGCTGCTTGCACTGCATCTTATCAAGCCACTGTGCTTGGTTTTGAGCTGATATAATCTACAAAGTCGTTTTCATTCATCGGCTTGGCGAAGATGTAGCCCTGAATGTAGTCGCATTTCAAGTTACGCAGCATCTCAACCTGGTCTTCGGTCTCAATTCCTTCGGCGATTGTTGTCATTTCAAGCCGCCGCGCCAGATCCACGATACTCGCTATTACGGCAGCCTGCTTTTCAAGCGAATCAAATTCGAGGAAGAAGCGCTGGTCAATCTTAAGACCGTTCAGCGGCAATCGTTGCAGCACGTTCAAAGACGAATAGCCTGCACCGAAATCGTCCATCTCGCAAATGCAGCCGTATTCTTTAAGCCTGTGCAGCAAGTCTATAAGCGGCTCAAGCTCGTTCACCGCAACGCTTTCGGTAAACTCAACTTCGATTTCGCCGTCTTCAATCTGATATTTCTTAAGAAGCTCGGCGTATGTGTTCACAAAGTCTGAATGAAGCAGCGAAATGCGCGAAGCGTTTACGGCTATGCTTACAGGCAAACCTGAATCTCTAAAGCGTCTGACCATCTGAAACGCTTTTTCAAAAACATAGCGGTCAAGCTTGATAATCTTGTCAGATTTTTCAAACAGCGGAATAAATTCGCCCGGAGAAGCGAAAATCTTGCCGTCGCGCACCCAGCGCACCAGCGCTTCTGCATGGAATCTGTCTGAACCGTCCGCGTCTTTGTTTATGCAGACTTTCGGCTGAAGATAAATCTCGAATTCATTGTTGGCAAGCGCGTTTTCCATTTCAGTTTCAAGCATGATGTCGCGCAAAGCCTGTTCACGCATCTTTTCTGTATAAAAGCCCATGTTGCTTCCGTGAAGCGGCTTTATGTTGCGCTGCGCCATGCTTGCGCGGTTGAGCATCTCGTCTATGCTTGCGTCTTCGTTGCCCGGCTTAAAAAGATAAATGCCGGCAACAAGCTCAATCTCATAAGGCCTGTCGTAAAAGCGGTCAAAGAACTGCGAAAGGCTGCGCTCCATTCTATAGAAGCGGGCTACAAGCTCGCTGATATTCTGATAGTTCAGCAGCAAGCAATAGTTGTTGCCCGAAATTCTTGAGAAAGTCTCGTCATCTTGAAGCTTTGCGGCAATGTGGTCAGCCCAATAACGCAAGAAGCTGTTGCCTGCGTCAAAGCCGTATGAATCGTTTATGTATTTGAAACGCTTAATGTCGCAATACCAGAGCGAAAAATTAGCTTTCTTGTTCTTTGAAAGAATACGCCTTACTTCGCGCTGAAAACCTGAAAAATTGAGATAGCCTGTAAGCGGATCATGAAAGAACTGAAGCTCATTCTCTTCTTGGTGAATAATTCTGCTAATGTATGTGCCAAGCGATACAGATATGCTGTTAAGCACGAACGGCATGCCCGAAAGGTTAATCTTTCCGTTGCGCAGCTCAAGAAAGCCGTTTATGCGGTTTTCGCACCATATCGGAATAAGGCAAACAGACTCTATGCCGCGCTGCACAAAATAATTGTAGATAACCTTGTCTTTCTGCTTTATGTCTTCCGTATTAAAGATAAGACCCATTGAGTTTGCAGACGACTTTTCATACCATTTGTCTATTGTAGACTGCGAAATATCAAGCGCCGTAGGAAGATACTGGTTCTTCGGAATATTGTACTGAACTGTGCCGATTGAATGAGAGAACGTGCAGACGAACGCGCTTTCGCAATCAAAGAACGCGCAAAGCTTCTTGAGCACGTTTTCTACATAAAGGCGCACATCGCTTTCCATGTCAAAACCGGGCTGAATGCACTCAAAGAGGAACGACTGGCTTGCAAAGCTCTGCTGCAGAATCTTGGTAGATTCGCTTATGTCTTCTACATGAGTAAAGACAATCAGATGCTTGGTCAAGCCTTCATGCTCTATGTTTTTTTCATAGACTATATAGTCTTTCTTCAATATTTCAAGATAAAGCTGATGTATGCTGAACTGACCTTTCTCGCACTTTCTGCAAGTTTTGCAATAGCTGTCGCCCTTGCTGCCCTTCTCGTTGAGAAGCAATTCATAGCATTTCTTTTTTTGCCAGCTTTTCATTTCGCTTTTGAATTTAGACTGCTTGCCGGTTTCTATATACTCAATTTCATGCGTTTCAGGGTTGACGAGCAGCAAAAAGTCATACGGCCCGTTCAGCATCGTAGATTCGCTTATAAGCAGCAGATTGTTCTGCACAATCCATTGAAGCATCACGTCAAACGGAACGAAATTGCTTGTGTCGTACTTATGCTTCTTAGACGAAGTGTTTGAAAGCATCATAAGCGCGGTGCGCTGCGACTCCAGGCTTGACACATTGTTCCATTGAGAGAGCGAATATACGCAGAAAGTGTTTCCGCCTTGCATACGCGCATGGTAAAGGCTCAAGTCTGCACGGTTGAACAAGACTGAAAAATCTGAGCATGAGTCATGCACGAGAGCCACGCCCACGCTGCATGTTATGCTCAAAGTTTCGCCGTCAACAGTTACTGACGAACATGCGTCCTGAAGCTCTTTCCAAGATTCTTCGAACATCGGGATTGACGTTATCTTGCTTGAATAGACTAGGAACTGGCTTTTTGAAACACAGCCGACTATTGCAGGCTCTGCGTAGATGCCCTTCAAGATATCTGCAAAACTGCGCAAAAGCTGCGAAGTTTTCACAAGCCCCACGTTAGACGAATTTACACCAAAGTTGTCAATCTCAACAGTAAAGAGCGTTGCCGCCTGAATGTTTTCCTGAAGATTGTGCCGTATCAAGTCTTCTGTGGCAGAAAAATTATAAAGCCCTGTAATGCTGTCATATTTAGCCTGCTTCAAAAGCGAAAGCTCGCGCGCCTTAAGCTCCGTTATGTCCTGCACCTCAAAAAGAGCCATTATGTGCCTGTTGAACGGGTCTTCAACAAGCTGAAGGCTAACGCGGTACCAGCGCATATCATCAGATTCAGCAGTGTGCCAGTCATCTATAGACGAATAATTCTGCGAAGCAAAAGAGACAAGAAGCGCGTTTCTTGTGTAATGTTCTTTCGCCGTAACGCCTTCTTCGTTGCTGTAAAGCTCAAGCTTTAATAATTCTGCAAATTCATCAATGTTAAGCTTCTTAAGGTCGGCCAAATCTATCGGCATAGATTCAGGCACAGAGTCAATCGAATCATCTGTTACGTCTACGCCTATATAAATGTGCTTGTCTGAAGGTCCGAACGTCAGTGATTCGGTGACAAAACGTTCGTATATCAGCGCCTTTTCGCGCTGCGCCGTAACGTCTTCAATCGTTATCAGAACCCTTGCAGGCTTGTCGTCTTGAAAGACTGTAACGTAGCTGTAGCGTTCCCAGACAGTCTTTGAATCTGGCGTATTTATCATGAATGTGGCAGAGCCGCTCGGCTGCCCTTCAAGAATTGTTTCGTAAAAGAATTGATGACGCTCGTAATCTTCGTTACGCATATATTTTTTTGATAATTCGATAACGCTTTCCGGGGCATTTTCATAATAAAAAGGGATATTCCTTTCAAGCGCATAAGCTTTAGGCATTGTCATTGTTTTTGCGTCTACGTCGAAATGGCACACGTATTTGCCGAGCTGCGCCATAGATGCGTTTGTCTCTTCTTCTGCAAGCTTGGTGCGCTTAATTTCTTGCTGAAGCCTGCGCCTTGTCCTTATTTCCATAAAAACAATGACGCATGTAATCAAAAACAAGACAATAAAGCCAGCCAAGAACGCAATTTGCGAAAACAGAGATGAATTTCCGTTTATTAAATGTAACACTTCATTTGTTTGATATGGCATCAAAAGCATTATACCACTCAAAAACAGAAAAGCGTAAATTTATTATGATGATTTACAAAATTTATTTACAATGTATAAAGGAGGCAAACTTTTTCTATAGACAAATCTTTTGCAAACCGCATATGCCTTGAATACATGGCTAAAAAGTGCTAATAATTGAAATTATGAAAACTCAATTGATTAAAGATTTGCTTGTTTCAGAACCGGACGGAAGGACGGTTACGGTATGCGGTTGGGTGCGCACGATGCGCGACTCAAAGAACCTTTGTTTTATTCAGGTCAACGACGGCTCTTGCTTTGCATCTGTTCAGCTGACCTTCGACCGCAATAATCCCGGCAATGCAAATTCTAATGATATAGAAGCTGCTTTCAAAAAGATTTCCACAGGCGCATCAGTCAAGGCTACGGGCGCAATCATTCCGTCGCCGGCTTCTGGTCAGGCTATAGAGATTACCTTGCAGACAATCGAAGTTTTGGGCGAATCTCCGTCAGACTACCCGCTTCAGAAAAAAGGCCATTCTGTTGAATTCTTGCGCGAAATTGCACATCTGCGCCCGCGCACAAACATGATTGGTGCTGTTGCCCGCATGAGAAGCCAGCTTGCATTTGCCGTACACACGTTCTTTCAAGAGCGCGGCTTTCAGTATTTCAACGCGCCACTCATCACATGCAGCGACTGCGAAGGTGCAGGCGAAATGTTTCAAGTTACTACGCTTGACTTGAAGCGCATCGCCGAAGAAGGCGTAAAGGCCGGCGCAAAAGGCATGGACGTTTCTAAGGCGGGCAACCTCGTTGACTACAGCAAAGACTTTTTCGGCAAGGCTGCAAACCTTACAGTTTCTGGTCAGCTTGAAGCTGAAACTTATGCTACCGCGCTTTCGCGTGTTTACACATTCGGTCCTACTTTCCGCGCCGAAAATTCGAACACACCGCGCCACCTTGCGGAATTCTGGATGATTGAGCCTGAAATGGCTTTCTTTGAGCTTGAAGATGATATGGATATCGCCGAAGAATTCGTCAAGTATCTTTTGAACTGGGCTTTGACAAAATGCCGCCAAGACATGGAATTCTTTGACAGCCGCATTCAGAAAGGCTTGATTGAAACTTTGACGCATGTTGCAAATTCAGACTTTGTGCGCATTTCTTATACAGACGCAATCAAAGAGCTTGAGAAGAACAACGATAAATTCGAGTTCAAGGCTTATTGGGGCTGCGACCTTCAGACAGAGCATGAACGCTATCTTACGGAACAGACTTTCAAGAAGCCTGTCATGGTTTACGACTATCCAAAGGAAATCAAGGCTTTCTATATGAAGCTCAACCCGGACGGGAAAACTGTGCGCGCGGTTGATGTGCTTGTTCCTGGTATCGGCGAGCTTATCGGCGGTTCAGAGCGCGAATCTGACTACGACAAGCTTGTCGGCCGCATCAAAGAGCTTGGCATGAAGCCAGAAGATTACTGGTGGTACCTTGACCTCCGCAAGTACGGCACAGTGCCGCACTCTGGTTTCGGCTTGGGCTTTGAGCGTCTTATCCGCTACGTAACCGGCATGGGCAACCTCCGCGACGTAATTCCATTCCCGCGCGCCCCGAAACTGGCAGATTTCTAAGCTGAATAAGCTACAAAAGCAAAAGCCGTGAATGAGCGATTCATTCACGGCTTTTTTTGTTCGTGCAAAGCAAGCTTACATCTCCCCTATACGGTGAAGAATTTTCAAATTTTCTCCCCGTATAGGGGGAATTATTCTTGATTTTTGCAATCGAATACTTCTTTTTTATCGTTATTCTTATGCATATAATCATTTCATTTTTTTTCTGTATAAATTACAAGTCTTAAAGCACAACTGCCACAATAGAACATTCCCCTATTTTGTTTTTTTCCGTTGTATGCCATACTTTCAGCATCAACAAATATTATCACCAAATATCAAGGAAGGATTATGATGAAAAGAAATAGGCTGGTTCTTGTTTCGTGCTTTTTATACATTGCCGCTTTGCAATGTTTGAGCTGCACAGGAAAGAAAGAAGCTCAAAAGGCTGACACATCTAAACAGGCAGAGCAAAAAACTGAGGCTGCACCTGTTGAGATGAAACCGCTTTACGAGCTTGCCGCGCCGCATGGCTTTATGATGGGCGGCGCTATCGGCTATGAACAGATTAACAACGAAAAGCATAAGAATATGCTTAAAGGAGATTTCAATTCCGTTACGTTCACAAATGAACTGAAAGCATATTCATTGCTTGACTGGGGCGTACGCCAGAAAAACGGAATGCCGGCGCTCAATTTTAACAAGGCAGACCAGATGATGGATTTTGCTCAGGAAGCAGGGCTTAAAGTGCGTGGCCATGTACTTGTCTGGGATGCATACATGACTGAATGGTTTTTCTACGAAGACTATAAGAACAAGACTTTCGCTTCAAAAGATGTGATGCTTAAGCGGCTTCAGAACTACATCGAGCAGGTCATCGTTCATTTTGAGACGAAGTACCCGGGCGTAATCTACGCATGGGACGTTGTAAACGAAGCTGTCGGCGACGGCGGCGACTTCAAGGCTGATGACAAGAGCCACGTAAGAACGACGAGAGGCGGCACAAAGAACTTGTTCTATGAAACAATCGGGCACGATTACGTTAAATATGCTTTTAAATATGCGTATGACTGCATAAAAAAGAACGGCTACGACATCACGCTTTTCTATAATGATTACAACACATTCCAAGTTGGCAAAAGAACTGCAATCTGCAACTTAATCGATGAAATCAACGCCAAAGACAAGATTAACCCGGATGGCAGCAAATTGTGCCAGGGCATCGGAATGCAGTGCTACGTGGGCGGTTACGGCACGCAGAGCGGCTGCATGAACCCGAACGACATTCGCTTAATAAAAGAAGCAATCGAAGTTTATGCAAAGAAAGACTTGCAGGTGCAAATAACTGAAATGGCTGTGCGGAACTATCAGAAAGACAATTATTCTATTGTCACACATGCTGAATTCTATGGAAAACTCGCAAAGATGATTAAAGACATCAACAGCACTTGCGACGGCAAATTCACATGCTGGGCAATTTGGGGGCTTCTCGACAACCCGGGTCTGCCCGAATCAGATTATTCTTATAAGATGAACGGCCCGTACTGCGGCCTTTACACATGGGATTATAAGAAGAAAGACGCATACAAGAAAGTGAACGAGGCACTTGCAAATTAGTTTGCAGAAACTTGCAAAAAACTTTAGCAGAATTTGCGCCGGAATTTGTAAAATTTCGTTTGACAGTTGAGTTTTTATGGCTTAAACTGTTTTTATAAAATAATTCTAAGGAGCCCTTAATTGGCAAAAGTAGAACTTAAAGGCATCGGAAAAGTCTACGACGGCAATGTTCGCGCTGTTGACAATGCGAACATCACGATTGAAGACCGTGAATTTGTCGTATTCGTTGGACCTTCTGGTTGTGGTAAGTCAACAACCTTGCGCATGGTCGCAGGTCTTGAAGACATCACTGAAGGTGAGCTCTACATCGACGGCGAGTTGATGAACGACGTTCCACCAAAAGATCGTAACATTGCAATGGTTTTCCAGAACTATGCATTGTATCCGCACATGACCGTTTACGATAACATGGCATTCGGTCTCAAAATCCGCAAGACAGACAAAGCTGAAATCGAGCGCCGCGTACGCGAAGCTGCACGCATCCTCGATATTGAAAAGCTTCTTGATAGAAAGCCGAAGGCACTTTCTGGTGGTCAGCGCCAGCGTGTTGCTGTAGGCCGTGCAATCGTTCGTAATCCGAAAGTATTCCTTTTCGATGAACCATTGTCAAACCTCGATGCTAAGCTCCGTGTTCAGATGCGTGCTGAAATCGCTGATTTGCACCACCGCTTGAACGCTACAATGATTTACGTTACACATGACCAGGTTGAAGCTATGACCATGGGTGACAAGATCGTTGTTATGAAAGACGGAAAAGTACAGCAGATTGGTTCACCACTCTACTTGTACAACCACCCGGTTAACAAGTTTGTTGCCGGCTTCATCGGTTCGCCGCCAATGAACTTCCTCACAGTGAAGATTGTTGAAAAAGGTGGCCAGTTGCTCGCTGATGAAGGAACATTCGAAGTTGTTCCAACACCAGAACAGGCACAGGCTTTGAAGGCTTACATCGGAAAAGAAGTTTACTTCGGTATCCGTCCAGAAGACCTTGTATTCAACAAGACACCTGCTGCTACAAACAACATGCAGATGAAAGTTTCTGTTATTGAACCACTCGGTGCTGAAACAAACTTGTTCTTGACAACAAAGTCACAGTCTATCACTGCTCGTTGTTCTCCAGACAACAAGTATGCAATTGGCGAAACAGTCAATTTCACACCTGTTATGGAAAAGAGCAAGTTCTTTGACAAAGACACAGAACTTAACATCTGTGAACAGGTTACATCAGCTTAACTTGTGCTTTGAATAAGACAAAAAAACCTGCCGTTTCTGGCAGGTTTTTTTATTTTAAAGCTTAGAAGCAAAAAACAGCAATGTCATGTCAGGCACACATCATGCGTCATTGTCGGGCTTGCCCCATATGTCATTGCCGGGCTCGACCCGACAATCTCATGTATGCATTTGGGCTTATTTCAAGCACAGCAATGATACAGTTTTTTATGCCTTTATTTTGAAAGTAACCAGCTGTTTTGGAATATCGATATTAGCAGGAACGACACTTATCTCTTGATTCAATGCTGCACCAGACGGAGCTGAAACCTGCGTTTCAAGCGCGAGTTCGGGGATAAGAACCACAGCCTTATTGTCTTTCAGCTCAACAATTACGCCCTTCCCGACCCAATCAGGATTCTGCTTCAAATAGCACAATGTCCAGTGAAGATTGCTCTTCCGCTCGGCTTTTACGGCAGCCGAAGCTGCAGCGTCTCCGGCAGAAATTCTTTCAAGGACGGAATCTTTGTCAAGAAGCTTCTTGCCGTCTATAAAAGCCCTTAACTGCTGGTGCGCCACCAAATCACTGTAACGACGGAGCGGGCTTGTTACCTGGCTGTACATGCCGAGCCCAAGCCCCGCATGGTTTGCAGGCGTAATGCCAACGCTTCTTGAGCGCATTGAACGGCGCAGCCTGTATTGTCCGGCAAGCCCTTCCGGCAAATCTTTCGGAATGCTTGGCTCGTCTTGGCTGACAAACGGAAACGGTATATTGTTCTTGAACGCAAACCGCGCCGCGCCCTCGCCTGCTAAAAGCATCATCTCCCTAATCATAGCGGAAGACTTTGTAGGCACAACCGGATTCACTGCAATTTCAGACTCATTCTGTCCGGGGCTTTGCTTTACAGAAAGATGAACTTCCGGCAGCTCGATGAAAACGGCAGAAGCAGCCTTTCTTCTATCTACATTCCTTTCTGCAATATCAAAAAGCGGCGCAAGTTCAGGCGAATCACACAGAGAATCAGCTTCTGTATATGTAAGGCGCTTAACTTTTATGCTTGTTTTCAGCACGGCAGTTTCTTTGATTGCGCCGTTTTCATCAAGCAAAAGCCTGAACGAAAGCGCATTCGACCATTCCGTCAGACCTAGCGCATAGTCTTCAAGCGATTCTTCGGCAAGCATACGCGCCGCCCCTTCTGGAATATAGAGCGTTGCGCCCCTGTTCCTTGCAGAAATGTCGATAGCAGAATCTGGCAGCACCGTGCTTGCCGGGTCTGCGATATGCACCCAAAGATACCGGCCGTCAAAGCAGACAGCATCATCTGGGTCTGCGCTCCACGAATTGTCTATGGCATAGGCAATTGTATCAAGCTTAAGCCGCTCTTCAACCGGCGGATGGCTAAGGCGTTGGGTTGCAGACTGCATCGAAAGCCCCCACCTTGAAGGGAACGGATTGCGGTAATAAGGCCAGAAACCTGTGTCAATCAGCAACTTATGCGCGTTCTCGTCTGTTTCGGCAAAACCTGCTTCCTTTAGATAGCGCGATTTTGTGCTCTTTCCCAAAGCAAAAGCTTCAATTTCTTGCATGAATTTTGCATCGTCGGGCAGCTGAATCTTCTTTGATTTGAGCCTTTCAAGAAAGGCTGCACGCACGGCGGCTTCGTTGTCTTTTTCTGATTTTTTCCGCATTATTTCAGCAGCTTCTTCTGCACTGCGGCACTTATAAGTTACGCCGTCTTGCGTCAAAGTTTCTTCAAACAGCGGCGAATCGTGAAAATAGCTGTAGATTCCCCAAGCATTTTCTGCATTAAAGCTGCCGAAAACAAGCTCCGCGATTTCAGCAATTGAAACAGCATTGTTGCCGTCTGAAATCAGAAGCTCCGCAACTTCTTTAGCCGCGCTTTCGTATTCTGAAGCTTTTTTAAGGAACGCATCTGCGTTTTCGATAAGCTCTTTAGGCTGAATTGATTTGCTTGAAGCTTGACCGCAAAGAAGCACAATATCTTTTTGCCTTACGCTCTGCGTTGCAGGCTGAAACTTCGGGCCAGAAGCAAACTGAATAGTATATTTTTCACCGTTCTCGATGATTATGGCTGGCTGATTTTTATAAATTACGACCGAATTTTTAGAAAACATGGCTCATTATAAGGGATAAAGCGCGCCATTTCAAGGTTTACACGGGAATCAAAATTGTGTTACAATAATACATATGGGTGGAAAATCAGCTAATTACGACGAATCAAAAATCAAGACGCTTAGTTCTCTTGAGCATATCAGATTGCGTTCCGGCATGTACATCGGACGCATCGGCGACGGCTCAAACCAGAACGACGGCATTTATATTCTTTTAAAAGAAGTAATCGACAACGCCGTTGACGAATTCATAATGGGCAACGGAACTTCAATTGACATAGAAGTTAAAGACAAGCGCGTGCGCGTGCGCGACTACGGCCGTGGCATTCCGCTTGGCAAGCTTGTTGAGTGCGTTTCTGTAATCAACACAGGCGCAAAATACAATGACGAAGTCTTTCAGTTTTCGGTTGGTTTGAACGGCGTCGGCACAAAGGCGGTCAACGCGCTTTCTAGCTATTTCAAGGTAATCGCTATACGCGAAGGCAAATGCGCAGAGGCCGTGTTTGAGCGAGGTGTGCTTAAAAGCGAGAAAAAAGGCAGCGTAAAGCCCGGCGTAAAAGACGGAACTTATGTTGAATTTGAGCCAGACACAGAAGTTTTCGGCAATTATGCGTTCAACATGGAATTTCTTGAAAAGCGAATCTGGAATTATGCGTACCTCAACGCCGGTCTCACGCTTAACTTCAACGGTCAGAGCTTTGTAAGCGAAAACGGCTTGCTCGATTTGCTTAACAAAGAAGTTGAAAACGATTCGATTTATCCGTTGGGCTATTACCGCGGCAAGCAGCTTGAATTTTCGTTTACGCACACAAACGCTTACGGCGAAAACTACTTTTCATTTGTAAACGGACAATACACAAGCGACGGCGGCACTCACCTTTCAGCTTTTAAGGAAGGCTTCTTGAAAGGTGTCAACGACTTTTTTCAGAAAAACTACAAAAGCGAAGACATCCGCGAAGGCATGACCGCCGCAATCACCGTAAAGGTGCAAGCACCAGTTTTTGAAAGCCAGACAAAGAACAAGCTCGGCAACACTGACGTGCGCGCATGGATTGTGCCCGAAACGAAAGCCGCAATCGACAACTGGCTGAGGCGCAACAGCGAAGCCGCCAAGATGCTTCAACAGAAAATCGAAGCGAACGAAAAGCTCAGAACGGAGCTGAATTCAGTCAAGAAAGAAGCGAAAGAAGCGGCAAAGCGCATAAGCATACGCATTCCGAAGCTGAAAGACTGCAAGTACCATGTGCAGGATGGCAAGAAAGGCGAAAATTCGATGATTTTCATTACGGAAGGCGATTCTGCGTCTGGCACAATGACACATTCGAGAGATGCAAACTATCAGGCCATTTTCAGCTTGCGCGGCAAGCCCGAAAACATGTACGGCCGAAAGCAGAGCGACATCTATAAGAATGACGAGCTTTATCAGCTTATGATGGCGCTCGGAATCGAAACTGATATAGAAAACCTCAAATATTCAAAGATTGTAATTGCAACTGATGCCGATAACGATGGCTTCCACATCAGAAATCTTGTTCTCACGTTCTTCCTCGGCTACTTTGAGGAGCTTGTGACAAGCGGCCGCGTTTTCATTCTTGAAACGCCGCTTTTCCGCGTAAGGAACAAGAAAGAGAACATGTACTGCTATTCAGAAGAAGAGCGCGACAAGGCGCAGAAAAAGCTCGGCGCATCTTGCGAGACCACACGCTTCAAAGGTCTTGGTGAAATCAGCCCTTCTGAATTCAGAGACTTTATCTCGCCGGAAACGATTCATCTTACGCCGGTTGAGATTAGCCAGCTCAAGCTTGTGCCGCAGCTGCTCGCCTTTTACATGGGCAAGAATACGCCGGAACGCCGCACATTCATCGAAGAGCATCTGCTCAGCAACGCAGACATTGACGTTTAAGGATTAATCTATGGCATTTGTAAAAAACATTTTCGATAAAAACTTCATTGAATACGCAAGCTACGTTATAAGAAGCCGCGCAATTCCAGACCTTGAAGACGGCTTGAAACCTGTTCAGCGGCGCATTCTGCACACGCTTTTTCAGATTGACGACGGCCGTATGCACAAGGTTGCAGGCGTTGTCGGCGACTGCATGAAATATCACCCGCACGGCGACTTGTCAATCGGCGCGGCTCTCGTAGTGCTTGCAAACAAGGGCATTTTCATTGAGCGGCAGGGCAACTTCGGCAACGTCTTTACAGGCGACGGCGCATCAGCTTCGCGCTATATCGAATGTTGCATTCACCCGCTTGCAAAAGACTTTCTGTATAATCCTAACATCACAGAATATATTCCTAGTTACGACGGAAGAAGCAAAGAACCGGTAGTTTTCAGGGCAAAGCTTCCTGTTGTGCTTTTAGGCGGTGCTGAAGGCATTGCCGTCGGTATGTCTACAAAAATTCTGCCGTATAACCTGAAAGAAGTAATCGATGCCGAAATAAAGGCTTTGAAAGGCGAGCCTTTCGAGATTTACCCGGACGTGCCGACAGGCGGCTTGATTGACGTTTCAAACTATAACGACGGCAACGGCAAGATTATTACACGCGCCAAGCTTGACATGAGCGACGAAAAGCGCATTGTAATCACGGAACTGCCGGTTGACACGAACTCAAAAGAGCTGCTCGACTCGATTGACAACGCCTATAAAAACGGCAAAATCAAGATAAGCTCTGTAGAAGACTTTACGACAGATCACTGTGAAATTGAGATAAAGCTGCCGCGCGGTGTTTACGCAAAAGACGTAGAGAAAGCACTTTACGCCTGCACCGCCTGCGAAAAATCAATCGCTTGTCAGATGCTCGTTATTAAAGACAATATGCCTGTAACAATGACGGCGACAGAAATCATCAAGTATTATGCGCAGAAACTTACGGGCATTATAAAAGACGAACTTGAATACGAACGCGGCGCACTTACAGAGCAGCTTCACTTAAGAACGCTTGAGAGAATCTTTATCGAGGAACGTATCTATAAGTCAATTGAACAGATGAAAACTGCGGAAGCTGTAGTAAAAGCAGTAAAAGACGGTTTTATTCCGTTTAGAAGCGAACTTCTGCGTGACATTACCGACGACGACGTTGACCATCTTTTGAAGATTCCAATCAGAAGAATTTCGCTTTTTGACATAAACAAGAACCGCGAGCAGGTCAAGGAAATAAACGCAAGACTTAAGGAAATTGCGCGCCGCTTAAAGCATCTTACTGAATGTGCAGTTGAATATCTTGAAGGCATTCTCGATGAAATTAAGAATTTCACCAAACTTGACAGCAAGAAAGACCCTAGGGCGATTGACCCGAAACTGCTTGTGCGCCAGACCAAAATAATGAAATTCGGCAAAATCGACGTAAAAGATGCCGTAAGCCATGATCTTTCGCTGCGCTACGACGATAATTCAGGCTATTTGGGCATAAACGTAAGCGGCGGCCGCGAAATAATGAAGGTCGGGCCTTATGACCGCATTTTTGCGCTAAGGCGCACCGGCGTTTATACAGTATTTGATGTTCCTCAAAAAGTGTTCGTCGACAAAGACCTTTGGTACTGCGGTCCTGCTGAAAAAGAAAAGCTCAGCAAGGTGCTTTTCACAATTTTCTACCGCGACCCTGAAACGAAATTCGTCTATATCAAGAAATGCCGCGTTGAGCAGTACATCATCAACCGCGACTATGTGATTATTCCAGACGGCATGGAACTGCTGCACGTTGACACCCGCGCAAAATTCAACTTTACCCTTAACTACGAGCCGAAGCCGCGCCTTAAGATTCTGACAGAAAGCTTCAAGTCACAGTCTTTTGAAGAGAAAGGCTTGAAGGCTCAGGGCGTGCGCCTTGCCTCAAAAGAAACTGCTTCAATTGAAGTTGAGCCTGCAAAGTCAGCAGATTTTATGCAAGGCGAGCTTGACCTAGGCACAGAGCCTGAAGCAAAAGCTGAAAAGAAAACTGCTAAAGCTGCACCTAAGGCTGCAAAAACTGCGCCCAAAGCAGCACCAAAGGCCGAAGCGAAAGCCACAAAACCGGCGGCAAAGCCGATAACAAAAGCCGCGCCAAAAGCAGAATCTGCGCTTGCGACGATGGAGCTGAAACCAAAAGCAGCCAAACCTGTAAAGCAAGAGCCAGCAAAAGCTGCAAAAGCAGAAAAAGCACCGGCCAAGCCAAAAGCCGCTGATGTTGCTAAGGCTGCACCGAAAAAGACAACAAAGTCTGCGCTTGCAACAATGGAAACAAAAGCTTCTGCCACAAAAAAAGCTGAACAGGAAAAGACTGAAGAACAAAAAGATTCAAAGAGCAGCCTGACAGCAAAAGCAGAAGCATTGAAGAAAGCCACAAAAAAGAAATAGCCATGTCATTGCTTGGCTCGCTTGAAACTTCGTTGCAAGATTGCCGCATCAATTGCGGCAATGACATGCGCTGAAAAGGAATTATAATTGACAACAAAAGACAGAACCAGATTCTGCACAGAAATTCAGAAAAAGCATGGGCAGAAAATCACATTTGCAATTGTATCGCTGTTTGTTGCGATTCATCTTGGCTCTACTGTATTGAGCGCATTGTCGTTCGCGGTGGCCGCCATGCCCGGCATCGGCTCTATTTTTGCGCTTGCAATTATGGTTTTCTTGTTTGCAGGAATTTATGCGCTTCATACAGGCTTTTGCTTTATAATGATTAAGCTTATAAGGAATCAGTCCGCAATTCTCGGCGACTTGCTCGCACCGTTCCGCAATTTTAAGCGCACGCTGCGCAACAGCTTGCCGTTCGTTGCCATTGCGCTTGCAACAAGCTTTGCGGCCGCCATGATTATTATTGCGTCAGGCACTTTTGAGCAGATGCTTCGTATACTGGAAAATCCAGAAGCAGCCGTGAATTTTCCGGCTTCTTTTTCAATTATCATATATGCAATGTTTTTTGTTACGCTGCTGTTGAATTTGCCGCTGATATATCTTCCGTTTTTTGACTTTGACATGCAGAAAAAGCCGCATAAAGAAGTGCGCAGCAATGCGTTCGCGCTTTTCAGAGAAAGCTTAAAGCAATTGTTTTCTGGCATCATCTCTTTTGCTGGCAAGAATTTGCTGTTTCTTCTCTCGCTTCTCATCATCAGCATTTTGAACATAAAATTGCTGAGCAGCATTGCAACTTTTTTGCTGACCATAACAGTTTTTATTGCATACGCTTCGATTATGTTGATGACGGCGGCTGTCTATCAAGAATTTACGCAGCCAGAACCAGAAGTTGAGATTCTCGGCATCAGCAATGATGAAACCGAAGAACCGCAAATCTAAGCTAGGGCTGTCTAATAAGTTCGTTGTATAGCGTCATTCCGAACTTGTTTAGGAATCTCTATAGTATAGTGCAGATGCTGAACCAAGTTCAGCATGACAATTCTTTTTATGTAGCCCTATGACAATTGATACCTCTGATTATCACGCATAAAAAAAATTGATATTTTTTTACAATAAATAAGATTATTATGATATAATTTCTCTATATTTTTTGCATACTTTGGAGAGTTTCTATGGCAGAGGAAAAAGCCGGACAAAATCAAATCCTGGCAAAATCAAAGCAGGTAGGTTCAAAGATAAAAACGTTCCTAGCTGAAAAGCTCGAATACGTTATTGCGATTATCGTATGTTTCATCGTTTCTTCAGTTTCGCTTACGGGCGGCTTCAAGCAGCTTGAGTTCAAGTATTACGATATGTACTTAAACTTAAAGGCTGAAATTCCTCAAAGCAAAGACATCATCATGTCATTTGTTGACGACAGTGCCATAGGCGAAATCGGCACTTATCCGTGGAGCCGAGACATTTACGCGAACATGCTTATACGTCTTAAGGAAGTCGGCGCAAAGGCTGCCGTTTTCGATATTGAGTTCCTAGACCGCTCTTCTTTGGGCGTAAACCCGGACTACGTTTCAAACAAGCTTCCGCAAGAATATTCTTCTATGCAGAAAGAAGTAACGTCTTCGATTAACGATTTTTCTGCCGCAATTGCAAGCAAATCCCTTCCTGCAAGCGCAGCTAGTGAAGTTGGGCAAGAAATCAACGATTATCTCTCGCCCATCATGAACGACATGTACACATCAATCAGGTCGAACATTTTCCGCGATAACGACGAGTATCTCGGCAAGGCGCTCAAATATTTCGGCAACGCATTTTTGACAATCAACTATTGTAAAGTTATTACAGAAACAGAATTGTCTGATGCTTCTATTGATTATTCCTTTGCCCACATCTTGCACACAAATGTTGAAGATCCGAAAGCTTACATCAAAAGAGACAATCTGACAGAGCTTAAGAACTTGCGTCAGGACTACGGTATTGGTCCAGCAATCTTTCCTTTGATGCAGAACGCAGCAGGTGCAGGTTTTCCAAACGTAGTTGTAGACTCTGACGGTGTACGCCGACGTTACCAGCTCTTGTCTGAATACAAAGGCAGATATGTTGCAGAGCTTGTTTTTGAGCCGCTGCTTTCACAGATGCAGCCTGAAAAAATCATAAGAAAAAAACATTCGCTTATACTGAAAAATGCATTACCGCCGGACGGTTCTTCACAAAACCGCATTGACATTAAGATTCCGCTTGACAGTCACGGCTGTATGCTCATCAACTGGATTAAGACCCCGATTGAGACAAGCTTTAAGGCAGACTCAATCCTCTTTCTTTATGAAATTGACAAACGCGAAGAATCGATTATCTCAATTTTTACAGACCTTGCAAATTTGAACTGGCCTTTCAATTTCTGCGAAATCTCAAAATATATAGTGAACGAATACGCCGAGCTTGCAAAAGTTAAGGAGCAGCTGCTCAACGGCGAACGCGATGACTTTGACGATTATTTCAAGCGGCGCAAAGAGCTGTTCAAAGATATGGCAACTCTAAACGATGAGAATATTCAGAACGAAATTTTTGATTATTTTGCCGCCGTAAGGGAACAGACCGGCGACGAGACAACTTATCAAGATGTCGAAGAGCTTATAAGAAAATACTTTGATACATTCGCAAGCGACTACGAAAAATACAACAGCAACTTTCAGCGTCTTGTAGACTTTTATGACGGCAGTTTCTGTCTTATCGGTAACAAGGCGACAGGAACAACAGATTTGGGCGTTACGCCGTTCTTCGGTTACTATGCTAATGTCGGCACGCACGCCAACCTCTACAACACAATCGTGAACCAGTCTTTCATCACGCCGATGCCACGCATCTGGTCTCTGACGATTATGCTTATCTTGAGCTATCTGTTCGCGCTTTTGTTCAGACGCTTAAAGACGCTCAATTCCCGATTTATCGTCGGTATCATCGCCGTATCAGCGGTTATCGTTGTTTTGTACTTAGTCTTTGCTACATTCCAGATTTACATCGAATCGCTCGCAATTGTTATGTCGCTCGTCTTGATTTTTATCAGCATTACGGTTGCGAGATTTATTCTTTCAGAAAAAGACAAGAACTTCTTGCGAAAGGCTTTCTCTACATATCTTTCAGGCGACATTATCGATGAAATCGTTAAAGACCCGAAAAAGCTTGCGCTCGGTGGTCAGGAAAAGGAACTTACGGCAATCTTTACCGACGTGCGCTCATTCTCTACATTATCTGAAAAAGTTACGCCTACACAGCTTGTATACATTCTGAACATTTATCTTTCGCGCATGAGCGACATCGTTCTTGAAAACAAGGGAACAATCGATAAATTTGAAGGTGATGCAATCATCGCGTTCTACGGCGCGCCGGTTGATAACGAACAGCATGCAAGATGTGCGCTTATGAGCGCAATCCGCATGAAGCAGGCAGAAGTTGAAATCAACAAGTATTTGCTTGACCGCGGCGAAGCACCTAACGAGCTGCTCACCCGAATCGGCATAAACTCTGGCCCGATGGTTGTTGGAAACATGGGCACGGAATCTAAGATGAACTATACAATCATGGGCAACGACGTAAACCTTGCGGCGCGCCTTGAGGGTGTAAACAAAGTTTATGGCACATGGATTCTGGCTTCTGAATCAACCTTCAACAAAGCTGGGCCGGGCTTTGTTGGCCGCCGCCTTGACCGCGTCCGCGTTATCGGTATCAATACGCCGGTTCAGCTTTACAATATCATCGGTCTTGACGAAGAAACGCCGGACAATGTAAAGGAAGGCGTTGAGCTTTTCCACGATGCGCTTGACACATATCTTTCAAGAGATTTTGAAACAGCTATGAGCAAATTCAAGAAAGTGCTTGAAGTTTTGCCGGAAGATCCGCCAACTCAAGTTTATATGGAAAGGGCGCGCAAGCTCATCATCACTGGCGTTCCAGACGAATGGGACGGCGTTGTGAACATGACTTCTAAATAATGAATGTTCTGACTGAATATGCAGAAGCTTCGATTGAGGTGAAAAAGTCGAAGTTTCTTGCAGAAGCTTTTGTTGTCAGCTCTCAAGCAGAGGCGCGCGCATTGCTCCGCGAGCAAAAAGCCAAGTATCAAGACGCAACTCATGTGGTTCACGCCTTTATTTGCGGCTTAAACGCAGAAGTTTCGGGCTGCTCTGATGACGGCGAACCGTCAGGCACGGCCGGGCGGCCTGTGCTTGAAGTGCTCAAAGGCAGAAATTGCATCAACATAATGATTACTGTAACGCGATGGTTCGGCGGCACTTTGCTCGGCACAGGCGGCCTTGTAAAAGCTTATGGCGACGCTGCAAAAGCTGTGTTGGAACTTTGCAAGACAGAAGAGTATATCCCGAAAGCGCAGTTCAAATTTGATGCGCCCTATTCTGTTTACGAGCAGATTAAGCTGATTTTGAAGCAACATTCAGCAGAAGTTTCATCTGAAGACTTTGCAGAAAACATCCACATTGAAGGCATAATTCCAGAAGCAGACAAAGAAAAGCTTAAAACTCATATATTAGATTTCAGCAACGGAAAGATTGTGCTAGTTTAGGGGCAACACCGATGCACACTGTATGGTGGTTTCGACTTCGCTCAACCACCGGCCGGCCACTGAGCGTCGGTTGGTGAGCGTAGCCGAACCAAGCCGAAGTGACCGAAGATGGAAGCGGTGCTACTTTGCGCAGTTGCTTTGACTTCGCTCAGCAACTGTTATTTCCTATTAGACTTGGTCGGGTTGAGATATGTCTACTGATTCAGCAGAAGCTTCGGCAGGCTTAGCAGCATCAGTTTTTGCAGCCGGTGCTTCTTCGGCTTCAACTGCTTTTTCGGCACGTGGTTCTGGCTGTGCAGCTTTTTGCGGCGGCAGCTCTTCTTCGATTACTTCTTCGGCTTCTTCTGTTTCATCAAGAATATATTTTCTGTTATTAGAAAGCGTGTAATCTTTCGGATCTGGAACAGTATCAAGTGCCATCTTCGTGATTTTGCCTTGAAGTAATGATCTCAAGAATTCACGGATAGACTTGCGCACGTTAAAGCTGATTGCCTGCGTAAACACAAGAACAACAGTCATCTTGTCGCCGCTATTTACAAAAGCCTTGAGAACTGCTGCACTGCATTTATAACTTTCGTTATCAATAATCAGAGAAAATTCTCTGATTAGCATATTTACCTTAAAGAAGTCTTTATATTTCAGAGAAACTATGCATGAAAGACCGGCAGAGCTTATGTCTTTGACCCTTGCGGTAAAGCGTTTTTCGCTAAAATCAAAGAAAATGCCTATGCGCGCTTCATCAAGACAATCAGCGCGCACAAACCGGCGTCTGCCTTTCGCACCGTTCAAATCCAAAATGCTTCTTATTTGTTCTATTAAATCATCATGCGGCTGATTCAAGCCGATGAAACCGGCCGGAACTACAGACTGCATAAG
>LVBI01000031.1 GCA_001603145.1 Spirochaetales bacterium Spiro_07 | reverse complement strand
TCCATCCCAAAAAACAAGACCCGATAATATAAAGCGGATAAAACGCGGACAGCAGCCACAAAAGCCGAACCAGCAACTCCAACAGATTAAAACTCAGCGGAGCATCTGCCGCGCTCATAATAGAAGCCATGAATATCAGCGGAGAAGGAAGCAAGGCTACACAATCTATAACCAAGATTATTCCAAAAAAGATTTTTTGTTTCAATGTTCCTTGCATTTTCACTTTTCTCCATTAGCAAGCCGTAAAAGCCGGAACTGTACCGGCTCAATCTTCGGTGGCGGCGGAAGCTTCGCCTTCTTCTTCGGCAAGCTTTCGGTGCAGCGTCTTTCTGCCGATTGCGAGAACGTCTGCCGTCTTAGACTTGTTGCCGCGGTTCGCAGCCAGCGTTTCATTTATATAGATTTTTTCCGCGGCATCAAGCGTAAGCCCGGCCGGAATCTGCACCATATCTTGTGCGTTGTGCTGCGAAATCGTCGGCGGAAAATCGTCCAGCGTGAGCGTATCGCCAGCGCACATTACGACGGCACTTTCCATGCAGTTGCGGAGCTGGCGGATGTTGCCCGGCCAATCGTATTTGTAGAGCGCTGCCCTTGCGTGAGAATCAATTGAAGTGATGTTCTTGCCGTTCTCTTTGGCAAATTCCTTCAAGAAAGCACTGACCATAAGCGGAATATCGTCCTTGCGGTCGCGGAGCGGCGGAACATGAATGTGCACGACGTTAAGCCTGTAGTACAAATCTTCGCGGAAACGCCCTTCGGCGATTTCTTTTTCAAGGTCGCGGTTTGTTGCGGCTATAACGCGTACATCGGTTTCAACAGTTTCTTCGCCGCCGACGCGCTCAAAACGCTTGTCTTGCAAGACGCGCAAAATCTTTATCTGAACGTTCTGGTCAATTTCGCCAATCTCATCAAGGAAAATAGAACCGCCGTGCGCAAGCTCAAAACGGCCGCGCTTGCGTGCAACTGCGCCGGTAAACGCGCCCTTTTCATGGCCGAAAAGCTCGCTTTCAAGCAGGCTCTCTGAAAGTGCGGCGCAATGCACCTTTATAAGAGGCTTGTCTTTGCGCGGCGAAAGGTTGTGCACGGCGTTGGCGATAAGCTCTTTGCCTACGCCGCTTTCGCCGGTTATAAGCACAGAAGCCTTTGACGAAGCAACGCGGCGCACCATCTCAAAGATTTTCTGCATTTCCGCGCTTTTTCCTATAATCGATTCAAAAGACTTGTTAGAGTCAAGCTCTTCTTTAAGTTGCCTGTGCTGCAACGAAAGTTCGCGGTTTTGAAGCGCGCGCTTTACAATAAGCGAAAGCCTGTCAAGGTTGAGCGGCTTCGTCAAAAAGTCGTAAGCACCGGCGCGCATTGCATCAACCGCGCTGTCAATTGTGCCGTGGCCGGTCAAGACTATAACAGGCAGTCCGGGGCTTTCTGAAGTAACTTTGGCAAGCACTTCTTCGCCAGAAATGCCTGGCATACGCAAGTCTGTAATCACAAGGTCTATGTCGCCCCGCCCCACAAGCTGCAAGCCTGTCTCGCCGTCGGGCGCAAGCACGACATTGTAGCCGTCCATTTCAAGCGCAGCCGCAAGCCCTTCCCGTATATTTTTTTCATCGTCTATAATCAGAATATTAAATTTCACTTCTGCGGATCTCCATCATATTCAATTGAGCGGCGTTCTTTTTGCGGAATCGGCAACGAAATCGTAAAAATTGTGCCTTCGCCCGGAAAAGATCTTACGTCGATTTCACCGGCTGATTCTTTTATAATCTTATAGACCATCGTAAGCCCCAAGCCCGTACCGTTCGCCTTTGTAGTAAAATATGGCTCAAAAATACGGCTGCAAGTCTGCTCGTCCATGCCTTCGCCGGTGTCTGCAACCGTAATTATGAAATGGTCATTCTTTATCTGCGTGTTTATGCCGAGAATGCCGCCTGTCTTCATTGCGGCCACGGCATTTTGCGCAAGGTTCATGATTACCTGCTTAAAAAGCGCAACATCAAGCATCAGGTTCGGCGGCTTGTCAAGCAGTTCAAGCTTAAGCTCAACGTCAGCTTTTTCAAATTCAGGCTTCATAAATTCCATGAGCGAATTAATTATCTCGTTCGGGTTTACCGGCTCAAGCTTTGCCTGAATCGGTCTGACCGCAAAAAGAAAATCTACGATTATGCGGTTGAGCCTGTCGATTTCTTCGTTTACAACATCGAGGTATTTTTCAACGAATTTCTCGTCGGGCAACATTCCGTCGCCTTCACGCGCACGCTTGAGTGCCTTTTGAATAAGCTGAATATGAATGCTTATCGCGCCGAGCGGGTTCTTTATTTCGTGCGCAACGCTGGCGGCAAGGTTTGTCAAGCTCGCAAGGCTTTCCATGCGGCGCAAAAGCGTCTGCTGGTTTCTTGCGTCGGTCACGTCTTCAATCTGAATAAGAGTGCCGGTTACACGCTTTTTCTGCACCAAAGGCAACGCCGTAACAACGATTATGCGAACGCTGCCGCCGGCAGTCTCAAGCGTAAATTCTTCGCTCGTCTGGTTTTTCGGCTTTTCATAGACAGAGCGCAAAAACGCGCTAATGTCAGAATCTGCAATTATGTTCCAGACCGGCGTAGTCTGGCCGCGCTGCTCTGCAAGGCTTACGCGCGTTGCGTTGAACGGCAAAAGACGCTCGGCAGTTTTGTTTGTCAAAAGCAGGTTTCCGGCTTTGTCACAAATCAAAAGACCCGTGTTCAAAGATTCCATTACGGCATCGAGTGTCTCATTTTCTTCGAGCACCATGTCAAGAAGAGATTCAACCTGTTCATTTGAAAGTTTGGCAACTTTTTGTGCCAGACGCTTTGCATACCGTCGCATTTTTCAGCCTTTTAAGAACCAGCCTTTGACAGCTCAGCTGAAAGAAATTCCAGTGCGCTCGCCGTGCTCTGGTTGTACATCGAAACGTTCTCGCTTACTGTCCGCACCACGCTAATCCAAGAAAAAGCGGCTTTTTGCTCTTGCGAAGAGATGCCTTTCTCAAGAATGGCTATGCGCAGAATGTCGAGAATCTCTTTCATGAAAAGCGAAAACAATATGCGCGGCTCAAAATTGTGCGCCTCGCTTATAATCATTTCAAGCGGAATCTGGTCGCGCGGGTTGAATTTCTGCATTATTATGCGCCTTACAAGCGGCGGCATGTTCTGCACCGTAAGCAGGAACGAGCAAGCAAGCATTGAAAGCTTCTCGCGCGAAACTGGCAAGAAAGACTCAAGATAAGCAGAAACTGAATCGAACGAAGTTTCTTCATGAAAGACGCGCGAAATCACTTCGCGCTGCTGCTCTGGCGTTCTATCAACAAAAGCGTAAGTTCTTACACGCGAAAGAATTGTCGGCATTACTGCGGCGCGCCTGCTTGTGGTCAAGATAAAAAGCACATTCTGCGGCGGCTCTTCAAGAATCTTAAGAAGCGCGTTGCGCACAGAATCCTGCATACGGTCTGCATTTTCTATGATAAGCACTTTCTTGCTTCCGTCTGAAGTTGTAAGATGCGCCCATGCAGACGCGCGCCTTATCTGCGCCACAGGAATCGAATCATATAAAAAGAGGTTTTCAAGCTTCTGGCATGCTGTTACTATGCAGTCTGCAATTTTTTTG
The DNA here is from genome assembly GCA_001603145.1 of Spirochaetales bacterium Spiro_07. Classification (GTDB taxonomy): domain Bacteria; phylum Spirochaetota; class Spirochaetia; order Treponematales; family Treponemataceae; genus UBA1240. Next base: position 40,878 of record LVBI01000031.1, on the reverse strand, counting down.
ACTTCTTCAAAAGGCGGCAGCGTTCTGAGCGGGTCAATCTCTTCCATAAGCTCATCAATGTTCTGCACAATAGGCGCCATTTTTGAAAGCTTCTCGTCACCTTCCCAGAGCACAGGGTTAAAGCGCAGCGTCAGCTTGCGCACAGACCTTACGAACAGATAGCGCACAGCCTGAATATACGGTGAAGAAGCTTCAACAGCATGAAGGAACGTCTTGCGCGCGGCTTCAATTTCAAGCGTACATTCGCGCGAACCGACAATCATCAGGCTTGAATGGTTAAGAGCCTTGTGCTTGAGGCATGAGATGCATGCACAAGTCCAGTTGCCTGTTTCTCCAAGACCGTTGCCCTGACAAGAAATTACGCGCGCAAGTTCTATCGCGCATGTCAGCTTGCCCGAACCGGCAGGACCGGCAAAAAGCAGAGCTTGCGGCAATGTGTTTTTCTGAATTTCTTCAATAAGAAGGCTTGTCACATTTTGGTTCAATACATTGTCAAACATGAGTACTTCCTTGAAATTGAATAGTCTTTGGCACAACTTCAGGCGCAGTCACAAAAAGCGGTGCAATCAGCCTTTCAAAAAAGCTGTTGCCGAGCACAGGCTGAATATCAAAGAAACGCTGCGAATGAAGCAAGAAAAGAATAAGCCCTACAACGAGGAAACCTTCCGCAATTCCGAGGAAAAAGCCGAGCGACTTATCAAGCCCCTTCATTATGTCGCCCTGAAAGGCAAAACCGACAATTTTCTGCACCAATCTGACAGAAATATACACAACGATGAACAGAATCAGAAACGCAAGAATACGTGTAAGCAGAATCAGATTGCCGAGCTTTGGCAAGTAAGGCACAAGAAACTTGTTGAGCACAAGCCCGAAAAAGATTCCGGCAATAACTGCAAGCTTTGAGAAAAACTCATCCAAAAAGCCTCTGGTCGCGCCGTGAATCGAGGTAATTAAAATGATAATCCAAAAAATTATATCTATTATAGGCATAGTCATACGTTACCCCAGTTTTCGCTTACAAGCAGCTGCGCAATTGATTCAGCAGGCGGCACTTCAGGCAAAACCGCAAGCACGTTCGCGCTAAGCTTTTCGCGGAAAGATTTATCTTCAAACGGAAGAACAGCTTCTTTGAGTGCTTCCGAAGCATCTTTGTCTTTCAATATAAGGCGGCAAGCCGCATTCTGCTTGACGAAATAATCAGCGTTCTCAACCTGGTCGCCGCGCGTGCCGGAGCCTTCAAGCGGCAGAAGAAGCAGCGGCTTTTTAAGCACGGCAGCTTCCCAAAGCGTGTTTGCACCTGAACGCGAAAAGACTGCGTCTGCAAACGCAAGCACATGCGGCATTTCCTGGTATATGAACTGAAACGGCATGTAAAGCTTTTCGTCTATAAGCTTCTGCACATCGGCAGAGAATGCTTCAACTTTTTGAGACGCGCCAATCTGATGCACAACAATAAAATGACTGCACAAAAATTCAAGGTTCTGCCAGACAAGCTCGTTTATCTGCTTTGCACCGCCAGAACCGCCAAGCACCAGAAGCACCGGCTTTGCAGGTTTTTTAGTTTCAGAAAAGCCCAAGAATTTTGCACCGATTGATGCATCAGCCTGATAAAAGACCGGCCGCACAGGGTTTCCAGTCACCGTTATAGAACTACGCTTTGATTCAGCGAAAAACTTCATCGTATCGGCGTAAGAAACAAAAATGCGTTTCGCGCATCTTGTGTTGAGCCGCGTGGCAAGCCCCGGAGAAAAATCACATTCGTGCGTATAAACCGGAATGCCGAGCAGCTTTGCCGCAAAGCACGGCGGCACGCTGACGAACCCGCCTTTTGAAAACACAAAATCGGGCTTGAGCCTTAAAAGCACAAAAAAAGCCTTGATGCAGCCCGCAACGATGCGGAACATGTCAGTAACAGTTTTAAGCGAAAAATAACGGCGAAGCTTGCCCGACGGAATGCCCACAAACTTATCGCATGAGCCGCTCTTTTCTACAAGCTGCCTGTCCATTCCTCTTGAAGAGCCGAGCCAGTAAACAGTGCATTCATGCTTTGCTTTAAGCTCGTCTACAACAGCAAGGCCGGGGTAAATGTGACCGCCCGTTCCTCCGCCTGTAAAAACTGCACAATATTTTTTAGTCTGCTTTTCCATATTTTTCCAGAATCGCCTGAATAGCATCTTTCTTAAAAAGCTTTGCATAACCATAAGCGGTCATGCCCATGTGGTCTTTCATCTTGCCGTCAGCGCCGTGCTTTGCAAGCAGCTCGCAGATTTCTGCATTGCCGTTGCCCACAGCCAGAATCAGCGGCGTCTGACCGTCGTTGCTTATAATGTTCAGATCTGCCCCATTCTCTATAAATATTTCTGAAATTTCAGCATTTTCGCGCCAGATTGCGTCCATCAAAGGCGAATAGCCTCGGTCTTTAGAAATCATGTTCACGTCTGCGCCGTTCTTTAAAAGCATAAGCACAATTTCTTTGTGTTCAGCACGCGCAGCGTTGCACAGCATCGGTGTGCCGGCTGAATCAACTTCGTTTACGCCCATACCGGCCTGCAAAAAGAGGCTGCAAGTTTCTTCGTTGCCTTTCGCAATCTGAAAAGAAAAGCAGTCTGGCGTAAACGGCAGGCCTTTATCGTAAAGCACTTTTCTTGCATCAGATTTTGTTTCTTCTTCTATATAGACGACGAAACGCTTTGCAAGCTCTTTCAAAAGCTTTTTTTCGGTTTCAAAAGTCTTAAAGCCGGAAAAAACAGCGGGAAGCTCTTTTGCTGAATCATAGCCTGTAACAAAAACAGGAATTCCGCGGCCTGATAAAAGACCGCACATATAAGGCATAGACGCATCGGCAGCATAATTCTGTGCATCCAAAAAAATGCAGTGCGTAGCATCAGAAAAACTTTTCTTAATTTTCTTAAAAGCCGCATCAGCCTTTTCAAGAATCGTTAAACTTTTTTGATTATCTATAGCATATACTGTAGACTTTACCATGTTCTCATGCAGAAAGCATTGAACCGCATCAACGGCCGGACTTTCCGCTTTTGGAGCAACAATTAACCATTTCATAGATTCAGTATAAACTATCTATTGAAAGTCAACAAGTATAAGCTAAACAAAAATTGGAAACAAAAATGCTCAAAACTGTAGGGAAAATCATGTATTGTATAATTACAACCATATGCTAGTTTGTAGACATAGTTTCTATTTATATGGTGGTCTTTATGTTTAAGTGGATTTGGTCTTATATCCGCCGTTACCGCTTTTGGATGGCGCTTGCCGTCATGCTGACAATTACCGTTTCGGCACTGAACATGGTGAACCCTTCTGTCAGTGGAAGAATCGTTGACCGCGTTATAACTGGCGGTGAGCATAACCTGCTTATAAAATTTGTGCTTATAATGATTTGCTGCACATTTGCCAAGGCTGTACTGCGCTATCTTTATCAGCTGATATTTGAGCACTGCTCTCAAAACGTAATGCGCACCATGCGCCAGGATTTGTACGCGCACATTCAGACACTTGACTTTTCGTGGTTCGACAAATCACCGACCGGCAACGTGATGACGCTTCTTACAAGCGACCTCGACATGGTGCGTCACTTTGTAGCCTGGTCGTTCTATCAGATTATAGAAAACAGCCTCATCTATATTTTTTCGATTGCCGTATCGATGCAGATAAACATAAAGCTCACGCTCGCTTTTATGGTGGTTGCACCGTTTGTCGCTTTTCTTATATGGAAGTTCAAAATTCAGATAAGACCTTCGCACCTTAAAGTGCGCGACCAGTTTGCTGTGCTCAACACGCGTGCCGGCGAGAACATAGCCGGAAATAGAGTCGTCAAGGCTTTTGTACGCGAAGAATACGAAAAAGACAAATTCGATGTGGAAAACACCGCTTATATGGACAGGAACATTGAAAACGCGGACATACGCATAAAGTATACGCCGGCAATTGAAGCCATCTGCGGCACGCTTCCAGTAATCCTTATTCTTTTTGGCGGTTATCTTGTAATGAACGGCGAAATGACGCTTGGCCAGATTGTAACTTTCAACGGACTTATGTGGGCGTTTACTCAGCCTATAAATATGTTTGGAATTCTTGTGGACAACATGCAGCGCTTTTCAGCCTGCGCGCAGCGTCTTTACGAGCTTCATTGCACAAAGCCGAAAATTGTAAACACCCCGGGCGCGATAAGCAAAACCGAAAACGGCGCAACAAAACCGATTGAAGGCAAAATCGAATTCAGGAACGTGAGCTTTGCTTATGATTCAACAAAAGTGCTTGACAATGTTTCGTTCTGCATAGAGCCCGGCATGACAGTCGGAATTCTCGGCCCGACAGGCAGCGGCAAATCTACAATCGCAAAGCTTTTGTGCCGCTACTACGACGTGACTGACGGAGAAATTCTTGTTGACGGCATAGACGTGCGCAAATATGACTTGCAATATCTAAGACGGAACATCGGCATTACGATGCAGGACGTTTTCTTGTTTTCAGATTCAGTTGTTGAGAATATACGCTTTGCAACCCCAGAAGCAAGCTTTGACGAAGTTGAGCGAGCCGCCAAGCTTGCGCGCGTAAAAGACTTTATTGCAGACTTGACCGAAGGCTATGACACAGTTGTCGGCGAGCGCGGTGTCGGTCTTTCGGGCGGCCAGAAACAGCGCATTGCGCTTGCAAGGCTTTTCCTTGCAAACCCCAAAGTGATGATTCTTGACGACACTACTTCAGCCGTAGACACAGAAACTGAAGAGCGCATCAGAAAATCAATCAAGGAACAATCAAAAGGACATACGAGCTTCATCATAAGCCACCGCATTTCGTCGTTCGAAAATGCAGACATTATTCTGGTTATTGAAAACGGCAGAATTGCGCAAAGAGGAACGCACGAAGAGCTTATAAAACAAGACGGCTATTACAGCCATGTCTACAAGAATCAGAACGAACTTTGACGACGGTTAGAAGGAACTAAAATGGCACGGAATAGATTTGACGAAGACGAACTTGACGACAGAAAGATTGACGTTCACATAATTGCGCGGCTTTTTCATTGGATAAAGCCGTATAAAAAGCAGATGCTTCTTTCATGCATTGCGATGCTTGCGGCTTCGGGCGTTTCGCTTATAAGCCCGCTGCTTATAAAGCTTGCCATAGACAAGGCGATTCCGCAAAAGAACATGCACATGCTTTTCGGCCTTGCCGCATTGCTGCTGTGCAATTCGGTTATCGTTTGGCGGCTGCTCGTCGTCAAGCTTAGGCTTATGACGCGTGTCGCGCAGAAAATCATCGTCGAGATAAGGCGCGACATTTTCGCCAAGCTTCAGGCGCTGCCTTTCACTTATTTTGATTCCCGCCCGCACGGCAAGATTCAGATAAGGGTTGTAAACTACGTCAATTCGCTTTCAGATTTGCTTTCAAACGGAATAATTCAGCTTATAAGCGACCTTTTCAACATTATAGTTATTCTCTGCTTTATGTTTGCCATAGACACGCGCCTTACGCTAATCTGCATGGCCGTGCTGCCGCTGCTTTTGATTACGCTGCTTTCTCTCAAAAAGGTGCAGCACAAAGCCTGGCAGCAGGTGAGCTACAAGCAGTCTAACCTCAACGCATATCTTAGCGAAAGCTTGAACGGCATGAAAATTACGCAGAGCTTTTCGCGCGAAAGCATAAACATGAACATTTTCCGCGGTCTCTGCAACGAATGGAAAAAAACTTGGATGAAGGCCGTAAACATCAACAACATAATCTGGCCTGTTATCGATAATCTTTCGACTTTCGGCGTAACACTTGTTTATATGGCCGGAATTCAGTGGCTCGGTGCGGCTGTTTCAATCGGAACGCTCGTCGCTTTTTCGGGCTACATCTGGCGTTTCTGGAATCCGATTCAGAATCTGGGCAATTTCTACAATTCCATGGTTACAACCGGCGCATACATGGAGCGCATTTTTGAGCTGCTTGACGAAAACGAGGACATTACAGACAAGCCCGGCGTTACAGATTTGCCGCCGATACGCGGGCATGTGTCTTTCAGAAATGTGAATTTCTCTTATGAGAAAGGCAACCCGATTTTGAAGAACATCAATTTTGAGATTGAGCCAGGCACGCAGGTTGCCATCGTCGGCCCTACAGGCGCAGGCAAGACAACGATTGTCAACCTGCTTTCGCGCTTTTATAACCCTGACGACGGGCAGATTCTTATAGACGGAATTGACACGCAGCAGCTTAAGATTAAGTCGATAAGAAAGCAGGTCGGCGTAATGCTGCAAGACAGCTTCTTGTTTTCGGGCACAATCATAGAGAACATCCGCTACGGCAAGCTTGACGCAACTGACGAAGAAGTAATTAGAGCCGCCAAGACTGTTCAGGCTCATGAGTTTATAAGCGCCTTCAAAGACGGCTACAACACTGTGCTGCATGAAAACGGCGGCGGGCTTTCGACAGGCCAGAAACAGCTTATAAGCTTTGCGCGCGTGCTTTTGTCTGATCCGCGCATTCTTATTCTTGACGAAGCGACGTCTTCCGTAGACTCAGAAACTGAAAGGCTGCTTCAAAAAGGGCTTGCCGAACTCTTGAAGAACCGTACTTCGTTCATCATTGCGCACCGGCTTTCTACAATCAGAGAGAGCGACATAATCTTTTATGTGAATGACGGCGAAATCAAAGAGCGCGGCAGCCACGCTGAATTGATGGCACTCAAAGGCGAATACTATAAGCTTGCAACAAGATAGCTGCTTTTTGCGGCAGCTTAATCTACAGATAAAGCTTATTTGGCGAAAAGTGTCGATTTCGCTATGCGAAATCTCTAGATAAAGCTGAAAAGGCTGCTTAAGCTAACGCGAAACGCCGGCCGTGTTCTGGGAGAATTCTTCGATGCCCTGCGCAATCTGCTGCAGGGTGTTGAAAATCTTATCACCAGAAGCTGTCACCTGCCCCACATAATTCTTGATTTCATGCTGATTTTCCGCAGCCGTATCGGAACTGGCCATGATGCTTCCGAAGCCTCTTTCAAGCGACTTCGCATTTTCGCAGCTGGCATCAATCTGGCGCGTGCCCTTTTCGCTGTCAAGAATAAGCCGGTCTGATGCGCGCTGAATCTCATCGATAATGTCCTTGATTTCCTTGATGCTGTCGATGATTGTGCCAGACAGGCGGCGGATTTCAGTTGCAACGATATGGAAATTCTTGCCAGCCTCGCCGGAACTTGAAGCTTCAAGTTCTGCATTGAATGCGATGATTTTAGTCTGGTCTGCGACATTGTTGATGATGCCCACAATATCCCAGATGCCGTCAATCTTTGTGTTCAGCTCTTTGATACCATCTATCGTGAGCGTGTTCATGTTTCTGATTTCCTGCAAATCGTGCACATTGCTCCGCAGTGCTTCGCTGCCGGAACGGACCGCTTCGGTTATGCTGTTGACGGCCTCGCGGATTTCTTTTTCATGATCTTGATTTGCAAGGTGCATAACATAGTGATGGCAGTTTTCCCTACGGTTCAGACCGTTGAAAATAGCGATAGCCATCTGCTCGCAGCCGGTATAGCCGCAAGCACCGCAGTCATACATATCTTTTTTGGAGTGCTTCTCCATGCTGGCGTAAATCTGCTGCAGCTCCTCTTCGGTCGGAGTCTTGATGAACTTCCGCATTACAGCGCTGCGGTCATAATACTTGCGCTCGTAAATACCGGGCTTCCAATAAGCGTTGACAGTTTTTTCAAGCTTTCTTAGAGCAAATTTGCTCGGCTTGTAGCCTGATGTCTTCCAGTGCTCACGTCTGGCGCGTGCCCTGCTTTCAACAAGCTCTTCAAGCTCGTCAAGAGGCATATTGTTGTTCATCGTTCCGCCGCCGCGGTTGCAGCCCTTATCGCAGTTCAGGCAGTCTACAAGCCGATAGAATGGCTTGCCGCCAGCTGAAAGAGTGCGGTCAAGCCCAGACAGATATTCGAACACGGCTGGCTGCCCTTCTATCTTGCGTGTCTGCGCAGAAATGCCCGGTACAAAACGCTCTGCAGTGCGCATAAGGCCGCCCGGTGTTGAATACAAAACAGCGCGTTCCGCCGGAGGGTTGTCGTACTGAACTTTCGGAAACTTTGATAAGTCTATTCCTTTTTCATCGAAATAGATGCTGAGATTCTTCATCGTAACGTTATAGTCACCGCGGCCGTTTTCATCAAACTCGCGCCGCTTGGCGAAACAAGGAGAGATGACCGCAATTTTGCAATCTTTGTATTCTGGGTAAAAGTTTCTGATACATTCGATTGTGTGTGCCATCGGGCTGTCAGCTTTTGCCAGATGCTGAATGAGCTGCGGCTGATAGATTTCAACAAAGCTTACAAGCGCGGGGCAAGGCTGAGAAATCATAATATCAGGGTTTTCTTTCTTTATCTGCTCTACATAACTTTTGGTGGTCAGCTCTGCGCCGAACGATACATCGAAAACAGCCTTAACGCCGATAGATTTAAGCCAGCCGTTCAATTCAAGGTCTTTGCCTTTAAAGTTTACGGCTACGGCAGGCGCAACAATGGCAATCATCGGTGTTTCCGACTTCAAATCGCGGAAGAATGTGTGCATATCGTCTATGCCGGTTCTAGCACCATGTACACAAGCATCAATGCATGTGCCGCAACCGATGCACAAATCGTGGTTGACGGAAACATGGTCGCCTGAGCCGTTGTTGCACATCTTGACGGGGCAGACGCTGATGCAGCGGTGACAATTACAGCATTTTTCTGGATCGACATAAACCACGGGCCGGAGATGTTCCGCATTTGAATATTCGTTCATAATCTACCCTATACCAAAAAAGGAATGTACAACTTCCAAAGTCGCATGCGCTAATTATAACATGTTTCTATGAAAATGCAAAAAAATCTGACAAACTGAGATTTTCATAAACCGAAAAGCTATCGCTGCAAGACTAAAAGACGAACCTCTTGACACAACTGAACTTTTGCTGTATCTTGTTTCCATTGCTAACGCATGGTGCCTGTAGTTCAGGGGTAGAGCGCCAGATTGTGGATCTGGTTGTCGTGGGTTCAAATCCCATCAGGCACCCTTTTTTAAGGCACTGAACAAAATCAGTGCCTTTATAAATTCTGCGTTTGTAGCTCAGCTGGATAGAGCGTCGGACTTCGAATCCGCAGGTCGCACGTTCGAATCGTGTCAGACGCAAAGACCAAGATCAGACTGTCTTGGTCTTTTTTGTTTTTAAAGGCTTTTAAGGCAGTTGCTAAAGCGCTAGCGGCGCATCAGCTTCAGCTGATTAAAGCGCGCCGATTCCTGCCGGTGTGTTCATTGTGTGGGTGATTGCCGCTGCAAGCGCATCGGCTGCGTGGTCTGGCTTCGGGATTTCTGCAAGACCTAGAAGAAGCTTTACATATTGCTGTACATGTTTTTTTTCGGCTTTTGCCGAGCCGACGACGCACTGCTTTATCGAAAGCGGCGAATATTCAACAAGCGGCACTGTGTTCTGCGTCAGGCATAGCGTGACCACGCCCCTTGCCTCTGCAACAGCAAGACCTGATGTTACGTTCCGGGCAAAATACAAAGCTTCCATGCTTGCTTCCGTCGGCTCATATTCGCGCAACACGGCAAGAACGCGGTTGTAGATTTCAAGCAGCCGAACCTGATGCTTCATTGCGTTTGTCGTTTCAATTACACCATGCGCGATGTGAATCATCCGGGAACCGCATAAATCTATGACGCCCCAACCTGTTGATGCAAGGCCCGGGTCTATGCCGAGAATACGCCGCGTTGAAGGCTTGTTTGTCTTTTTAGAAATATCTGATTCAGTTATATTCTGCACTTTGGTTTAAAAACAAACAGCCCGATTCAGATTGCAGTTGCTGCAATTCGTCTCGGGCAGTTCAGTTAAGATTTATCTGACAGAAACCTTCTGCTGATTACTCAGCTTCGTATCCGTCAGGATATTCGATGTTTGTGTAAACGTTCTGAACGTCATCGTCTTCTTCGAGCTTGTCTGTAAGCTTGTCGCACTTGCGTGCAGTTTCTGCATCAAGAGCCTGATAAGAAGAAGGAACCATCGCGATTTCAGCTGAAAGTGGCTTCCAAGGATCATCTTCCTCTTCGTCCTTTTTCTTGTCATCTGTAGCAGGCTTCTGCTTTGCTTCAAAAGCTTCCATTACAGCTGTAAAGTCATTCGGTGTTGTTGTAACTGTGATGATGCCGTCTTCTGTTACGATGTCTTCAGCACCAGCTTCAAGAGCAACGTCCATTACTTCTTCTTCTGAAACTTTTTCAGCATCGAATTCGATAACACCCTTGCGCTCGAACATGCGTGATACAGAACCTGTTGTACCGAGGTTTCCGCCTGTCTTGTTGAAGATGTTGCGTACGTTTGCAGCAGCGCGGTTCTTGTTATCAGTCAAGACTTCAACGAGAATAGCAACTCCGCCCGGGCCGAATCCTTCGTATACCAATTCTTCGAATGTTGTAGCACCAAGTTCGCCTGTACCTTTCTTGATTGCGCGCTCGATGTTGTCTTTCGGCATGTTTGCTGCACGTGCCTTGAGGATTGCAGTTCTCAAGCGTGGGTTAGAGTTAGGATCTCCGCCGCCCATTCTTGCAGCAATTGAAATTTCCTTGATGAATTTGGTGAACAACTGACCGCGTTTTGCATCGGCAGCACCCTTGGCGTGTTTAATAGTCGCCCATTTACTATGTCCTGACATGATGTCTCCTTATAATAAGTTACAAAATAAAATTCACTAGGTAAGGCAAATAAAAGCCTTGTTTTAAGAGTTTAGCATATAGAGAAAATAGCGTCAATATGCGGAAAAACGCATAAAATGGCAAACTTTGCGCAAGCGTCAACCGATAAACAAAGCATGAGCATTTTTCAAAAAGGGCATCCTTTCATTATTGCAGAAATTGGAACTGCGCACGGCGGTTCATTTGAAGAGGCGCAAAAGCTGATTGAAGCGGCGGTTGCTGCCGGTGCAGACTGCGTAAAATTTCAGATTGTCTATGCAGACGAGATTCTTCACCCTGACACAGGCTTTGTTGCGCTTCCGGGCGGCAACATCCGCCTTTACGATAGGTTCAAGCAGCTTGAAGTCACAAAGAATTTCTTCTTCCGCTGCAAAGATTACTGCAAGTCTTGCGGTGTGGGTTTCTGCGCCTCGCCCTTCGGGCTGCAAAGCCTTGACGAGCTGCTTGCCCTTGAGCCGTTCGCGATAAAGATTGCGTCGCCGGAACTGAACCACCTGCCGCTGATAGCGCGGGCCGCCGCAAAAGCGGGCGACATTCCGATTATTCTTTCTAGCGGCGTGTCTAAGCTCAAAGACATTGAAAAAGCTCTTGAAACAATCGAAGAGAATAGACCTGACGGCGGTCTCGCGAACGTGGCGCTTCTGCACTGCGTTACAAGCTACCCTGCCCCAGAAACAGACTATAATCTTAACGTGCTTGAACCGATGAGCAAGATTTTCGGCGTAGACATGGGCATAAGCGACCACAGTCTTGACCCTGTGCTTGTGCCGGTTCTTGCCACTGCTTGCGGAGCAGCCGTAATAGAAAAGCATATCTGCCTTAGCAAAGAAGGCGCAGGCCTTGACGATCCTGTAGCGCTGTCGCCTGAAGACTTTAAGAAGATGGTTGAAACTGTAAGGCAGGCTGAAAATTCCACAAAAGAAGAAACAATAACTGCGTTAAATAGATTTTACGGCGAAGAAAAAGTGCTTGCCGTTCTTGGCAGCGGCGTAAAGAAGCTTGCGCCGTCTGAAAAGGCAAATTACACACGCACAAACCGCTCCATTCATTTTATGCGCGACATGAGCACCGGAGAAAGAATCAGCATGAACGATATTGCAATCTTGCGCACAGAAAAAGTGCTTACTCCGGGGCTTGAGCCGTCGTTCTGGTCTGACATAAACGGCGCGGTTCTCACCAAAGACGCAAAATCTGGCGAAGGCGTTACGCTTGCACACCTCATCATCAAAGAAGAACCGCAAAAGCGCGGCTTCTTGAACAAATGCCTGAATGTTTTGCATTTGGATTGAGCCAAAACTCTAGCATAAACTAACGAAACAATGATTAATGTCATTGTCGGACTTGAACACAAAGTCATTCCGAACTAGTTTCGGAATCTCCACATTATAAAATTGTCATTGTCGGGCTTGACCCGACAATCTTACTTTGACTGCGTCAGCCCGAAGCGGTTGAACGGATAGAAGCGCAGCGTCGTCAAGCCAAGAATTCTTGAAGCATTTACGGTGTGCGGGTCCAGCCTTGTGTAATATTTCAGCGAATACGCGTCAGCCTCACAAACAGAAACAAGCGTCTGGTCGTATGAATGGCGCATATCAAGAGAGTTAAATCTGTTGTCGCCCATCATGAAATATTCGTTTTTTTCTATATAAGAAGGCTTTCCGTCTTTGTTTGCCGGAAAAACAGGCATGTTCCGGCTGTCGTTGAAAAGCGAATACTTGTAAAGATTCTGCGCGTCCGTCATCAAGCTGCGGCGCTCTTCATCATTCGAGCTGAAGCTGCCTGTTTTCAGATAATTTTCAACATTGTGAACAACAAGCCTGCCGACTGTAAGCTTCATCAGCAAATTCAAGCGGTACATCGAATCTTCATAAGGGTCATCAGCCACAGGCGTGCTGCCAGCCGGGCAAGTTTTTGTCCAGTCAGTCATAAAAGCAGAGAACCAAACCGCGCCGCCTTCCTGCGTCATAAGCCGCTGCGTCAAGTTGTCGATGTTCGTAAACAAGTTATAAACCCACAAATCTTTGCCAAGCAAAAAGTTTTGCCAGTCGCCGGTCTGAAACGGCTTGAAACTGCCGAGCTGTGTGCAGAGCATGTTGAACTGAGACGCAATGCGGAGCGATTCGAGCTTGGCGCTTTCAATGTCAAGGCTCTTCCTCATTTCTTCGATTTTGCAAAGCGACTCAAAATCATCGCTTGAAACCGGAAAATCATGAACTTTGCGCTTCAGCGACGGCTCAAGTTCATTCAGATTATATTTGGCGAATTCAGCGTCAAGCTTTACGGGCGCAAAATTCATCTGAGAAGCTGTTCTTGCGTAAAGCACGCCGTCAACCATTACAAGCTGCTCGCCCGGCACACCCGCAACGCGCTTTACAAGCGGGTCGGCAAGCATCTGCCCAGATTCATCATAGGCAAGGTTCACAGTCGTAAAAGAAAGCATGTAGACAAGCTGATTAACGAAAGTCTTTACCTCGTATTTTCTGCCTGAAGCATAGTGCGGGTTTCTGAAAACTACGATGTCGCCGCGTTTGTAAGACACGATGCGCGGCAAAGCAACTTTTGACAGCGGAAAAGACGGGCCGGAAGCAGTCTTGAACACGGCTACGCGGTCACCAATCAAAAATTGCGGAACCATCGATTCAGACGGAATGGCATAAAGCTGAAAAACAAAAACATTGACGAAAGACACGATGAACGCAGCCTGAACGAATGCGTCAATCCAGTCGAGAAGCTCTGTAAAAATGCGCTTGGCGATATTCGGCTTTTTCTTTGTTTCTTTGAACTTGAACGGCATTCTCTTGTCTTTCAAGAAAAAAACAGAAAATGCTGAAAATAAAAGCACAAGCACCCACAAAATGACGCTGATAAAATCGAGCGTATAGCTTGTATCGCTTACACCAGCACGGCGCAGCACAAAAGCCACGATTGCAACAAACGGAGCGTATTCGCAAAGCTTTCTGATTGTAAGCACTGCAGAAAGCGAAGGTTCTTTTTTAAGCTTGAGCAAAACCACCAATGCAAAAATTGCCGTAAAAACAAGCATCAGCGGCAAAGCACACATTTCTATTCCAAAAGAAAGCGTGAACAATGAAACCGAAAACAACAGCGATGATATGATAGTCGCATACAAGAAAATAAAAATTCGCTTCATAAGAAAATTATAGCAAATATAAAAAAAATAGGCTAGAATAAAAAGGCTTGGTAAACACTTTTTGCAAACCGGAGGTGCAATTTTATGGAAAAGCAGATACTTAATTTGGAGAACGGCCTTGAAATGATGGGCGGTGACAAGGAGCTTTACCGCGAACTGATTGAAGAATTCATCAAAACTGACGGCATAGACCTTGAAGAGCTGACAAAGCTTACAAACGCTCATGACTATACGACAGCCGCAACAAAAGTGCACCGCGTAAAAGGTTCTAGTGCAACAATCGGCGGCGAACGGCTTCAAGAAATCTGCGCGCAAGCAGAAGCAATCTTTAGAGGCAAGGTTGAAGGCGACCCGCTGCCGCTTTTGCCGGAAATTGACAAACGCTATAAGGAATTTATAGCCGAACTGAAGAAGGCACTTGAAAAGTTGTAATAAATCTGTTCAAGCAGGTTTTCTGCTTGCGCGGCTTGTGCGCACTGTGCATTAGATGCTGGCGAACAAGGCGCACAAGCTTGCTGACGCAACTCTTCGGCGCGCAAATACACGCTGCGGAGCGTTTCAAGCTGGCTTAATGGCTGCGGAGCACACAATAAGCTGCTTTTGAGCTTATCATCGCTCAGGCTTGCATCTGCACATCTGATTGCGCGTTTTATGCTGCAATACGGAAAATCTGTCTCAAACAAGATTCTCTCTAACGGAAGCGCAACGGCACAAGCTGCTGCGCTTTTTTTTCCGCCTGGAAGCTGCGTGCCGAGCGAAAACCAGCAGTTCACGCCGCGCTTCAAAAGCGTTTGCGCTTCAGATGGTGTGCCGCCCCAGCCGTGAAAAACTACAGCAGGAAGCTCCGCAAGCAAAGGCGAAAGCTCAAAAATCTGGCTTATGCAGCGCACGCAATGAATCACAAGGCATTTGTTATAGCTTTTTGCAAGCTTAATTTGTTCCTTAAAAATTTCAAGCTGAGCTTCAAGAGTGCCGCGCCGCTCTTTATCAGATGCATCAAGAATTGCTTCGCCGATCGCATCAATATAAGCACCAGAAGTGCCTTTCAAAGCCGTTTCAATAGCAGCAAGGTTTTCTCTGCCAAGATTCAGCACTGCTTTTGAATCGCCGAGCTTTTCAAAGAAGCTGAACGCGCCAAAAGAAACGGCAATGCGCCGCGGCGGAAAAAGCTTTTTAAGCTGCACCGCCCTTTCAAGCTCTTCGGCTGAAGAAATGTTTACAGTTCCAGCAAAATTTTGAAGCGCACCTTCATCAAAAGCATAAGATTTTTCGGCCAGATGAAAATGCGCGTCTACAAAAATGCGGGCAGAACTGCTATTCAAAGAAGATTCTCGGCACGCGCTTGTTGATGTCGCAAGTAATTTCATACGGAATTGTTCCAGCATTCAAAGCCAAATCTGCCGCCGAAAGCCCTGCCTTGTCTGGCCCGAACACCGTAACAGAGTCCCAAAGCTTTACACCGTGGTTTGTGCCGAGGTTGACCATGCATTGATCCATGCAGATTCTGCCGACAACCGGGTACAATTTTCCGTTTATAAGCACGTTAAGCCCAGGCGAGAGCCTGCGCAAAAGACCGTCCGCATATCCGATTGGCAGCGTTGCAATGTCGGTGTCTTCTTCCGCCGTCCAAGTTCTGCCATAAGAGATTGAGCAGCCTTTCTTTACGCGCTTTATCGTTACAACTTGCGTCTTCACTTCCATCACGGGAAAAAGTTCGATTGTCTTGTTGAATTTCTTCTCAAGATGAGCACGGATCAGCTCGTTTTCAGAGCCTTCATCCGGGAAATAACCATAAACAATGATGCCCGGGCGGACCATGTCGAGGTGCATTTCAGGGTAAAGCAAAACCGCGCCGGAATTTGCACAATGCACGATGCCCGGCTCTATGCCCTCTTTTTTGATTGAATCAACAGCCTGCATAAAGCGCGAAAACTGAAGCTTTGTGTAATCTATGTCTGATGGGTCAAGCGAATCGCTTGCGGCAAAATGTGTGCAGGTGCCTTCAAGAAACAGCGATTTTTTTGAAGCGATGAGCTTTGCCACGTTGCAAGCTTCATCATAAGGGCAGCCGATGCGCCCCATGCCTGTGTCTATTTTCAGATGAACGGGAATAGTTCTGTGCATTTTTGATGCGGCTTCGTCAAGCTGGGCGATAAACTCTGGGTCAAAGACCAACGGCGTTATTGAATGTACGATAATAGACGGAATTTCATCTGGCGTAGGCAGGCTCAACGACAAAATTGGCGCAACAATGCCAGATTCGCGAAGCTCTATGCCCTCTTGAATTGAAGCTACGGCAAGAAAATCTGCGCCGCTTTTTATTGCGGCAATTGCAACGCGGGTTGCGCCGTGGCCATAAGCATTTGCCTTTACCGGAATGCAGATGCGTGCATTGTTATGTACAAAACCTTTTATGACTTCAATGTTCTTTCTAAGATTATCAAGATGAATATGTGCTTGTGTCGCTCTCATACAGTCAATCGTAGCGAAGCAGACTCTTAGAGTCAAGTTTAATCTTGTCTGGCAAGGCGCAGAGCGGCTGTTCTGGCTAAAAATTTGTTATTTTCAAACTAAATTGCGCCTAAAAAAGCTTTTATCTTCCATAACATCTAAATTTTTGCTATATTGTTAGCCGATTATAATAAGAGATTCTGAATTTATATATAAAAATGTAAAAACTCTTGTTTTTGCAATTTCATGGAGAACCATAATGAAAATTTTTCCGCTTATAACAGCAGTAATGCTAATATTATCATCAGCTTTTGTATTTGCTTCTGGCTCAATCGAAGCAGAAAAAGCGCAAGAAGCACAAACAGCCGACATTACAGCCTCAACAAGCGAACAGCAGCAAACCGAAAAAGCTGCCGAACAGCCCAAAAAGGTCAAGCCTTCAAAGTCAAAGACAATTCTTTCGGCATTCAACAAAGCTGTTGAAGCGCGAGACTACATGACAGCGCTTGCAATCTGGCAAGAAGCAAAAGACTACATCAACAGCGAAGACGAAACAAAAGAAGACATAAGCGAAGCTTTCGCGTTTATTGAAAGCACCATAAACGAATATCTTGATGACGTTGAATTTGAAAAAGTTTCTGCACCGCCTGCAACAACAAAAGGCAAAGCTTTCAAATCAGCCTTTTCTGTAAAGCTTGTCTCAAAAGAAGGCAAGGTCAACCCGAATAAGCTTAAATACACAGTTACATATCCAGTTGTTGACGGCGACGGCAAAAAGACAACTGCAACACAAACGCTTGAGCCTTCCGAAGACGGCACAATCGAATTTACAAGCCCTGCTTTTGCTGGCGCAATCAGCTCTTCTGCAACATTCAAAGTTGAGTTGCCGGAAAATTTGTACAAAGACTTTTCGAACGCGCCTTCAATTGACTTGCCCTATCTTGTTGCAACAAACATGAAAGCAAGCGGCGGCTCAATTGCAATTGTGGATTTTTCAAAAGCTGGCAAGCCGATAACGTCTAATTCAGAAACTTCATCAGCAGTGCTAACAGAGCTTATAAAGAAAGGCTTTACGCGCATCGGCAACTGCGACTTTGTGAACGAAGTTGTTTCAAAAAACGATGCCGCCGTGCAGCGTTCCGCTTCTGAGCTTTTCGGCAAGAGCGTAACTTATCTTGTTTACGGCACAGTTAAATATGATACAATCGAAAAAGTTGATGCAGGCGTTCATGTTGTTTTGCGCGCAGAGCTTAAAGTAAGGCACATTCTTCAGAACAAAGAGCTTATGGCTACCACAATCGTTTCTGAAGCAACTGAAAAATCTGAATGGGCTGCAATTAACGCGGCACGCAAGAAGCTCGCCTACACTGCTTCAAACCAGATTCTTTACGGAATGTAATGAAACCTCAAAATGATAAACGTCCGTCAAGGATAGTGCGGAGCTGCACAGCGGCTCTGCTTGTTGCGTTTGCACTTGTCTTTGCGCACGTTCTTATGCTCATCTCTTCAAAAGCAGAAATCACGCTTTGCAAGCCTGAAACGCTGTTCCTTTTTTTGAGCAGCGCAATCTGCTTTGGCGCACTAAGCTTTATTCTGCCAAGATTCATCGCAAAGCTGACGACGGCGGCGCTTCTTATATTGATTGCGCTTGCGTCATGCATTCAGATTTGCTTTTTCGGCGTGTTCCAAACATTCAGCACGCTCGGCGTAATCTTGAGCGGCACAGACGCGCTCACTGATTTTCCGCAAATTGTTTCAGGCACAATCAACAAGAACAAGCTTTTTCTGCTTGCTTCGCTCGTGCCGCTTTTGCTTGCGCTTGTTCTTGCAATTGCCGATGCGCACCGCATAAAGAAAAACCGCAAATTTCAGAAAGAAAAGCTTTTAAAGCTGAAAAAAGCAAAGAAAAGCCAGAAACGCCAGATTGAGAACAGCTTTAAAGAAGCGCGCCTCTCGTTCAAGCACATTGCAATCTGCTTCGGGCTTGTGATTATAACAAAGCTTTTTATCGCTGTGCTTGTCTGCGGCACTTCGGCAGACACAAACAGCCTTTACGCCGTGCTGACAGAAAAAAAGCCGGTAGACGCCACAGTCTTGAACCTCGGTGCGCTTCATGCTTATGCGCTTGACGGCGAGCGTATGCTGCTAAAAGAGAGACGCACGGCAGAAGAGATTGTGCTAACAAGGCTGAACAAGCTTTTAGACAGCGGCCGCGAGCAGGAATCAGCGCAAAAAGCGCAAGAAAATCAGCAAGAAGAGTTTGCGCCATCAAAAGAAGAAGAGCCTCAGACAAAATATAATGTTCTAAACATAGATTTTGACAAGCTTCTTGCAGATGATGCCGACGACGTGACGCACCAGATGGACGCATATTTCAAAAGCCGCAAGCCAGACGCAAAGAACGAATACACAGGGCTTTTTGAAGGCAAGAATCTGATTTACATAACTGCCGAAAGTTTTGCATCTTTTGCGGCAGACCCTGAAATAACGCCGACGCTTTACCGCATGATTCACGAAGGCTTTTATTTTACGAATTTCTACACGCCGTATTGGGAAGTTTCAACAACTGACGGCGAATATGTAAACTGCGTCGGGCTTATCCCTAAATCGGGCACGTACAGCCTTAAAGATGCGGTCAAGAACTATCTGCCGTTCACGCTCGGCAATCAGTTCAGAAAGCTCGGCTACAAGACAATGGCTTTTCACAATTATCTTGGCAGCTACTATGACCGCAACATCACGCACCCGCATTTAGGCTACCAATTCGTTTCAATGGGCGACGGCTACCGCAAGACCGACAAGTGGCCAGATTCAGACCTTGAAATGATGCAGGAAACTATAAAAGATTATATCGACGAAGACAAGTTTCACGTTTATTACATGACGATAAGCGGCCATTTGCCCTATAACTTTTGGGCAAACGCAATGGCCATAAAGAACAAAGACCTGGTTGAAAATCTGCCTTATGAAGATGAAGCCGTAAAAGCGTTTTTTGCATGCAACATTGAGTTAGACCGCGCGCTTGCGTTTTTGCTTGAAGAGCTTAACAAAAGAGGCAAGGCCGAAGACACCGTGATTGTGCTTGCTGCAGACCACTACCCTTACGGTCTTGAGCTTGCGCAGCACCGCATGCTGATGAAGAGCCATGTAGACGTTACGTTCGAGCTTTACAGAAACAGCCTGATTCTTTTCAACCCGTCACAAGAGCCATGCCAAGTTGATAAAATCTGCTCGAACATGGATATTGTGCCGACGCTCTCTAACCTTTTCGGTCTTGAATATGATTCGCGGCTGCTTATGGGGCACGACATTTTTAGCGACACACCGCCTTTTGTGGTACTTAAAAGCGCGAACGTAATAACAGACAAGCTGAAATACAGAAGCGACACAAACACAGCCGTAACTCTTGACGGTCAAAGTGTGAGTGACGAAGAAGCCGCAAAAGTGCGCAAGCAGCTTCAAGATGAAGTGCGCTATTCTGCGCTTATGCTTGACAAAGACTATTACAGGCGCGTCCTTCCGCCAGAAGATTCAGCAGAATAAAAAAGGAATGGCTAAAAAGTATCGTCATGCTGAACTTGTTTCAGCATCTATACAGCATATAGATTCCGAAACAGGTTCGGAATGACGTTGCTATACAAATTTATTAGCCATCCCTTTTCCGCATTAATTCAATTCAGCAAACTTAAATTGCCAAGAAGAATTTTACGAGGAAGATTGCAGAAAGAATGTATGTAAGAACAGATACATCCTTTGCTTTTCCTGTAAAGAGCTTGATAATTGTGAATGTAATCAAAGCAAGGCCGATTCCGTGTCCGATTGAACCAGAAACAGGCATTGCAAGAAGCATAATGAATACAGGAGCAGTCTGTGTGATATCATCAAAGTCAATCTTCTTGAGACCGCTGAGCATCAAAATGCCGACGTAAATCAATGCTGAAGATGTTGCAGCAGCCGGAATGATAGCGGCTATAGGAGCGATGAACATGCAGAGCAAGAAGATAATGCCTGTTGTAAGAGCTGTAAGACCAGTGCGGCCGCCAGCTTCAACACCAGAAGCAGACTCAACGAATGTTGTTACAGTTGAAGTACCTGTACAAGCACCGGCAACAGTGCCGACTGCATCAGCAAGAAGGGCTTCTTTCATCTGCGGCATGTTGCCGTCTTTGTCGAGCATGTTAGCCTTAGCAGCTGTTCCAACGAGAGTTCCGATTGTATCGAACATATCGATGATACAGAAAGTGATAATCAATGTGATGATTGTGAACCAGCCAATCTGTGCAAGGCTGCCGAAGTTGAATTTGAACAATGTGTTTTCAGCCATATCTTTGAAAGGCGGAACCCAAGAAGCTGATGTTAAAGCAGCAAAAGGATTTGCCTTGAAGAAAATAGCCTGACCAGCCCAATAAAGAACGCTGGCAACCAGCATTCCGAGAATTACTGAACCTTTAACGCCCTTGTGAGCAAGAACGATGATTGTGAAAAGACCGATGAACATTGTTGCTACAGTGAGCACCATTGCACCGTATCCGCTTCCCATTGAATCTTTTGCAAAATTTGCTGTAAGAGAACCGAAGAAGTCTCTCATTACAAAGAAAGGGCCGCCCTTTTCAGAATAGATGCCGGCATTTGAACCGAGACCGATGTTCATAAGCATAAGACCGATAGCCGGGCCGATGCCGAGGCGCACGCCAAGAGGAATTGCATTTACAATCTTATCGCGGATATTGAGTATTGAAAGAACAATAAAGATAATGCCTTCAATAAGAATGATACACAAACCAGCCTGGAATGACTGTGTATATGAAAGACCTGTAATAGAAACAATCTGTGCAATTACGAATGCAAAGAAGCTGTTCAACCCCATTCCAGGAGCCATGGCAAACGGTTTATTTGCAACAAATGCCATTACGAACATACCAATTGCAGAAGCAATACAAGTTGCAAGGAAAATACCGTTCCACAAGCCCTGGCCACCCTGCGAACCGAAACCTGTCAAAAGGTTCGGGTTAAGCGCAATGATGTAAGCCATTGTCATAAAAGTTGTGAGACCGGCTACGATTTCTGTCTTTACAGTCGTGCCGTTCTCCTTAAGTTTAAACAACTTTTCCATTTTTTTCAGCCTCCTACCAGCTTTCTTTTTGGATTTTTCAAGAAACCTCTTCAGCATGAACTTTGGAGAATTCCTAGATGATTTATATTATAAGTGATTAATCTGAAAATAACAAACAAATTCTAACATTTTGTCATTCGTACAGAAGGGTGAAAATGCTGATGATTCTGGCTGGTTCGGGTAGGCTTTGGAGGCTTTAAAACAAAAAAGACCATCTTTAACAGATGGTCTTATGGGCGATGAGGGGATCGAACCCCCGACATTCTGGGTGTAAACCAGACGCTCTCCCAGCTGAGCTAATCGCCCGTAACGCTGATTAATATACAGACTTTCGCAAAAAGTGTCAAGCCGTTTCGCACTCTTTTCGCAGCAGCTTAATCTACTTCTGAAGCTCAATCGCAAACCCGTCATTGCGAGGAGCCGCAGCGACGAAGCAATCTAATGATGAGCAACAGCCTTAAAATTGTAGATTATCCCAAGTCAACCCGCGGTTGCTGAGCGGAATCGAAGCAACCGAATATAGCCTAGCTTGCTCCCATTGTCATTTCGGCTTCGCTCAATGACAGGCACTCTCCATCCGCACATAGCAGTCCTTGTATACACAGCTTTCAAGTTTTGCACTGCAGGGCAAAAAAAAAGACCATCTGAAAACAGATGGTCTTTTGGGCGATGAGGGGATCGAACCCCCGACATTCTGGGTGTAAACCAGACGCTCTCCCAGCTGAGCTAATCGCCCTTAAGCTTCAATAGAATACACATTAAATAAAAACTTGTCAAGAGCATCGTCTGAAAATTTTGATAAATTTCAGCACATTTAGCTCTTTAGATTCCGAACCATTCGATGCGTAGCGTTCGGCATTGCATAGCTGTCACCATGAACTTGTTAGTCTGCGGCGGCTACGCACAAAGTCTGCTGCCATAGTTTCAGATTTTCCATTTATGCGAAATATTCAGCGAAACAGAGCCACCCTCTTCTAAAAAATTCGTCTCTAAAGTTGGCAAGTCTGCCGTAAGCGCAACATTGCAGCTTTTGCCTTCAAGCTTTTCAGCGGCAATCACAAAGCGTGTGCGGTCGCCCAAAAAGCTTGCCGAAACAACCTTGCCCTCAACAACGCCCGGCGCTTCTGTCTTGTTAAGCTCAAACCATTCCGGCCTGATTATGTACGTTTCGTTTTCGAGCGGCACAAAATTGGCGCGACCCACAAAATCTGCGGTAAAATCATCTTGCGGCTTAAAATAAAGCTCACGCGGCGTGCCATATTGCAGCAAAGCACCATCGTTTATGACGGCGATTTTATCTGACAAAGAAAGAGCCTCTTCTTGGTCGTGCGTCACATAGACTGTGGTAATCTTGAGCTTCTGCTGAATCATCTTGAGCTCTTCGCGCACCTTTTCGCGAAGCTTCGTGTCAAGGCTAGAAAGCGGCTCGTCCATCAGCAGCACTTCTGGGTCAAGCACAAGGGCGCGCGCTAAAGCCACACGCTGTTGCTGGCCGCCCGAAAGCTCGTTCGGAAAGCGCTCCATAAGATTCTGCAAATCAAGATTTTCCGCAATTTTGGCAGCTTTTTCATGCTGCTGCTCTTTTGAAAGCTTTTTGTTAGAAAGCTTGTCACGCTTTATTTTAAGCCCAAACAGAATATTCTGTCTTACAGTCATGTGCGGAAAAAGCGCGTAATCTTGAAATACCATGCCGATTTTCCGCTTATCCGGCTCAATGCCTTTCTGGTTGATTCCGTTAAGCTCAACTGTGCCGGTTGAAGGCACAAGAAAGCCAGAAATCAGTCTGAGCAGCGTAGTCTTGCCGCAGCCGCTTGGACCGAGCAACGTTGTAAAGCTGCCCTTCGCCACATCAAGAGAAAAATCTTTTACAACAGGCGCAGTGTTTCCTTTATATGAATATGAAATGTCTTTCAAGCTCAAAGCAATTTCAGCATTTTCCATCATTTTTTGCGGTTTCTCCAATTTATCTTGCGGTCGCTCCAGTTAATTATAGCACCACCTGCACCGATAACGCCAAAAGTTATCAGCGTAAGAAGCAATGCAAGCGCGGCGGCATCGCCCCAAAAGCCCTGCTCGGCAAGGTTCAGAATCTTGACCGACGTGAGCGGCGTGTTGAACGAAACAAGAAAAATTACCGCGCTCATCGTTCCCACTCCGCGCACAAAATCATAAATAAACGAATTGAACAACGCCGTCTTTGAAACTGGCATTATCACAGAAAAAAGCAGCCGAATCCTTGAAGCACCAAGCGAGCGTGCGCCGTCGTCCAAAGTTGATTTTATCTGCATATAGGCAGAAGATAAAGTCCTATAAGAAAACGGAACGAAGCCTACCGCTATGGCTATTACTATAAGTACCTTTGAATTATGAAAATTCAGCTTTGCCGCCGCTAAAGAAAACGCAAGACCGAACAATGTGCCAGGCACTGCCGCAGGCAGCTGAATTACAGAATCTATGTATTTTTTTAGCGGATATTCGGTTCTGTAAACAATAAAAGCGGCAACGGCAGCAACAACTGTGCTGATGACGGCGGCTTCTGAAGCAAAGCGTATGCTGTTGCAAAGCTCAAGCTTGCAGAGCGCAATGCTCTTTATGTGGTCAAGCGTAAAGCTGCGGTTTATGCCCCAAAGTTTTTGAAAGCTGCCCGCGATAATAGCCGCAAACTGAGCGAAAACGCACAAGCTGATGAAAATGCAGAACAATGTCAGCAAAACGCGCACCGCAATATTCGGTTTGTCGTTTGAAGCAGAAACTGAAGTCGAGCTGCTGCCGACTGTGGCTATTTTCAGCATGGCGTTTTTTGTAAGCTTATTCTGCAGCACGAATAATATAAGCGACGGAATTACGAGCATGATGCCGAGAACCGCGCTTGTGCCGCCTTTGACCCAGCCTGTAAGCTGCGTGTAAATCTCAACGGCAAGAACCTTATAACGCCCTGCAACAATCATCGGGTTGCCAAAGTCGCTCATGACAGAAACCGCTATAAAAAGCACAGCTGATAAAATGCCCGGCGCAGAGAGCGGCAGAATGACTTTTAGGAAAATCTTGAAATGACCCGCACCCAAAGATTTTGCAGCCTGCTCAAGAGCAGGGTTTATATTCTGCAAAGTCTGCGCACAAATCATATAAGCCATCGGAAAAAAGCAGAGAGTCTGCGCAATGAGCAGCCCCCAAAAACCATAAAGCGAAACGTCAAGGCCGAGCAACGTGCTAGTTATAAAGCCCTGCCTGCCAAGCAGCAGAATGAACGCAAGGCCGCCGACAAAAGGCGGCGTAACAAGGTGCAGCAGCGGAATGAACGAAAAAAAGCGCTTGAACGGAATTCCGCCTTTGATTACGGCATAAGCGTATACATAGCCAATTAATACAGAAGCTGCCGTTGAGCACACACATTCAAAAAATGTGTTCAAAGCAGCCTGTTTCCAGACAGAAGAAGCAGAAACTTGCATAAAATCAGAAATTTTCGGTGTAAGAAATACACAACAAAGAGGAAAAATTATACAGCAAGTTAAGGCAAGGCATATAACGCCGAAAACTACTGTCAGCGATGATATGCCCTTTAATGATATACCCTTGTATTTGATGTCAGCTATTTTACTTCTGCCGTCCATTTATTAAGAACTTCGTCCTTTTGCTTAGATGCTTTTTGTACATCATATTTTATTAAGTCCAAACTAGCAACAGGAATCGAACCTTCCGCGCCTTTTGCTTCAGGGTTTACAGGAATCGTAAAGTCGATTGAACTCATAAGTTCCTGCGCCTCTTTTGAAAGCATAAAGTCCACGAATTTTTTAGCAGCATCAAGGTTCTTGGTGTTCTTCATAATAGAAATGCAGTCAACGTCGCCCACAGTCTGCGGCGGCGCAATCATCTTTACATTGAAGCCTTCGGCCTTGTATTTTGCAAGCGCGTGAATATAAGACACGCCAAGCGCGTATTCGCCTGTGCCGATAAGCTTTGCAGGTGCGCTGCCGCTGTCTGGGAACTGCCCGACAAGAGGTGCAAGCTTCAGAAGATAATCCCAGCCTTTTTCCCAGCCAAGACGCTGAAGCTGGTCTTGCACGAACAGATATGCAGTTGAAGACGCAACCGGATTCGTAAGCACAATCTCGCCTTTATAGGCCGGGTTCAGCAAATCTTCCCAAGTTTTCGGTTCAGGAATATCTGCAAACTTTTTGGCGTAGCGTTCCTCGTTGATGCCGATTCCGAGCGTGAGCACGCAGAAGCCTGTCCACGTGCCGTCTTCCGCAACAGCATAATCCGGCAGATTTTTAGCGGCATCAGACTTGTAAACTTCAAGCGCGCCTTCTTTTGCAGCCTGAATATGATAAGAAGAAGCGCCGCCAAGCAGAATGTCTGCCTGCGGATTGTCTTTTTCAGTTATTACGCGGTTTACAAGCTCGCCTGTTGAAGCGCGCAAAAACGAAACCGGAATGCCTGTCTTTTCAGTGAAAAGCTTTGTAAGCGCAACTGTTTCTTCTTCATGAATAATAGAATAAACTTTCAATTCTTTTTGTTCTGCTTTTTTGGAACAGCCGGCAAAAAAAACTGAAGCACCGACAAACAAAAATAATCCCAAAACAATATTGATTCTTTTCATAAGTATATCTTAGTGAAATTTCAGATTTAAGAAAAGCTGTTTTTCTGCTTTTTCAATGATTTAACTATACTATTTATCTATGAATATGATATGCAAAAGCTATAGCATTTTGTTGAGGCGTAGACTGACAATCAGTTTAAAATAAAAAAACCGGCTCAAAAGGCCGGAATTTAGTCGGGACTGGAGGGACTCGAACCCCCTACCTACTGCTTAGAAGGCAGTTGCTCTATCCAGATGAGCTACAATCCCAAGGTGAAAATTACTATATCAAAAAAACGAATCAATGTCAAATGCCTGCTTCAATCAAGCTGACATTGTAAAAAAGCATTAAATTGCTTAAGTCGGTTTTTCAAATGCCGAAAATTAATATGTGTTTGTGAGGTGGGAGTCAGGGCAAACACCAAAAGGAGGCCGACGTGGAAACTTATTCATTGCGTACACTGAACGGATCGAACGATTTTATCACACTTTTGAGAGAGACAGATGAGGGCTTTGTCATCAGAATCGTTCGTGACAAAGACGGCTATAATGAAATCATAAATGAATTCATGACAAAAGAGCTGTTTGAGACCTGTGTGCGGACCGGATATCTTACAAAAGTTGAAGCAACACAACCACTTGTTGCAACTGCTTAGATGACAGGTTTTCGCAGCAGCATATTTCCTATAAAAGAGTTGTCTAATAAGATTTTCTGAATTTATTAGACAGCTCTTTTTATTTTAAAGAAACGCCAAATAATTGCAGTCTTGTCATTGCATTTGCCATAAAAAAATTTCTCTATTTTCTCCAGACACTTGATAATCTTCATAATGTGTAATATCATGTTTTATTAACTGCTCAGGATGGCTTTTGATGAACGTATTCAAAAAAATCTATTGCAGAATCTTTCAGGAATGCTTTCATATTGCAATTCCGATTCTGCCATACAGAGACCCCAAAATTCTTAATTCGATAGAAGAACTTCCGGCTGAATTTGCAAAAAACGGTATAAAAAAAGTTTTTCTTGTTACAGATTCATTTTTAAGAAGCCTTGCAGAAAAGCTTATAGAACTGCTGCCGCAAGCCGGAATTGAGTGCATAGTCTATGACAAGACAAAGCCCAACCCGACAGTTTCTGACATTGAAGAAGCGCTTGCAATCTATAAAGCCGAAAACTGCGAAGCATTAATCGGTTTTGGCGGTGGCTCTGCAATAGACTGCGCAAAAGCTGTTGGCGCAAGAGTTGCTTGCCCGCGAAAAAGCCTTGCACAAATGAAAGGCATCTTAAAAGTTCATCATAAGCTGCCGCTTCTTGCAGCCATTCCGACAACGGCCGGCACCGGAAGTGAAACTACAGTCGCAACGATAATCACAGACGACAAGACACACTACAAATATCCGATAAACGATTTTCCGCTAATTCCGCACATTGCAGTGCTTGACCCCAAAATGACGTACACCATGCCCGCAAGCCTGACCGCCACAACCGGAATGGACGCGCTTACGCACGCAATTGAAGCTTTTATCGGCCGTTCAACAACAAAACAGACGCGCGATTATTCGATAAGAGCTGTCAAGCTGATTTTTGCAAACATAGAGAATGCTTATAAGAACGGCTACGACGAAAATGCGCGCCGGAACATGCTGATTGCGGCGAACCTTGCTGGCAGCGCGTTTACACGCTCTTATGTCGGCTACGTTCATGCGGTTGCACATTCTTTGGGCGGCGCATACAACACGCCGCACGGTCTTGCAAATTCAGTTTTGCTGCCTGTTGTGCTTGAAAGCTATGGCAGCAGGATTTGGGAAAAGCTTAAAGTGCTTGCTGTTGCTGGCGGCATCGCAAGCGAAGCGAATTCAGCACAAACTGCGGCAGAAAAGTTTATCGCTGAAATTTACAGGCTGAACGAAGCGATGAACATTCCGAAAACGCTGAAAGGCATAAAAGCGGAAGACGTTCCGGAGCTTGCGCGCAGGGCTGATAAAGAAGCGAATCCGCTCTACCCTGTTCCGATTTTGTGGAACGCAAAAGAACTTGAACATTTTTACTTTGACGTTATGGAAAAGGAAGGTTGATTATGACACAGCAGGAAATACAGACAATTCTTGAAAAGCAGCGCAATTATTTTGCGACAGGCGCAACATTGCCGATAAGCGCAAGAATCAGCGCGCTAAAAAAGCTACAGTCATACATCAAAGAGCATGAACAAGAAATTTCAGACGCACTTGCCGCCGACCTTGGAAAGAGCAAATTTGAAGGCTATATGTGTGAAATTGGCCTTGTGCTTGGCGAAATTGCATACATGATTAAGCATACAAAGAAATTCGCACGCAACGAAAAGAAACTGTCTTGCCCGGCAAATTATGTGGCAAGCAGCTTCATAAAGAAATCGCCATACGGCGCGGTTCTTATTATGAGCCCGTGGAATTACCCGTTTTTGCTTACGATTGAACCGCTTGTAGACGCAATTTCTGCCGGAAACACCGTAATTGCCAAGCCGAGTGCATATTCGCCGAACACAACGAAAGTGATTGAAAAGCTTATAAACGAATGTTTCGCGCCGGAATATGTAGCCATTGTAACTGGCGGAAGAGCTGAAAACACGCATCTGCTCGAACAGGAATTCGATTATATCTTCTTTACAGGCAGCCAGACAGTTGGGCGCGAAGTTATGCGCAAGGCCGCTGAAAAGCTTATACCAGTAACTCTTGAGCTTGGCGGCAAATCGCCTTGCATTGTAGATAAGACGGCAAACATTGCGCTTGCAGCTAAAAGAATTGTCTGGGGAAAATTCCTCAACTGCGGTCAGACTTGCGTCGCGCCGGACTATATTCTCTGCCACGAGTCTGTAAAGGAAAAGCTTATTGCGGAACTTAAAAAGCAGATTGAAGCCCAGTTCGGCAAAGCGCCTCTTGAGAACAAATCATACGGAAAAATCATAAACCAGAAGCACTTTGACAGGGTTTCTTCGCTTATAGACAAGAGCAAGGTCGTTCACGGCGGCGCAACTGATGCTGCCGCACAGAGAATTGAACCGACAGTTATGGACAACGTAACTTGGGAAGACACTGTTATGCAGCAGGAAATTTTCGGCCCAGTGCTGCCAATTCTCGCCTATAAAACAGAAGACGAAATTTTCAGCACAGTGAACAGCCGCAACAAGCCGCTTGCTTTGTACATCTTTACAAGTGACAAAAAGCTTGCCAAAAAAGTGCTTGCGCAATGCGCTTTTGGCGGCGGCTGCATAAACGATACAATCGTTCACCTTGCGACAAACAACATGGGCTTTGGCGGCGTTGGCGAAAGCGGCATGGGCGCTTATCACGGCAAAATCGGCTTCGATACATTCAGCCACAAAAAGAGCATTGTCGACAAGAAGACTTGGATTGACGTGAATTTGCGCTATCAGCCTTACTCAAAGCTGAAAGAAGCGGTGATGAGGATTTTCATTTAGTACAACTGCCAAGTTTCGCCCTGCAAAATTTGCAGGGTTTGACAGCTGAATCTAATTATGTAGATTTTATCCAAACGAAAACTCAAGATTGCGGAAATGCAAAAAGTATCTTATAGTTTTTGTATGAAAGTTTATCAGTACATTCTTTTGATAATTCTTTTAGCAGGCTGCGGCTGTTTTGTTGCGGCAGGTTTCGGAAAAATCAGCAAATTCTTTTCAGGCGGAAAAGTCTGGAAAAAGAAGCTTGACGCATTGCCCGTTCTTAAAACTGACGAAGAAATTCTTAAAGCATTGCAAGGCGAACCGAAAGACTATCTTGTTGAAAATTATGCGTTCAACAACGGCACAACCGTCCGCGACACAGCTTTGAATGTTCTTGACGGCGAATATCTTTTCATCGGAATAACAAAAGAAACTTATACGGTAAACGATGCTTACATCAAACGCTACAGAAATGCCGTCTGGCAGGGCGAACCTTACCAGAATCTTGCCGGAACTCTTCAGTTTGAAAACGGCGTGCAGCTTGAAATGCCTGAAAATGCAAGCTTTCAGTTTTCAATTCTGGACGAATCTTTGCTTAAAAAGAGCGACCTCAAGCCTGACGACCAGGAAAACTATTTTCAGGCGCGCTATTACCCGGACGGCGTGTACAAGATTGACACGCAAAAGTTCGGCGAAAACTTCAAGAAGAATGTGCTAAAAAATACGCAGCAGTTCAATTCGCGCTACAAATTTCAGTTTATGAAAAAAGGTGACACGGCAACTTTTGCGGCACGCATTGGTGGCGGCAAAGCAAGCCTCAACGTTTTTCAAGAGCGCAACCTAATCGCCGTAAGGGGCGGCAAAAAAGCACTTGCAAAATACTTGAACCGCATGTCTCAGCCGGAAAAGCTGCCTGACAATTACATAATGGATTATGTTGTGCTCGGTCTCTGGATTCTCTGCATGATTCCGGCGTTTTCAATTGCGGTTCTCTGCCTTGTGACACTTTTAGCTTCACTGCTAGGAAAATAATTATCCATAATTATAAAGGAGTTTCAATTTATGATGAATTTTGCTAAAAAAACCGGAATTGCCGCCCTGCTTCTGCTTTGCACGGCAATGTTTCTTTCTGCATGGGAAAGAAGCTTTGACATTCCGGGCAAAGGTACGCTCGAAAGAGAGGTTGAAGTGGAGAGAGTTGATGAATACGATAAAAACGGGCGTATTGTAACTTCGTATTACGCAGGCAACATTGAAGAATATTATAAATACGACAGAAAAGGCAGGCTCATCCTCTTTTCAAATTCGAATGAATACGAAAAAAACTACGAATATGACAAAAAAGGCAACCTGATTCATACAAAAGATGTAGAAGGCTATGAAGAATGGTTCTCTTATGACGAAAAGGGCAATCTTTTAGTTGAAAAAAACATTAACAACCTTGAAAAGCATTATTTCTATGACGAAGCCGGAAATTTGAGCAAATATGAACTGCACGACCTTGAAGGTGATGCCATAATCGAAAGAGAATGGTATTACTACGATGAAAATAACCGCAAAATTCACATGGAACCATCTACCGGCTGTGCAATAGACTACACCTATAATGCAGACGGCAAGCTTATAGGTGAACGCTATTCTGACGGAACAAGAATCGAGTATGTTTATTCAGATGCAGGTCTTTTACTCTACAGCATTACCATCACTTCTGATGATGAATACGAAAATTTCTATGTATATGAGTTTTGGGGTAACGGCAAAATAAAGCAAATAACGATTTGCGGCTGCCTTAGTTTCGGCTGAGATTTTTCAGCACCCCTAAAATGAATCTTGCACCGGCAGAATTGCATCTTGCCGTTTTGCCGGTTGTATATTCTGCAAGGTTCTGTAAAATCAGCTTATAAACAATTTTAGAGGTGCAACATGAAAAAATTAAGCTTTATTTTTGCGCTGCTTCTTGCAGCATTCAGCGTATTCGCAATCGGGTTCGGGCCATGGTCTGATGAATCAAAAGCCGCACAAGGCATTAAAACGCTCGGCGACGGCGTTTTCTTCTTTGAGTTTGAAGGCGACTATGAATTAGACAAATATCTTGCAAACGGCGGCGCCAAATCAGTTGACGAATTAAGTGCGTTCATCGAAAAGTCTTTGAAAAAAGGCACATGGACTTCGCCAAAAACAAAGTCAATGTCTGACATAAAGATTTCGCTCGGAGACTTTGGCTGCGCGTCAATTTCTGCAAGCAACAGCGCCGAATGTGGCGGCATGATTTTTGGGCGCAACTACGACTGGAACGACTGCGCCATAATGATTATTCACACCAAGCCGAATAACGGCTACGAATCAGTTTCAACATGCTGCCTTAGCCACATGGGGCTTGGGCGCGACTGGAAACCGGCGAACAAGTTTCCGGCAGATGCCGCCGCGCTCGGTCTTATCTATGTGCCGATGGACGGCATGAACGAAAAAGGCCTTTATATTGCAGACTTGATGGCCGGCGACAGAGAAGCAACGGCTCAAGAGCGCGGCAACACAAACGTGACGACTACAGACGCAATCAGGCTTGTGCTAGACAAAGCCGCAACTGTTGATGAAGCCGTAACGCTGCTTGAAAGCCACGACATGCATTCTGTAATCGGTGCGGCACACCACTTTGCAATAAGCGACAACACCGGCAAGAGCGTGGTTGTTGAGTGGGCAGACAACAAGATGTATGTAACAGAAACTAAGGTGCTGACAAACCACTACACCGCAGACTCACCTAAAAAAGACACAGCAGCAGACACTGTTTTGGGCAACTCAAAACTCCGCTTTGGCATTCTGCAAGAAACTGGCGAAAACGCGCAGTGGTCTATGAACAAAGACGGCGTCCGCGATGCATTGAAATCGGTGCACGGAAGCCAGTACAGCGCAAGCGGCGAAGAACTTACAGTCTGGAGCGCAGTTTTTGAGCCAAATATTCGCAAAATCACCTATTATTTCCGCGAGAATTATGATAAACCTATGGTAGTTGAATTTTAAGACTAACATAGGTTTGCAGATGAAAATTACGATTTTAGAGAAACAGCCGGACGAAGAAGACGAAATCATTGTAAAGTGTAATTTTTTGGACGAAGGCATAACAAAGCTTTTGAACCAGCTGAAAAATGGCAACTCAAAAATGAACTTTTACAAAGACAATCAGATTCGTCTGGTTGAAAAGACTGAAATCTTGTATTTTGAGTCTGTGGACGACAAGGTTTTTGCCTATACGCAGAACGACGTGCTTGAAACGCGGCTAAAGCTCTACGAGCTTGAGGAGATTCTGCCGGCGCAAACCTTTTTGCGTGCAAACAAAGCCGTAATCGTGAATGTAGACAAAATCGAAAGCTTGTCTCCGGCATTCAGCGGCCGTTTTGAGGCTGTGCTTAAGAACGGCTACAAAGTGATTATTTCAAGAAATTATGTTCCAAAGCTGAAAGAGCTTTTGGAATTCTGAATTTTGTCATTGCCGTGCCCGGAACGGCAATCTTTAAGTATATGTGTTACATATAAATAGATTATCGGGTCATCCGCAACGAAGTTTCAAGCGAGCCTGATAATGACATTGAGCAGCACTGCCCTAACTTCATCGAGGTTTTTATGAAAGAACAAATCAATACCCTAATTTCGATTTTTACAAGGGTTGTATCAGCAATATTCGTTTTTACTTCTATATACTTGGCATGTTTTGTCGGATTTTCTGCAACGTTCAAGCTTAAAGACATCTTGTTCATCTTGCTTATCGGGCTTATTTCAGCAGTCTGCTATCTTCCAATGCTTGGCGACAGAACTTTTTCAAAAGCGCAGATGCTTGCATTGCAGATTGGCTATTTTCTGGTGATAAACACTGTGGTGCTTGTTACGGGCTATTTCTTGACCTGGTTCTGCTTTGAAGACAAGCTTTCGTTTATCGCGTTTGAAGGCGTAATCATTGCGGTTTATCTGATTGTTATGTTCGTTTCTTATAAGGTTGATTCTGGTTCGGCGGAAAAAATGAACAAACGCTTGCGCGACCGCAACAGTTCACGCTAAAGCCTTGCAAGCTCAAGCAGATTGTCGGTCACGGTTATTCCGTTCTGGTCAAGAAAAGCCATAAAGCCGGGCACTGCTTGGGGCTGCAGCACTGCTTGGGGCTTGTGCGCATCGCAGCCGATGATGAACTTTGCGCCCATTTCAGATGCCATCTTGAAGAAGCGGCTACACGGATAGTTGCGCTTTTCTGCAAAGCCTAGCATATTCACTTCAAGCGGCACGTCGTATTCAAGAGCGGCTTCAACAATGCGCCGCATGTGCTTCTGATAAGTTGCGTCATCGCCGGTAAAGTTTATCAAATCGGGGTGCGCAAGATACGAAAACAGGCCGGTCTTCATTCCTTCGACAGTCAAATCGACATAATCTTTTAGGCGGTTCCCGTCGCTGCTTCTAAAGCCCATGTACGCGCCCGAAGGTTCGTCTGGCGCAAAATGCTGCCCTTGAATTATATAGTCAAGCGGAAATTTGCGCAGCTCGGTTATGAGCTTGTCAAAATATTTGTGCGTGTACTCAACTTCGTAGCCAATCAGAATCTTGATTTTGTCTTTGTATTCTTCGCGCAATGCAACAAGCGTGCTGGTATAATCTTCTATATCGTCCATGCCCATGCGGATTGTAGAAACGAAACTTTTGGGGTAAGGCTGCGGCGTGTGGTCTGAAAAGCCCAAAACCGAAAAGCCTTGCGCGATTGCATGTTCAATGTACTCGCGCTCGCTGCCAACGGCATGATTGCACCGCGGCGTGTGTGTGTGATAATTTGCAAACATGATGAAGCATTTTATATTTTCATAAGCTTTTTGGGAAGATGCTGCGCAGCAGTGTCATGGGGCTGTCTAAAAACTATTGTCATGCTGAACTTGGTTCAGCATCTGCACCATATATAAGTACAGAGATTCCGAACCAAGTTCGGAATGACGCTATACAACGAACTTATTGGACAACCCCATCTTTCATCAAGATTGTCGAGTCAAGCCCGACAATGACAGTCTCTTTCGGGTTCGGCTCCGCTCACCCACCGGGGTTCGGCTGCGCTTGCCCACCGGGGTTTGGCTGCGCTTGCCCACCGGGATTTATTTAATCTTATAGACGTAATTTGCTTTGCGCGGTGCGGCTGGCTTTATGCCGCCCTCGTCGATGTAGCCGAGCGCAACATGGCCGATGCCTTCAAAGTCGCCTTTGATGCCGAGGTCTGCAAGAATCTGCTTGCCGAAAGGCTTTTCAAACTCTTCTCTTGCACGGTGAATCCATATAGAGCCGATGCCGAGAGCTTCTG
This sequence comes from Spirochaetales bacterium Spiro_07, assembly GCA_001603145.1. Taxonomy (GTDB): domain Bacteria; phylum Spirochaetota; class Spirochaetia; order Treponematales; family Treponemataceae; genus UBA1240. The sequence continues at coordinate 6,097 of LVBI01000031.1, read as the reverse complement.
CCGCATTCATCAGATTGCCCATAACGAGCGAACCATCGTAAATATAATTCGGAGTCAAGCCCTTGTCTGCAAGCACAATCAGAATGACCGGCGCACCATAGAACGGGTCAAAGCCTTCACCCCAGCCGCCAATCTTGCGGTTTTCTTCGCTGATTTTGTCGCGCATTTCCTTGTTAGTAACGGCAATAATAATCGGCGACTGCGTGCCCATTCCTGTCGGCGCAAAAGTTCCTGCACGGATAATCGCGTCAATGTCGCTTTCGCTAATCATTTCGCTCTTGAACTTGCGGCAGCTTCTGCGCGATTCAAGCACTTTCAATGTTTCGTTCATCTGCAACTCCTTTTCTTGTTTATCATATTATTGTTTGTGCCGCACGCCAAGTCAATGAAAAAGCTGTTATTAAGAGAAGAAGCGGGAAAAGTTTGGAATACATTCCAAAGTTTTGAGGGTTGATATTTTAAATTCATTCATCTCAAATTTGCACATTTTAGAGATTTTTGTAAAATTTAAGCTATTTTTGATTTAATAATTTACATTTCAAAATTTTGTGTGCTATAATGTAGATGGTTCGTTGATTATTTCAACTAAGGAGCATGGCACATGAAAAAAGACCGTTTTCTGCCAAGCAAAAACAAGCATATAAGCAAGACAATAAACAGCATTTACATTACCAAGCAGCCGCCTAAATGGACATTCGTGCTTCTGGTTGTTGTTCATCTTTTTACTTCATTTCTTACAACACAAGCTGCAATAAGCCATGATTCGATTATCTTTTTAGGAAACACAATTCCGGTTCAAGTTTTCGCAGGCGTTTTTTCATCACTGGCGAATGTCTGCATCATATTTCTTGTTGTATTTTTCAGAAAGTACGGCTTCATAACTGCAATAACTGTGCTCGCGCTTCAATTTCCGAGACTTATAGTCAGCATCTTTTTGCACCACAACTTGGCGACAATTCAAGGCTTTTTTACGAATGCGCTTGCGATTATTGCATGTGTTGTAATCTATTTAAACAAAACCAAAATTGAACAATATCAGTCAAAATTCCGGCACGAAGCTGTAACAGACACGCTTACGGGTCTGCCGAACCGCTTTGCATGCACCGAAGTGATTAACAATTTTATCAAGAACGGCTTTGAGTTTTCGCTTGTATCGATTGACCTTAACAACTTTAAAAGCGTAAACGACACGATGGGGCATGAAATTGGCGACAAAATGCTTATCGAAATTGCTTCGCGCTGGAAGGCGTTGATGGATTTAAGACAGTCAAAGACTATAGATTTTATTGCACGTCTTGGTGGCGACGAATTCGCGCTTGTGATTATGGGCTATTTTGACAGCAACGGCATTCACAATACGATAAACGCTTACAAGGCCGCGCTCGAAAAGACAATCACAATCGATGATTGCGACTATTTTATGACGGCATGTTTCGGCTGCGCGGAATTTCCTGCCGATGCGGTCAACAGCACTGCGCTTTTTTCTTGCGCAGATGCCGCGCTGCACGAAATCAAGCGTCTCAACAGCAGCAACTGCATCATGCACTACTCCGACGAGCTTTTAAAGACAGAGCAGCTGCTTGAAACTGAACGGAAGCTCCGCACTGCCTTAGACAATGATGATGTTCAGTTTTATCTTCAGCCGCAATATGATGCTTCGCATAAGCTGCGCGGCTTTGAAGCTCTTGCCCGCATAAAAGACACAGACGGCTCTTTCCTCCGCCCAGATGATTTTATTCCGGTTGCTGAAAAAGCCGGGCTTATTGACCGCGTTGACATTCAGGTTTTCAGAAAGGCTGCATTCTTTATGAGCGACGTGCTCAAGAAATCAGGCAACATCATCATGAGCGTAAACATTTCTGTACGTCATCTTATGAAGAACAACTTTATGGAAGAAATAAAAGGCATCATCAGCTCAAGCGGTGTGCCTGCAAGCAATTTTGAAATTGAAATAACAGAATCGATTATGATTGACTCAGCGGAAAAGGCCTTGCAGCGCATAGACGAAATAAAGAAGATGGGCTTTAAGATTGCCATTGACGATTTCGGTACGGGCTATTCTTCTTTGAGCTACCTCAACAAATTCCCGGCAGATTCACTGAAAATAGACAAATCTTTCATTGACGAAATGAACTCAAGCGATTCGTCAAAGCAATATGTCGCCACGATTATCTCAATCGGGCACACGCTAAACCTGAAAGTTATCTCTGAAGGCGTTGAGATGCCAGACCAGCTTGAAACGCTATGCTCAATCGGCGGCGACTACATTCAGGGCTTTATCTGGGGCAAACCGATGCCGCCAGAAGAAGCCGCCAAGCTTGTATAAGGCGCGGCAACACCCGCACAAGCTTGCAAAAAACTCGCGCTGCTCAAGCTTAGCGCAACGGGGCGGCCACACTAGCACAAGCTTGAGCGCAAGGCGCGCTAACTGCGCCGCTTTCGGCTTATCCTTCAAAGCCGTTGATAATCGCAATGCCAGCTGAAACTCCGAGGCGGTCTGCGCCGGCGGCAACCATGTCGAGTGCTGTTTTTGTGTCGCGGATTCCGCCGGAAGCCTTTACAAAGACATGCACATCAAGCGGCTCGGCTGTGTCAACAGCCTTTCTCATAAGCTCAACATCATGAACAGTTGCGCCGTTCGGAATTGCACTGCCGTCGGCGTTCTTGCCCGGTGTGCCGAAGCCTGTGGAAGTCTTGACGAAATCTGCACCAGCTTTTTTAGCGGCAACACAGACGGCGGCTTTTTCTTCGTCTGTAAGATAACAAGTTTCTATAATCACTTTTACAAGAGCTTTATAGCCTTGCGTCCGCTCGGCATCGTGCGCCGCCTTTACGACAGCTTCTATGTCTTGTTGCACGGCTTTATAGTCATGGGCTTTTGCGTAGCCAACATTGATAACCATGTCAACTTCTTCTGCGCCTTGAAGCACGGCATGCTTTGCTTCTTCTGCTTTTATATAAGAAGCATTTGCACCAAGCGGAAAGCCGATTACTGTGCAGACTTTTACGCCTGTGCCGTGCAGCTTTGAAAATGCGAACGGAACCCAAACAGGGTTTACGCAAACTGATGCAAACGAGTGTTCAGCTGCCTCATTGCAAAGCTTGAGAATATCCGCTTCTGTTGCAGCAGCCTTAAGCTGTGTATGGTCAATCATTGCAGCAAGTTCTGCTTTTGTCTTTATGCTCATAATTTCCTCCGAAAAAGTTTGAAGATTCAGCACGGAACATCTCTAAAGATTGAAGTTTTTAGAGATTTCGATATTTAGTATCTTGTCTTTAGACTGATTCTGTGATATGCTCTCATTATATTACTCTAAGAGAGGTTTTACAATGGCTTATAAGGTAACAGATGCTTGTGTAAACTGCGGTGCTTGCGAAGGCGAATGTCCTGTTGGAGCAATCAGCGAACAGAACGGAAAACGCGAAATTGATCCAAACACATGCGCAGGTTGTGGTTCATGCGCAGCAGCATGCCCAACTTCTGCAATCGTAGAAGGCTAATAGCTTATTTGATGGAAGGGCTGCCTGAGCTTATGCTTGCAAGGCAGCCCTTTTCTTTTTTATGATACGCAATATTTTCCGCGGTTATGCCGCACTTTTTTCTATATTATTAAAAACTATTCTGCTTCTCTGCATCTGTTCGGGCGCGGCTTTCGTCTTCGTTTTTCCTTTGTGGAAATTTGCAGTCACGTTCCCGCAACAATACAGCTTATTTATGATTTATGCGTGCGTTACTGCTTTTGTAATCCTGTTTTTTTTCCGATTATTAAATAGGATAAAACTTGCAGGCACTGCACAGCAAAAAAAGATTCTTTTGAAGACAACAATAAAGAATACATTGAAATGCCTTGTTCTGCTTTCCGGCATTATTCTGGCATTCATATTTTTATATCAAGAAAAGCTGTTCCTTGCATTAGCATCGCTTATCCTAATGATATTGATTTATGGAATTCTTGCATTTGGAACAGCAAAACCACAAAACGGAAGCACAAAAGTCTCTGAAAAAAGTTAGCATCTTGCTGCTATTTCTGTTAGCTTTCTCATTCGGTTTCGGCACAGCCGCATATTGCGCCACTCCGTCTTTGAACAGCTACCCGCATATTGTTGAGCTTCAGTCTAAGAACCCGATGTTCAAGCAGTTTGAGCAAGACGTAGAGCAGTCGTATAAGCTTATCGCAAGGGGCAGCTCGCCTTTCTTGGGGCTTTACACATACACAGGCATAAAAGGCGATTCAATAAGAACTGTCTCTGCAAGATGCAACATTCCGCAAGAGACAATTGCAACGCTAAACCGCTTTGCTTCTGCAGACGTTAATCTTGAAGACGTTGAGATAATTCTGCCGACAGCGCCCGGACTTTTTATTCCGGTCAATCCTGAATCAACTTTGGAAATTATTCTTTCTAAGAAAAACTTTAAAGAAGACGAAACACCGTGCTACACTATAAACAATGAAAAGTTCTTCTTTTTGTGCGGCGCGCGCTTTGAGCCAACTGAACGGGCGTTTTATCTAGACACTGCCCTTTCTTCGCCGCTGCCACAAGGCGTGCTTACATCGTCTTATGGCATGAGAATAAGCCCCATTACGGGCATGGAGAAATTCCACCAGGGCGTTGACCTTGCAGCACCAATCGGCACGCCGGTTCTGGCTGCGCGCGGCGGCTTTGTGGAAACAACCGGAACAGACACAGTCTATGGCAATTACATCGTGCTGCGGCATGACAACAATACGCAAAGCCTTTACGCACATCTTAGCGCGATAGACGTAAAGATGGGCATGCGCGTAGAGAAAGGCAACACAATCGGAAAAGTTGGAACAACAGGCTGGTCAACAGGGCCGCATCTTCACTTTGAGATGAGAATCGGCGGAAGGGCGCAACAACCGCCGAATTCGTTGTTCTTAAAAAAATAGATTTGCAAACATAAAGATGAAAGCATTTTTTACCGCAATGGTGCGGAACGACAATTCAAGATTTTTCTCAAAAAGATGCATAACAAGCTTGTTTGCAGCTATTTTTTTAGCGGCGGCTTTTAACATGAATGCAGAGTCGTTCCGTGTAAGGCGCACGCACATTGCAGACATGAAAAAAGAAGCAAAGCCGCACACAGAATATCTTGGCTTTAACGACGTGCTTGCGATAACGCTGCCGGACGAAAATCAGTTTTTGAAAGGCATTGAGCTTGAGTTCAAGCTGCCCGCCGACATGCTAATCTATAAGCACTGCATCGGTTTTTCGTTTTATACGAACATTTCGCCTGTGCCGGACGAGAACACGTTTGACTTTACGGGCAAGCGCATCTACATAAACACGCTGCCGGCGCGGCTAAGCATGGTCTTGCAGATTCCGTTTTCAGAGAATCATTCTATAGAAGAAACGCCGTATGCAACGCTTATGCCTTATTCGATTGTCAAAGACAGCAGCACCGTTTTCTTGCGGCTTCAGCCTATAACAAAGCTTTTGCCCGAAAACATTGAAGAGCTTGTCTTTGAGGTTTCTGTAAAGCCGCTTTTTTCAGATGAAGGCGTGTTCGAGCTTTCGCTTGTTTACCCTGATAAAGACCACAAGGGCGTGGCTGTTTTTATAGACGAAAAGCCTGTTTCAGAATATGAAAAGCCTATGATGCTTGCCGCCGGAATGCATTATCTTGCGGTTACGTCTGAAAATTACCGCACGGAAGTGCGCACTTTTGCGGTTGACCAAGCGAAAACCACAAAGCTTGAAGTGCAGCTAAGAGACACTGCGCCGTCGCTTTTGATTACAGCGCCGGACAATGCTTCTGTCTTTATAGACGGTGCGCCGGCTTCTTGGGGCGGCGAACCTATAACAGTTTCAGCTGGCGAACACACCATAAAATTCGTAATCGGAGACTATGAAGTCTCGAAAACTGTTACAGCCATTAACGGAAAGACTTACAATATTTCAGTTTCGTTTGACGTGCAGGTAACGGAAACACCATAAGTCTAAGGGGAAGGGAAAACCCCTTCATCCGAGGCGCGGTTTTCCCTTCCCCTTAAACCCTATCCTTTTCCGGCACGGCTTAGGGGGCTTACCGCCCCTAAGAACCCCCGATTAATCTACGAATAGCAGTCTTATACAC
>LVBI01000030.1 GCA_001603145.1 Spirochaetales bacterium Spiro_07 | reverse complement strand
GCAAAAACGCGGGCTGCCAAAAAATTAACATAAAGAGTCCGAATCAAGTTCGGAATGACTTTGCTGTGCAAGTTTTTTCAGACAGCCCGAAGCTTTGCTTATTTTGGCGAAACGTCAATCAAAACGCGGTCACCAACCTTGATTTTTGAGCCGACCCGCGAATTCTGCGGAACAGCCACAATCTTGTTGCCCTGCTTTTTAAGCACAACCTCGCCGATAAGCTCATTCGCCTTGCGGTAGACATAAGCTGGCGTGTCTTCGATTGTCTCTTTGTAGACAGGCGAAACATAAACCACAATCTCATTTTTGTTGCGCGGGTCAACAACGCAGCCAAAATCGCCAGATTCTTTGAGCTGCGATTCAAGATAAAACTCATAAGAATGAACGACAGCCCCAAGCTCAACCGCATTTTCTTCAGCTTCTGTGCGCGCCGACAAAATGCTCGTAAGCAACGAAACTGTGTCATCGGCAAACGAATGAAGTATAAAGTTGCGCGCCCGCGCAAAAGACGCAAGGCTGTTCTTGTGCGGCTGCGCTTCGATTACGCCTGCAAGATAATCAAAATTGGCAAGCTTGCCGTCAATTGCGGCAAGAAGCAGCACATCGTTTTCAGCAAGCTCAAACTTTTCGGCAATCGGGCTAAGAAACTGCGGCGCGCTGTTCTCAAGCTTGTTCGCTTCATCTACAATGGCAGCCGCCTTTGCGTCTGAAAGCACCGGGTCAAGAGAAGCGATTGTAGCCTTAAGCGAGGCAATTTCTTTTTTGTAGCGCGCAGCCACGGTGTCAATCGCCTTGTTGCGCTCTTTATAAGCTTCTTCTTTTTGAGTTGCAAGCTGGCTTTTGAGCGTCTCGATATTAGTTTCATATTCATCTACAAGCTGCCGCTTTTCAATTTCAAAGACCTGACGCTGAGAATCGATTTCTGACTGCATCTGCTGCGCGCGTTCAAGATTCGCGCTGTCCATAGCCGCAAGCTGGTCTGTCAGTTCCTTGATTTTGGCGTCGATATATTCGGTGTCTTCGTCATAAGTGGCTTTGATAAGCGCTTTTTTATGCTCGCACGAATCGATTATCGCCTGCCGCTGCTTGCTGAATTCATATTTTGAAAGATTCATGTATTGCAGCGTGTGCAAATCTGCATCACGGAACTGCTCTGCACTGGAAATGCTTTCTTTATAAGTGTCGTCAATCTGCTTTTTTTCGGCCATTGCGAGAGAAATTTCGTTTTCAATGCGCGAAACTGAATCAAGAAGGCGGCGCAAGTTGAGATCGTCAAAAGATTCTACGCTCACCTTCATTTTTTCGTTCTGCACTTTGACGTACTTTGAAAAGAAGATTGAAAAAAGCACCACAAAAATGCCCATGCCGACAAGAATAAGCATTACCTTATAAGAGCGGTTTGCCTTAGCTTTTTCAAATTCTTTTTCGATGTCATAAGTCGATGTAGAACTCAAATCAGCCGGCACAATTTTGTCACCGAGAAAGAGCTTAACTTCAGGCTTAGAAATATTTATTTTGTTGTCATTGTCCATATACCACTCCAATTTTCAGGCAGATTTCTTGAAGACATGCGCTGAAGGAAAATCTCGGCAACTTCAAGCTTGCTTTCACGCATAAACTTGCGCGCGTCAGCCCAGTTTCCGGCATAATACAGCTGAAGCCCTTCTTCAAAGCTTTCAAACTGCTTTTCAAGCGTTTCGTTTGGCTCAAGCGTGTCATACGGAAAGAAAATCTTCTTGCCTTCGGTTTTTCCTTTAACCTGAACTGTATCGATTTCGTAGAATCTATACTGCGACGTGAACTGCGAAATATCGTTCTTTACAAATTCTGAAACAATGACCGGCAGATGATATATGCGCGTAAGCCCTTCAAGACGGCTTGCCGCGTTTACGTTGTCGCCGATAACTGTTGTGGTCATGCGCTCAATTGAGCCGATGTTGCCATAGAACACAGTGCCGCCGTCAATGCCCACACCGACATCGATGAGAACAGCCTTAAAGACGCGTTCTTCGGCTTCTGTAAGTGAACGCTCTTTTTCGATTTCGGCACGGCGCGCAATCATTGCATCGCGCAAAAGCTTGGTCTCTTTTGTAATTGCCCACGCGCTTCTTACGGCTTCAAGAGACTTGTTGTGATCGTCGCCTTCAAGAGCGCCGTAAATCGCCAGAACAGCGTCGCCTATAATCGAGCCGATAATTCCGTTCTGGTCATGCACTTTGTTGATTGTGCGCGAATAATGAATGTTGAGCAAATTGATGATGTCGTTGCCCAAAGTTTCAGTCATGTAGGTAAAACCCTTGATGTCTGAAAATAGAATCGTAAGTTCCCGCTGCGAGCCTTCAAGCCCTACGTGATGGTCTTTGTAAGCATGCTCAACAACGTCCCGCGTCGTAAAGCGCCTGAAAATCGACATAAGATTGTTAATCGAAGAAGAAAGCGAGTTAAATGAAGCGCCGAGATATGTAATATCGTCATTCGGCGCGCCTGACAAATCAAGCAAATCGAGCGACTGCTTCTGTTGCATTTCGTAAAGGCTTTGAATCATCTGCTTTAAGTAGCGCAGAATCTGGTTGAACATATAAAAGCCGAGAACAAGAAAGACCAGAATCAGAACAACTGTAATTATACAGATAATCATGAAAACGTGGTTCGAATCTGCGTTCATATCCGAAAGCAGTTCCGAGCGGATTATGAAACATTGCCAGTCTTCGTGATATTTATAGACAGCAAGGTTCCGTCCATTCTGCGTTGTAAAATAAACTGAACCTTCGGAAACGCCGCTCTCTTTGTCTTTAACGATTGCTTCAAGCGCCGTCTCGTCCGGGAAATTCGTATATTCAAAGTTGTCTGCGCTTGTGCCAAAGACTATTGCACCTTCTTCAGAAACGCCGAGCAACATGCTGTGGTCATGCGTAAAGCCTTTCTTGGCAGAAGCCAAAATCGAAGAAATGCTTTCATCGCGGTCTGAAGAAAACTTAAAGATTTCGTACTGGTTGCTTGCGTTCGTGTAGATTTCTTTCAGCTCTTTAACGAGCAGCTGGTTCGTAACAGAAAACTGATATTTTCTGTTGAGCAGCATGTTTATGTAGTTCGTCAGAAAATTTGAGAACAGCAGAAGACACAAAAACACGACCAAAATCTTAAACGAAATTGGGATGACGGATGTTTTTCCAACCTTTTGAAAAATACCTTTCTTCAATTTCTAAACCCTCCTGAACGCTGAACGATTAACCGTTGCCGGTTTTGCAGCTAAATCTTAGAATACAAATTAAATGATTCTCTCCGAAGGTTTTTACATGCACTTTTCAAAATGGCGTTTATGGATTTTTTAGAGATTCCACTATCAGAAGTATAAACCTATTGAAACAAAACGGCAAGAAAAGTATCTTGAATAAAATCAAAAACTTGCTTTTTGTTTTAAACAGGAGAATAAATTGGCAGATACATCGGTATATCAGAAACGGCGGGCAGCTCTTGCCACTTGGATGGCGCAGAACAGCATCGGGCTTGTAATTATTGTAGATTCTGAAACACACAGAGACCCGGCTCTCCGCTATTTTTCGGGGCACCCAAGTGACGGCGTTCTCGGCATAAGCATTACGGGCGATGCAATACTTTCGCCGTGGGACGAAGCGCTTGCGGCGCAAAAAGCTGACGTGGACATGATGATTCCTTTTACGCGCTTCGACCGCTCAGCAGTTCATGCCGCAGCGGGAATCGCCGCAATCTGTCAGATTCCGCCGAATACGCGGATTGAAATCCCTTCAAGAACACCGTACCCGGAATTTCTCAAATATGTTGAAATCTTCAACAAAAACGACGTGCTCTGCCGCGAAAACGGCGTAAACCAGCAGATTAAGCGTATGCGCGCCACAAAAGACGAAACTGAAATCGCGATTATACGCAAAGCTTGCGCGCTGACAGACGAAGTTATCGAGACAATCGAAAAAGGGCTTGGCGAAGGAAAATTCACAACAGAAACAGAAGTTGCCCTTCTTATTGAACAAGCTGCACATAGCAACGGCTGCGAAGGAACTGGCTTCGGCACGCTTGCGGCAGGCGCTTCAAGAAGCTTCTTCATTCATGCGTTTCCGGGCTACACTTCGGGCGAATTTGCAGGCAAAGGTCTTTCGATTCTGGATTTTGGGCTTATTTATGACGGCTACACAAGTGACGTTACGCTTACAATTGCGCGCGGCGCGCTCGACAAAAAGCAGAACGAAATGCTTGAATCGGTGCAGACTGCCGCAAACCAGGCTTTAACTTTATACAAGGCAGATATTCCTGTTTGCGAAGCAAACCGCAAGGCAGATTCGATTTTTCAGCAGATTAACCGCACAATGCCACACGCACTTGGCCACGGCGTCGGGCTTGAAGCGCACGAATGGCCTTCTGTAAGAAGCAGCGCAGACCTTTCACAAGTTTTTGCGCCGGGCATGGTCGTTACGCTTGAACCGGGGCTTTACGACGCAAAAATCGGCGGCTGCCGCCTTGAAAATGACGTGCTTATAACTGAAACTGGCAACGAAGTTTTGACAAACTCAAAAATTATCAGAATCTAAGGAAAGTATGATAGTCTTTGAAGAAACGCCGTTTCCAGAAGTAAAGCTGTTCCGCTTTGACGGCGTTGCAGACAACCGCGGAACAAAAATCCGCGTTTATTCAGAAACTGAATTCAGCCGCTGCGGCATAGATTTCATTCCAAAAGAGAGCGTAATCTACGAAATGCCGAAAGCTGAAACAGTTTTCGGCATTCACTTTCAGGCTGAACCAAAACCGCAGCAAAAGCTTATACGCATTATTTCCGGCAGCGGAATTGACTACGCTATTGATTTGCGGCGCGGCTCTGCAACTTTCAAGAAATGGTTTTGCACAGAGCTTTCTGCCGCGAACAAGATGCAGATGCTCATTCCACGCGGTTTCGGGCATTTATTCCGCTCAACGGCAGACAACACCGTAATGCTTTTTCAAATTGACCAAGATTTTGACAATGAACTTTCGCGCGCAATCTCTTACCGCGACAAATCAATCGCGCTTGACATTTGCGGCGGCAGCTTTACTGTTTCGCCAAGAGATGATGAAGCCCCGGAACTTTGCGATGCAGTTTTAGGCTGAACAAACGCAAGTGTCATTGCCGCACTTGATGCGGCAATCTATAAATACTGATAATGACATTAATCAGCGCAACAGCTAAATGTGGCGTGGTCAGAATATGTCGCACGCGGCTTAAAAGAAGCACACTGGCTATTTGCCGCCCTGCTTTTTGTGGCTACATGAGCCGTTGCCGCATGAGCCGCATTCAGAGCAATTGCCGGAGCAGCCCGAACAACCGCCTTTGTTGCGCACAACATAAAGCAGCGCAAAGACTGCGCCTGCAATTACGGCTGCGAGAACGGCCCAGCTTAAAAAGTTCATCAGGCAACTCCAAGCAGCGTTCCAATCAGCTTTACAAGAAAAGCGCAAAGCCACGCAATTGCACACTGCGTAACAATCACAGACGGAACCCATTTTGCGCCCATCTCGCGTTTTACGGCCGCAATAGCCGCAACGCAAGGCGTGTAAATCAGCGTGAAAATGAGGAACACATAAGCCGTAAACTGCGAGAAAAGCAGCTCAAGCGATGTGCTTGAACCGCCAAGCAACACCGTCAATGTAGCGACAACGCTTTCTTTGGCAACAAAGCCTGTAATCAGCGCCGTTGAAACGCGCCAGTCGCCGAAACCGAGCGGCTTGAAGATTGGCGCAATCAGGCTGCCAATTAATGCAAGCAGGCTGTCTGCTGAATTTTCAACAACATTAAGGCGCGAATCGAATGTCTGCAAGAACCAGATGACGATTGAAGCAAGAAAAATTATCGTAAAAGCCTTTACAAGAAAGTCTTTCGCCTTTTCCCACATGAGCTGGCAGACATTTTTTGCAGACGGCAGCCTGTAATTCGGCAGTTCCATCACAAACGGCACAGGCTCGCCCTTAAAGCCGGTAACTTTCAGCAGCAGCGCATAAAGAACGCCGACAACCATTCCAATAAAATAAAGCGAAACCATGACAAGAACTGCATGATTCGGAAAAAACGCCATAGTAAATACCGCATAAATCGGCAGTTTTGCTGAGCAGCTCATAAACGGCGTAAGCAGAATCGTCATGCGGCGGTCTCTGTCTGACGAAAGCGTGCGCGATGCCATAATCGCCGGAACAGAACAGCCAAAACCGATGAGCATCGGCACAAAAGAGCGGCCTGAAAGCCCTATGCGGCGCAAAAGCTTGTCCATGACAAACGCCACACGCGCCATGTAGCCCGAATCTTCCAGAATCGAAAGGAAGAAGAACAAGACTACGATTGTCGGCAAAAAGCTTAAAACGCTGCCCACACCGGCAAATATTCCGTCTATAACAAGGCTGTGAACAACCGGGTTTATTCCGTAAAGCGTAAGGCCATAATCACAAAGCGCGGTAAGCTTTCCAATCAAAAACTCAAGGCAGTTTGAAAGAAACGCGCCGATAACGCCGAATGTCATCCAAAAGATGAATGCCATTATCGCAAAAAACGAAAGTAGCGCTGTGTGTTTGCCTGTCAAAATCTTGTCGATTTTGTTGCTGCGCTCATGTTCCTTACTTTCAGAAGGCTTTATCAAGGTTACGGCGGTCAGCCTTTCAATAAAGCTGAACGACATGTCAGCTATGGCAGCTTCGCGGTCAAGGTTTGTTTCCCATTCAAGCTCAACGACAGCATGCTTAATCAAATCTTTTTCGTTCTTGCCGAGCTTGAGCACAGCGTCTATAAGCGGGTCGCCTTCGATAAGCTTTGAAGCGGCAAACCGCACTGGCAGCCCGGCGGTCTTAGCGTGGTCTTCGATTACATGCTCAACAGTATGCACGCATCTATGAACAGCGGCTTCATTCGAGCTTTCGTCAGGCGAACAGAAATCAATCGGCACAGGTGCTTCTGCAAACCTTGCAACGTGAAGCGCATGGGCAACAAGCTCATCAATGCCTTCGTTTTTTGCAGCTGAAATCGGCACAACAGGCACGCCGAGTGAATCTTCAAGCTTGTTCACAAGCACCGCGCCGCCGTTCTTTGTCAGCTCGTCCATCATGTTCAGCGCAATAACCATCGGAATGCCGAGCTGAAGAAGCTGGGTCGTCAAAAGCAGGTTGCGCTCAAGGTTTGTCGCATCAATTATGTTGATAATGCCCGAAGGCTGGCTTTTCAGCAAAAAGTCGCGCGTTACGATTTCTTCGTTTGAATATGGTGAAAGCGAATAAATGCCGGGCAAATCTGTAACAGTTGCTTCCGGGTGATTTCTGATTGTTCCGTCTTTTTTATCGACAGTCACGCCGGGGAAATTGCCGACATGCTGGTTTGAGCCTGTAAGCTGATTGAAAAGCGTCGTCTTGCCGCAGTTCTGGTTGCCGACAAGCGCGAAAGACAGCGGCTGCCCTTCTGGAATTGCGGGCTTAGTCTTTGTACGGTGCTCCGCAAAATGAGCTGCGCCAAGTTCGCCGTGCCCCGGATGCGGTATATCTTTTACGCGCTCTGCACTTTTGTGCGTGTGGTCGCTAAGATGAACGCCATTTATCTCGATTTTTTCAGCATCTTCAAGCCTGAGCGTCAGCTCGTAGCCGCGGATTTCTATTTCAATCGGGTCGCCCATCGGAGCACGCTTCACGAGCGTAACTTCAGCCCCCGGCGTCATGCCCATGTCAAAAAAATGGCGGCGTAATGCGCCTTCGCCACCAACAGATTCAATTACGGCTTCCTGCCCTACTTCAAGCGAAGCCAATGTAAGTTTTTTCTTCATTTTTGCCCTTATCGGAACAATAATACACCAACCAACAAGAGCCTGTCAAAAGATGCACTAGCAGAGCTGGTTTTCTTCTTTCTTAAGCTCGCGCTTGTTTTTATACATGGCTTTGTCTGCGCGGTCGAATAATTCTGATACAAGAGTATCTTTTCCTGGAATATATTCGGCCATTCCGGAAGCCAAAACAGCGCCTGCCCCCGATTGCAGATTTTCTCGAACAGCAGTCTGCAACGTCTTCATCAGACTTTCTCTGTTTGAATAATCTTCGCCTCTCAAGAAAACTACAAATTCGTCGCCGCCAACTCTGAACACAGGGCTATGAACAAAGATATTGCAGAGCAGTTTCGCAGATTTTTTGAGATAATCGTCACCTGCCACATGACCTTCTGAATCATTTATTTTCTTCAAATCATTTGTGTCGCATACAATAAGCCCAAACGGCAGATAATCCATTCCGTTGTCGATATTTTCCTGAATCGATTTTTCCAGTTCATTATAGGCAGTCTTATTCTTTACCCCTGTCAGCTCGTCGCGCCGCGCAAGCTCTTTTTCGGTATTCAGTGCTTTGAGCTGCTGTTTTTCTCTTTTGATTTCATCATCAATATTTTCAATGCCAATAATGAAGTGAGTTCCATCTGTAGTTTTTTGTACAGTCATTCTCACATAATGCGTTTTCTTGAATGCTACAATCCGGTAATCTAAATGACAGCTTTTCTGATTCATAAGAGTGCTGATTACATGATCTCTATTGATAAATCCAAGCACAGAATCACGGTCGCTTTTATGAACTATATTTGAAATATCAATTTTGGAATCTGCAAAAAAATCGTCGCCAGTTTTCTGAACATCAACTTCACCATAAATATTTCTACATTCATAACTGATATAGCTCGAATCGTTTGCATCAACATAATAGATTACGTCATAATTGACTGCCAGAATTTCTGCAATCTGTGTGAAAGTGACCTGCTTCTTCTGATTTTCGAGCCGCATATTTTCAGCTGTAATTTCATCGTCTATGTCTTTTTCATACATAACAAAATGCTTATCATCATTGGCACGTATTACTGTAAATTGAAAATATTTTGGCTGCCCGCCTATCATCAGTCTGTATTTATAAGAATAAGATTTTCTGCCTTCAAGATTTTTTAACATTGCCTCTTTAAGGTGCAGATTCTTTGCAAATTCTCTGTCGTCGGGATGTACATATTTATCAATATTCGCAGAGGTCTCGGCGTAAAAATTCCGGCCTATAACAGGAACTTTCATAGATGCATATTTCTGACTGGATGAAAACTCCATGAATTCTCCAGTCTCTATATTGATGTAATACATCGCTTCATAATCTTCTGCAAGGCTTCTTGCAATGTTATCGTATATCTCTTTTTCTTTTCGTTCCCCGGCTTCAACATAGGAATGAATCAAACAGATTCCGATTATAAGCCCTGTGGCATAAGAAGGATACCTGTCATCAAACAACTGGAGAATCAAAAAGAATTCCATCACAAGGCAAGTGAGTCCAACGGCTATGTATCGGGTTTTCTCTCCGCCGGTTGATTTATGCGCTAAAAAAAGCATATAAGTTGAAGTTACCAGATAAAGAACAACCTGCAAAATAAAAGCAATATGCCTGCCCGGCTCTATAATATATTCATGCTGTTCATTAAAAGAAAAAATAAAAGGCTTAAAAATATTGATTATCAAATATATAAGTGCCAGCGTGAACATAGCCCACACCGCATAGAGCAATGCTTTGCTTTTTCGGTTATGCATATCCAGATATGCAACAATATAGCGTATCCATGTCAGCATTGTTACGAAGATAAAAAGAAAATAAAGGATGCAATCAAAATATAAGACAGGGAACAGCTTTTCTATGTGGTGGTGCTCGTACAAAATGCCCCATGCTATGTCAACAATAAAGTAGCAGGTTGCGGCAATCAGAAAATAACGGTAGCGGGTAATGGACTTTGGTTCGTTTTTAAGCTTTCCGAACCGTCCTCTTATATGTATAAGAGTTTCCCGGTTGATTATGAGATTAAGTATTAATGCCAGCAAGCTTATAATAGAATAGGACATACAGCTAACGCCTTTATTCTATCACAGGATATGCTGAAAGTCATTTAGAATATCGCTATTGGCTAAACTATGGCAAAACGCTTATCTGAATTCTTGCAAGCGCTTTATCATGGCGTTTTCTTCGGCCGTAAAGTTTTTTTCTGAAATCGAAGAAGTTTCGGGCTTATACCAAGAAAATTGGCTGAACATATCCGCCCATTTTTGGTTTTTAAATTTATAGTTGTGCAGCGCATAAATAGAATTTATTAGATATTGCGCGTATATCTTTGAAACTTCTGTTTTTTTCTGAGTACGGACAAAGCTTCCTTCATATATTTCGACAATTTCTTTCGTAAAGTCTTCTTTTGAGAAGGTTTTTACAAAATCTTCATACGGCGTCATTTTAAAATCTTTCCGATATTCGCCCAATTCTAAGAATTTATGATCATATAAATTATCAAGCACAGGGTCGTCTTTTAGCAAAAACGGTGTTATCCAATTTATAGGAAAATCATACCTTATATAACCGTTGAGAACTACTTTCCAATTTTCTTTTGGCTTTATATTTTTCAGTTTCCAGATAACTTTTACTTCATCTTTTTTTGTATCATAAAAAATTGAAGCCGGCGGATAAGAGCAAGTAACACCTTCAAGACAGAAATTTTCAAGATTAAGAACAGTTGGAGTCCCATCAGAATGTAAATAATCAGAAATATCTCCTATATCTGTATTTTTAAATGATTCTGTATTTAGCGGCCAGAGGTAGATATTCTTTGAATGAAAGATTATTTCTGCACTTTTAATGACATTTGCCCAAGAACTGCCTGTTGTAAGGACATATTCAAATTCGTTTTCAAAATAGCCTATGCTGTCATACCAGTTAGAAGCTTTGTGATTATATTCGTCTATAACTTCAATAACCTGCTTTGGCGCAAAAGTCAGTTCGGTTACAAACCAGAAATCGCATTTATCTTCATAATCTTCTGGATTTTCTCGTGCAGTTGCAATCAACTTTCTTGAAAGTGATTTGCCGTTGCATGTCGATTTGAATTGATAGAAATCTTCCATCTCTTTTTTGATTTTTTCATTATCTTCCAGCGGCTTGTTAGAATTGCCAAAGATCCCTATTCTTCTTTTCCATTTTACAGGAAAACCGACAGTGACTTTTTGCGGTTCATCTGTGAGATTCGTAAAATGAAATTTGACTTTTACATGGTCTTCCCAGATTTCAACAACTTCATCAGTCATTTCTATTGCAGAATTATCTTTCATTTCAAAGCCGCCGAGACTTGGGTTTATCCACCCGGAAGCATCGTCTGCAAAAACAGAAAACAATGCGCAGATTAAAGCCAATGCAATTAAAAATGTTTTTTTCATAATTTTCCTCTAGTTTTCCACAATTTTACCGCACTGCGATTATATCAAAGCATGTGCATAAAAAGGAAGAGCACGCCGCTTTGAAAAGCAGCGTGCTCTAGGGCAATAACAAACGTTTTTAAATTATCTTTCGAGCCGTTTTTTAATCAGCAAGCAATGCAGCAATTGACGCCACAGTGGCAACGCCGGCAGCGACAACAGCAACAGTCGCTGCTTTCTGTGAAGTCTTGCTGTCAGGCTTGATTATGATTACCTCCTGCTTTTGCGGCTCTGGGTGTCTTGGTGGCTCACAATGCTTAGGCGCTGCTTTCAAGAGAGGGTCAGACTTGGCAGGGCCTTTCCTGTGATGGTCTACGTGATAAGGATGATTCGGCTTGTGATGGTGATGCACAGCCGGATGGTCATGCGGTTTTGGTGGAACAGGCTTCTTAGAAGCAGTTGCCGGTACGTTTTTTGATGGAACTGGTGCAGTTGTAGTGGTTGTTGTCGTAGTCGTTGTTACAACTGTAGTTGTCTTGCTTACAGGCGGCTGGTTCGGCTTTGCGCTGACGCTGAAAGTTACAGCCATAAACATAATTCCTGCTGCCACTGCTGTTTTTGTAATATTTGTCTTTTTCATAATACCTCCTCAAGACGAAGGGCGGATTTATTGTGGCGGTTGCCCTTCGTCTTGACAGTGTAAGATTAGCACAGCTCATTTCAAGCTGCTTTAGAGGGCACTTAGAGAAGACTTAAAAATATTTTAAAAAATTACCCGACTTTACTAAGTTTTTGTAAAAATTCAGAAAGAATAATAAAAAATGACATCGGTTTTGAGAATAAGCAAAAGCGTGTAAGTCTTTATTATTCCACAATTTAACAAGAAACAACCAAAAAAAATGCTTTTCCTGTACCGTTAAAAATACCCTAAAAAAGACCCTTTTAGAGCATTTTTGTTACCGTTTTTTCAAGCTATTCCCTTGCACAAATTTCATCAATGTCGTCAAAGCCTAGAAGCTGCTTTTTAGCACGGTTCTCATCGTTCTGAATGGCAGTTTCAAGAGCCGCATCAACTTCGTTTTCAAGCTCTGCCGCATACCTTTTTGAGCGCAGACTGCCAGTCTTTTCACGCAATTTCTGGGCTGTGCGCATCATTTTTACGCTTGCAATAAAATCTCTTACCGTTGTAATCATGCCTTTATTCTGCCGGAAACACGCCGTTTCAGCTTGAAATCAGGCACAAAAAAAAGACTGAAAAGCCCGATAAAATTAGCTTTTAACCGCCTGAAAAGACCTTAAAAAGCACATGCAAAACCGCCTCAAGCTGAGCTTCGCCGCCAATCAGAAAACTGCCGGAATGTGCCAGAATTCAAGAGCTGTGCGCGTTTTCTTCTTATACTTTCGCTATGAATATAGAAAGAAATCTGCTTACACGCAACCCATTTTCTCGCCCCGGAACATACATCAACAACGTAAAAGGCATCGTCATTCATTGGGTTGCAAACCCCGGCACAACAGCCACACAGAACCGCAATTATTTTGAAAGTCTTAAAAACCAAACCCAAGCCCAGAAAAATGAACGCTACGCAAGTGCCCATTTCGTCATCGGGCTGCAAGGCGAAATCATACAGTGCATACCAGCCACCGAGCGCGCCTACCATGTCGGCGCTACAACATACAAACCGGAAGCGCTTCAAAAGCTTTCGTACTACCCGAACAACTGCACACTAGGAATAGAGCTGTGCCACCCAGACTGGAGCGGCGCATTTACAAGCGAAACTCTCGATTCGGCGGCAGAACTCTGCGCGCTTCTGTGCATGCAGCACGGACTGAACCCAGAAACCGCGCTCTGGCGGCATTACGACGTGACCGGCAAAAACTGCCCCAAATACTTCGTGGAAAAGCCGCAAGAATGGGAGCAATTCAAGAGAGAAGTCATACAGCGCACAAAGCGCACGCAAATCATAGAAGGATAAACAAAGGAGAAAAGATGGAACTTAAAGGCAAACAGCTTTCGCTCGGCGCAAAGATTGCGGCAGTCATTTTCGTGCTGCTGTGCTTCGCGGTCATGCTCACAACCAAAATCGTCATTCCAATTAACGACGTAATCAAAATCGGCACGTTCATCGCGCTTGTTTTCAGCCCTGTTGACATCTCGCTGTGGCTCGAAAAGCTGCCGACATCGCCAAGACCGCCACTTTTTCCGCCGCCGAAACCAAGAGAGGAAAGCGATGAAACCAGAGCTGAAACAAAAGATTAAAAAGCTGCTTTCCGCGCTTGCGGCGGTCTTCGGTGCGCTGCTCTTTCTCTTTCTGAAAAGCAGACAAAACCAGACCGAAACCGCCGGAAAAGACGCACTTTCAGCAGCGGAAAAGGCAGCTGAAAAAGTCGCAGAAAAAGCAAAATTACAAAAGGAGAGCGAAATTGAAAAAGCTGACAGCAATGATTTGCTTGCTCGTTCTGCTCACGCAGAGCGCAATGACGCAAAGCTCGAAGAACTTAAAAGCGGACATAAAGAGCGAGTACGGAATAGAATCCGGCAGGAGCTACAACGCTGACGAAGTAGCCGCCTTGCTCGTCATAGCAGAAGAAGAAGCGGAAGCTTCGATACAGCAGGCCTATGCCGAAGGCTACAAGGCAGGGCTTCTTGAAGCCGCACCAGAAAGCGCACGCCTTGCCGTGCTCAACGAGCAGCTCAAGGCAGAAGCATTGCGCTATCAGACACAGCTTGAAACGCAGAGACAGCTCAACCGCATGCTCGTTCCGCTCTACATTGTGCTCGGCGGAGCGGCGGGCTTTGCCATAAGGGGAATCAAGTAATGGAAGGAATGGCAGTGGCGACAAGCATCGACAAGATTATCACAACACTCGGCATGAGCGGAACACTCATACTTATGGGCGTAATCGCTTTCTTTGTGATAAGGGAAGTCAAAAAAGAGAACAACAGCACGCGCTGCTCATTCGAGGGCTTCAAATCATCAACCGACGCGCAGATACGCAAGCTTGCGGACAGCGTGCCCGCGCAGCTGAACGGATTCCGCGAATCAATAGAAGTGCGCCTTGACAAGCTTCAGGAACAGTCTGACGCACACGATGCGGCCATAGAAAAACGGCTTGAACAGGCAGAAAAGGACATCAAATATCTTGAAAAAGAAACCGTGACCAAAGAAATGCTGTTCCGCGAAACCGAAGGATGGCGGAGCGAGATTCAGCTTATGAGAAACGAGATAAACCGAATCCCATACGAAATACTGAAACTGACGGAAGGACGAAAACATGAAAAATAACATACTGAGGGGCAAAATCTTAAGGCTGCTTTCCGACATGTACCCGGACGGCATAGAACGCACGTCGCTCATCGGAATCTATCACGCATACGAAACCGTGGACGACATAGACAAATCGGCAGCGTACCTCATCGACAAAGGCTACTGCTCAAAGACAGAAACACCGCACCCTTATAAGGCAAACATGAACGTCACCTACTACAAAATCACTCCAAAAGGAATAGACCTGATAGACGGCAACTGCGAGCCTGACCAGGGCATACTCATTCCGCTGGAGGCATAGCATGGGACGCAAGGGAAAAGCAACCGCCAACGGACTTGTAGAGCTTATAGTAGACAAATGGGACGGCGGCAAGAACACAATCGTCTATGTCACCGAAGAGGTGAACAAGATACTCGAAGAAAAAGGGCTTCACGTCACCTTTTCGCGCGAATCAATCAGGCGCGTAATCAAAAGCCACGAAGAAGAAATCGCCGACACCAAAAAAGCAATTGAAGCCGCAAAAGCAATGGCCGAAGTCTTCGCCGACAACCCCGGAACGGAAGTAGCCGAAGCGATGACCATGCACCTTTCCACGCTGATTGCGAAAGACCTACGCACAGTTGACAGCCTTGAGTTTGACGACCCCGAAAAGCTCGTAAGCAGCGCAAGCCGCATTGCCGAAACGCAGCTCAAGCTCAGCCAGTCAAGAATGAAAGCCGTCAAGGCGCTCGACAAGGCAAAAGCGCAGCTCAAGGCGGAACTTTCAAAAGAAATACAGAGCGACCCCGAGCTTTTAACAAAGCTCTGTTCAATCATCGACAAGACGGAGATTAAATGAGCACACTCATTGCGGAACTCGCCGGAAAAGACAGAAGCGCGGTAGAAAAGCAAAAACGCATTGAAAAGGCAAAGAACGACTTCGGCTTTTTCTGCCGCCACTATCTTTCAGATTATTTCTACGAAGACCCTGCCGAATATCAGCAGATTCTCTACGAAGTGGCCAACACAAGAAGCCTTTCGGCAGAGCTTGCAGAAAAGCTCAAGCGCTTCGTCCGCGGAAAATACCAGAACCTGCTAAAGACCTCAAAGAAGCTTTCGGGCGCAATGTTCATAGAGCCGCGCGAGCACGGCAAGACCGTGCGCTGGTCTTTCGCCTATGTGCTCTGGTGCGTGCTCACAGGCCGCGCGCGCTACGTGCTTTTAATCGGCGCGTCAGGCGATGCGGCCGGCGAAAACCTGGTGAACATCAAGACAGAAATAGAAGAAAACGAGCGCATACTCGAAGACTTCGGCAGCCTTGAGGGCGGCTGCTGGACAAACCGCCGCATAGAGCTTGCAAACGGAACGTGCATACAAAGCAAGGGTTCGGGCGCGTCAATGCGCGGCACAAGATTCCGCCAGTACCGCCCGGACTTAATCGTGATAGACGACGTTCTCAAGGACGAGGCGACGAACAGCCCCACGCAGCGCAACAAGATTCACAGATGGCTAAAGCGCGTCGTGTTCAATCTCGGAAAATCAGCTTTCATCATCTGGGTAAACACAATCTTTCACGGCGACGACCCTATAAGCCGCCTCTGCCGCGAACTTGAGAACGGCGACCTTGTGAACTGGACGGCGGTGCGCCTTTCGTGCATCTGCGAAGACGGCATTCCGCTCTGGCCCGAATACTGGGATTTGCAGACGCTCCTCGACAAGAAAAAGACAATCGGCGTTGCGGCATTCTCAACAGAATACATGAACGAACCGCTCGCGGACGAGGAACGCATAATCCAGATGGAATGGATTGACACATTCCGCTATGCAGAGCTTCCGCCCCGGAGCAGGTTGCAGTTCTTTCTCGGCGTTGACCCGGCGACAGGCGCACACGACGGCACGGCGGAAGTTCCAATTGCCAGAGACAAGGAAACAGGCATCATCTATGTCCTTCCGTGCTTCTCGCAGGCTTGCAGCGAGCAGCAGACGCTTGCCGAAATGGAAACGCTCTACAGGGCATATCACTTCGCCGCAATCGGCTGGGAAAATGTAGTCTTTTCCGGCGTTTACGGCAAATACATACAGAAGCTCGGCGCAGAGAAAGGGCTTTACTTTCCGATTCAGCTTATCGGGGTCGGCTCTACGCCGAAGGAAATGCGCATAAGAAGCTATTCAATGCTCATTCAGAACGGCTTCGTCCGCTTTCCGGCAAAAGGCTGCGAGAACATCATAACACAGCTGACAGAATTCCCTATGGGTGCTTTCGACGACTTGTGCGACGGCCTTTACCTTGCAATCAAGGCAGCTGAAAAAGGCATGTCCGGCACATTCGCAGGCGCAACCAGCAGTTTCCGCACGCACGCGCAGAAAGCAATATCAATCATCAGCAGATGCAGAGGTATACAATGAAAGAACAGAAAACACAGACACCAGATAAACACACCCTTGTCTCTTCGCTCATAACGGACGGCATACTCGGCACTTTCTTGAGCTACATGCCGAACCCCGACGACATCGCTTCAGGCACAAAGGAAAGCTACGACACATACCGCCAGATGCGGAACGACCCGCGCATCAAGAGCCTTCTGAACAAGCTCAAGACGGTCTCGCTCAACTTTCCGCAGCATTTCAGGCAGGGCGAAAACTGCCCCGATGCCGTCTACGACTTCATCAAGAAAATGCCGATGTTCCGCAATATGTATAAAAAGCAGAAGAGGATCCTTTCCGCGCTCGACTACGGCTTTTCGGTTTCGGAGATAATCTGGCAAGACCCAGCCAAAAACGGCGGCAAATGGCTTCCAGAAAGCCTCATCACACGCAAGCCGGAACGGTTCAGCTTTGACCACGGCTGGAACCTCTACCACAACCAGGCGGGCTTGCGCGTCGCGCTTGACCAGAACTACAAATGGCTTGTCATGCAGCATGACCCGGACGACGAAAATCCTTACGGCACGTCTGTCTTGAGATGCGTCTACTGGCCGTGGATGTTCAAGCGCGCCGGCTACGAGTTCTGGCTTCAGGCGACCGAGAAATTCTCCGTCAAGTCGATAATCGCGCTTTTCAAGGCTGACGGCGACGAAGAGACGCTCCAGAAGAGGGCGAACACCATAGCGTCAATGCTTCTCGGCATCGAATCAGGCAGCGCGTCTGCCGTGGCGAACGTCGATTCAATACACGAGCTTTCAATGTCCGGCAGCCTCAATGACTTCAAGGAGCTTGTGGATGCCTGTGACGTGCAGATAAGCTACGGACTTACCGGCCAGTCAATCGCCACAAGCAAGACAGACGGCGGAAGCCTTGCGCTAGGCGAGGTTCAGGCTGATTTGCTCTACGAAGACTGCAAGGGCATCGCGCTTGAACTGCAGAACGTCATCCAGAAGCTCGTTGATTATGCCGTACTGCTCAACTTCGGCGAGGGCGTTGAAGCGCCGCAGCTTGAGTTTGACGTTGCCAAAAAAGCCACGTTTGACGAAGTATGCCGCGCAATTGACCACGGAATCCCTGTTTCGCGCAATGCGCTCTATGACGAATACCGCCTTCCGCGCCCAGCTGACGAAGCTGATTCTTTCGTGCATCAGCCTGCCGGCGGAATGATGCTTTCTGACGGCAGCGGCAAGGACGTAAAAAAAAACTTTCAATTCTTTTAGCTGACAGCGCGGCTTTCAGGCGCGAAAAGGCGAACATCGCCGAGCTTGAAAGCCTGTGCGCTGCGGCGGAAAAGGCAGTTTCAAGCCCTCTTAAAAAGCTCTTAACACTCTGGCTTAACGGCGTTAAAACGCCGGATAAAGACGCTCTTAAACAGCCATATTTTCCCGAAGACGATGATGAGCTGATAGAAGCGTGCCATACGCTTGTAGCGGCGTCGTATCTTCTCGGCCAGTTCCACGCAGAAGAAGAGATACCGCCCGAAAACCGCAAGCAGATTGACGCAGCCGACGAAGACGAAAAGATTCTTGCAAAAGTTGACGGCATCGACATAAAGAACAAGAAAGTGCCTTTCACAGAGGCAATAGATTTTCTCAAAAGCAAAGTTCCCATGACAAAAGACGAATGGAATGCGCTCAACAGGAAATTGCAGTTCCGCGCTTTCACAATGGCAAAGCTCGGCACTGCCACCGAGATAGAAACCGCAAAGCAGATTCTTGCAGATGCCGTTGAGAAAGGCGAAACCTATGCGGAAAGCTGGCAGACGCTCAAAGATTCTCTCGGCGGCAATCCGTCTTTCAAGCCCGGCTACTGGGAAACAGTTTTCCGCACGAACACGCAGAGCGCGTACATGGCAGGAAAGCTTGAAAAATATGCAGACACAGGCGCGGTTGCCTATCAGCTTCTTGTCATCGAAGACGAGCGCACAAGCAAAATCTGCCGTCACTTGCTTGTAGAATCCGGCTACGGCGCAATTCTGCCTGTCGGACACCGCTTCTGGCAGAAATACGGCTTTCCGCCGTACCACTTCAACTGCCGCACGTCCGTCTGCCCGATTTACGGCTCTCAGGTCGCCAAGACAGGCTACATAGTTGAAGACATTCCGATGAACCGCTTCGCCAAATTCAAACCGCAGGACGGCTTCGGTGGCAACCCATTGGATAAGGAAAGCTGGTGGAAAATGACCGATAATATGATAAACCGTGCAAAAGATTTCGGAATCTTTGAATTAATAAAAGAGGAACGGGAAATGTTGTTTTTTTCGGAAAAGACAAAGGAAATTCTTTCAAAGCAGAAACCTGTAAATAAAGAAGTCCTTAATAGAGTTAAAGAGTCTTTTAAGAAAATTGGCTATAGTATCGAACAAAACGAAGAAATTGACGCATATCTCGAACGTACAGGACGAGAAGCTACAATTCTTAGTTCTGGTGATATTATGATGCATTCAAAAGTTTCAGCATCTGGATTATTTGAAGAGTTAATTCACTGGGGACAAATAAGAAAATATGGAACGAATATTTCAAGAATTCAAAACTGTCTTTGTGAAATTGAAGCAAAAGAAAAATTATTGCAAAATGCTAAAGCTTATGGTATAACAGAATATGAAATTGAAGTAACAAAAGAAAGCTTGCTCTTTTATAAAAAGCAGCTTGAAATTTTGAAAGGGGGTTCAAATGTTTGAAATGAAAATGACAGGCTTTATTACTGTTAATGGTAAACAGCTTATAGACGGGCAAACAAAAGATGCTTATTTTGACGGTCTTATCTCAAACGGAACTACCTTGATAAAAATTCAGCCCACTCTTTCTCATAGTATAATCGAAGACGCTCCTGCTGTTTTTGAAATCTTAGAAGGTAAAGTTTCAAAAAATGATGTAGGAACTGTCTTTAAATCCGTTGCTTAATAAACAACAAAGCCCCAGACACAACGTCCGGGGCTTTTTATTCAGTGTATGTTCAGCAGCGCGCCTAACAGCCGTTTCGGGTACAGCGTAAAGATTCCTTTAAGCAGCGCACGTCTTGAATAGAACACGCGGCACTTTCTGAAACCGTCAGAAGGTGTTGTTACGGCAAGCTGCCAGTGACGCGTAGACCTTCCAGACGGTGTTATTCGTTCAGGGCAATATTTTATGCCGAACTCATATTCATTAATCCACATCGTTCATCTCCTCTAGCCGTCCAAAATTTTGTAAAGAATTACTGCGCTTATCACCATTGAGATAACCGCTATAAGTTCGCCGTCTGTCATGCTTCCAACTCCCATCCGCGCTCATCAACCCAGTCCATCAGCTTTTCCACTGCGCCGTCTGACTGTCTGAGCACGGAAACAGCCTTGACGCTCTCGGTTTCGTTTGCGGTTTCAAGGAACTTCGCCGCAACGTCAATCACATCGCTAATCTGATAAAGCAGAAGCTTCGCATCATGCGCCGTCATGCTTCCTCCCATGAGCTGAAACACTCCGGCTCAGATTCCGGCCACCAGCTAAGGCGGAAGCACCTTGCGTCTTTTACAAGCGGGTGTCTGGCGAACAGCTCTTCAAGCTTCTCGTCCTGCATCCGGCTTTCAGCCTTTTTTGCCTTGGCTTCCGCCTGGACTGTGCGCTTCGTCTTTTGTTTCTGCTCGTAAGCCTGCTGAAGCTTCTCAAGGTTGCTCCAGCTAACCCACGTCCGGCCTTTCCTGCCGAAATTCCGGAATTTTGCAGGAATCTCCTGTTTATAGATTGCCGTCTGGATGTAATGCGCCGGAATCCCGAAAAGCTCCGCGCCTTCCCTCAGATTGTAAAAGCCTTCAATGTACCAGTTGCGGGCAAAGCTCGGGTCTGCAAGCACCATGTTGCAGTCCTTAACGGAATAGAACGCCTTGCGACCTTTACGAAACTCCGCCGTGATGCCGTGGTCTCCCATAATGAAGCGCAGCGAATGCCTTTCAACTCCAGAAGCTTTAAGCAGCTCTTCAAAAGTCAGCGGCCTGTCTGTGCAGCAGGCCGGGCGGTACTCAAATATTTCATTCATCAGCCAACCTCCCTGAAATCAAACCAAAGCTGACCTATATCGTATAGTTTTTTTCGAGAAATTCGATTATGTCGCTCCGGGCAAAGCTCCAGACCGAATCCTCGTCCTTCCATCCGCTCAGCATCCCTTCTTCCATCAGCCTGTACAGAGTCCGCCTTGAAATTCTCAATAACTTCATGACATCTTCTGCGTCCATAATAGCCGGATACTGTTCCTCTATTACGTGCTTCGTCTTCTCGCTCAGCACAAAACCCCTCCACATCTTCAGGAAAAAATCTAAGACCTCCGCGGACTCTGACAGCAGCAAGCATGCTGACCGCCACAAGATAGTACACGTCGCGCCAGTAGATGCCGATTGCGTCCGCCGTTTCCTTCACGGTCAAAAGCATCTCAAGCCCCCTCCGGCCCGTCTGGGTTGAACCCCGCCTTTGCGGTTATGTCGCGCAAAGCCTGAATCACGGCGGAAGCCTTGCGGCGCGGAAGAAAGCTTATGTCGTCCACGCCGCCGATTCTGCGCACCATCGCGCGGAGGCTCTGCTCGTCCTTGCGGCGGCTCGCAAGCTTCCACAAGCCGCGTATGTAATATTCCTGCCGCCCGGTGATATGCCCGCCGCCGCGCGCGCCGTCAGCCGCAGTGCTGTCAGGGGAAACGGCTTCACCGGCAGGGGCTTTTGTGTTTCCGCGTTTCGGCCGAAAGCCGAGCGTCTTGAACGCCGCAAGCACAAGCTTGTACTGTTCCCAGCTCTTAATCTCCCTGCTTGATCCGCATCCGCATGCGCCCCAAAGGATAGCCCTGTACTCGTCATCAGAAAGGCCTAGCTCCTTCTTCGCAATGTGAATAACCTTCATCCATTTGTTCTGTGCCGGTGTCGCCATAATTCCTCCCTTGCAGCCGGAGCCGACATCCAGTAGACTCTAGCTGCCTGTCATTGCCGTGCTAGGCAGAAGCCTTAGCTTCAGCCTGTGAATCAGTCAGACGGATTTCGTTGGCCTTGGCAAAGAACTGTTCCGTGCCGGGAATCCTTTTTGCCTTGACTTCCTTCAACTTCGCC
Source organism: Spirochaetales bacterium Spiro_07 (assembly GCA_001603145.1). GTDB lineage: Bacteria > Spirochaetota > Spirochaetia > Treponematales > Treponemataceae > UBA1240. The sequence continues at coordinate 81,542 of LVBI01000030.1, read as the reverse complement.
TCATCAAGATTCTTAAGAGCGGCCTTGACAGGTTCTTTTGTAACCTTGACCATTGCGCCCAAGCCCGCCTTTTCAAGAAGCTCCGCAGTTTCAGCCGAAACTTCAATCTTGTCGGGGTTCTTTCTGTAGCCCAGCGTTCCGCTTCCGATGTCGGCGCTGAGCTTGCCGTCAGGGATGAACTCCTTGCGGTGCGCGTCAGAGAATTTGCGCAGCTCCTCAACGAGCTTCATCTTTTCAGTCTCAAGCTTTTCCGTTCTGTCGGCAAAGCTCTTGTTCGCGTCCGCAATCACGGTGTCTTTCAGAGCCGTTTCCTTAGAAACCGTACATTCAATCTCCGCAATGCGGTGCAATGCTTCGTTTGCCTGCTTAAGGTTCTTTACTGCCATAGTCTGTCTCCTTTAATCTTGGCCGCGCTTACCAGGCGCAGACCTTGTTGATGAACTTGATAATCCTTTCGCAAGATGCGGCGGCTTCTTTCTGCTTGCGCACCTTTGCATTTATCAGCCACTTGTTCAGAATCGTGATGACCTCAAACTTTTCCTGAACAATCTCCTTCACCGTCACCGGCGTTGCAGGCTTCTGCCTTGCAGCTTCCGGCGCGTCGTTTCCGGCTTCTTCCATGCCGGGCAGAGCCGCCTGCCTTATGCGCTCAAAGCATTCGTCAAGCCCGTGTGCCATCGGCATCCTCCGTAGCAAGCTCGTTTTCTACCGTCTGCCGCATCTCAACCAGAAGCGCGCCCACGTCAAGCAGGCAGAGCCTTGCAGACCTGTTGTAAAGCCCAGCCGTGCACGCATCGCGCGCCTCTTCAATCAGCTGGCGCAGACGCTCAACAGCCCCGCGGTTCATTTTTCAGCCCCGCCCGCGGCCGCAACAGAAGGGCGCAGCACCTTTTTCAAAGGCTTTTTAGCGGCCTTAGAAGACGGCTTTACAGGCGCTGCAAGCGTCTTGCTCCAAGAGGCGGCGGCTCTTTCAGCCTCTTTCACTGCCGGAAGCTCCACAATTTCCGTCGGCTCTTCCGCAGCTTCCTCAGCCCTTTTTTCATACAGCCATCTGCCGATTCTGCCCTGGTCAGCTTCCGGCTTTTCCTCTGCTGCCTTGTCCAAGATTCCGGGCAGTTCGCCGCAAGAAAGGCGGAACACGGCTACAACAGCCGGACGTTCGCCCATAATCTTGATGATGCGGCGCATCCAGAACGCCGTAACCTTGAGCAGCACCCCTGCAAGGAATGCGTGACCGTTCTCTGACGGAATCACTTCCGCGTCCTTAGGTACAACTACGATTTTTTGCATATAAAGCTCCTTCTGCCGCTATTCCGCGGCTGTTTGTTTTATTTGAACCGGCTGAAAGTCATCGCCGGTTTCAATCACCTTTGAAATGCAGTCAGGGCTCAAGCCCTGCTTATTGGCGAGCATGAAGAATGCCGCCGCCGCAACCCTCGCGCCTTCGTATGTCAGCGCGAAAGCCGCCTTTGACACCTCTGCCGGTGTCAGCTCAATGTATTCAGCCGATTCCATATAGGGCGGCTTGCGCTTGTTGAGCCACGTCATACACCCCCCTGCGCCTCAACCACGGCAAAATACTTTTCAGCCTCGCGCTGGATGTTCGCCATCATCTGGTTGTAAGCCGTCTGGAGCGCAACGTCGTCAGGAACGCTCTCATAGAAAATGGCGATCGGCTCCGCGCGCCCGAAGCCCTTGCGGATAACGAAAAGCTCGTTGTCCTGCGTGGCGAAGCGCGTGTTTTCCAGTTCCACGCCCGAAAGCGTAGGCAGGCTGAAAAACTCGTCGGCATCAAACTCAAGCTGCACTTCCTCGTCTTCCTCATAGCGGATTGCGGGCTTCTTGTCCTGCTGCTTCGCGCCGGTTATCATGCGCATCACCTCGCGGAGCGACAGGTCTGCAAGCAGTTCCTGCCTGCCTTCAAAGAAGCGGTACACCTTGATTGCGCGGCAGATTGTGTCATAGCTCAGATGAATCTCTTCGGGTAGGGCGCGCTGCAGGTCTTTCATCGAAGAGCCGCGCGGAAACTGTATAAGCCGCTTCCAGAGCCATTCGCCCATAAGAAAGTAGTCGTTCGCCGCGCTGCGGGTCAGCTCAACGATTTTCTGCCCTGTCTTGCTCAGTCGCTCGCAGATTTCATAAAGCTCTTCGCGCTCTTCCGCCGTGCAGAAAATCTGACCGTCAATTATGGTCGGCGCGCTCGAAGCCCTCGGTTTCTTGTAAAGGATTATCTCGTCAGTCTTCACGCCTTACCTCCAGTTGCGCCGTATCACAAGACGGCTTGCAAGCTCTATGATGTCGGTGTCAACTTTGCTAACCTTGTTGATGAGCATGGTGTTCTGTGCGCGCTCGATAATCTTGCAGAACTGCCTTGTGTCCGTGCGCGAGACGTTGTAGATTGCGTTGAGAATCTCGTCGCCCGCGTCCTCCCACACAGAATTAAGGATTATCTTGGCGTCTGATTTTGTAAGCCCGCCGAGAGGCAGAAACACGCCGATACGGCTTTCAAGCTGGCGGTGGTCGTTCCGCAGGTTCTGGATATAACCCTTGAGGCGCGGAAGCCCCACGAGCACAAGTCCGCTCGTGCCGAGGTCATAGACAAGGCGGCGCGTAAACTCAAGCGCGTCCGGCTTGAGGTAGTCGGCCTCGTCAAGAATCACCACCATGTTGCGCTCCGCAAGCGTGGCCGCCACAGTGCTGATAAGCGCGTTGAGCTGCACGCGCACGGTGTCAAGCCCCATCTGCCGCGCAATGTCCGTGACGAGCATCTTGCGGTTCATGCCCGAAACAACGTTGACGACGAGCGTCGTCCTCGGGTTTTTGTCCTGATAGAACCGCACGGCGGTGCTCTTGCCCGCGCCCGCGTCGGCAACTATGAGCGCGATGTCCTTTTCCGTGTGCGCAATGCCGATTGCGTTCACAATCTTCTTAAGGTCAGAAGTTTCCACTGTCGGAATCTTCTTGCGTGCGTGAGCCTGTTCGGTGCGCCCCGCCCAGACCACGACGGCGTTCTCAAGCTTCTCAACGTCGCCCGAGTATGTGCCGCTGCGGTAAGCCGAAAGGACCGGTCCCGAATAGCCCATCTCCCTTGCCGCCTGACTGAAGCTCATGCCGTACTTCTCGCACGTCTTCTCAAGCAGCTCCTTAACTTTTGTGTTCATAAACGCTCCTTATGTTTACCCGACATTCAGATTTGGAATGTCGATGTAATCCAGCTCATCAGCCTCAAGGGCTGACTTGTACTTGTTCTTTGGCTTTTCAGCCTTGCCCCCGCGGTGCGCGCCGTTTGAGCCGCTTTCCGCGTTGTCATAGTCGGTCGCGTCATCCCAGCTTATGCCGAGGATGTCGTCTATGCTGTCAGGCGACTGGTCGTAGATTCCGGCGGCCACCTTGTGCATAATCTTCGCGTCAGCGTCCAGCGCAACTTCGCCAGTTGCACCAAGCTCCGCCGCAAGCGCGAACGAATGTTTCTTCGCGCCCTCAACTTTTTTGAACGTGCCTTTCATGTCGTTCCTGTCCTCGCAGAAATAATCGCCCTCGCATTCGCAGATGAACCTTCCGTCGGCGGTGTACACAAGCGCCTTGTTGTCGAACACAAGCTTCGTGCGCACAACCACGTTGCAGCCCACATACTGCGCGAGCGCGTCGTTCCAGTAATGGATTCCGCTCACCGTAACGCCGTTCCGCCCGCACTTGCGCACCGAGCCGGAACAGAGCGCCGCCTGAAGCTCTTCCTTGCTTACGCGCCGGAACTCGTGCGTCTTGAACTTCTCAAACGCCTCGCTCCGCGTCATTCCCTTTATGCCCTTGCCCTCGGAAACGAACGTGTCGTTTATGTAGGGAATCATCGTGTTGCAAAGCTTCACGAAGTCTTCCCACTCCGGCACGTCCGTCCGCTTCGCCTTGCCGTTCAGGGCGCGGAACATAAGCTGCGCTTCTTCCGGGCGGCTCCGCGAATCTGAACCGACATAAGAGCCGATGTCCTTCGCAAGGTATTCGCCGATTATGCGGAAGTAACGCTCCTGCCGTCCTTTCGACATGCCGTGGTACGTGCGCGTAAAGTGCACGTCGCTGCCCAGCGTGGCGAAGATTCCGGCAAAGCTTATTTCAGTTTCCTCGCTTTCAAGCTCCGCCGAAGCCTTCGGAAGGTCATTGACTTCCGTCACCTTCCAGCCGTTGAGAAGCTTTGAGCGGTAGTCCTTGCCGTTGTCAAACAGCAGCTTTGGCGGCACGCCGTAGTACCAGCACACCATGTAATACGCCACGATGATTGAAAGGCTCGAAGGCGTAACGCACGGACACCAGCCGAGCACCTTGCCGCTTCTGTAGTCCTGAAACGTGGTGAGCCACGGGCGTATGAGCCTGCCGTGGTACATCACGACGCAGTCAAGGCAGTGGTGGTCAGAAACCACGCAGTCAAGGCTTGAATACATCGCTACGGCCTGTTCCGTATACGGAAGGTACATGTTCTCCCAGCGCGACTGGCCGAGCCGGTAGAAATCCCTCACCGTCGGCGGAATCGCCGAAAGGAACCGCCGCGCCGTCTCGTAGGTGCAGCGGCTTTCGGGGCAGGAAAGCAGCATCTTGCGCAGAGCGTGCTGCATCGAAGGCTGCGTGCTGTCAAGCCAATAAGCTTTCAGAAGCTCCTTCTCGCGCTCGCTCAATGTCGCGCCGTCGCCGCCGCGTTCGCGGCTCTGCCTTGGCAGCAGCCCCGCCGCGCCTTTCGTCTTGAACGCCTTAAGCCACCTGTAGAAAGACGGAACAGAAACGCTGCCGAGCTTTGCATAAAGCGCGCGCGCCGTTTCCTGTCTGTTGTAGCGGCTGATAAATTCATCAGCGTTCATGCCCGAATTGCGGAACGACACGATGAGCGCGGCGCGCCATGATGCGGTGTCGCGGTCTTTCTGCCGTGCGTCCGCAATGCCGTGCTGCAAAGGCGCAAGGCCTGTCTCGCGCCGCTGCGCAATGCTGCGCTCCGTAAGGCGCATCTGCACCGCAAGCGGCAGCCTGTCTGCCACGAACAGCACGCCGCCCGCGGTTTCTGCAAGCGGCCACTTTTCGCGGCGAGCACGTTCCAGAAGCTGCCTGCGGTTTGTCTTGAGCACCTCGCACAGCTCTGCCGTCTTAACGAACTGCCTCATGCCGCCCCTTCGCGGCGTTTCTTGGCACGCGCCTCTGCCGCCTGCATTGCAAGCAGCTGCGCAACCGTACGCTCCGGGAACAGATACTGCACAGGGCGGCCGAGATATTCGGCTATGCGTTCTTCAAGCGGGCGGCACAGAAGCCGGCCGGAGATACAGCTTGAGACATGCCCTTGGCTGTAATTAATACGCCGTGCAAGCTCGCTCACAGTAAGCCCGCGCCGTGCAAGTTCAATCATCACACGCCTCTTGCGTTCATAATCCAGAGGATACGGCCGCCTAAGCCCTGTTTTCATTCCGCAGCTCCTTTGCCTTAAGGCGTGCGTTCTCGGCGGCAAGACGGCGGCATTCGTTCTGCACTTCCGTCAGCTCAAATTCTGCCTGCCAAAGCTTGCAGAGCGTTTTCATCCAGATGGCGAACAGCTTCATCTGCGCCTCCTTTTTTCTGCTAACCACAAAAAGTTAATTTCCGATAAAGTGAATAGAATATTCACGCCTAAAAGCACGTTCTTTTACGTGTGAATAAAGTATTCATATATCAATCATATTCGGATATATCCTAATTTTTGTCAAGAAAAAATTACAAAAATCGGATATTTCCTAATAAAAGGAAGCAGAATGAGCAGTAACATGATTTCTGAGCAGGAAGAGATACTTACACTATGTAAAAATTTGGGTAAAAGAAAACAGAATACCGCAATTGATTATTACAAAATAGGAGAATGGTTGTGGAAGCAAATGTTAAAAATGCCTCGTGATACTTCTTTAAAAGACATTGCAAATACATTACCTGAAGACACTCACATTAGCTATGATATAGTATGCCGTTCGGTTAAAATATATAGATTGTTTAAGGATAAATCCGAATCGCTTGAAGACATGACATTACGAGACGCAATGAAGATGATAACAAAAACAAAACAACAGGGCGAATATCTTGATTATGAAGAATCCTTAGAAGAAATAAAAACAGATGAAAACATGGAAGAACTCATAGAAAGAATAAAAAATGTTAAAGAAAAATTAAGATATAGCAATAAACGTCTGGAAGCAGAACTGCAACTTGCCAATGGTTATATCAATGACATTGAAAGAGGGAAAAACAAAAACCCAAGTAAGTTAATAATGGCATTGTATAATAGATTTCGGATATCTCCTAATTATTTACTGGTTGGAGAAGGACCGATGAGTATCCCCATCGATTTATTGCCCGAAAAAAAACCGATTACTATAGTTCCATTGCTTCGACAAACCGTATCATGTGGCCGAGGAGAGACTCTTGAAGATGGAGACAATATAGAATCGTATATAAGACCTCTTGAAGTTTTTCCGTCGCTTGAAGGACATGGGAAAATATATGCATTCCGTGCAAAAGGCGTTTCAATGATCGGCATAGGTATTCAGGATGGCGATATTCTTTTGTTTGATGGCAGCCCTAACCAGACAGTATACAATGATGATGTGTATGTGTTTAGCCTTGCAGGTGACGTATACTGTAAGCTTCTGCGTTTTGAACAACTTACAGGTAAAATATGTATTTATTCCGTACAGAATCGAGATATACGCGATGCAGAACTTTTGCGTACTGTTGATGCTGATAGTGAAGATTTTCGTATATTTGGACGTGTCCTGTGCTGGCTACACGAAAACCGTTTAATGAGCCCTGACAATCTTTTGTAAATCGCACAAGACAGACCTCCGCGCGCTCCATCTTGTGCGCGGAGTCGTCTCAAGATTCACCATGTAATGCAGCCGCCTAAAATGGCGTTCCCGTCCGCCGTTCCGCCAAACCCGAAAACGCCCCAAAACAGCCCTTTTTCCGCCCGGACGGTAAATTATCCAGTTTTGCCCGAAAGTCCGCTAAAAACCGTTAAAATTTCGTTAAAGAAACAAAATTTACCCCAAAGCCTCCCGGCCGCTTCCGGCTATAGACAGGAAAAAATAAAAAATGTATAGTTTGTCAATAAAAATTTCACATATTTTTTTATTTGGTGTTATAATATTTTTGTTATTTTTTTCGATCAATATTAAAAGGGGGCTTCTATGGATAAACTGAAATCTACCAATCTCAGTAGACAACAGATTCACGAACTGGCAGAAATGTTTGCCGAAAAAACTTCTTACAAGCCCGGCGAAACTGATATTATTGAATATGTCAAAAATCAACTGCATGGCGAAATACTATACACAGACAGCCCAAAAGATTCTGTCGGCGGTTCTATTGTAGTCAGGGGAAAGGATGACTTTACAATTTATCTGTCAAAGGCAACGTCACACATAAGGGATGTTTTTACCATTGCCCATGAACTTGGTCATTATTTCCTGCACTCGAAACTTGGTCAGATTGAGATAAACGCAAACCGTTCAGATGATATTGACGAAACTGAAAGAGAAGCAAATTCTTTTGCCGCAGCTTTTTTAATGCCAGAAAAAAAAGTAAGGGAGCTGTATTCAGAAAAAGACGGAAACATTTCTGCATTGGCTGAAGCGTTCAAAGTTTCATTGACGGCAATGGACTGGCGTTGTGTAAACCTCGGATTGAAAAAAAAGCAATAAATGACTAACGCTCCTCAGTTATTCCTGTTCCTTAGTGTTGATGTCATAGGTTCAACAGCCCTCAAATACGGCAAAGACTCTCCAATTGACTGGTACAATGTTTTTACTGATTTTTATGTTTCTTTTCCAGATGAATTCAAAAAACATCTGGAAGCAGAATATGACTATCAGGGAAACCTAAGATATTTACCGGATAATGTTATTGTCTGGAAACATGCCGGAGATGAAATTCTGTTTTATATGGAAATCACTCAGGAAAACGAAATCCCATGTATTGTAACAGCATTTAAAAAGACTCTTGAAGACTGGTATATCTCAAAAGACAAGCTTGACGTAAAAGGTTGTGTCTGGACGGGACAAGTTCCTTTTATCGACAGAAAAATAAAAGAAGATGATTGCAACAAGTTCGATTTTATCGGACCGTCTATAGATTGTGGCTTCCGCCTTGGAAAGTATGCAGCAAAAGAAGAAATAGCAATATCTGTAGAAGTTGCAGATTTGGTGAACGGCTTTGATTCGTTGCAGTCGTCTTTATATTACTTAAAGTCTGAAAACCTGAAAGGCGTGCTTGGAAATAAGAAATACCCGATATTCGTTCTTAAGTTAAAAGACGTAAAAACAGAAGAATATGATTACATGAAAAACCCTTGCAACAAAACAAGCCTTGATGCGTATATTGAAAAACATTATCTGAACATGAGTGAAGATTTTGACGGCAAAGTTTCTCGCATCGGCAGAAACATTCCGACTTACTTAAAAGGCAAAGAAGAGCTTTGTAAAACTATACAACTGACAAGAACAGCAGAGCAGCAGGTTGCTAAAGAAGCCTCAAAAACAAAAGACGATAATAAAGGATTTAAAGAATACGAAGGTCTTTTCTATTCAAGCGGCGATGAAATTATTGCCGAACCATAATAACAGACAACCTACCGTAATCCGCAGCCCCGAAGGTGCACAGCCTCCGGGGCTTTTTTTTGTCCGTTTCAAAAACCATTTTAACAGCCTTCAAACACTCATAAACCGCCGCAAAACCACTGTGCCAGAATTCAAGAAACACAAACAAAACACCGCTATGCTTTAGTTATGAAAACAAGAAAACGAGAACTTGCAAAGGTCGGCATATTCGGCTCAACGGACAATCCGATTGTCGTAACCGAAAAAGACCTGCGCGAAATCGCCGAAACGTTCCCAGACCAAAAGACAGCCCCGATACAGTTCGGGCACTGGGCGGACGCCGCAAGCCCAAGACTCGGCAACGTCGTTTCGGTCAGCTACGACGAAAAGGAAAAATCCCTCACAGGTGAAATCGAAGAACACGACGTTCTTTATGATGCCGTTGAACAGGGCTACTTTCCCGATGTTTCCATCGGCGCGAAAAAACGCGCTTCCGACGGCAAGATGTATCTTCATCACCTTGCTTATCTCGGCGAGCAGCCGCCCGCAATCAAAGACCTCAAAAAAAGCATAGGCGAAGCGCTCGACAAAGCCACGCCCGAAAAAGTCGCCGCATCCGACGAAGACGACTTTATTCAAATGCCGTCAGCAGGCGCAGCGCGTCTGTACCTTTCTGATACAAAACCAAAAAAGGAGAAAACTTCTATGACAGAAGAAGAAATCAAAGCCATGCAGGAAGAAAACGCACGGCTCAAGGCAGCCAACGAAGCGAACGAAAAGCTGCTTGCCGACAGCGCCAGAAACCGCCTTGAAGCTGAAAAGGAACAGCTCAAGAAAGCCGCCGCCGGAAAGATTCCCGAAGGCGACACAGCAAAGCTTCTGAACCTTTGCGACGCTTTTGAAAGCGGCCGCACAATCGAGCTTTCTGATGCAGACGGCGGCACAAAAAAAGAAAGCCCTGTCGCAGTGCTCTCAGAAATCTTTTCGCACATCAAGCTCCCTGTCGAGCCGGGCGAAATGAACCTTTCAGACACCGCCGCCGCCGAAGGGCAGCAGCGCAAGAACTATACTTCCATGATGGAAAAAATGTAAGGAGAACGCCATGAACGGAGTTGTAGGAACAATCGAAACAAAGCACGAGACAGTGCTTACAGGCGACCATCACATCGTCGAAACAGCAAAGATGCAGGACAACATCACAGGGCTCAAGGTCGGTGACGTGCTCGTTGCAACGGCTACAGGCTATAAGAAAGGCGCAGCGGCAGACACCGCCTATGACGCAGTTCTGCTTGAAGACTTTGATGAAAAGACAAAGGACACAGCCCTCAACGTCTGTGTTCACGGCACAGTCCGCGCTGAAAAGCTTCTGCTTGCCGGCGAAGCAGCGCCGGAAGCAGTCCGCGCAAAACTCCGCGCACGCGGCATCTACGCAACAGGCGCATTCGCTGAATCAGAATAGGCACAAAAGGAGAAAAAGCTATGATTAAGTACGAAGGAACAATCAATAAGTTTTTCACACGTCAGGCAGTAGCCGACGTTGTTACAGGTCTGCCCAAATTGCAGACACCGATGATGGATCTGCTCTTTCCGGCAGCCGCACGCAAGCAGAAGGCTTCGCCGTTCCTTTCGCTTGAAGAAGTGACCGGCGCAATCGGAGCAGTTCCGCTCACAGCCCGCGGCGGCTCTTCCGTTTCAATCGACGGAACAGGCAAGAAGCGCACAATCATCGAGCCTTGCGAGCTCAAGCCGTCAACATTCCTCTCTGCCCGCGACATCAACGACCTCATTGCTTCAGGCGATGCCGAATCAATCCAGGCAGAGATGAATGACCGCATCGCAGAGCTCCGCGATTCAGTCGTGCTCTCTTCTGAGATTATGACACGCCAGGCATTCGGCGGCAAAATCAAGTTCCCTATCAAGGACGAGAACGGCGCAACCACAAGCTTCGAGCTTGACCTCGGCTCGCCGAAAGACTTCAAGACTGCCAGTATCAAGACCGCGAACCTTGCGGGCTTGCAGACATGGCTTGAAGACCTCTACACAAAGCAGGCCGCGCTTTCCGGCGGCCAGGTTCGCTTCATGTTGGCTTCAAATGTCTATTCAAAGGTTTGCGACATCGTGATTGCTTCCGGCTCAACAGCGCCTGTCGTCTGGACACCGGAAGGAATGATTCTTTTCGGCAAGTACCACATCTTGACCGGCGCGACCACATACACGCTGCCGCTTGCAACAACGGCAACGCCGATTCTTGCTGACGGCAAGGTGCGCACGTTCGATGCTGCAAACACAGGCAAGCTTTTCTACTGCGCGCTTGATGATTTGGATGCAAAGCTTGCGCCTATGCCTTTCTTCGCAAAGCCGGTCTACAAGAAAGACCCTGACGGCGTGAAGATTGTCGGCTCAAGCAAGATTGTTCCTGCCGTTGCCGTCTCTAAGATGGGCGAACAGACAGTAACCGTAGCTTAGTGCACAAAGCGGTGTCATTGCCGCATGGAGCAGTGTCATTGCCGCACTTGATGCGGCAATCTATAAACTGAAAGAGGAAAATTCGGAAAATGGCAGACGGCGGAATTCCAGACCCGATTGACATAACAGACATACCGGCGCAGACGGCAACAGGGCAGGCCGAAAACCCTGCAACAATGTTCGAGCCTTTCGGCACTGCCATCACGGCGGATGAAATCCGCGCCCGCCTGAGCGCAAGCCTGTACAAGCAGCTTTCGGAATCGAGCGACGACACGACGCTCCGCGCGGTTCAACGTGCGCAGATTCGCGCCGGCGCCATCTTCCGCTATCTTGCCGTGCAGTTTGACCTTGACAACAAGGTCGTGCGCGAAATCGTCCTGCTTTACACGGTCTATGAGCTGCACATCGCGCTCGGCCACGAAGAAGCGGGGCGCGAATACCGCATACTTGCCAAAGACCTCATAATCGCGGCTTTCGGCAAGTTCCCCGACGGCGAGGATGATTCGGTGCGCACGGTGCAGACCGGCGTTGCCGTAGCCAGACCGAAGAAACACGCGCGCTTCACGGATTACCGCCGCGCGCTGCACAGGGGCTAGGCTGTGGCGGACGATGCAATCGGCACGCTCGAAAACCTTAGCAGAGATTTGAGCGACATGAACCGCGTGCACAAGGCGGGCGCGATGGCGGAAAGCTTTATCCGGCAGCACATCTACCGGAGCGAGGGAATGAGCCCGCTTTCTGCCGCAACCGAAGGCTACCGCGGAAAAGGCAAGCCGCTTCAGGACACAGGAAGCTTGCGCGATTCAATCACCTATGAGGTGACAGGGCGCGAAACTGTATCGGTCGGTACGGCTGCAAAGTACGCGCCGCTTCACAACAACGGCGGAACGATTACGGCAAAGAAAAACTGGCTGTTCATTCCGTCACCGTATGCACGTAAACTTGAGCGCACCTACGGCAAAAAGCCCGGTGACGTGCTATCAGGCTTGCGCTCGAACGGCGCGTCGGTTTTCCGCATCGGGCGGACTGTTTGCTACAGCTCGTCAGACACGAAAGGCAAACCGCGCGTGGTCTATTACCTTAAAAAGTCTGTCGTAATCCCCAAGCGCGAATTCTTCTACCTTTCGGATTACGAAGTGAAACTGATAATGCAGGAGATTGCACCGAAAACATGAAAACGTATGAAGTGCTCAACCTGTTCGCACAGCAGCTTGAACGCGCCGTGCAGGAAAAAGTTGTCGTCACGCCGTCGAGCGTTGACGAAAAGGGCGTGATAATCAAGGTGTCGCTGCTCAAGACATGGCTTCCGTCAAAGCCGCGCGGAACATACGGCACGCGCTCGGCGCGCATCCGCGTTTCCGTAAGCGGCACTGCAGAAAGCCTTACCGGCCTTGAGCTTGCATGTGACGCAATCGAAAAGCTTGACAGCTACCTTGTAGAAGGTTCGCAGGAAATCAGACTTGAAGACGCGGAAGGCAAAGCAATAGCGAACACACGGATTGTCACAGCCATATCGGAAGAAGATTCGTTCATCGACAGCCCTGACAGCACGGCAGTGCAGGACGTGCAGGATGACAGAATCTGCATCATATCTTTCCCGAAGGAGGAAGCATGAAAAATCAGGTCGAGTATGAGACACGCGACGGCCGCATGTTCAAGAAAACAGAGACCGTTGACGGAAAGCAGATAACGCCGGAGAAAAAACCACAGGACGGCGCACAGGCTGCACACAAGGCGCAGCCGGAATTCAAGAAAAGCGAGGGCAAGAAAGATGAGTGAAAAACGGGAAATCAAGCGTCTTATCGGAGACGATGCACAGATTTATTCAGGCGACCTTTCGGCAGAAGTCATTGAAGGCGACGGCGCAAAGTCTCTTGACGAGCTTGCTGGCGGTGCAGCCGGAGACCAGGGCGGAGCAGGCTTCTATCTTATCGAAGCAATGGCCGCCAATTCGTTCTTCCCTGTAAAGATGCGCGTCGGCGAAATGTACCCGGCAATCGGCACGGAAGTGCTTGCCGCCGGCGACAAGGTTAAGAAGCTCGTGCTTCAGCAGCTTGCAGACTGCGGCGGCTGGTCAATCGACATCTCTCAGGACAAGGTTGACACAACAGTTCTTGCCGACGGCTGGAAGAAAGCACGCCCCGGCAAAAAGGACGCGTCCGGCACATGCAAGCAGCTTTTCATCCAGGGCATCACCGATGAAGCAGACGGCATGATTGACCGCACTGTCAAGACATTCCGCCGCGACAAGGACGGCAACGTGACCGTTTCTGACGCGCTCAACAAGTCTATGTACATGATAGGCTACATCAACAAGGCTCAGTCTGGCGGCGAGCGCGACAGCTTTATCTTTGCGCAGATTTACATGTACGGCATGAAGCTCGGCGCAGATTCAGGCAGCGCCCAGAGCTACGACTCGAACTTCAGCCTTACAGGCATCGACCCGGTATTCTACTCGTTGGATATTCCGGCTTAAGCGGTGTTTGCGTAGCAAACCCGCAGGCGGCGCACACGGACAATAAAAGAAGTTCAGTCTTTTGCGCCGCCGGTATCCCGGCTTAAGCAGAACAACAAAACTCCGGCGGTTTTTACGCCGCCGGAAAGCATTTTTATGAGGAGCAAAACATGGTTTTAACAATTTCAAAGGAACGCACGTTCGTTCCTGAATTCATGGGAAACAAGAATCTTCCGGCATGTGACCAGATTGTCGTCAAATACAAAGCCCCGACAATCACCATCAAGAGCCGCTGCCGCTCAAAGCCGCAGAGCAAGGCAATCGCCGACTCGAACGGCAAGATCAAGAACATGGAGATTGTCGTCGAGCGCGACGAGCAGCAGACGCTCGTGGAGCTTGTCAATTCAATTCACGGCGCATCATATCAGGACGACAAGGGCAACACAGTGAACATTGCGAACGCCCGCGACCTTATCAACGCGCCGATTGAGTTCGAACCATTGATGAGGGAAATCGTCGAGCACCTCGACAAGGAGCTTGACAAGGCGGAAATCGACGAAAAAAACTCCGGATCGCATACCGAGTCCTAAAGACCGGTGTGCACAAGGCGCAGATTGCGCCGCGCCAGAGGGATAAAAAGCGGTGGGTCACAGGCGTAAAGGACGATGAAGGCAAAGACATCATCATCATGCAGAAAGACGCTGAAAGCTATCTGACGGACGAGTTCTACATCTGTTGGTACGTCTACTGCATGACCAAGAACCTTGAGACACTGCCGTTCGGCGGAGGATGGGCAGAGCAGCCCGCCTGGATAACTGAAGCCCTCTCCGCCCTCACTGTTGAGGAAAGCCGCATGGAAGCGGAAAAATACGGCAGCGACAACGACTAAACTTTTTCGGGCAGCATGACGGCTGCCCTTTTTTGTACAGGAACAGAAAGACGAAATGAACGCCAAATCACTTGAACTGCAAATTACCGTTGAAGCGCAGAACGCTGCAAGAATAGTCACCTCTCTAAGCCAGGACTTCAAAGACCTGAAAAAGTCGGCAGGCGATTTTGTAGGCAGTTCAGACGACGTTAAGAAGACCATAGACTCGCTTGAATCAAGCGCGGAGCGCACGGCGAAATCGCTCAAGCTGTTCGGCGCTTCATCATCGGAACTCAAAAGCGAGCAGCAGAAGCTCAAAAACGGAATCCTCGACCTCGTTCAGCACGGAATGAACCCCGAATCTGCTGAATGCAAGAAACTCATAGACGAATACAGAAAACTCGGCGACGAATCGGAAAAGCTCGAACTGAAAGAGAACGGGCTTTTCGGCGTTTTCGACAAGCTCAAAGGCGAGCTCGGCAGCGTTGCCGTTGCGGCCGCCGCAATAAAATTTGACCAGATGCTTGTAGGCGCGGGCGCGAACGCGCTTGAGCTTGCCGGACAGTTCCAGACGGCGCGAGAAGAATTCGGCACGCTCCTGGGTGACATGCAGGCAGGCGCCGCGCTCTTTGACGACGTGATAAAGCCGTTCAACGACTTCACGCCGTTCGACCTTGAAACAACCACACAGGCAACAAAGATTTTCCTTGCGGCGAAAGTGCCTGTAGCAGACCTTACGGCAACGCTCAACCGCATGGGCAACATTGCCCAGGGCAACAGCCAGAAGATGATTTCATTCGCAAACGCATTCAGCAAGGCAAGCGCAAAAGGCAAGGCAGACATGGAAGTGCTCAACGTCTATCTTGACCAGGGCGTGCCGATTCTCGATGAGCTTGCAAAGGGATTCAATACAACTACAGAAGAAATAATCAAAATGGCAAGCAAGGGCGAAATCTCGTTCAAAGATTTTCAGACTGCGCTTGAGCGGCTCAGTGCCGAAGGCGGTGCATATTTCGGCGGGCTTGAGCGTGCAAGCAAGTCTTATGCGTCAATGTGGGCAGGGCTTCACGAAGCGCTCAATTCGCTTGCCGCGTCAATCGGTGACATGTTCCTTCCGGCGGCTTGCAAAATTCTTGAGTGGCTCACCAACGTGGCTAACGCCATCAACAACAGCCCGCTTGTAAAGGGCGTGCTGCTCGGCGCGCTTACCGCAATAACAGTTTGGCTCAACACAAAGATGATTTTTGCGCTCACAAGCTTCATCATCAAAACCATTGCAGGAACAGCCGCGCAGATGGGCTTCAATCTTGCGCTCGGCGTTCTCAATCCTGTTATTGCCGTTGCAGCGGCCGCCATTGGCTTACTTGTTGCAAAATATGTCATGCAGGCACAGAAAGCAAAGGACGCAGAAAAAGCTACCAACGCACAGTCGCTCGCCATGAAAGAACAGGAACAGGCGACACGTTCTGCAGATCAGGCTCTGCAAGATTACATCAATACTGTAAGAGAAATGTCCGACGAGGAGCTTTCTAAAAACCTTTCGACAATCTGGGCAGACTTCAACGTTGAAGGCACACGCCGCAGAATAACAGAGATTGAAGCCCGTCTTAAAAACGACCCGACTCTGAACAGCCCTGCAAACTCTGCCATGCGCCAAAGCTTAGAGAAGGAGCTTGACAGTAAAAAGAAGCAGCTTGAGGAATGGGAAATACAGAGGGCAGAAGCCCAAAAAGAGATTCCCAAAAGGGAACAAAAAGCCGCCGTCGCCGCATCCGACGAGCTCCGCGAATGGCGCGACCGGCAATATTCGCAGTCTCCCGAAGGTCAGCTTGAAGCGGCAGCCGCAGACCTTGCAAAAGCGAAGAGCCTCTTTACGGCAAAGGTCTCTGAATATGATGCGGAAACCGGCGAATATAAAGATACGGACGGATACAACCGCACAAAGTCAGAAATCATTGTCAGGGAAGCGCAGAAAAGATATGACGACCTCTACAAGCAGCTTCACCCGGAAGCCGCAAAAGCAGCCGAAGAAAAGCCGCGCCCGGAATTCACGTCCGAATGGTCTAAGAAATTCCGCACGGAACTTGAGCAGATCCAGGACGAAGAAAAGGACTCATTGAAAAAGCTTGCAGAAAATGCCGCCGAGGCTTTCGGCGAAAACTGGCAGGAAGTCTGCAACGAAAGCTCAGGGCAGGCGCAGGCTTATGCAAAAGAAGAAGCTGCCCTCAGGCAGTATTACGCCGGCAAAGTCGAAGAATACGAAAAGAAGCTTGCCGAAGAAGAAAAACAGCGCATCCTTGACCGTCACGAGCTTCAGATGCGCGCGTTGCAGGAAGAGTACACATATATCGCCGAAAAGGCAAGGGAAGCCATAGATTCCGGCGATTATTCTGCAGAAGATGTAGGAGAATACGCTCTGGGCACGTTCGTGCAGGGCGCGGCAGGAACGGAAGTGTTCTCAATGGCGGCCGGCAGCAGCCCGATTACGGAGCTGATTTCCGCCGTCTCGAAAGTTGTTTTCTCGATTGAGAACGTCCAGAAGCTTCTGAGCCCGTTCTCGACAATCCTTGAAGGATTGATGCGCTATTCTGAGCTTCTGATAAACGATGCGCTGCAGCCTATCGTGGACATACTGCTCGACATCGGCGAGACAATCGGCCAGATACTTCAGCCCGTTGTCGGCGTCGTCGCCACGGCCCTCCGCGTGCTTGCCGGCATAATCAAGATTGTCAGCGTTCCGCTCAACATGCTCGGGCACGCCTTTGAATGGCTCTACAACAAGGTTATCCGCCCCGTCGGCAACGCCATCATCAAGGTGATGAACGCCATAATTTCCGCGCTCAACAAGCTGCCTTTCGTCAACATAAAGAAGCTTGAGCTTCTGCCTATTGCGGGCGAGAAAGTCGGCGAAGTTGCCGATGCAGCGTCAAAGGCCGCCGATGCGGCGCGCGCCAAAATCGAAGCGATGTACAAGGCTCAGATTGACGACATCAACGAAGAGCTTCGCTATCAGATTCAGTCGCTGCAGAAGCAGTACGAGCTGGGCCTTATCAGCCGCCAGCAGTACATCGACCAGAAGAACGCCTACAAGGCGGCCGCCGACACTGAGATTCTCAAAATCGAGCAGAAGATGGCGGTTGCGCTTGAGCACATTGAGGACAACACTTACGCCGCGCTTGACCAGCAGCAGCAAGCCGCCGTGGCAACCCAGAGGGAAGACGCGCGCCAGACCGGCACAAGCACAAGCTATGCCGAAAAATGGGGTTCGGTCGTTCCTGTTCTCGGCCATATTGCCGGTGGAGTAGCCGACGTTGCCGTAGGCGCATGGAACGGTCTTAAGACAGCCGCCACAGGCATTGCTTCAGGAATCAAGAACCTCTTCGGCTTCGCGGTCGGCACTGACAACATTCCTTACGACATGCCGGCAATAGTCCACAAGGGCGAAGGAATCATCCCGAAGACGTTCAACGAGGCAATCAAGAGCGGCACATATTCGCTTGTCGGAAAGAACGCCGAACGCCGCCGCGAAAATGCGGAAGGGCGGCGCGGCAGCACAATCAATGTTTCGGTGCACGTTGAAGGCAGCGTGATAAAGCAGAAAGACCTTGTTACAGAAATCTACAACGGGCTTGCCGCAATGATAGGCTCAGGCGAAGCCGCACCGCTTCCGGCCTGACGGATAAAGGACAGACTTATGGAAAACTACAGAATATATCTCGACGAAACAAACACAGACGGAACACGCACGCGCTACACGCGGCAGCTTTCTTCGCTAAGCCTCAAGGACTGCGTTTCAAACGAAAATTTACAGCACGCCGAATCAAGCGCATCCGTAACGATACCGTATGACGCGGAACTTTTCAGCCTGCTCGCGCGCTCAAAAGAACTTGATGCGCAGATTGTCGGTTCTGACGATGCGCCGCTTTTCACCGGCACAGTCACCGTGGACATCAGCTGGACTGACAACGGCAGGAATGACGAGATAGACAAATTCTCGCTCACGGTCAAAGACTATTCCTCAAAGTTCAGCCGCAAGACGGAATCAGAAATTCTGCTTGAAAATACGAACCTTGCCGCCGTTGCAGCGCATTTTGCAGAGGTGTGCGGCGTAACAATCGCCCAGACGTTGCCAGAAACGCCGATTCAGGTAATCTGCATTGAAAAAGGCAAGCAGATTCTTGCCGCTCTTGAAGCAATACTCTACCAGTACGGCTTTTCGTTCTATTTCTCGCCGGAAGGAATAATGCAGTTTTTCGACTGGCGCGACGTGCCGGAAAACCCGCCGGAGCTTCCGCCCGAAAAAATCCGCACCGGCTTTTCAGGCAGCAAGACAACCAAGAACTACACAGGCGTTTCGGTTTCGTTCAACACGCTTACGACCAAGCGCAATGAGCTTGTGTACTTCCAGGGCAACGGCTACGATTCAAACGATGACCCCGCGCCATTCTACGTTCAGCCGGGCGTGTACTTTCCGTATGAATCAAGCCCAGTGCTCGAAGAAACTGACGGCATCGTCCACCAGTCTTTCGCGCAGAGCTACGCCGAAGCCAAGAAAAAGTACAACGGCGAATACGACTACCAGCGCAACAAGACCGCCACGCTGCTTTACAGCAAGAACCACTACGTCGAGCGCGAATGGGACGGCACAATCACCATTGACCGCACCGATTTTGAAAGCAAACAGGCGGCGGTGCGCCTTCGCAACACTGGCACGGCGGACGCGAAAGTCTACAAGCTCGGCATCCGCGCCGATGCCGTCTACCGCGATGCAGCCTCAACCGTAACAGCCGGAGACCAGGGCGGCAACGTGTTCACCACAGACTTTGAGTTTGTCTACGAAATGGCGACTGCAGAAAGCATTGCAAAAGCGCTGCTCGCATATTTCGCCAAAGGCAACCTTTCTTTCCGCTTTCAGTCAGAAGAAAAGATTGAGCCCGGCTCTTTCCGGCGCATAGACACAGGCGCGACAGGACTATCATGCACGGTCTTTATAAGGAGCCGCACGCTCGAAGGCAAAGACGGGCAATATTCTTATGAAGCGCAGTCTGTCTCAGATTTTGTCATTCAGACAGAAAAAAGCTCCGTCAATTACAGCCAGACAGGCGCGGCTGCCATTGCGGCGGTTGCAAACCTCAAGAAATCGCTCAACGAAGGCAACGGCAATTATGTGCCGGACAAAATTACAGGCGTAAAAGCCGTAGCCGAAAGAGACGGCATCATCATCACATGCAGCAAGCCGCCGAAAGGCTTAAAAAACACGATAACAAAATACATTGTTGAAATTTCGCGCGACGAAGGGAGTTCATACAGCTCTTTTACGGCTCTTGCAATGCCTTTTGAATACGCTTTTATCCGCGCTAGAACAGCGGCAAATGCCGCTTTTGACGGCTATCCTGAATCATCAGATTTGCTCAAGTACCGCATCCGCATAAAGGCGGAGAACGTCTACGGCAACCAGTCCGAAGACTGGTCAGAGCCGGTCATTCCTGATACGGCGGAATACGGCACGTGGCTTCTTTCCGCGCCCGTAATTTCGCCGTCCGTCAGTCACCGCTCGGTGCTTCTGCGCTTCAGTCAGCCTGTACTTTCAAGCGGAAAAGAACGCTACGGCACAATCCGCCACCGCGTAGAAATCCGGCAGATTGACCTTGATGCGGCCGGAGATTTTTTCAAGCCAAACGAGACAGACGACCCGAACGAAGCCGAAACAAACTACAAGGCAAAAGCCACCGGCGCAGAGAACAGCTTTGTCCGGGGCTATATCGAAGTTGCGGGCGACTACTCACAGACGCTGCCGCTCAAAGGTCAGAACGAAAAGCCGCCCGCGCCGACGTTCACAACATATCAGTACCGCATAACTGCATTAAACGAAAAAGGTACTTCTGAAAGCGTAACCGTGAATGTTGTAGCACGTCCTACAAGCGTTGTAGACGTGGTGCGTGGTTGGGAATATAACGAGCAAGGCGAAAAAGTTAAAGTGCCAGGCGCGCTCGGCGCAGAGAACATCTATGCAGAATCGCTTTCTGCAATTAGCGTAAATTTAGGCAAGATAAAAGCAGGAACATTACAAAGCGATATAACGCTTGGCGAAGAAAAGCCGAATGTACTGCTTGACCTTGATAATCAGGAATTCAGGGTAGGTAATGAACCGAGTTTAGAGGCAAGTAATGACCCGGATGCAGAATACCTTCATTGGATTAAAGGCAAAGGTCTTTTTCTCAAGATGAAGAACTTTGTTCTTGATTCTCTTGGTTCTCTTGTAAAAGGAGCAATGACAGTAATGAGTACAGTTGATGAATTGAGAAGAACAATTATCTCAAACCTCGGTATGCAGATTCAGTTTTTCAAAGAAGGAGTTTGGAAAACTGTTGCAGAGGTTATTGTAGATGCAGGTGGTAATATGGTAATTACCAACGCCCCTGAAGGTGTAAAACCCCTGCTTACTATTATGCCGGAAAGTACAGACCCGGAGAAGCCTAATGGTGTTTATCACCTTGACGGCACAAAGACCGACAATAAAGGCGGCAACTTTGCGGAGCTTGACATAACAGGTTCATTCGACAGCGTAAATCCTGCAATTGACAATACGTTGTATTTGAACGGAAAAATCATTAAAGATTATTTCAAGTCAAAAGCTTCCAGTCTGCCTGTTTTGGTACAATCACCAACAGAAGAATATTATGCGTTGCCGAATAAGTATTGGGCTAGTTTATTTTTTCAACAGCCGGGAGAAATTGAAAGTGTAGAAGTTGTGTATACTGTTCCTCCAAATAGTGCTAGGACTAAATTTCTTATATATGTCCTTAGAGGTGTAGATAATGATACTCGGCGATGGGTTCGTATTTATAATACAGAAACAAAAACTGGAGATTTTTCATATCAGATTCCTGCATCTTGTAACAAAGGTTTTACCTATACTTCTACATTGACCACAGACTCTACTAGATTAACTATTACAGCATGTAGTTCAGATGGTGTAACAGCCGCACAATATGTATACTGGTATGATACAGTCAATAAGCGTGTATGGCAAGATTCTGAAGGTGTGTGGAATCCTGCGGAATACCCAACAAGCGGACGTGTAATTACAAAAGAAGCATTTTATGCAGAACAGGCAAATTGTAAGCTCACAGATAATACTGATTTTAATTTGGAATATAATTACGAAGGTATTACAGGTGGAGTAAAAGGTGTTTCTAAGGTGTACAATAAGGCAAATGAACTGCTTTATACAGAAGAAACTGTTATGAATTTAAAAGAAACCAATGAAATTCCAATGCTTTATAAACAAGGCTATGCAAACGGAGCAGTTCATGCTATTTCTTTTAAGGATTCTGTATACATCAAAACGCTTAAACAAGAAACCAAAGAAATTCGCAACGATGTTCTTGATTTCTCGGGCTTTACACGTTATATGGGTTGGCTCAAAGGTACTGCATCTGTTCTCGGTATTCCATTACTGGAAACACCGCATGTTCCAGAAGGTGAAGACCTTTTCCACTTTGTTGTACTTGCGATTAACTTCGAGCTCAAACGTGTGGAATATGCAGTCTATGACTTACATGGCAATTTGAAAGCTCAGGATACATTGGAACTTGACCTTGAATCAGCACAGGGTACAACACTTGAATTCGAAGGTTCAATGCAGGAACTTTATGTAGATTATGATAATCAGCTTAACGATAGCTTTATCCAGAAACTTATTTCTGATAAGCACAAAGCAGGTCTTGCTGAAGAAGGTTATGACGATTCAAAACAGTGGTTCATTCTCAACGCAAAAGACCCATCTGCTGCAGATTCAAATGCTTTCTACTGCAAGAAAGACCCTGCTGTACCGATTGGTTTTGTATATGTTCAGTTTCCGGGCGAAAAATCGCCGCAAGAGCTTTTCGGCTGTGGCACATGGCAGAACGTAACCGCGCAGTTCGCCGGTGCATTCTTCCGCGCCGAAGGCGGCAACGCTTCTGCTTTCGGCGCAGGCTTACAAGACATGATGATACAGAGCCACAACCATGGCAACGTAATTACAGGCTTTGCTTCTGCAATCGGCTTTTCATGGAGCAGCAGCAATTCACAAGGTCCTACTGTAGGCGCACCAAATTCAGGCGGCATAGAAACACGCCCTATAAACTACACAATCCGCATCTGGAAAAGGACTGCATAAAGCACAAAAAAACAAGCAAAAACACACAAAAACAAGAAAAATTCTCAAACTAAATGCAATTTTTTATCATTTTTGGGCGCGCGTTACAGTTTTCTTTAAGGAAACTGTGCTAGGCACTATAGGAAACCTGGAATGGCCAAAAAGTTCGTTGCGTAGCGTCATTCCGAACTCGTTTCGGAATCTTTACCCTATAGACAGAACCATTTTTATTCGATATAAAGCATATGGGCTTTTCGTTTGCCCAATGCGTTCGGAGTAACGCGTGTAATTTATTGACAGAAACACTTTGTTGTTGAGCTTTTTTACACTGATGTTTATCTGAAAAAAGCGGCTTCAGCAGGCATGTTTCAAAGGATCTTCTCATGTGCGGAATAACGGGATACGTGGGCGTAAAGGACGCCACACCTGTACTTATCAATGCGCTGAAAAAACTGGAATACAGAGGCTACGATTCAGCCGGAATTGCAGTATTCGACGGACAGGAAATATTAGTCCGAAAATCGAAAGGAGCGCTTAAGTTTCTTGAGCAGAAGCTCGCCAAGGAAATAATCCGTGGCTCAACCGGCATAGGCCATACAAGATGGGCTACACATGGAGAACCTTCTGACATAAACTCGCACCCGCATACAGATGTCTCTGGTTCAATTGCGGTAGTTCATAACGGCATAATCGAAAATTACGTTTCTTTGCGCGAAAGGCTTGAAAGGAAAGGCTTTACATTCAAAAGCCAGACTGATACAGAAGTCGCCGCGCACCTCATCCACTATTATTACGAAGGCAACCTGCTTGAAGCGGTTTCAAAAGCGTTAAAAGACATTTCAGGCTCTTACGCGCTAGCCGTAATCTGCGACAAGCAGCCCGGCACAATAGTTGCGGCACGCAAAGATTCGCCGCTCGTAATCGGCACAGCAAAAGACGAGCAGTTTCTTGCAAGCGATGTGACCGCATTGCTTGAGTACACCCGCGAAGTCTATTACGTTGACGACGACGAGATTGTTGAAATCAAAAAAGATGGCGTGAAATTCTTCAACAACGACCTTGAGCCGATTGAGAAGCAGACTTCGCATATCGACTGGAACATCGATTCGGCTGAAAAATGCGGTTACGAGCATTTCATGCTGAAAGAAATTCACGAACAGCCGGCGGCTTTGCGCCAGACGCTTTCGCCGCGCATAACAAAAGAAAAGAAAATCAATTTGTCAGAAATTGCTTCAGACGAGATTCTGCGCTCTACAGAACGCATTGTGATAACGGCATGCGGCACGGCTTATCATGCCGGAATTGTCGGCAAATACGTAATCGAACATTTTGCACGCATTCCGGTTGACATCGACATAGCGTCTGAATTCCGCTACCGCGAGCCGATTTTCAACCCGAAAGACCTTTTCATAATCATAAGCCAGTCGGGCGAAACCGCCGACACGCTTGCCGCAATGCGCATGGCAAAGAAATGCGGCGCAAGAATCATCGCGATAACGAATGTGGCGGGCTCAACGCTTGCGCGCGAAGCTGACGCGTTCATGCACACGAACGGCGGCCCGGAAATTGCGGTTGCATCTACAAAAGCTTTTACAACTCAGCTTATGTGCCTTTATTTGATTGCGCTGAAGCTTGCCGAGCTTAAAGGCACTATTTCGCCTGAAAATTTGTCAAAAACTATTGCGGAACTTGAAACTGTGAGCTCAAAAGCAGAAACGGTGCTGCAAGACAAAAAGACAATTCAGAAATTCGCATCGCGTACGTTCAACAAGAAAAAGGCTTTTTTCATCGGGCGGCTTGCAGACTATGCGATAAGCATGGAAAGCGCGCTGAAGCTTAAGGAAATAAGCTACACACATTCAGAAGCTTTTGCCGCCGGCGAGCTGAAGCACGGCGCAATTGCGCTTATAGACACGGACACGCTCGTTGTTGCAATCTGCACGCAGCGCGCGCTCTTTGAAAAGATGGATTCAAACATTAAAGAAGTAAAGGCTCGCGGCGCAAGCGTGCTCTGCATAACTTTTGAGAATGAGCATTTCTTTGATGAATCTGCCGACGCGGTTGTGCATATTCCAGAAACATTCGACGAATTCACGCCGATGCTTTCGATTATTCCGTGCCAGCTTTACGCATATTATTGCGCGGTGCAGCGCTCGCTTGACCCAGATAAGCCGAGAAACCTCGCAAAGAGCGTTACCGTCGAATAAAGCTTAAACCAATCGTCATGATGACGATTGGTCACAAACTATTTAAGACTGGCCGCCGGTTTTGTCTGCTCTTCAAGGCGCTTGGTAATCTCTTCTCTTGAAGCGGCTTCGTAAGTCTCGCCTTTTTTCTGGGCATATTTTGCTTTGAGCATTTCTTTTTTCAGCGCAAACTCAACTTTAAGCTGAAACTTGAAATGCTCAAGCTGCTCGCCGTAGCGCTTGCTCTGCATTCTTGGGAATGCCTGCAAAATGCGGAGCGAGCTTTTGTACTTGCGGTTGAGCGTTTCGAGCCTTTCAGATAATACCGCAAAGATTGGCGAAGAATCTTGCTTGGCGCGCTCGCGCAAAGACTTGAACATTTCGAGGATGTTGCCGCTCTCAACCCAGATTTCGCCCTTGAACTTGTTCTTGAGCGACGTGCTGAATTCCTTGAGCTCTTCGAGCTTCTGGTTGAACATTTTGAGCGTTCTGACGGTCAGAATTAAGTCTGTGACAAACCACACAAAAAGAGCGCCGCTTGCAATTTCGATATATGGGCTTTTAATCTGACAAATCAGCCATTTAATCGGCGGATGCACAAAATGAAGCGCAAGCGTTCCCATCGCACCGAAAATAAGCGAATTCAAAAGGCAGACGCGGCCGTTTATGTTCAGCTTGTAATGCGAATAGTCCCACCAGCGGTTGTGGAAAAGCACTTCCATAAGCCAAGATGTGAAATATTCGAGCACGGTTGTAACGAACATCGCCGCAAAGAACAGCTCAACCCAGGTGTCTTTGAACGGCATCAAAAGAAAAACCACAAGAAGGCCACCGCAGCCATAAATTGGGCAGACAGGGCCGTGCAAAAAGCCTCTGTTTATAAAATGCTTTTCGGGAATCGAACAATAGATTACTTCGCCGACCCAGCCGATGAAGCTGTATATGATGAACAATAAAAAAAGCTGCTCTAAATTTAAATTCATGGTGAACCTCAATTTACGCCGTTTTAAGCCTAAACGATACGGCAACGATAGTTTCGTGTTAGTTTAAAAATACAAAACATCTGCAAGAATCGTCAAGCCGTTTGCGGCGCGCATTTCAAAGCCTAAACTGAAAGTTTAAAATTCAGTTATATCAGTTTTTCAGTCTTGCCGTTTACGCTGTTTTTATGTATTTTATGAGCATGGACGATTTGTATCAGGTTTTAGGCGTAAGCCGTAACGCATCCGCAGATGAAATAAAAAAAGCTTACCGCGAGGCAGCTTTCAAGTATCATCCAGACCGCAATGCGGGCAACGCTGAAGCCGAAGAGAAGTTCAAGAAAATCAATGCCGCATACGCCGTTCTTGGCGATGAAGCGAAGCGCGCCGACTATGACCGCTTCGGCACAACGTCGCAGCAGCCTTATCAGCAGGCGTACAGACCTTCAGCCGAAAATCCGTTCGGTTCTGGTGCAGACCCGTTTGAAGAAATGTTCAGGCGCGCATGGCAAGAACAGAACGAGCATGATGCCAGCCGCAGAAGCTATACATACACATATTACGGAAACGGCAGACACTCCGGCGGCAACGTGCACAGACCGACAAAGCGCGAAGCATTATCTATGCTTTTGAAGAATGTGCTTACAACCATTTTAGGCTTATTCCTCTGCACAAACTTTGTTTTCTCTATAATCGGAATAATTATGCTTATCAGTGGAATTTCTGGAATTGCCCGTGCCATGCAGTATCTGCTGACTGCAGGCAACGAAAACAAAGGAAACTGAGCTTAGCGTTCGCGGAAAATTATTCTGCCGCGGTTCAAGTCATAAGGAGAGAGCGCAACACGGATGCTGTCGCCTGGTACGATGCGGATGTAATGCTTGCGCATTTTTCCAGAAAGATATGCAAGAATTTCATGTCCGTTCTGCAATTCAACTTTGAACATCGTGTTCGGCAATGCCTCTTTTACAATGCCCTCAACTTCAATAGCTTCTTCTTTAGCCACAAGTCCTCCAAGAGTTTTGAAAAAACGTGAAAAAAATATTAAAAAGTGCAAAGAAAAAAATTGCTTTTTTAGCACTTCACTCTTATAATTCTATGAATAAATGAAGAACTTTGTCAACATGGAGAGTTTACTATGGAACAAGATTTCAATTTAAAAATGAAAGAAGCTTTGATAGCGATGAAACGCGAAATTATCGGAACGCTTGCAACGAACAATGATGACTTCAAAAAGATAGTCGATGACATGGAATCAAAAGACGTTGTAGACATTGCTTCTGATGCGATTGACAGCAAGATGCTCGAAACATTCGGCAGCAAAGACATGAACCGTCTTAAGCTCATCGATTCTGCGCTTATGCGCATTGAGCAGGGCAAGTATGGCTTGTGCCTTAAATGCGGCAAGAAAATTCCGCAAGAAAGGCTTGAAGCAATTCCTTACGCGTTCCTCTGCATCAACTGCAAAAGCGACGACGAGCGCAAGAACCGCTAATCTGCGAATCAGGTTAAAGTTTCTGCAAAAAAATGCACCGCCTTATGGGCAAAATCCACAATGGCGGTGCTTTTCCTATCAGACGCGAACAAACTGCAAGCTGCAATATTCGGGCATCTTGCACTAAAGTTTTGCAGCGTCAGTTTCAGCTGTTCTCTTCCATCCAGTCTTCCGCAAGCTTGCTGAATTCATCAAAGTAAATGCCGCACTCTTCAAGGCAAATCTGGCATGTCTGCGCATTTTCTGCCTTTGCAATAAGCTCCATCTGCTTTGCAGTGTCAGAAAGCTTGTTTATGGCGAGCGCGCCGGCGCTTCCTTTTAAGATATGCGCATATTGCTGCACACACAAAAAGTTGCTGTTCTGAATTGCTTCAGTAATCTTTTCAAAAATGCTTACGGTCTGGCTCAAAAAGTCTGCAATCATTTGCTTTGCAAGCTCTTTGTTGTTGCGCGTCGTAACAAGCATTTCACCTATATCCCACGCAATCGGGTTATAAGCCGTGCTGCTGATGGATATGCCCGCATTCGGTTTGCCCGCACCAGAAGCCTTGTTTTTCTCTTCGTCAAGCTTTTTAATCCATTTCTGAAGCAGCTCGTAAACAGTCTGCTTCTTGAACGGCTTTATCAGCACATCGTTCATGCCGGCCTTGTAATATTCGTTAAAGTCAGCTTCGTCTGTGTTTGCCGTGCAAGCAATTATAGGCGTGCCAATCTTTTCAGCCCTGATTTTCTGCGTAGCTTCAACGCCGCTCATAACCGGCATCTGAATATCCATAAAAATCAAATCTGCATCAGGGTTTGCGGTTGCAGCTTTATAAGCTTCTTCGCCGTTGTTGGCGCACACGGTTTCTGCACCGAACTGCTGAAAGAAGCGGCTTATAAGCTTCTGATTTACAGGGTGGTCTTCGGCAATTATAATCTTGCGCCCTTTAGCGATAACTTCATATTCAGATGAAGCTTCGGGCTTTTTCTCTGAATTTGCACCGGCGGCCGTTTCTGTGACCGGCTTTGGAACAGGCGCGGCTTCTTTTTGCGGCGCTGAAACAGGCGTGTCGTCGTCAACAGCTTCAAGCTCAAGCGTTTCTTCTGCATTTGCAATAAGCAGGTTGATAAGCTGCTTTTTCTTGATAGGCTTATACAAATAGCCGTTGAACCATTTTAGGCGCTTCATTTTTGCGTCGCGCCCCATCTGCCCTTCTGGAATGAGCAGATAAAGCTTTGAGCTGTTAATCTTTGAGTTGTTGTTTATTTCCGAAGAAAGACGCCAGCCGTCCATTACAGGCATAACCATGTCGATGAAAACCTGGCTGTATGGCTGCTTGCTGTCTGCGGCTTCGCAAAGCATCTTGAGCGCATCGTCGCCCGAAAGCGTGTAATCAACGTCTTTAAAGCCGAGCTGCTTGAGCTTTTTCTGAAAACTTTGGGCGGCGCTTACGCGGTCGTCAACGATAAGCACTTTCTCGTCTTCAGTAACAGAAGGCTCAAGCGCGGCAACTTCTTCAGGCATGTCTTCCGGCAATGAATACGGAAGGCTGAAATAGAAGATTGAGCCGCCTTCCGGGTTGTCTTTCATGCCGATTTTGCCGCCCATAAGCTCTACGAACTGCTTTGAAATTGAAAGCCCAAGCCCTGTGCCGCCGTATTTCCGTGTATTAGAAGCGTCTGTCTGATAAAAGTTTGAGAACAGCTTCTTTTTGCCTTCTTCAGAAATGCCGATGCCGGTGTCTTTTACGAAAAAGCTGATTGTTTTTGCGGCCGGGTCAGCAGACGCGCTGATTTCGATGTAGCCCTGCTGCGTAAATTTGACGGCGTTTTTCAGCAAGTTTGTGAGCACCTGCCTTGTTCGGGTCGGGTCGCCTATAATCTGGGTTGGCAACGCAAAATCTATATCTGAAATAATCTCAATGCTTTTGTTGTGCGCCTCGATTGCAAGCAAATCAATCGTCTGTTCGATTAGGACAAGCGGATTGTACGGAATATACTCAAAGCGGAACTGACCAGACTCAAGCTTAGAAAAATCGAGGAAGTCATTCACCAAAGAAAGCAAAGCTTCTGCGCTGAAATGAATCTGCTGAATATATTCGAACTGCTCCGGGTCAAGCGATGTCTCTTTGAGCATATCGATTGTGGCAAGCATCGTCTGAATCGGCGTGCGGAATTCGTGAGTAATGTTCGCAAGGAACAAGTTTCTGTTTGTATCTTTGGGTTTTTCTTTATCAGGCATTTCTTGTTAAGCCGAGCAGCTCCTGCGCTTTTTGAACAACTGCTTCTGGTTTGAGCGGCTTGATAAGATAGCTCTTTGCACCCAAGCTCAACGCCTGAACTACAGACTCGCGGTTGCTCATGCTTGAATAAACAATAACGGCCGGCGGATATTCCAAATCGCGCAAGGCTGTAAGAATGTCAAAGCCGTTCAAGCCAGGCATAAGAATATCGAGTACGACTACATCATAAGACTTAGACTTGATTATGCTGAGGAAGTCTGCACCGTTCTCAAAAAGTTCGCAACGAGCATTGATTGTAGAAAACGCTTTCTGCAAGATTGCCCTTGTAATAGAATCATCATCAATGATTGCTACTTTGATGTACATGTCTACGCCGGCATCCTGACCTGATTCGTCATTCTGGCCGCCGTCAGACTTGAAGCGCATCTGAACAGAGCCTTCATCGTTTTCTTCTGTTGCAGAAAGCAGGTGCATGTTCGTAAGCTCAACCATGTCATAGATGTCCTGCTGCTTAGGCACAACGTCGCGGATAAACGAAGTAACGTCTGTTGAGGTTTCAATGCCAGAAAATTCTGGATGACCGGCGATGAGCTGCTTTGTATATTTGTCGAAAGTCAAAACTTTGACGTTCTTATCTCTTATGCGCATGTCTGCAAGAATGCTGCTGAAAAGCAGCTCAAGGTTGAGACCGTCAACAAAGCAAAGATGCAGCGCAGACATCATGAGAACGATTTTCGGCGCAGTTATGTTGTTTGCGGTTATCAGCTCTGAAATTCTGTAGCGCAAAAGCGTGATTTTTTCTCTGTTCAAGCCCTGCGAAATTTCAATAAAGATGATGTTATTGTTTACGTGCGTTTCAAGAATACAAGGCGTAGTATCAATCGGAATGGCGGTCTGAAGCAGTTGGCCGATTGTCTCAAAGAAAACGTCAATCTTTATAGGTTTATTGAAATACTTGATGATTTTGTAAGGTGCAAGCTGCGCAATCTGGCCATGTTCAAGCACCGGCCCTGAAAGAATAACTGGAATTCTTGCAGTATTCGGGTTTGCAGCTTTGCGCTGAAGAAAGTCGAGAAGCTCTTCAAAAGGAAATGTAGCGTCCAGAATAAGCAAGTCCGGTAAAATTGAATGCATCTTTTTTGCACCGTCATAGCGGTTCAATGCAGTTTCAACGACAATCTTGTCAGTAACGAGCTTATCCTTTACATAATCTCTGAACAAAGGTGTCTCATCAATAATAAGTACTTGCTTCATAGACATATGATACTCCGAAATATTCCAATAAACAAGCTTTTTGATTTTTTTATCAAAAAGCCGCTATTTTCTCACCGTACATAGAAATATTAATTCATCATGCAAATATTTCTAACTTTAAAACTCTTTTTACACTGAATTTAAATTATCAATATATTATCGGCAAAAGTTAGAATTTTACACATCAAAACATATTGGAGAATCATTATTGTTTATGCCCGCTGAAACCTGAAAAGCAAAAAAAAGCCGCCGCAAAGCATAAACGCAATGCAACGGCTTAAACAGTTTGAGGGCATCTCTAAAAACTGAAATTTTCAGAAGTTTTATTTAGCTGAAACTATCTTTTTTTCTCGGCTTCTTCATGCAAGCCTTCAAGAATTTCCATAATCTTATCGACTACAGGCTGCTTCTTGTCTTCAAGCTCTTCCGGCAGATTGTCCTGCACAGACTTTCTGAAAGACTTGCATTCTATCATCTTTCCGGCTGTGTAAACCATCTTGTCGTGCCAAACTTCGTCTTTTATCATGTCTGAAGGATGATCATCTGAAATGCGCAAACAGTTTCCGTTGATTGCAACAGGGAGCATTACATCTGAAAGGCGGATGTACGAATCGATTTCGCGGACGCCGCGCTTTGTTTCTGGCTTGTTCTTTCTGTATCTTGTGCCGGCCGGGAAAACGAGCAAGATTTTGCCCTGCTTGCGCACGCTGTCCAAAGCGCGCATTGAAGCCATGTTGATTTTGCGGCTTCTCTGCTCTTCTTTTGCACGTTCTTCCGGGTCTGAAATTGAAGCAAGGCTTCTGCTTGGGTAAATGACTACGCGCGCGTAAGCCGAAGCCCATGCGCTTATCATCGGGTTTTCTTCGCTCAGCTTCATTCCGGCAATTGCGACAACCCTTTCAGCAATTTCCTTCAACTCAGGAACGCCTGACTTTCTCATAAGATAGCTGAAGCCCGGCAAGTCGAAGTTACTGTAATGTTCCATCAAAATAATGCCGCGTTTGCCTGAATTTACGGCAGCAAGAAATTCTTTGGCATTTTCAATGCCGTCAATGCCAGAACCGGGCAGCACAGTGTCAACAAGCATGTCGTCCAAGATTTTCAAAATAACAGGATTTGCTTCCTGCAGAACGTTTGTATCATCAACCACTGTAGCTGAATGATTGAGCTTTTTAAGACTGTCAAAAAGATATGCGTAGCAGCCATCAACAGGCGTGCCGTCTTTAAAATCCATAAATCCTCCACAAACGCAGCCAGACTTTGACAAAGCACGAAACTTACGCAAAGCCGGTGCATCTCCCCTTTTTCGCATCTGCCAGAAAACCCGCTCTGTTTTCGAACAGATATTTAGAGCAGCCCCGGAAAAGCAGATTTTTCCGAGACGACATTTTTTGGTTGTTTGTCTTAATAAGCTTACCGCTTATGCTGATAGAGTGTCAACGACCAGCATTTCGGGTTCGCTTTCAGCTTAATCTAAAAGCAAGCTCAAGCGGCGGCGCACAGTTTTGTATCTTGCAGCTGCATCAGATTTTCAGCTTAGAGAAAACTTCGCCAATCGGCTCGTTTATCGACAGGTCTGCGCTTGCGTCATAAGATGTGCTAGATTTGTTTATCAGCACGAGGTATTTGCCATGAAAATAGCGCACAAGCCCGGCCGCCGGATAAACGACAAGCGAAGTGCCGCCAATAATCAGGCAGTCTGCGCTAGAAATTGCGGCAACCGCGCCTTCGATGACGTTGTTGTCAAGCCCTTCTTCATAAAGCACAACATCAGGCTTTATAAGCCCGTGGCAACTGTCTTTTGTGCAGCGCGGCACTGTTCGCTGATAATTGCTTGCGCTGCCGTCATTTTGCGAACCGTCATAATTTTTGATGAATTCAGCATCGTAGAATGCGCCGCACTTTCTGCAATAATTGCGCAAAACGCTGCCGTGAAGCTCAAAAACATTTTTGCTGCCCGCTTTCTGATGAAGCCCGTCTATGTTCTGCGTTACAACAGCCTTGAGCTTGCCCTTTTCTTCAAGCTTAGCAAGTGCTTTGTGCGCTGCGTTCGGTTCAGCGTCAAGAAAAAGCATTTTCTCGCGATAGAATTTGTAAAACTCTTCGGTTTTTGTTTCAAAAAAAGAGTGCGACAAAATTGTTTCAGGCGGGTACGCCCACTGCTGATGGTAAAGTCCCGAAGTGCTTCTGAAATCGGGGATTCCGCTTTCGGTAGAAACGCCCGCACCGCCAAAAAAAACGATGGAAGAGCTTTCGTCTATGATTTTCTGCAACTGTTCGATTTTGCTTTGACTGTCTTGTTTGTCCTGCATCCGCAAGGCCTCCTCGTATGCAATTATGAAATATGGAATTGATGCAGCTTCCGGGTCAAGCCCTTCAGGCTGCATCAAAAAAAGCAGTTTAGTCCAAATTGCCTACGGCTGTAATCAAAAGGCAAAGCTCGCCGTTATAGCCGACAACGCCATAAGAAAGCAGGCATTTTTTCTTTTTTTGAATGTACGGCACGAGCTGCTCCTGCACAAAAGCTGTGTAAGTGCGCCGTCCGTACTCAACCTGAACTTTTTTGACAAAAAGCTTTGCAAGGTGGCTCTGGTTGTAGCAGTCCATGTAGGCTGCAATCATGTTTTTTTCTTTATCAGAGATATTCTTCATGCCGGAAGTAAACTCAACGAAGCTTCTGCCGCGGCTGAATGTTGCGCTGAATTTATAGACAGCTTTTTCTGAAACAATTTCGTGCGTTTCGTCTTCGGCTAGATATTTTTCAAGAACATCCAAAGCATAAAACGGATAAACATCGGTGAATGAGCCAGTCTGCTCGGTGCGGCTCAACTCGCCTTTTACGTACTGCTTTCTGATGATTGAACCATCTTCGCCGACGTACTCGATTAGGTAGTCAAAGCCCTGCTCGGCGCGCTGCTTTGCCGTAAGCGTAAGCTTATAAGAGAGCACAAGCCCGTCTTCAAGCCGTTCTTCTTGGGCGGCAAAACCTTTAAGCAGCTGCTGGCTTTCGTTAAACTTGTGGATTACACGACACGCGTTTCCGGCGGCGTCAAAATAATAGACCGAAGACTCAAGGCGTGAAAAATATTGGTCGCCTTTCTGATAGACAAACTGAACTGTTTTGCCGCCGTATTCGTTTTTCTTTACAAGCACTGTTTCTTCTTGAGCAAAGAGCATCGAGACGGACATAACCGCCAAAATGGCGCAATTTGCAATAGTTTTCCGCATTTTTTTTGAAAAACATGCAAAAGAGAGAGAGAACTTTTTTATGTCTGCAAAACAGTGCGAAACCTTCAATTTATTCCTTGCACAGATTAACTTTGCTGTTAATCGAACATAACCCCATTTTACATAATTATATGCAGTTTCGGCGGCTTCTTCAATTAAAAATCAGTTATTTATGCAAATATAACAAAGGAAGGCAGTCAAAAGTTAATGCGGAAAATTTGTTTTTGTGTAAAAACTGATATGCATTATTGCAGCAACCCCGCTTTTTTCAGGTCTTGAACAATTTGTGCCGTGAATTTCTTTGCGCCTTTATTGTTGAGATGAGTCGAATCAAAAAACAAAGAATAGTCTGATGAATATTCGCTTATCTGAGAATAATCTAAATAGATAAGCCCCGGATATTTTTCTTTTAAGACATCTGTAAAGCGGTAAAATTTGCTGAAAAAATCAGCTTCTTCATGCAAATCATTCAATTTATCAGTCTGAGGCGTGCTCACCAGAACCGGAATTATGCTGTGCTCATGGCACAAATCTATGATTTTTGAAACAGCCTCAAAATTATACTGAAACCCTTCCTCGCCTTTTTCTGCGCCATTATCTTTTGTAAAGATTTCATACATCACTTTAGCATCAGTAGTAACAGACTGTTCCGTAACTATTGTCCGTTCATGCGCTGCAAGCACTGAATTTGATTCGTTTATCAAGATTTTCTTCCAAGGTTCTTTTGTAGAAAAAAACGGGAAAACCTTGAATAAGAAATATCCTTTTATATTCCAGTCAGGAAAATTTTTCTTTTCAAGAATTTTATAATACTTATACAAAGGTTCCTCATCGATTCTGGTTATATCAAAATAAGAAATTGGTATGAGCATAACAGCATCTTCTGAAAAATAATCAATATACTGCTT
Organism: Spirochaetales bacterium Spiro_07; assembly: GCA_001603145.1. GTDB lineage: Bacteria > Spirochaetota > Spirochaetia > Treponematales > Treponemataceae > UBA1240. Next base: position 46,743 of record LVBI01000030.1, on the reverse strand, counting down.
TAATACATGGTAATTATACCCATGATGCTGCCAGCAGACAGCCATATTAAAAGCCGTATACTCTGGAAAATCACTGTAATCAAAGGCGTAGACGCCATGTGAAGAGCCTACGTTTGCAAGCTGAATATTTTGCGGAACATGGCTGAATTTTTCTTGCTCGGTATAATAAACAGTCCACCAGTAAGATTTGCTGAAAGCATAATTCAGCACGAGCAGCAGAACGATAAACGGTATTGTAATAGCTGAAATTTTAATCAAAAACTGTCTCATCACACACCCTAAAACTGAAAATAAATAAATTCCTGAGCTTCAAAAAGCCCAGCATCAACTGCAAAATAAAAAACAGCAGCAGTTACTGCATAATATAAGAACCATCGAACAAAAGCAGGTTTTTCCTTTATAAGCTCACAGCCGGTCTTACGTCTTGTGGCAAGCGAAACTGCCGCGATAACAGCAATGCAGACCACAAAAGATGCCAGCGTCGGCTTAAAAAAGCCAAGCGTATACGGGCGGAAGAAACCTTCGCCGAAGCCGATTGTGCCGTGCAGAAGCCCGGACACAGACTGAACAATCTCTTTAGGGCACAAAAGCATTTTCTGCGCGGCAAGCAAAGCATCTGCCGTTGAAGAAGCCCTAAAGAAAATCCATGCGAAGCATACAAGTGCAAATGTAAACGCAGCTTGCACAAACTGCCACCAGCGTTTCGTTTTTCCGTCTTCTGAAACAATACCAGTTTTGCGCAGAATAAGCTGCCGCGCCGGTTTTGTAATAACGCCTGCAACTTGATAAAAGCCGTGAATTGCACCCCACAGCACAAAATGAAACGCCGCGCCGTGCCATAAACCGCTTATCAAAAATGTGACGAACAAGTTGAAGCAACGGCGCGCCGTGCTGCATCTGCTGCCGCCAAGCGGAATATACACATAGTCTTTGAACCATGTAGAAAGCGAAATATGCCAGCGCCGCCAGAATTCGGCGATAGATTTAGAAAAATACGGCCGCTCAAAGTTCCGCATTAAGTTAAAGCCGAGAACTTTTGCAACACCAATTGCAATGTCTGAATAGCCCGAAAAATCGCACAAAATCTGAAACGCGAAAAACACCGTGCCAATTGCAACCGCCGTACCGGAAGAACCTGCAATGTCGGCATAAACACGGTCTGTGTACAGCGCGAGACGGCTTGCAACCACAACTTTTTTGAACATGCCGTAAGCCATCAGTTTAAGTCCGTCCGTCACCCTGTCATAATCGAAAGTGTGATCAACCTTGAACTGCGGAAGAAGGTTTTCCGTTCTTTCAATAGGACCTGCAACAAGCTGCGGAAAGAACGTAACGAAAAGCGCATAAGTTATAAAGTTGTGCTCGGCTTTTACAGTTCCGCGGTAAACGTCAATAGAATAGCCAAGTGCCTGAAAAGTATAGAAGCTTATTCCGACAGGCAGCAGAACAGAAAAAGCCGGAAGCTTTGCCTCTGCACCGATTTTTGAGCATACAAACTGAACTGAATCTGAAAAGAAATTGTAATACTTGAAGAAAAACAAAATGAGCAAGTTTATTGCAAGCGAAGCTGCAAGTATGAGCCGCTTTTTGATTGCAGCTCCGGCCTCAGCTTCTGCGGCTTTTTCCATTAAAAGACCGCTCGTCCACGTAACAGCAACCGAAGTCAAAATCAAAAGCAGATAAGCCGGGTTCCAGCAAGCATAAAAGAAAAGGCTTGCGGCAAGCAGCAGAATGCGGCTGTAAAGGTTGTTCCTGATTTTGTGCGTGCAGACAAAATAAAGCACCGCCACAATCGGAAAGAAGATGAAAAACTGAACACTGTTAAAAAGCATATTGGCAGTTTATCTTATTTGAAAAGCTTTTGCTACTGCAAATAGACAAGCCTGCTTTTAATATGCTATTTTCTCTGCATGGAATTTATTTTAAGCTGTTCGTCTTGTATTGTGCGGCAGGTTGCGCAAGTGACTTCGCTTTTGAATATAGAAAAATCAAAATCACAGGGAATCTTGCGGAAAGTTCTTGCGCAGCTTGCAGAAGCTGATTACACAAAATGCACGCCGGAACTTATCGGCGAAACTTGGGATTTGCTCGAAAGCGAAATCGGGTTCCGCGATGTTTATGAACAGCTGAAATTGCGCTATGACAATGCGGTTTTGGCGCAAAAAGACAAGATTCTTTCTATTATAAATAGCCAGACTGATGAAGAGGCGCGCTTCAGCAAGGCGCTGTTCTTTGCGATTTACGGCAACCTCATAGACCTTGCGGCGGCAGATTCGTTTGACGAAGAAGCTTTCTGGAGCAATGCCGAAAAGACTTCGCACATTCCGTTTTCGATTGACGAAAGAAAAGCGCTGTTCAATCAGCTGAAAAACGCAAAAACTTTGCTTTACATCGGCGACAATTCAGGCGAGATTGCGCTGGACAAAATCTTTATTCAGGTGATAAAGCAGCAGTTCGCCGGAATTTCATGCACTTATGTTGTGCGCGGTCACGCCGTGCTCAACGATGTTACGATGCTCGATGCAGAAGCCGTGAACATGAAAGAAGCTGCCGAAGTAATCTCGAACGGAAGCAAAGCCGCCGGAACGGTGCTTGCCACAGTTTCAGATGAATTCCTTGAGCTTTACAACAGCGCCGACGTTATAATCGCAAAAGGTCAGGGCAATTTTGAAAGCCTGCACCCATGCGACAACCCGAATCTGTTCTATCTGCTTATGGCAAAATGCCCCGCCATTGCCGCAATCTTCAACGTAAAACCGATGACGCTAATCTGCAAACGCGCTTCGGACTAAGATATTGCAAAACGCTTTTGACAAGTCACCCTGAACGTTCAGAGAATGTCAATTAAATTCTCATTGAACGTTGCATGATGAGCGAAGCTGAACCAAGTCAAAAAGACCAATGGAAGAATGTATGCTATGAACGGTTGCTTCGACTCCGCTCAGCAACCGAGATTTGCAGTATTTTTAGGTGAAGAGGATGCAAATAAGGCAGAGGCGGAGCGTGGTTCAAAAATGCTCTGTTCGTTGCCGTCGCGGAAGCGGCATATTTATAGTTTCAATACAACAAACAGTGCATAGCGCGTTATCGCGCGGTTTTGAACCATGCTACGCCGCCACGTCTTGTGTTTTGCTCATTTTCCAAATATTTACCTTGTTTTTTTAGTCGTTTTTCCGTATTATTTGTTTCTGCATTCATTTGCTTATGGAGAAACAATGGAATTTACACAAGAATCAGTCGACGCACTCACAGTAAACGAAGTCGACATTATGAAAAAAATTGCCGGCGAGCTGAACATTCAGCTGCAGCAGGTCAGTGCTGTTATCAGCCTTTTTGAAGAAGACTGCACGGTGGCGTTCATCAGCCGCTACCGCAAGGATAAGACCGGCAACCTTGACGAAGTTCAGGTTCTGAACATCGACCACTCTTATAAATCATATAAAAACCTTGAAGAGCGCCGCATTGAAATTGTCAAAGGCGTTTTTGCGCAGGGCAAGCTTACAGATTCTCTGTACGAAGCGATTATGGCAGCCACAACGCTGGCCGCGCTCGAAGATCTTTGGGCACCGTTCAAGAAAAAGAAGAAGACACGCGGAATGGTTGCAGCCGAAAAAGGTCTTGAGCCACTTGCCGATGCCATGCTTGAGATGGATGATGCCGCAATCGAAAAAGAAGCTGAAAAATACATCAAGACTGACAATGAAGACCCGGCCTTGAACGTGGAAACAGCCGCCGATGCGCTTGCCGGTGCACAAGACATCATCGCAGAGCGCGTAAGCCAGGAAGCGAACAACCGCGAAGCCGTGCACAACCTCTATATGAAGAGCGGCAACATCGTGACAAAGGGCATTGTACCGGAAGGCCAGACCGAAGAGCAGGCGCAGAAAGTCTCAACTTATCAGATGTACTGGGATTACAAAGAGCCGCTCAATCAGGTTAAGCCGCACCGCATTCTTGCGATAAACCGCGCAGAACGTGAAGGTGCGCTTGAAGTTACAATCGATGTTGACGTTGATGAAGCAGTCGCAATGCTGCAGGGTCATCAGAACATCAACAACCACTATCATAAAGACGCAATCGAAGACGGCGTTGTGCGCTTGCTTTCGCCGTCTGTTGTACGCGAAATCAGAAGCGACGAAACGGACGAAGCCGACAACCACGGCATCGGCGTTTTCAGCGAGAACCTCAAGAATTTGCTGATGACGCAGCCGATTAAGGGCAGCCGCGTTCTCGGCATTGACCCGGGCTACCGCAACGGCACAAAATGTGCGGCTCTTGACGAAACCGGCAAATATCTCGGCTTTTTCAAGATTTTTCAGGAACAGAACCCGAAAGAAGCTTACGATTTAATCAACGATGCAATCGACAAATATGACATTCAGGTGCTCGCCGTAGGCAACGGCACTGGCAGCCAGGAAGTTCAGGCTATCGTCAGCAAGGTTATAAGCGAAAACTATGCGAACAGCGATGTTGAGTACACCGTCGTAGATGAATCTGGCGCTTCAGTTTATTCTGCAAGCCCGGTCGGCACAGAAGAATTCCCAGACCTTGACGTTATGGTCCGCGGCGCAATCAGCATGGGCCGCCGCCTGCAAGACCCGCTCGCCGAGCTTTGCAAGATTGACCCGAAAGCCATCGGCGTTGGCCTTTATCAGCATGACGTAAACCAGAAAAAGCTCGCCGAACAGCTTGACGAGGTTGTAAGTTCAGTTGTAAACAACGTCGGCGTAAACCTGAACACAGCAAGCTACATGCTCTTGAAATATGTTTCAGGCATCAACTCAAGCACGGCTAAAAAAATTGTAGCTTACCGCGATGCAAACGGAAAAATCAAAAGCCGCGAAGATTTGAAAAAAGTTCCGGGTCTTGGTCCGAAAGCTTTTGAGCAGTGCGCAGGCTTCTTGAAAATTGCAGAAAGCGCAGACCCGCTAGACAACACTTGGGTTCACCCCGAAAATTACGACGTTGCGCGCGAAGTCTACAAAGCTGTAAAAGCCGGTGAAAAAATCAGCACAGAAACACGCAAGTCTCTGTGCGAAAAATACAAGCTCGGCGAAACAACGCTCAACGACATTATCGAAGAATTGCAGAAACCGAACCGCGACCCGCGCGAAGACTACCCTGCACCGATTATGCAGAAAGGCGTTCTTCAGTTTGAAGACCTGAAAGAAGGCATGAAAGTTACGGGCAAAATCAAGAACGTCGTCGATTTCGGCGCATTCGTTGACATCGGGCTTCACGAAACAGGCTTGATTCACATTTCTGAGCTCAGCGATTCTTATGTTTCAGACCCGATGGACGTTTTGAAAGTTGGTGACGTAAAAGAATTCAGAATCATCGGGCTTGATACAGACAGAAGGCGCATAAGTCTTTCTCTCAAGAGCGAATCTTCTGCAAGAAGCGGCGCACCGAAACAGGGCGTTTCTGCTGAAGGCGGCAAAAAGCGCGTTGTTGTGCGCAAGGCCGGCGACAAACCGAAAGACGGCTACAAAAAGTCAGACCGTCCGCAGCGCAGCTATTCCGGCTCTGACGACGGCATGACCTACAATCCGTTTGCCGCTCTCTTAAAGAAATAGCGCAAATTTCAGTCTGGCAGTTTCCGCTGCCAGATTTTTTTTGCCGGAATGAACAATCTGATATATTGAGGGCTAATGTCATTCCGAACTTGTTTCGGAATCTCTATGATATATACAGCGCAGATGCTGAACCAAGTTCAGCATGACACCAAATAATTGTCATTCTGGCTTGGTTCAATAACCATAAAAGGAGCAGAACATGAAAGACCCAAGAATTGACACGCTCGCAGAAAATATTGTGCGACATTCAATAAAAGTACAGAAAGGCGACCGCGTGCTTATTCAGAACAACAACGTGACGCCCGATTTTGTAAAAGCGCTCGTGCGCGCAACATACAGCGCAGGCGGCTTGCCTTTCGTTTCGCTTAAAGACATTTCCGTAGAACGCGAGCTTATGCTCGGCGCAACAGAAGAGCAGCTCAAAATCCGCGCGGAAATTGAGCTTGCCGAGATGAAGCAGATGAACTGCTTTGTGGGCTTTAGGGCGATGCAGAACTTATATGCGCAGTCTGACGTGCCGGCTGAAAAAGCTGCCATGTACCAGAAGCTTTATTACGAGCCGGTGCACATGCAGCAGCGCCTGAACCACACACGCTGGGTTGTAATGCGCTGGCCGACCGCCGCAATGGCGCAGCTTTCGGGCATGAGCCTTGAAGCGTTTGAAGATTTCTATTTTGACGTGTGCTGCCTTGATTATGCCAAAATGTCAAAAGCCATGGACCCGCTTGTTGAGCTTATGGAAAAAACTGACCGCGTGCGGATTGTTTCGCCGGCAACAGAAACATGCGCCGGCACTGACTTGAGCTTTTCGATTAAAAGCTTGCCTGCAATCAAATGCGACGGTGCATGCAACATTCCTGACGGCGAAGTCTATACCGCGCCGGTCAAAGATTCTGTAAACGGCAGAATCTCGTACAACACGCCGAGCCTTGAGGGCGGCTTTTTGTATGAAAACATCAGCTTTGAGTTTAAAGACGGAAAAATCATAAAGGCCAGTGCCAACAACACAGAGCGTATAAACAAGGTGCTTGATACAGACAGCGGCGCGCGCTTTGTCGGCGAATTCGCTTTGGGCGTAAATCCCTACATTTTGTCGCCGATGAAAGAAACGCTGTTTGACGAGAAAATTTCAGGCTCAATCCATTTTACGCCCGGCAACAGCTATGACGACTGCAACAACGGCAACAAAAGTGCCGTCCACTGGGATTTGGTGCTGATTCAGCGCCCAGAATACGGCGGCGGTGAAATCTACTTTGACGATGTGCTTATACGCAAAGACGGCCGTTTTGTGCTGCCCCAGCTTGAAGGCCTTAACCCCGAAAACCTAAAGTAGCCGAAGAGGTTATTGCACCCGTCATGCCGAATTTAGTTCGGCATCTGCCCCTTGTATCATTTCCGCGTTCTGCGCTTATGTCATTCCCGCGCTCGACGCGGGAATCTTTAATTGTACAAAACCTATGAAAAAGATTTAACTCCCTATATCTAAATCTTCTTTGACATTGAAATTTCAGAAAGCTTTTTTGAGGCTGCGTGAACCATTGCCTCGATAACCGGCAAATATTCGTCAGGGATTAATTCCAAATCATCTAAGATTTTCTTATATTTTGCGTAGTCCACCTGTTTCTTAGGAAAAACATCCAGTTTGCGCCCGGTTTCTGTTCCCTTAACCAGATACTCAACGCTTGTGTCCAGAGCTTCGGCAAGCTTGACTGCTATTTCTGCATTCGGAATAACGGCGCGGCTGTCTACATAAGTGTCAATCGTGCGCTTGCTTATCCCAGTTTTAGCGGCAAGTTCTTTTATAATCATTCCCTTATATTCGATTTGTTCCTTTAGGTTGTCTCTGAACATAAAACTATGATACCGATATTTTGGTATTATTTTATTGACCAATACCGAAAAGTAGGTGTAAAATAACAAATACCGATATATCGGGATATAAACAAAAAACATAAAGGAGCTTTTATGGATTTACCTGAATTAAATGATATAACAACACCTGAAATGCAGTTTGAAATGATTAAAAGAGCAGCAGAAGCGGGAAATGTCACATCTATGCTAGAACTTGCGAAGCTTTACGAGCAAGGAATTGGAACACCTGTTAATAAAGAGGCTGCAAATTTATGGCGTAATAAGGCGGGACTTAAACATTAAATAAGGCTCTTGACCATTTAAGTTTCAAAATCTATATGGTCAAGAGCCTTAAATCATAAATGCACAGAAATTCAAAGTTAATTTTTATGGAGAAAATAATATGACAGAAGCAGAGTTGTTGGAATATAGAAACAGTTATAGTGGCTTTTTAAGCTCGGTAAAAGAAATTTATAAATCAATGGAATCAAATTTAACCCCGCATCTCGAATTCTGTAAATTTGAACCTGATATTGATGACAAGACATTGATAGATATAATGAATAATTTTTTTGCAACTGACATAAAAGATGAAGAACCATTAGCAATTATATGTATAGGAAGTAATTTTGAGTTTACAGCGACAACTTTGTATATATTAGGATGTCGTGCTATAAAGTTTGATGAAATAGATTCTATATATTATAAGGAAGAAACAAAAACAAGTTTATTTGGAAAAACAAAAATTGTACCATATCTTGTTGTTAAGAAAAAATCTGGTGAAATACAAAATGTTAATAACATTCTAGCAGTTCAGGAAATTGCGGAATTCTTTGACGCTATAGTAAAAGCATTTAAAGAGAATCCGCCAGAAGAACTTCCTGCAAAAAAATATCCGCGTACAAAGTTAATTATAGATAATCTGCCTGATTCGATATCATATACTAAAGTAAAACCAAAACTTGATGTTAAAAAGCTTAATTCTCTTATTATAAAATCGGGAAAAGATGAATTAAAAGAGTCTTTTGCTGTAAGTTGTGATAACAGATTATTTTTTTCAAATGACAATCTTTATTACATTGTAGATGACGAATGGAAAAAAATTCCTTATAAAAATTTGTCAAAAGTAGTTTACAGCGAAAACGAATGTAGAACTTCTGATGATTCAATAGTAGTTGTTCGTGAAATAGCAATATATGATAAGGACAGAAACAATATCCGCAAATCACTTGCGCTTCCAAATGGCAATAGCAAAGAAGTGGCTGATTTTTTTAGCATGATTATATCAGATGCAACTGGCACAGAAATAAAAACGGAAGTACAGAAAACAAAAGAAAAGCGAACATTTAAAGATATCATACAAGAATCGTTTAAAAAGAGTTCAGTTCTTTATGATTATATATTAGTAGATGAGCACTTTAGCAAAATTCCTGAAGATGCTCAAGTTATTTGTGAAATAGAAAAAGGCAATCTTTGTGCCTCTTTTTGCATGGATTCAGTTTGGATAAAAAAGGAAGAATTTAATGAATTTAAATATGATTCTTTATCCAAAGCTACTTTGGAAAGAATTTCGGATGAAGATGTTGATTTAGTTCTTTATGATGTCAATGAACAAAAATGCGTATCTTGGACTCAAAATAACTATTTTTCAAAAGATACACGGATTATTTCTAAAGAACTAGCAAACGTTATAAATGGAATTATTTCCGTATTAACAGGCAAAACAGTAGGCACTGAATGTATAGATGTTAGACCGATAGTAGAAGGAGCTGCTATATCTGATTCCAAAGAAGAAAAAGATAATTGGAATAATTTAATAAACAAATGGAATAACATTTTCTTAAACAATGCGCCTATTGAATATCGAAAGTTTACAGATTCTGAAAAAGAGAAACTTCCTCAATGGTGGAGCGATGACGCTAAAGAAAATTATTATTATTTTATAGAAAATGCTGTCTTGAACACTCACTGCATACTAACGGAAGACGAAAAGGAAGAAGAAAGGAAGTATCTGATTGATCTGTATGAAAACGAAGAAAAAGCAAATGAAGACCTCGAAGATAGAAAAAATAGCTATGAATTTCAATATTTTCCAGAGCCATATGCCCAACCTCAAAAATTTATTAAATTTTACGAAGGTATGTATTCTTCGCACTTTAGATGTGTTTTTAATGTTACTGCAGGTGATATTACTATTGATTCTGAGACTTATTCGAATTGTAATAGGGAAGAACGAGCATCAGGCTTTGCACACTATAATGGACAAGCTGATTTATATGACTCGGAATCTTTTTTCAAATTTATTGAGAGAGAAGATTTTGTAAAAAATTGTAATTCTTTTGTAAAAAAACTGGAAAATACAAAGGAAGAAGGGCTGCAAACTGAAAAGAAAGCTAAGCAAGTAGCAATTGAGGCAGCCGAGAAAGCAAAGCAAGACGCCCAAAAAGCAGAAGAACAATCAAAACAAGCTGCAAAGAAAAACCTAATGGATGATTTAAATAATTGGTAAGTTAACCTGTTATTAGAAAATATACACAACAATAAGGAGACTGAAAAATGACAGTAGAAGAATTTGAAAAGAAATTCGCAGAGCTTACAAAAAAGCATGATGAACTTGAGAAGAAGTTTGACATGCTTAATGGCAATTCAGATATTGATAAAGTATTTGACATGCAGTTCGAACTTTTCAACAAAATGGCTGATTCAATCGACCAAATGAGTGCATTGCTGGATAAGGCTATGGAAGAGGCTGAAAATGAGTGATGACTATTCTGTTGAAGATGAAGAAATCGAGAGCGAAGAAATTGAAACTGCCGTTGATAAAAAAGTAAGCGAGCAGGAACTGGTAGAAAAATATCAGAAGCATTTTGACAAAGATATTGCCATGCGCCTTCTGGTTAAACTCAGAAAATCAACCCGAAATAAGCCTAAGCTTATAGCCGGTGCAACAGGTGCTATTGTTTCAACCCTTGGCAGTCTTATTTCTGCGCTTGAAAATCCTGCAACACCAACTCACATGCGTGCGCTTATCATCGGTGCAATAGGTTATATCGTTTTGCCGCTTGACCTTATCCCTGATATTGTTCCTGCTGTAGGCTATACAGATGATATTGCAAGTGCTGCCGGTGTTGTTGCTGCGGTTGCTGTTTACAGCGACTTTTCGCTTGAAAAACTTGATGCTTATATTGACCAACTGGAGGAACAAAAATGAAATGCCGTTATTGTGCTGATACATTGCGTGTTATGAATGAAAAACTCTTATCAAAAATCGGTGAAAAATGCGGCGGAAATCCAGACGGTTTTCATGTTGCTGTAAGCAATGGCGATAACTGCATCTATTGCGGAAACCCGGTAACCTGCCTAAACGGCAAGCCGAACACAAAATACGGTTTCAATTGCAAGAATTCGCCAACCGGGTTACACTGTCTGCAATAATGACAGACGAATTGAATTTTCCAAAAACCAAATACCAGTGTATTTGCTCAGACTGCAAGCATGTATTTATGTCTGATAAATCGCCCCTGCCGCGCAAAAGCGCTTTCAGCCGTTTGTTCAGCCGGGAAGGGGTGCAAGCCGATGCTTCTGCAAGCACGGAAAATCGCGCTCCGGCTTTTTCAGCTGAATCGCTGAAAGCAGAAAAAAGCCCAATTCGCTGCTCAAAATGCGGCGGTCAGCACATTCTGCTCGGCGCAATTTCAGATTGATTCTGCCAATGCGCTTTTAAATCTTTCTAAGATACAAAACAAGCATAGCCGTTTTGTTCTTTATCACGAAAAATGTTCACGTCAAAATGGCCTTAATTTTGAGTTTTACCTTATCAGCAAGAAGTTGTCATTGTCGGGCGTGATTCGACAATCTCGGGTTCGAAATAAGCTTAATCTACAAAATAAGCCTTATCTGGCGAACCGCTGCAAGTGCGGTTCGCCGTTGGCGTGTGCTAAAGTTTTGAGATTGAACTGGCGAACGCGTTTTGCATGTGGCTTTATCTACAGTTTCAAGCTTTAGCTGGCAAAACGCGTAGTTTTCTTGCGAAAACTACCGGGCTTTTGTACAAGGGCAAAACTTGATGGCTGGATTCACAAGAGCGCACTGTTTGGGCGTATGTACAACGTCGCAAGGGCGGCGATGTACAAAAGCTGCCGGTTTTGCTTCTCAAAAGCGGCGCTTTTCGCCGATTGGGCTATATTTGTAGATTAATCTGCTGCGAAAAGCAGAACTATTACACAATAGGCTCGGCTTTTATCTCTTCTGCGAGCTGCTGCACAGTTTCTAGGGGAAGACCGGTGCAACGAACAACAGTTTCTACTGGCAAATTCTCCATTAGCATATTCTGTGCCGCTTCAAGCTTGGCTTCAGTTCTTTCTTCAATTGCGAATTCTTCCATAATCTTGCTCATACGTCTAACTCCTTTGTCGTCTTTCTTGTAATACCGTGTCTTTTCAGCGAGAAGCTTGCTTCTCATTTCATCAGGGTTTGCACATGCAAAGTCGTGCATCAAATCGCCGATCGGGTCGTCGCCTTCATATTCGCCGTTCACGTAAATTATATGCGATTCATCTTGAAAAGTCATGTTATTTTCTTTGATTATGCGGTCAATGTGATACAATGGCAGACCGCACTTGAAAATATCATGCTCAGTGATGAAAATCACATACGTTTCGGGCAGATTGCTAACATCTTCGCGCGGCATAAGTACGTTTGCGTCAATCATAGCGATGTTGTGCCGTGCCCGCTTTTCTGACGCTCCTTCATCAGCGCGCTGAACTTCGATGTTGTAAAGCTTGCCACTTTTGTCTTTAGCCTTAATGTCCAGCCTGACAGACCGGCCTTGCAAATTCTTAATAGGCACCTGGCCTTTCGACTCGGTGACTTCCAAATCATCCCGTTGCAAAATCGTGTGCAAGAGATACTCCGTAGCTTCTTTGTCATCCTCAAAGACCTTGGACATAAAGTCATCATCAAAGAGACAGAACTTTGCGATTTTCTCGCGCAGAAGCTTGCGCCGTTTTTCTTTGTCAGTAGAGTATTTCATATAAGTAATATCAAAAGAAAATTGTTTTTTCCGTGCTTTTTGGCGAAAATTTTTGCAGATTTTACAAAAGCCCAATCCGCTGCCCTAAATGCGGCGGCCAGCACATTATGCTCGGCGCAATTTCAGATTAGCTCAAAATTTTTCAGTTTTTCCGCACTTCCATTGCAAGCTCCAGCAATAGCTCTGCTGATTTGCAACAGGCGCAACTTTACCATAAAAGATGCAAACCGTTTTCACGATATTGCTCAAATTTATTATCACAGCTCAGCACCGTAAAATCATGAGTCAAAGCGGTTGAAATTATCAATCTGTCAAATGGATCACGATGGTTTGATTTTAATTGCAGGTATGTATTTTTTGAGATGCTTTCTAAATCTAGTGGCAGTAAAGAAATTCCTAAAATTCTGCAATACTTTTTAGTTTCTTCAACATTGAAACCTTTAAATTCTAATTTTTCCAAGCGAATTTTTATAGAAAGTTCCCAGATTGATACAACGCTTAGAAAACATCTGTTTGAAGGTTTGCTCAATATCGAAAAAGCATTTTTTCCTAATTGTTTTTCATCAAACAGCGACCACAAAAAAAAGTATGTGTGTCAAGAAGATATTTCAATGATTACTCCGCAGTTATAGAAAAATTCTTTATTGATCCATTTAAATCATTTATATCATCGAATATTTCTTCTGGTATTATTTCACCGTCATCAATAATTCTGAAACTTGCTTTTCCTTTTAAAAAACCAAGCGGACGTCTTTTCAGGCCGAGACGAACTAGAAAAGACGTTAATACATTGAGATTAAAAGTTTTTGAAATTGGTTCTCGTACAGGGCGGACAATCCATTTATGACCGTCTTCTTCAATGCTAAAAGTTTTTTTTGTATACTTTGACGGTGAAGCATTAAAATCTGCCATTGAAACTACAAGCATATTGTCCTCCTCTAATGAAATATAACACACCCCAAAAAGTTGTCAACAATCAACGAACCCCGGCACGAATGAAGACATATGCAGCGGAGATTTCAAGTGTGACTTTAAATCTCTGCCGTTTTGCAGATTGGGAAAATCGTAAAATTTCTGAACAGGTCAAATGTCTTTGAGGCTTTTTCTGAACGGCTTGAGCGGTACGCTTCCGTTTTTAGAGAAAAGGCATACTTCCGGCGGACAATCGACAAAAAGATAGCGCAGCTCAAGAAGCTCTGCCCCTGCTTCAAGCGCGGCTTTCAAATCAACTTCGATTGCGCTGCCGCCTATAAGCTTTGCCTTTAGCGGCACAACCTTGCTTTCGCTGCCCTGCTTTATAAGCGCGGTAAAGCCTGAAATTTCAGAGGTGCGGCAGACAAGCTCGTCATTTCCGCAGTCAATCTCAATGATAACGGCATCGCCTTTTAAGCTGAAATGCGCCGCTTCTGGTGCGACCGGCGCTTCTGCATCGCCATAGCCCAATCGCAAAGCCTGCTCTGCGCAGCGTCTGCCCACAGTTGCCTTGTCTTCGGGGTGAAGCTCGTTCCATTCACCGCAGTCAATAAGCGTAGCGACGGCCGCATTTTCAAGCTTCGCGGCCGCATCATGCTGCTGTTCACGCAAAAAAGCCCAGTCGCACTTGTCTGTAAGCAAATTAATGTCGTTGAAGCACGGCAGTTCCGCAATTATGAACGGCATAAGCTTTTCGGGGCAATGCACAAAATGTTCGCGCCAATCTTTCGCCATTGCAACGAGTAAATCTGCATATTCGGCGTATTTTTCGGCGTTTGACTCGCCCTGATACCAGACCGCGCCTTTTATGGCATAATCGAAACACTGTTCGAGCATTCCGTAATACAATGCGGAAGGTTCCCACTCAAAGAAATGCTCGTCACTGCGCGGCTCAATTGCACAACCGATGCGGCTCTGCCATTCACCTTCAAGGCTTATGCAAACACCGCCAGCCGCAAGCTTTTCTTTGAGCAGTTCCGGCTTGTATACTTTGGTGATTGCGCCTGTGTCAAAGACTTGCTGCCAGTCTGTGCCGCTGATGATGTCGCCTGAAAAAAGCGCGTAAGGCCTTTTCTGAATGAATTTTGCGCCGCCGCTTCTGCCAGATGAAACAACGCGCACGGCAATGCGGTTCTTTCCTTCGTGCAGCAAATTCGGGTCAATCTGATAGCGGCGCGGCGGATACAAGTACCATGTTGTGCCGACTTTTGTGCCGTTCACCCAGACAAAATCAAGGTCTACGATAGTGCCAAGCCAGAGCCAAGCGCCGTTTTTCTTAAAAGCTGAAAGCTGCGCTGCCGTAAGCTCAACTTCCTTTTGAAGCCAGATTACGCCTGCAAAGCTTTTGTCTGCAAGACAGCCGGGCAAATTCAGCGTCTTTTCGTTCTCAAAAGGCTTTTCGTGCCATTTTTGCGGCGTACCGATGTCGCTTTCGTTGCAAAGCTTGTTCCAGCGTTCAAGTCCTGCTTCTGTGCGCTTTTTCAAGTCTGAGCAATATGAGCTGTCAAGGAATTTTTTGCGCTGTGTGGCGTAATCCGGGAAAGCTTCAAGGCTTTTTGCGCCCATCCAAGACGTTACAGGCGAGCCGCCCTGCGCTGCGAGTATTATTCCGACTGTTACGCCGAGCTTTTCGGCAAGGTTTTTCGCAAAAAAGTATGCGCTGCCCGAAAAACTTGCGATTGTCTCGCTTGAAGCGGCTTGCCATACAGGAACAGCGCCGCCAGAGCAGTCAATTTCAGCACCTTCGTCAAGCACGCCGTTTGTCGCTACAGAAGAAGAGCTGTAGCGCACTTTTATCGGCACTGTGAACATGCGGATTTTGTCGTTTTTGGGCGCGGTCATCTCTTGCGGAAATTTGTAGCGCAATCTGTCCATCGGCAGCTGCATGTTTGACTGACCAGAACAAAGCCAGACTTCGCCGACGTAGACATCGGCTAAATCGAGCTTTTCGCCGTTTGAGCAGCTTATATTCATTGTTTTTGGGCCGCATGCTTCGCCGCAGCTGACGGCGATGCGCCATTTTCCGCTGTCTGAAGCAGCTGCCTCGTATTGTTTTTGGCAAAAACTGATAGTTACAACTGACCCGGCTGGTGCGCCGCCTGAAATGACGGTCGTAGCATTGCGCTGCAAAACCATGCCGGATGTAAAAAGCATAGAAACAGATAAATTATTCACGGTTTAAATATACTGGTCTGCAAAAAGAGGCTGAATCAGCAAAATCACCTAAAATTCATTTGAAATTCGCCTACAAAAAAAGCTTCAATCTGCACTTTCATGCAAACCGAAGCTTTTTTCAAAATCGCAAGTCATGCTGAACTCAGTTCGGAATGACAATATATTTTAGGCTTAAACTGTGCGCCGCTCGATGTGCGCGCCGAGGCTTTGAAGCCGCTCGGTAAGATGCTCGTAGCCGCGCTCAACTTGATAGACGTTGCGGATTACGCTTTCGCCGTGTGCGCTCATGGCGGCAATAATCATTGCCATGCCGGCGCGCACGTCTGGCGAAACAAGCTCTGAACCGTGAAGGTTGCTCGGGCCGGAAACAACGGCGCGGTGAGGGTCGCAAAGCGTAATGCGTGCGCCCATGCCGATAAGCTTGTCAACGAAGAACATTCTTGATTCGAACATCTTTTCGTGAATCAGCACAGTGCCCTCAACTTGAGTTGCAACAACTGTCATGATGCTTGTCAAATCAGGCGGAAATCCCGGCCACGGCGAATCATCGATTTTCGGGATCATGCCGCCCAAGTCGGTGTTTACCTTCATTGACTGGCCAGAATGCACTGAAAGCGTGTCGCCTTCGATAGTCCATGTAATGCCGAGCTTGCCGAATGCAAGCTTAATCGGGCGCATATCGCGCGGGTTTACGCCGGTAATTGTAATTGAGCCTTTTGTGGCGGCCGCAAGCCCGATGAACGAGCCGATTTCCATGTAATCAGGCCCGATTTCGTATTCACAGCCATGAAGCGAAGCAACGCCTTTGATATTCAGAATGTTTGAGCCGATGCCGCTTATTTTTGCGCCCATCGCGTTAAGCATTTTGCACACATCCTGAACGTGCGGCTCGCTTGCGGCATTTGTGATAATAGTTTCACCCTCTGCAAGCACCGCCGCCATCACGGCGTTTTCTGTTGCGGTAACAGAAGCTTCGTCAAGGAAGATGTCTGCGCCGATAAGCTTGTTCGCTGTAAACTTGAAACGGCCGTTTACAGCAACCTGAGCACCAAGTTCCTGCAATGCAAGAAAATGCGTATCAAGGCGGCGGCGGCCTATTACGTCTCCGCCCGGCGGCGGCAGAATCGCTTTGCCGGTGCGCGCAACAAGAGGGCCTGCAAACAAGATTGAAGCTCTTATTTTTTTGGAATGTTCTATTGGAATTTCGCTTTCTTTTATGTTTTTGGCATGAAGAACGTATGTATTTGAATCTTTTTTCTCGACTGTTCCGCCGAGCGCGCTGAATATGTCAAGCATTACGCCAACATCTTCAATTTCTGGAATGTTCTTGAGCGTTACTGGCTCTGCAGAAAGCAGCGCAGCGGCAATGCAGGGCAAGGCGGCGTTCTTGTTTCCGCTTGCCTTTATCGTGCCTTTAATCGGAAAGCCGCCTTCAATCAGATATTCGTACATTGAATCCTCTTTTGATATGATAAGAAACTTTTTTAAATATCGGAAAATAAAAGCGCAACCTAACGAAAAATAAGTAGAAATTGCATTAGTCAAGAGTCTGCTCCCGTCGAATTACGTCACGCAAAAAGGCTTCGGCACTTCGTGCCTGCAGATTTTTTTGCGCGCCTAAATTCGCCTGCGCGGACTCTTGGATATGGACACTTGTTCAGGTTGCAACATGCTGGCGAAAGCGGTTATTTCGACTACGCTCAGCCACCGCAATCTTAAAAACTCGGAGTTTGGGCTATTAGACATTTTCTGTTTATTGGCAGCTTTTATTGATTTAGCCTTTATAGCCTTCAAGAGCCTTTGCGAGCTGGTCTGGGCAGCTTGTCGGTCTGAAGCCGCAGCGTATGCCTTTGAGCTTCTGAATCACGTCTTCGACTTTCATGCCTTCAACAAGAGTTGCAACGCCCTGTGTGTTGCCGTTGCAGCCGCCTGTAAATTTTACGTTGCGCACCAAGCCGTCAACCACATCAAAGTCAATTTTTGTAGAACAAGTTCCGCTAGTCTTATAAGTCATAATCTTTCCTTTTGTTTTGCAATAGTTTCCCGCGTCACGCGCGGGAATGACACAAGTTTATCAGCGCATTCCTTTGTCATACGGAATGCCTTCGGCTTTCGGTGCTTTTGAATGCTTTGACGTAAACGCAAGCACGATAAGCGAAATAATATACGGAAGCATATTATAGACTGTGCCCGGCAAATTCAAGGCTTTAAGCACATCATAGCCGGTGTAGACATTTGAAAGCGCACGGAAGAAGCCGAAAAGCAACGCCGCAAGCGCAATCCGTGTAGGCTTCCACTGGCCGAAAATCATAACGGCAAGCGCAAGAAAGCCGAAACCAGCAACGCCGTTCTCAAACTTCCACTGGCTTACACCGGCAGTGATATAAGCTGTGCCGCCCAAGCCGCCGAGCGCCCCGGAAATCAGCACACCGGCGTAGCGCATCTTGTAAACGTTTATGCCCACTGAATCTGCGGCCTGCGGGTGTTCGCCGCAAGCGATGAGCCGTAAGCCGAATTTCGTCTTATAAAGCGCAAGATAAGCCGCAACGAGCGCAATCACCGAAATTACGATGAACCAGTTGAATTCGTAGCTGCCAATGTGAATTATAAGCGCGTTCTTCTGGTCAATGTACTTTACTGTTGAAGAAACGTCGTCGGGGTTGCGGCTCATGTTTATTGCGCGCACAACAACTGTTGCAACAGCCGTGCCGAGCAAGTTCATCGCCGTGCCGACCAGCGTCTGGTCTGCGCTAAACTTAATCGACGCAACCGCAAGCATCAGCGAATAAATCATGCCCGATAAAATGCTCACCAGCAGCACCGTAAGTATAATCACCGGATAAGGCGTTGAAGGGCTTAGCATGTTCATCGCCAAAGCGCCGCCCAGCGCACCGATGACCATAATTCCTTCAAGTCCGATATTGATAATTCCCGAATGTTCGCTGAAACAGCCGCCCAACGCAACAAGCAGAAGCACGGCGGCAAAAATCAATGTATATTGTATCAAAAGCATAAAATTCTCCTATTCAGTGTCATTTGCGTTCGCGGTTTCTTTTTCTTTTTTAGCCAAAATATTGTTGAGCACCATCTTCAAGAAAAGCACAAAGCCGCAAAGATAAATGATTATTGAAGAAATCAAGTCTGAAATCTGCGAAGAATAAACTGATTTGTTGATGAGCGTTCCGCCGTCTGTTATATGCTGAATAAAATAAGACGAGAAAATCGCACCAATCGGGTGAAGACCGCCCAAAAACGCCGCCGCAATTCCGTTAAAGCCCATTGCAGGCAAGTTTGTACTTGAGCAAGACCACTGCTCGAAGCCGCTCAAATAATAAAAAGCCGCGCCCATTCCAGCTAGCCCGCCCGCAATAGCCATCGTTACGATAATGTTGCGGTTTTCGTTCATACCGCAATATTTTGCGGCGTGCTTATTCAAGCCGGTGGCTTTCAGCTCATAGCCAAATTTTGTCTTGTCGAGCAAAATCCAAATTATCACTGCCATAATCACGGCAAGAAAAATTGCAACCGTAACGTATTTGTTTTTGCCGAAAAGCGCACCAAGCCCGAGCGAAGGCAGCGCACCTTTCGGGTTTGTGTTCAGAAGCGCAACAACATGCGGGCTTGTCGGCTCTTTAACCGGCGACAAAAGCATGTTCACACAATAAAGCGAAATCCAGTTGAGCATTATGCACGAGATTACCTCATTCACGTTGCACTTTGCCTTTAAAAAGCCTGAAATTGAGCCAAGAACAGCACCGGCAAGCACCGCCATAACAAGGCACACATACCACGGCGCACCGAGCTTCAGCGCAAAGTACATTGCGACGCCTGCACCGGCAACATATTGCCCCGCCGCTCCGATGTTGAAAAGCCCTGTCTTATAAGCAAACAAAACCGAAAGAGAGCACATCAGAAGCGGTGCGGTCTTTACAAGCGTTGTGCCGAAAGCGCGCCTTGCCATCATCGGGTTTGGATACCAGAAATAGTTTTTGATGATTACGCTTATGGCTTTTGCCGCTTCATTCGGGTTGATTATAAGCAGCACCACAAAGCCAATCAGAAGCCCTGCAAAGATGCAGAACAAAGACGTAAGCACCGACTGCACAAGCGGAATCTTTAAGAATTGTTTCTTTTCAGTCTGATTATTCATTTGCTGCCCCTTCTCTTCTTGCGTTCTGCCGTTTTGCACCGGCCATATAAAGACCAAGCTCTTCTTGCGTAATTGACTTTGAATCGAATTCGCCGGTAATTTCGCCTTCAAACATTACAAGAATTCTGTCGCTTACGTTCATTACTTCGCTCAATTCAAAGCTGACAAGCAGCACAGCCTTTCCGGCATCGCGCTGCGCAACAAGCTGCTTGTGAATGTACTCAATTGCACCGACATCAAGGCCGCGCGTAGGCTGAACCGCGATGAGCAGTTCTGGGTTCTTGTCGATTTCTCTAGCGATAATCGCTTTCTGCTGGTTGCCGCCCGACATGCTGCGCGCCTTTGTTACCGCGCCCTGCCCTGAACGGATGTCATACTGCTTAATGAGCTTTTCTGCATAAGCGCGTATTGATTTGCGCTTTAAGAAGCCGGCCTTGTTCGTGAATTCATCTTCGAAATAGCGTTCAAGTATGATGTTGTCTTCAAGCGTATAATCGAGCACAAGCCCGTATTTGTGCCTGTCTTCTGGAATGTGGCTCATACCGAGAATTGAGCGCTTGCGTATCGGCATATCTGAAATGTCTTTACCGCATAAAGAGATAGAACCGCTCTTTATAGGCGAAAGCCCTGTAAGGCCGTGTACAAATTCTGTCTGGCCGTTTCCGTCAATTCCGGCAATTGCAACTATTTCGCCGCGCCGCACTTGCAGGCTGACGTTGTTCACCGCGTTTTTGTGGTGATGCGGCCCGGCAACGCACATATCTTTAACGTCAAGAATCACTTCGCCAAGCTCGGCCGGCTTTTTGTCAACCTCAAATTTGACTTGCCGCCCGACCATCATGCTCGAAAGCTCTTCGGCAGTTGTATCTTTGATGTTGACCGTGCCGATATATTTGCCCTTGCGCAAAACGGAACAGCGGTCTGCCACGCTCAAGATTTCCTGAAGCTTGTGCGAAATAAACAAGATGCTTTTGCCTTCTTTCGCAAGGTTGCGCATAATTTCCATCAGCTCGTTTATTTCCTGCGGCGTAAGCACGGCCGTAGGCTCGTCAAAAATGAGAATGTCGTTGTCGCGGTAGAGCATCTTCAAAATTTCGGTGCGCTGCTGCATTCCCACGGTTATGTCTTCAATTATGGCATCGGGGTCAACTTTAAGGTTGTACTTTTCAGACAATGCAACAACTTTTTTGCGCGCTTCGTCTTTCTGCAAGAAGCCGCCTTTAGTTTCTTCTACGCCCAGAATGATGTTGTCTAAAACTGAAAAACATTCAACAAGCTTGAAATGCTGATGAACCATGCCGATTCCGAGCGCGTTCGCGTCGTTCGGGTCTTTTATATGAACTTCTTTGCCGTCCTTGAGGATTTTTCCCTCTTCTGCCTGATAAAGCCCGAAGAGAACGCTCATCAGCGTTGATTTGCCTGCTCCGTTTTCGCCAAGCAAGGCATGAATCTCGCCTTTTCTAAGCTGAATCGTAACATTTTCGTTTGCAATGATTCCCGGAAATTTTTTGGTTATTCCGAGCATTTCAATGGCATAGTTTTCGCCCATTTACGCCCCCTTTGAGAACAACAAAGATTTTATGCTGACATGCGCAAATCTTTCAGCCGAATCTGTATGCGTTGCACCGCTAAAACCATATAAATTCAGCTGAAAAATCTGACAGTACCGGAACCGTAAGAAAACTGCCAAAAAAAAGGTTCTCTCAAAAGATTATACTCTTCAAGAGAACCTTTTTGCAAAAAAAATTAACAGAATCTCAAATTATTTGATGTTTCCGTAATAGTTTACTCTGACAGCAACAACAGGCTCTTTGTCGATAGCATCAGAAACTGTGATTTTGCCGTTGTACATATCTTTTACGAGCTGATTGTAGTCATCCTGACCGAAATCTCCGCCCCAAGATGTTGATTCTGGCAAGCCTACGTAGTTCTTTGCAGGGTCTTCTGAAACAAGGCCGAGTGTTTCAATCTTTCCGGCGTACTTTTCCCAGTTGCCGTTGAGGATTGTCTCTGTAAGAAGTGTGTTTACTGTAGCAGCAAGGCCCTTCATAGCAGATGTAACTGTAATGCCAGCTTCGTAAGCGTCAATTGTCGGCTTCTGGTCAACGTCAACGCCGATAATCTTTTTGCCCGGCACTTTCTTTGCAGCTTCTGCCGCAGAAGTATAGATACCGCCGCCACAAGCAAATACAACTTCAACTTTCTTGTCTTTGTACCATGTGTCCATGTATGCTGTAATATCAGCATCGCCATAGAACTGGTTGCCGTAAACGTATTCGATTGTTACTTCATGTTCGCACTTAAGTTCTTTAGCAGCGTCGCTTGCACCCTGAACATAACCGTAGCCGTAGCGGATAACAGCCGGAACAGCCATGCCGCCGAGGAAGCCGAGGTGTCTGAAGCCGAGCTTTACAGCGGCGTAACCAGCCATGTAGCCTGCAAGCTCTTCCTTGTAGATTGCACAATAAACTGTCTTTGTATTGTAGTAGTCGCTTACATTGTATTTAGACGGGTCGTAGTCATAGTTCGGGATTGCGGCGGCAAGAATGTCACCGGCAGCAACGTCCAATGCGATGAACTTAACATCATCGTAGTTCGGCGAAACTTCAACGATTGTGCCAGCAAATGCGTAGCCAGGGCAGAGAATTACGTTGAAGCCTTCAGCGATTGCCTGTTCAATAGCAGAAACGCGGTCTGATGTTGAGTCAGAAGCCGGTCTGAAATATTTATAGTCAATATTGTTGGCGCTACAGAATTTCTTTCCAGCTTCATATGTAATCTGGTTGAAAGATTCGTCTGTAATATCACCATAGTCTGTGACCATTGCAACTTTATACTGAGCTGCACCTTCTTTTTTATCAGACTTGCCAGCTTTTGCAGATTCAGCT
Organism: Spirochaetales bacterium Spiro_07; assembly: GCA_001603145.1. Lineage (GTDB taxonomy): Bacteria > Spirochaetota > Spirochaetia > Treponematales > Treponemataceae > UBA1240. The sequence continues at coordinate 24,099 of LVBI01000030.1, read as the reverse complement.
TTTGCAGCAGATTTTTCAGCTTTTGCAGCAGAGCCAGATTCGCCGTTTGCAGAACCATTTCCTTTTTTTGAGCACGAGATGAATGACATCATTGCAAGTGCACAACACAAAACAATAAGAATCTTCTTCATAAAGATTGTCCTCCGTATGCGCTCAATTATAACTGCAAGCACAATATAATTCAAGGAAATCTCTAAAAACTTAAGTTTTGATGCGGCAGAAAGCCGGCTTTTTTACTTTTTTTGCGCTGCCCACAATTTGACAAGCTCAACAAGCACTTCTTCTGCGCAGACCATTTGCGAAAGAGAAGCCCATTCGCTTTTTGAGTGGAAATTGTGCCCGCCGGTAAAGACGTTAGGCGTTGGCAGCCCAAGCTCTGTAAGGCGCGAACCATCTGTGCCGCCGCGTATCGGCATGAGTTTCGGCTCAATGCCGGTTTTGAGCAGCGCCTCTTTCAAGATTTCTGCAACGAGCGGCTTTTTCTGAATTTTTTGGAACATGTTGAGATATTGCTGCGTAACCTTAACTTCTGCGCTTCCGCCCGGATATTGAGAAGCGACAGTGGCGGCAAGCTGCTTTACCGTGCTTATGCGCCGTTCCATTCCGTCTGTTTCAAAATCGCGCAAGAACAGCACAACTTTTGCGCTTTCAATGTGGCCGGAAATTTCCATCGGCGCATAAAAGCCTTGCCGTCCGTCTGTAGTTTCGGGGCGTTCGCACGGCGGCAGCATCTGCACAAAAGAAGAGGCCATGCTTATGGCGTTCACCATGTCCGGGCGTGCCGTGCCGGTGTGCTTCGCCTTGCCGTTAAACTGAATCTCCGCCTTGTAAGCGTTGAAACATTCAATCTCAATTTCTCCGGCATGGCCGCCGTCAAAGGTGTAGCACTGCGTAGAATGAAACCAGCCGAGCGGCACGTTGTCCATTCCGTGGCCGGTCTCTTCATCTGGTGAAAAGACAATTTCAAGCTGGCCGTGCGGAATGTTACCCGAAATTATTTCAGCAATTCCTGTCATGATTATTGCAATTCCGGCTTTATCGTCTGCGCCGAGCAATGTTGTGCCGTCGCTTGTGATTATCGTGTCGCCGGTTGATTCGGCGAGAAATTTGTCTTTTTCAGGGTCTAAAACAGTGCCGCCGTTCAAGCTGATGATGCTGCCGTCATAGTTCTTGTGAACTTGCGGCTGCACATTTCTTCCGTCAACTTCATCTACTGTGTCCATGTGCGCAAGAAAGCAGACTGACGGCACTTTTTCAAGCCCGGCCGTTGCAGGAATTCTTGCGCAGACGTAGGCGTGTTCCGTAACAGTTACGTCTGAAACGCCTATTGATTTAAGCTCTTCTTCAAGCAGCTTTGCAAAAAACCACTGCTGCTCTGTCGAAGGCTGAACACCGTTGTCAGCCGCAACAGAATCGCTCGTAGTCCAATTTGAAACATAAGACAAAAACCGCTTGAGCAATGCATCAGCGGCATTTGCCTTTGAAAGATGGTTCGTAAAATTCATGCCTTAAAGATAAGCGATTTTGCAAAAATTGGCAAACCCGAAGCTTCTGCATTTGCATGCACGGCATTAAACTGAATCAGATTCAGTGTTTTCGGGGTCTTTTTTCGACGCAGATGCAGGCTTTTTCTTTTCGGGCTGAATCATGCCGAAAAGGCTGCCGCAGATGCCAGCAAGAAGATGCACAATTTCAGAATTGCCGCCGCCTATGCGGCTTATGCCCTGCCCGATATACAGCAGCAGAAGCAGGACGCACGAAACAGGCACAGTCTGCTTCTTGATGCTCATGTACACGGTCAGCAGAATCATCATAAAGGCGATGCAGCTTGCACCGCACAAAGGCTGCTGCAAAAAGCAGACGCCGAGCACGCCGCTTACGAACGCGCAAACCGTAAACATAAGAAGCAGCATCTTTGAGCCGTAAAGCTTTTCAAGCTGCGGCCCTAAAAGTAGGATAAAGCTCAAGTCGCGCACAAGGTTAATCCACTTGCGCTGCCCGAATATATGGAAGAAAAGGCGCAGATAATGCACAGGGTTCCGGAAATTGAACGCACCGGCACCAGCTTTAAAAGCGGCAGGCGCAGAGAAAAAGCCGAGCAGCCCTTCTGCGCCGCGGCTTTCCGCAATTGAATTCAGCACCATTATCAAAATGGAAATGCCTGCAAAGACAATCACAAGCGGCGAATCAAACGAAAAACTGATTACTTTTTTCTTTTTGCGTGTTGCCATAAAACCCTCCACATGCTTTTGGTGAATTTACTTTTCGGAATTCTTGTGCAGAATTTTCAGCGTGGCGTATGAGCAACAAGCACCATGGTCTTTGCGTTCTGGTCATACTTTGAAAGGTCAAAGCCGCCGTAAATATCAACAGACTCAAAGCCGAAGCCGAGCATAAGCTTTTTAAGCTCTGCCGCAGAATAAAGCCGCTGCACAAAGCAGTGCTCGAAGCGTTTGCCTGTCTTATTGTCAATCAAAATCCAGCGCGAGCGCAAGCCTTCCCATGCGCCTTCAACAGTGAATTCTGTCAGCACCGTCTTTCCGGCACGCTCAAACCATTCGCCTTCGATAAAGTTGCGCACGGCCACTTCGCGCCCCAAAGCTTCAAGGATGAAGCACGCGCCCGGCTTGAGGCATTTGGCGATGCTCTTCAAGATTTTCAAGTCTTCTTCTATTGAGCTGCAATAGCCGAAAGACGTGTACAAGTTGCAAGCCGCATCGAATTTCTTTTCAGTTTCAAACGTGCGCATGTCGGCGCGAATCAATTCAAGATTAACGCCCTCATCTTCGGCTGTTTCTTTTGCCGCGTCTAAGAACGGCTGCATTATGTCAACGCCAGTAACTTTTAAGCCCAGCAACGCAAGCTCCACGCTGATTCTGCCCGGCCCGCAGCACGCATCAAGAATGCTTGAACCGGCAGAAAGTCCTGCAATTTTGCAGACAGCTTCAGCAACGCCCGGCGCTTCTGCCCAATGCTGCGAATCAAACATAATCGGCCCGTATTCAAGCCAGAATTTTTCTTTTTCAAACCATTCCTGTTCAGCCATACTTTCTCCAATGATATTTTCATAGATTTTTCACATAAAAGGACGATATTTATTTTAACACAGAAAAGAACTAAAGACAAATTGATGTTTTTTTGTAAAAAATCTCGAAAATCCCTAAAAAATCGTGTATACTTAATTGTCTGACAATCCGGTTTGCTATCTGACAGATTGCGCAATTTTTGCAAAGCAGCCTGCAACCGGTGCAAAAGGAAACGTATGTTCGGGCGCAGAAACGCTGTTCAGAAAATCACAATTCTCCTCGTTTTAGGCACAGTATGTACGCTGCTCTTTTCGGGCTGTGCGCGCAATCAATCCGAGCGCATAACTTTTGAAAACGGCTGGACATGGGCATCGCCATATTTTCAAAACACAGATTTTACGCCGCTTGAAACAAGCAAGGTGCACAACCTTTCAAAGCTTCTGCCTGAACGCAAAGGCTACGTCTGGATTCAGAACTCGTTCACAATTCCGCAGTCTATGCAGAACCAGACACTCGGCCTTTATATCGGAAACGTTGAAATTGCATGTTCAATTCATATAAACGGAGTTGAAATCGGTAACTGCGGACGTTTTCCGCCTAATGAATATTCACAGGGCACAGGCGCTTCATATTTCCACATTCCGCAATCCTGCCTGCGCATGGCAGGCACAAATGAGCTTATCATAAAAGTTTGGTGCAACGGCGGCGGCAACATTCGCGGTATGCCGTTTATCGGGCTTTATGACGACGTGTACATAACTGCCCGTAAGTTCACTTACACGCACTCAACCATGAATCTGGTCTTTTCGGATGCAATTATCCTTATAGGTTTTTTCTATCTTTTCCTGTTTATACGCCGCACCACAGAAAAAGAGTATCTGTACTATTCGCTCATGTGTTTTGTTTCTTCAGTTTATCTCTTTCCGTTCTGCATAAGCGAACTGCCTTGGCTAGTTGGAGTAGGAACACTCTTATCATTCAGGAAACTGACAATGGGCATTGCAGCCTTTATTGATGTTTATCTGGCTACATCATTCATAAGAGTTTTCTTAAAATTTGAGGATTCAATTTATGTAAAGGTTGTAAGAATTGCACTGCTTGTAGCAGCACTGATTAACACAGTCACTTTGCAGGATTTAAGAACATTCTCACTGCTGCTTCCGGTAATTTTCGGCTTTGCGTTTTTTCAGCTTAGCTTTGGAATATGGTCTGTAATACAGGCTCTCCTCGAAAATCGCAAGGAAGTTATTCTGCTGCTGATAGGTTTTGCACCTGTTATAATCTGCGTTTTTATCGACTTGTTTGTTCATGTTGTTTTTGAAATGACTACAATGCCGTTTTTCACAATTTATGGCTGGCAGGCTTCAATCATAGCATTTCTGCTTATTCTTGCAGAACGTTATACACAGGCACGCCGTCAGGCTGAATTCCTTTCAGAAAAACTTGAGATTGAAGTAGATCAACGCACCAAAGCTCTTGCCGAAGCGAACAGCCGCCTTGAAACAGAGCACGCCCAGAACGTAAGGGACATGGATCTTGCGACGCATGTTCAGCGGAGCTTTTATCCCCAGGAAGTTTCGGTCAAGAACGGCTGGGAAATTGCAATTTATTTCAAGCCGCTTTCCGGCGTTTCTGGCGATTTGTACGATTTTTATGTATTCAACGACAAGCTGTCGGGGCTTGGCCTTTTTGATGTTTCTGGTCACGGAATTGCGGCCGGTCTTGTTACGATGCTTGCCAAGAACATAATTTTCAACACTTACAGAGATAATCTTGACAGCCAGCTGAGCGATGTAATGATAAAAATTAACGACAACATCATCCGCGCAAAGGGCAGCATAGAAAATTATTTGACCGGCGCGATGATACGCATGAACGACATTGCCGGGCAAGAAGGTATGATTGAGCTTGTAAACGCTGGCAACCCGCCGCCGCTTCTGCACAGAATAGGCACAGACAATGCAATTGCGCTTGCGCCTGAAAGGTCAAAGCTTCAATGCGGAATGATCGGCATCGCGGGGCTTGACGTTCATTTTCAGACTGTCGAATTCGGCATGAACGAAAACGACAGTATGCTTTTTTACACAGACGGCATAACAGAAGCGCAGAATCTTTCTGGGCAAGACTACGGTCTGCACCGCTTAAAATATAGCTTTGCACATGCCGAATCAGGCAGCGCCGAAAAGAAGCTTGCTTCTGTCTTAAGAGACTTTATGATTTTTGTTGACGATGCGCCGCTTAAAGACGACATCACGATTATCGTGCTAAAGCGAAGCGCAAAGTCTGAAAAAATCTATAAAGCTCCGGTTCAAGCTGAAGAAGCGCACAATTCCGGCGCAAGCATTGACGACATCGAAGAAGCCGAAGAGCTTGAAGAACTCGAAGAAGTCACCGACGACGAATGAGCACAGCCGCGAAGCCGAAGCACGGACTAAGCTTTATCTTGCGACAATGCCTTTGTGCAAATTATCGCGGGCGGCTTTGCCTGCAAGCTTTTCAACCAATGCAAGCGCAAATTCTTCTGCAACGCCCGCCCCTCTTGCCGTAACCAAGTTGCCGTCAACAACGACGCGCTCTTCTAAGTGAACCGAGCCTTCAGTCAAAGCCTTATAGTTGCTGCCCGCAAATTTCTCCAAGTCGTTTTCCATTGTGGGATAGCATGTGTAGCGGCGGTTTTTCAGCAGCCCCGCTTTTGCGAGCACCACGACAGGCGCGGCACAAATAGCGGCAACAACTGCACCGCGGTTTTCGCCGTCTTTAAAGAGCTTTTCAACTACCGGCGAAGCGGCAAGGTTTGAAGAGCCCAGCATTCCGCCCGGCGCAATAAGTGCGTCAAATTTTTCGCTCAAAAGAGATTCTGCCGCAACAGCATCGGCGCAGACTTTTATGCCGTGCGAGCCGGTTATTTCTTTTTTAGAAACGCCTGCAACAGTTACTTCAACACCTGCGCGGCGCAAATAATCAACAGGCATCAAAGCCTCAACTTCTTCAAAGCCGTCTGCCAAAAATACAATCGCTTTCATTTTTATCTCCAACCTTTAAAATTCGATTTTCCGCTAAAAATTATAGCACATTTCAGGCGTTTCATTCATTTTTTTTAAGCTGATGAAAACGATGCGCTTTCTGTTAAAAGCTTCACAAACAATGTATTATATGGTAACATTTGCACGAAAATACAACAAACAGGAACAAATCAAATGAAAAAACGCGCTCTAATCAGTGTATTCTACAAAGACGGCGTGCTCGACTTGGCACAGTACCTTGAAAAGAACGGCTGGGAGATTCTTTCAACCGGAGGAACTAAGAAGCATCTTGCAGAAAACGGTGTTGCAGTTACAGATGTTTCTTCTGTCACAGGCTTTCCGGAATGTCTTGACGGCCGCGTAAAGACTTTGCACCCGATGATTCATGCAGGTCTGCTTGCCATACGTGCAAATGATCAGCACATGAAAACAATAAACGATTTAGGCGTAGCCCCAATCGATTTGGTCTGCGTAAACTTGTACCCATTCTTTGAGAAAGTTCAGGCAGGGCTTACATTTGAAGAAACTGTCGAATTCATCGACATCGGCGGTCCGACAATGCTTAGAGCCGCTGCAAAAAACCACAACGACGTTCTGGTTTTGACCGACCCGGCTGATTATGCCGAAGTTAAGGCAAATCTCGACAAGACAAACCAAGACGTTGGCAAGATTGAAGCTTCTTTCAAGCGCTGCCTTGCCGGAAAAGTCTTTAACCTTACATCAGCTTATGATGCAGCCGTTTCAAGATTCATGCTTGAAGAAGAGCTGCCGCAATATTATGACATGCCGCTTGTAAAAAGCCAGTCTTTGCGCTACGGCGAGAACAGCCACCAGAAAGCCGCGCTTTACGTTACGGCAGACAAGAAAGGCGCTTTTGCCGGCATGAAGCAGCTTCAGGGCAAAGAGCTTTCTTACAACAACATTCGCGACCTTGACGTAGCTTGGAAAGGCGTTTGCGCTTTCAACCACTTTGTAAAGAACGCTTCGCCTGTAAACGGCACAGATTATTCAGAATATGACGGAATTATCTGCGGAAAAGATGCCGACGGTAACAAGGCCGCACCGAAAGGCAAGCCGATTACTGCAAGCTTTGCCGGCGCATCAAACAGCGTGTTCACAATCGCATTGAAGCACAACACGCCGTGCGGCGCATCGCTTGGCGCAACACCGCTTGAAAGCTATAAACAGACATTCGACTGCGACCCGGTTTCAATTTTCGGCGGCATCGTAGGCTGCAGCGCGGTCATCGACAAGGCTTGTGCCGAAGAAATGGTGAAATGCTTTCTTGAAGTTATCGTTGCGCCTGGCTTTACAGACGATGCTCTCGAAGTTTTTGCTGCCAAAAAGAACCTGCGCCTCATAACAGCTGAAATTTCAGCCGATGATGATTATGAATGCATGAGCGTTGCGGGCGGTCTTCTCGTTCAGAACCGCGACAACGTGCTTTTTGAAAAGTGGGATATCGTTACAAAAGCAAAGCCTACACAAGCTCAGATTGACGAAATGGCTTTCGGCATGACAGTTGCCATGTTCGCAAAGTCAAACGCAATTCTCGTTGTAAAGAACAGAACAGCTTACGGCATCGGCTGTGGCCAGACAAACCGCATCTGGGCAGCAGAGCAGGCTTTGACGCGCGCCAAAGAAAAGACACAGGCGCTCGGCATCGGCAATGCAGAAGTGCTCATCAGCGATGCGTTCTTCCCGTTTGCAGACAATGTTGAAAAGGCAAACGAATTCGGCATTAAGGCAATTGTAACACCGGGCGGCTCAATCCGCGACCAGGAATGCATCGATGCCTGCAACAAGTACGGCATCGCGATGGTATTCACCGGAACACGCCACTTCAAGCACTAATTAAGACAGAAACAGCCTGAAATGTTTCGGCTTTCGGGCTGCTGAATATTTTGACAAAACGGCAAAAGCCGCTATGGAGGCATAATGCTTTATAATCTTGCACAATATCTTGTTCCGATTTTCGGGCCTGCGCGGCTTTTGCAGTCAAACGCCGTGCTTATATGCCTTGCATTGTATGCAGGATTTTTCCTTACGAGCTTGCTTTTGCCAAAATTCTATAAATGGCTGCCATGCGACCGCGGCAGAGAATTCACGATTCATGCCGAAGCCGCAAAAGGCAAGCCGACTGGCGCAGGCGTTGTGTTCATAAGCTTTTTCGTGATAATCGCGCTTGTGTTCGCGCCGGTGAACGCTTTGCAAGTTGCTATCATAATTTTGACGTGGCTTACAATGCTTACAGGCTTTCTTGACGACAGAAGCATCAAAAGCTGGGGCGAATACAGAAAGGCCGCGCTCGACCTTCTGCTTTGCCTTGCAGCAACCGCGGCCATGCTGTTTTTGCGCAAAGGCGGAATCAATCAGGAAATTCTTTTCTGGCTTCCATTTGCCTCAAAACAGATTGCGGTGCATCCGGTTGTTTTTGCGATTGTTTCTACGGTGCTTCTCTGGGCTTCAATAAACACCACGAACTGCACAGACGGCGTTGACGGCCTTTCAAGCACGCTCGTTCTAATCGGGCTTGGCACGATGGGCGTAATCTTCTATTTCATTCTGGGGCATAAAGATATAGCTGAATATCTGCTCGTTCCGACAATGGCGGGCGGTGCTTCTTGGGCAATCATCACATTCTCGCTTTGCGGCGTGCTCATGGGCTATTTGTGGCACAACGCATATCCAAGCAAAGTCCTCATGGGCGATGCCGGAAGCCGTGCGCTCGGTTTTTTTATAGGCTGCGCGGTTATGATAAGCGGCAACCCTTTCCTAATTCTTGCAACTTCTTCTATTATAATGGTGAACGGTGGCATGGGACTTTTGAAAGTTGCACTGCTCAGATTCTTCAAGATAAAGATTTTCACAAACATCAGGTTTCCGCTGCACGACCACATGAGAAAAAACCACAACTGGTCGCCAACTCAGGTTATGCTGAAATTCATGATTATACAGCTCCTGATTACAATCGCCGTAGTCGGCATCATCTTCAAAGTTAGATAAACTCAAAACTGATTCCATCGCCGTGCTCGGTTGAAAAATCGTTGCTAAGGACACGGCAATCTAAAAGATGAGGCTGCCTAAAAAGATTTGTCATGCTGAACTTGGTTCAGCATCTGCGTTTTATCAAAGATTAGTTTAGATTTTGCAGCTTGCCATTTTTATGCGTTTTTCAGCATTACAGAGGCGAGCACTTTTGATTCGTCTATCAAATTTTGAATAAGACAATACTCATTCGGCTGATGCATCGTTTCGTCGTGCTTGCTCCAGACAACGGCGTTGTAGCCCGCGCTTCTAAGGCAAGCCGCCACAGTTCCGCCGCCGATGCCCACGATGCGCGGCTCAAGTTTCAAGACACGGCGCACAGCACCTTCAAGCACCTGCACAACTTCGCAAGATTCTGGCGTTGCGGGCGACTCAACAGCCTGTTCTTCGCTTAAAGTGAAGGTTACGCCATATTCAGCTGAAACTTCGTCACAGCACTTCTTTACGGTTTTCCGCACATCGTCAAGCGTATAGCACGGCAAAATGCGGCAGTCGAAATAGATTACATCGTCGCCCGGAATTGTGTTCACGTTCGGCACGTTCGCTTCTTTTTTGGTCGGCTGAAATGTGGAACGGTCTGGCGAAAAAAGCGGATTCCGCTCGGCAAGCTCTTTTTCAAGCGCGTTTATCTTTAATGCCAATGCGCAAGACGCAAGATGCGCGTTCACGCCTTCATCCGGCGTTGAGCCGTGTGCCTGCTTGCCGTGCGTCTGCACTTTGAGCCACAGAAGGTTTTTCTCTGCAACTTCAATAGTCTCACCTTTCGGGTCGCCGCCGTCAGGCGTTATGATTAAATCGTCTTTGGCAAAAAGCTTGTGGTTCTTTACAAGATATTCAATGCCGTATTTTGAGCCAACCTCTTCGTCAGCAACGAACAAAAGTTTTATCGTATATTCAGGCTCAATTTTCAACGCATTCAACGCAAGAGCCGCCATTACAGAGCAGACAATACCCTGCTGGTCGTCTTCGACACCGCGCCCGAAAAGCTTGCCGTCTTTTTGCACAACCTCGAAAGGCGGCGTATTCCACAGCTTCTCTTCTCCGGCAGGAACAACATCAAGATGAGACATAATCCAAAGATTTTTTGCTGTTCTGCCTTTCAACGTTGCAACAAGGTTCGGTCTTACACCGCTTGAAACACGGCTGTCAGGCGCGTCGAAATGCTTCAAATCAGTTATGCCGTGCGCTGCAAGAAATTCTTCTAAAGCCTTGCATTTTGCGCTTTCGCCGTCGCCGCCGCTTTCAGGCGCAAGTGCCGGAATCTTTGTGAGAATCTTTTCAAGCTCAACCGCTGTTGCGGCGTTATCTTCGATATATTTGCAAATTTTCTCAAAATCACTCATTCAACTGCCTCTTATGCTGTTTTTCAGAAACGCGCCTTTCAAAACTTCAAATTACTTGCCCAAATTTTTCTGATAAGCTTGCCATGTTGAGCTTATCAACGTGTCAATGTCTGAATATTGAGCTTTCCAGTTCAGTTTTTCTCTTGCATACGCAGATGTTGCATAAAGACAAGACGGATCGCCCGGGCGGCGGTCTACATATTTTGCAGGAATCTCTTTGCCTGTTATGCGGCGAGCAGCTTCAACCATTTCAGTTACAGAAATGCCTGTTTCACTGCCGAGATTAACCGTAAGGCTTTCGTTCTTTGCTGAAATGTAATCAAGCGCCTTAACGTGAGCGTCTGCAAGGTCTGCAACATGCACATAGTCGCGGATACAAGTGCCGTCCCGTGTGTCATAATCGTTGCCGAAAATCGACATTTCTTTTCTCATTCCGGCTGCAACTTCCATGATAACAGGCAGAAGGTTCGCCGGATTCTGCTCAAGACCGTAAAGCTCTCCTTCAGGGTCATAGCCTGCCGCGTTGAAATAGCGCAAAGCAGCATATTTCAAGCCACGGATTTGGTCGTACCAGGCGAGGTAATGCTCAATGTCAAGCTTGGTGTAGCCATAAAAATTTTCTGGATTCTGCGGATGCTTTTCGTCAATCGGCAAATACTGCGGCGCACCGAAAACCGCGGCAGAAGAAGAAAAGACCATCTTCTTGCAGTTGTGCTTCATTGCGGCATTCAGAATGTTGATTGTTCCGATTATATTGTTCACAGCATATTTTTCCGGCACAATCATCGATTCGCCGGCAGCTTTTGATGCCGCAAGGTGAATGAACGCATCAAAGCCGCGCTCAAATGCAGCGTCAAGCTGTGCAGGGTTCAGAATGTCACCGTGTATAAAAGTATTCTGCTTGAAAAGATTCTGCCTCAAGCCAGATGAAAGATTATCAAAAACTGTAATTTCGTGATTTTTTTTAAGAAGAGCCTTTACGACATGGCTTCCGATATAGCCTGCGCCGCCGATAACTAAAACTTTCATAGATTATCTCCCTAATCTGTGTTGAATCTGCACGCAAGTATAAAGCATATGCAATGCAGGTGCAAGCGCAGTTTAACAAGCCGCCACGGCAACGCGAAAAAAATGAATTTTAAGCCTTATAGGTAAAACATATATCTTTTCTCTTTTGGCCGTTTGCTTTATACTGAAATATCATCCGCAGCAGGCATTTCACCTTTATTTGATTTTCAGGAAAGCCGTTGCGGTACACTTTTCATGACAGAGGAATCATATGGTCATTCTTACTTTGAACTGCGGAAGCTCTTCCGCAAAGTATCAGGTTTACGATTGGGACAACAAGGATGTTCTTGCATCAGGCGTAGTTGAGCGCGTTACACAAGAAGGTTCTGTCATTACCCACAAGGCAAAGGGCAAAGACAAGTTTGTAAAAGAAAGCCCGTGCCCGACACACAAAGAAGCAATCGAATTAATCATTCAGGCTATCACAGACCCAAAAGTTGGTGTCATCAGCGACATGAGCGTAATCAAGGCTGTTGGTCACCGCGTTCTTCATGGCGGCGATAAATTCACAAAGTCTGTAATCTGCACACCGGAAATCATCGAAACATTCCGCTCGGTTCAGGATCTTGGTCCGCTTCACAACCCTGCAAACATCATGGGCATTGAAGCCGCACAGAAAGTTCTGCCTGATGTGCCGCACTGCGCCGTAATGGACACAGCATGGCACCAGACAATGCCTGCCACAAGCTTTATGTACGCCATTCCGCATGAATGGTACGAAAAATATGCAGCACGCCGCTACGGCTTCCACGGCACTTCTTTCCTTTATACAGCAAAGCGTGCATCTGTTCTGCTGCACAAAGAGCCGAAAGATACAAACGTTATCATTGCGCATATCGGAAACGGTGCTTCAATGTGCGCCGTAAAGAACGGCAAATGCTTTGACACATCAATGGGCATTACGCCGCTTGAAGGCCTTGTAATGGGCACACGCACAGGCGACATGGATCCTGCTCTTGCATTCTACATCATGCGCAAGACAGGCATGACACCAGCTGAAATGGACACAGCCATGAACAAGAAGTCTGGTCTTCTCGGCATCACTGGCAAATACACAGACCGCCGCGATGTTCAGAAAGCAGCTGAAGCTGGCGACGAAAAAGCAAAGCTCGCTGTTGAAATGGAATGCTACCGCCTCAAGAAATATTTCGGCGCTTATATGGCTGCCCTCGGCAGCGCAGAAGCAATCGTGTTCACAGCCGGTGTTGGCGAACACGCACCACTTATCCGCGAAAAATGCCTTGAAGGACTTGAATTCCTAGGCATCAAGCTTGATAAGAAAAAGAACAAGCTTGCAAACTCAAGCAACGCTGAAACATGCATCAGCGCAGACGATTCAAAGGTCAAGATTTTCGTAATTCCGACTGACGAAGAGCTTGTAATGACAGAAGACGCTTATGCTCTTATGAAGGGCACTTATGATGTTCATACGAACTTTACATACTCTTTCCAGAGCCCAGATTATGTAAACAAGGCCCGCGCCGAAGGTCTTAAGAAAGAGCTTGCCGAAAATCCGGAACTTGCAACAATTCTTGCAAAATAATTGCCGTCTTTGACAGCAACAAAGCCCTGCTGAAAGCTTCAACTTTTGGCGGGGCTTTTTTATTCCAAGAACCTGCATTTTTATGATAGAATATTGTCAGTTCCGGCACAGCTGAAACTGGCACAAGCAAATGTCACGGAGGAAACTTATGCAGATTTTCATTTATTTTACGGCGCTCTTTGCTTTTGTGTTTCTCGCCGCATTGCTTGTCCGCGTGCTGCGCAAAAAAGGAAAGAATTCGCTCCAGTATCTGCTTATACTTTATATAATTGCAGTAATGGGTTGGATTTTCTTCCTTTTCTTTGAAGATGCATCGCGACGGCTCGGCAACCTTCAGGCTGCATGGATTCTTGAGCGCGGCAAATACTTCTTTATTACGCTTGTGCCTATTTGGATTCTCTTTATGTCTCATGCGTTTGCACAAGACGGAAAATATCTAACAAAACTTGCATATCTTGTTATGGCAGACCCGGTGATAACGCAGTTCGGGCTTTGGACAGACAACAAATTTCATCTGTATTATTCTTCGTTATTTGTGCGCGGAAGGGCAATCGGGCTGTTTTCGGCGGCGCACATCATGATTTTTTTCACGGTGATGGCTGTTGCGCTTGTCTATCTTGTGCTTTTCATGCGCAAGGCAAGCAAGGAACTTCATTTTCAGGCTTTATTGCTTATTGTTTGCACCGCGCTGCCTGTTTTTGTGAACATACTTTTCATTGCAAACACAATCAATATTACGCCTTATGCCACGCCGATAGTTTTTGCCGCAAGCGCGTTTGCATTTTATAAGACAGTCTCAAAGTATAACTTTCTTGAGAACACGCCGCTCGTTTTGCGCTCAATCGTTGACCGCATTTCTTATGTTTATATCGTTGTTGACGCAGAACTTACAATCGTTGATTTTAACGAACCGGCTTTTCAAGCTTTTCCTTCGCATAAACTGAAAAAAGGCAACAACTTCAGCGATATTATAAACACATACAAGTCAATCTTCGACTACGACAAGATTCTTAATTGCATTGCCGAAGCGCGCCGCATAGAAAAGCCTGTAAAAGCTGAAATCATCTATCATCCGACGGAGCACAACAACACAGACCGATTCTTTCAATGCGAATTCACGCCGATTTTTCAGAAAGGCCGTTACCGCGCGTGCATTGTGATGGGGCAAGACGTTACTCAATCAAAAAAAGATTACGCAAGCTTTGTAGAACAAGAAAGGCTTTCTTCGATTGCACAGATGATTGGCAGCGTTGTGCAGAATTTGCGCGCACCCGTTCTGCGACTTTCAAATTCAATGGAAAATATCGCAAGCATAATTGATGAGTGTCAGAAACAGATAGACGAAAAAAGCATAACGGCTGACGAATTTGTGGAAATAATCCGCGAAATCAAGCAGAATCTGCAAAGCCAGCGTTCAGGGCTTGAATCTTTTGAAGGAATCCTTTCAGCTATTACGATGCAGACTGAAAGCCTTATCGTTGAGAACGACAAAGTTTTTTCTTTGCCGGAACTTATAACGCGCGTAGAATTTCTGCTTAAGGACAAGCTTGATGAAGCGCAATGCACGCTCAAGACAACGAACAACTGCGGCTCTGAAGTGCGCATAAAAGGCGACATGAACAGTCTTGTGCAGATTATTCAGGCTTTGATAATGAACAGCATTCAAGCTTATAACGGCGCGGAAGGTCTTATCTATTTTACGCTTGCACAAAAGAAAGACCTTGTTACCATTTCAATCGGCGATTACGCCGGCGGAATTCCGCTTGAAATGCAGGATAAGCTTTTCAAGCAAGTTGTTACGACAAAGGGCAAGCACAGTTCGGGCATAAGCCTTTACATGGCGCACGCCACAATCATCGGGCATTTTCAAGGCAAGATGTGGTTCACCTCAAAGCAGAACGAAGGTTCTGAATTCTTTATCGAGATTCCGCTTATAAACGCTGAAACAGATTTGGAAATTCCAGAACAGCCGCTTTCGTGAAACTTCGTTACGAATGACACAACAAACTAAACAAGTTTTAGCTTGCAAAAAACTTGCAGCGATTCGCAAGAAAAAGCTTGTCTTGTAGATTAAACTCAATTGCAAATCCGAGATTGTCGGGTCACGCCCGACAATGACAAAATCTATTAAGATTAGTGATGCATTCTAATACTCGGCATTTGTGGTTCGGCTATGCTCACCAACCAATGCTAATCAAGCGAGCAGTCGATTCATGGCACACAGCTTCTTCGTCAAACAGTCAGTTCAAAGCTTCCAAAGCAGACGCACATTCTTCCCAACGCGCGTTGAGCTTTTCAAGCTTTTGCTCCGCTTCTTCGATTTTCTTTTGAACGGCGGTGCTTTTTGCGCCGTCTGAATAAACCGCCGGAAGCGCAAGCTCTGCTTCAAGAGCAGCTTTCTCTTCTTCTACAGCCGCAATTTCGTTCATAAGCTGCTCTTCTTCGCGCTCAAGACGCTTCTTTTCGTTTTTGCGGCGCTTTTCGTCTTCCCAGCTCTGCTGAGAAGACGGCGCTTCAGTTTTCTGCTGAGCGGCGGCCTGCATCGCAGCTTTTGCCTCGTTTGTGCTTGTATCAACAGGCGCACCGGCTTGCTCTGCGGCAAGACGCTCAAGATAATAGCGGTAATCTCCGGCAAAAAGCCGTGCAGAACCGGGCTTAAGCTCAATTACGCGCGTCGCAAGGCTTTCGATAAAGCCGCGGTCGTGAGAAACGAACAGCACAGTTCCGCCGAAATCTTTGAGCGCGTCAAGCAGCACATCTTTTGAAGTCAAATCCAAATGGTTCGTCGGTTCGTCAAGAATAAGCAGATTCACCGGCCGGAGCAGCAGCTTGAGCAGCGCAAGGCGGCTCTTTTCTCCGCCCGAAAGCACAGAAACCTGCTTATAGACATCATCGCCGCGGAAAAGGAACGCACCGAGCATGTCGCGCACTTTCGGAATAAGCTCGAACGGCGCTTCTGACTCGATTGTTTCAAGCACGGTCTGCGTGCCTTGCAATTGTTCCGCGCTGTCTTGCGAGAAATAGCCGATTGAAACACCAGCACCGAGCTTTACCTCGCCTGAATAATCTGAATCGTGACCGGCTATGATGCGGAGAAGCGTCGTCTTGCCCGCGCCGTTACGGCCAGCAACCACAAGCCGCTCGCCGTTTTCAAGCACGAAATCAAGGTTCTTGATTACGCAATTCGGTTCAAGATTTTCATTTGACGGCGGGTAAGTCTTTGAAAGGCCGTTGACCGTAAGCACAAGCCTGCCAGAGTGTGGCGCGGGCGGAAAGCTGAAATGAATCTTTTTCAGATTTTCAGGAATTTCTATGCGCTCGATTTTCTCAAGCATTTTCATGCGTTCCTGCGCCTGCGCAGCTTTTGTTGCCTTTGCGCCGAAACGTCTGATAAAATCTTCAAGTTTTTTGATTTCCGCCTGCTGAAGCTCGTAATTCGCCATAAGCTGGTCAAGTTCAGCACGGCGCACTTCTTCGTAATGCGAATAGTTGCCCGAATAGCGGTGCAAATTCGCGTTAAAAAGCTCGTAAACCTCGCTGACAGTAACGTCTAGAAAATAGCGGTCGTGGCTGACAATCAAGAAGCCGCCCTTAAAATCGAGCAGCCACTGCTCAAGCCAGTTGCGCGCCTCAATGTCAAGGTAGTTCGTCGGCTCGTCAAGAAGCAGAATGTCGGGCTTTTCAAGCAGCACCTTTGCAAGCGCAATGCGCATCTGCCAGCCGCCAGAAAACTCTGAAACGGGGCGGCAAAAATCTTTTTGAGAAAAACCAAGCCCTAAAAGCACCTGCTCTGAAAGCGCCTGCCGCCTATACCAGCCAGACTCTTCAAGTGCAATCTGAAGCGCATGGTATTTTTCAAGCAAAGGCGCGCTTTTCGCGTCATTTTTGGCATATTCTTCTTTTTTAAGCTCATCGCCGAGCAAGTCAAGCTCTTTTGCAAGGTTGTGGCCGTACTCAAAGGCACGGTCGGCTTCTTCCATCAAGGTTGAGTCTTTAAATACAATGCCTGACTGTGGAAGGTACGCAATGCGCGCGTCTTTCTGAATTACGCGCTCGCCAGCATCAGGTTCAATTATTCCGGCAAGCACCTTCATCAGCGTTGACTTGCCCGAACCGTTCGCGCCCGCAAGCGCAGCCTTGCTGCCCGCCGCAAGATAAACTGTGGCGTCTTTTAAGATGTCCCTGTCACCAAACGCAAGCGAAACTTTTGAGAACTGAACAAAAGCCATTATTCATTCCCAAAAAACAGCACGATTGCGTTAGTTCCGCGTGAAGTTATTACATTGTCTTTTATTGTTGCGGCGGTCGTTTCTTCAAGACGAATACCGTTTGATTCAAGCTTGTAAAGGAAGCGCACAGGCTTTTTGTTTCTGTCAAACGTGAAAGTTACCACGCCGTCATAGACAGACGCAATTGAAGCGCTGACAAACGAATCAAATGAGATGCGGCCTCTTTCGCCAGACTGCGACGGAATTACAGACGGAACAAGCCGCTGATAAGACGACCAAGAGAATGTGCCGTCTTCAAGCAAGAGCAGGTCGCCGTAATTTGAGCTTGAGAACACAGAACCGGCCATGAGAAATCTTGCAAGCAAAGCTGAACGGCGCTCTTCTTCTGCTGAAATGACTTCATCAATTGTTGATGAAAGCTGCACGAGCGTTTCAGACTTCTGCCGGCCTTTGGAATCTGCAAAAATAACCGCGATTGTATTGTTCTTTTTAAGGCTTATTGTAATGTTCGTGCCTTTGAAGCGGTAGTTTCCGTTTTCAAGCTTTTCTGTTCCGGCATATTTCCAAGTCTTGAAAACATCGGCAATTTTCAGCTCAATTGTGCCTGTTTCTTTGCCCGGGTTGAAATAATAGTTCTTTTCAAATTTGGAAATATCAACCTGATTGTTGTTTATCATTGTCAGATATTCTTCAGGATACCAGACTGAATCAAGAACTTTTTCAAGCTCCTCGTCGTAGACAACTTCAACTTCTTCAGTCTGCTGCGGGGCGTTTTCGTCAAAAAGCTTCAGGTTATAAGAAAAGCACCAGCCTGTAGTTCCGTCTGAAGTCATAACCCAGAGCCAGTCGCCTTCAAGCGGCTTTGAGCCTGACATTGGCGGCGTGCCTGCGCCCTTTTTCAAGACTTTAAGGTTTTCGCCTTTTCTAAGCCGGTAGACTTGGCGCGCCGTGTTTACCGGCTCGTAGCGCACAGGCAGACCGTCAATTGCAACAGAAGCGTATACGCTCTGGTATTCTCTGTATGAATCATAGGCGCGCAAAGCTTTTGCTTTGGCCGTCGGGTTCGTAATCTGCCAGAAAGGCACTTCAAGCTTCTGCTGAGAGCCGGGTGTTCCGATAACATAAACCTGGCTTATATTTGATTTGATGTAAACTTGAACCAAATCTCCGTCATGAAGCCCTGCTTCAGGGAGCGACCACAGAAGGACGCTGTATCCAAGTTTTTTTGAGCAAGAAATGAATAATAAAGAGCAGCTGAAAAACGCCGCTAAAACAAGTGTCTTAAAACAATTAGAAAATTTCATGAAGCAAGCATAACACAGAGAACTTTTTTTTGGAAGATACAAGCAAGCCACCACGTCATTGCGAGGAGCGCAGCGACGAAGCAATCTTCTTTTCGCAACAGCCAATCTACAATCAAAGCTCAATCGATGAAAACCCGGCAGCTTGTGTACATCGGCGCATTTTGGGAGAATTTGCACACATGCTTCCGGGCAGCGAAGCACGGTTCAAAACCGCGCGATATCGCGCTATGCACTGTTTGTTGCAATGAAACTATAAATACGTCGCTTTCGCGACGGCAACAAACAGAGCATTTTTGAACCGCACTCCGCCGCCCTCGCGCCTTTGTACAACCGCCCAAAACAGGCAGGCATTGTACAACATCTTTCAAGTTTTGCGCTCTGCGCAAAACTTACAGGGTTTGCCGATTCAGCTTATTCCGTAGAACAAGCCCAGTCGCAAACCCGGTGCACTCGTTACAAGATTTACCCCAAGACGAATTGTAAAATCTTTTAGAATTTTTCCAAACTGGTACAGAAAAAAATAAAACGCAATAGATATTAAGATGGAGGTTAAGTTATATGAGCTTCATTAAACCTTTTGAGGAATTATGCTTCTATGATGATTTCATGTTTGGTGTTGTGATGCAGGACAAGGAACTTTGTAAAGAGGCTCTTGAATGCATGTTGGGCTTTGAGATTGACCACATCGAATACTCTGAGCCGCAAAGAGCTGTTGCGCCGCTTTATACGGCGCACAGCATTCGTCTGGATGTATACGTCAAAGACAGTAGCCGCATTTATGATGTGGAGATCCAGAACAAAGATGAGCATGACATTGGCAGGCGCACGCGCTATTATCAGGGCATGATGGACGTTGACAGTCTGCTCAAAGGCGAAGACTACAGTGAACTAAAAGAGAGCATCGTAATCTTTTTGTGCCGGTTCGACCCTTTCAAAAAGGGCATTCCGTGCTATACTGTTCGAAGAACGTGCAAAGAAGATTCGTCAGTATTTGTTGATGATGCGGCTGTCGTACAGATTTTCAACTGCACGGCTTATGACAAAATCGAGAACGAAAGCCTAAGAAAATTCCTTAAATTTGTGCAAACGAATAAGGCTGAATCTAATTTTACACGGAGGCTTAATAATATGGTAGAGACACAGAAGAAAGTAGAAGAAATGAAAAAGACCTATCTCTCGTGGAGCTTGCACGACAGCGACGTGCGCCGTGAAGGCAGACGCGAAGGTATTCAAGAAGCCAAGCTTGAAGCTGCGCGGAATCTTATTATAAAAAACAAACTTGATTTAGAAGATATAGCTGATTGTACAGCCCTTCCGCTAGAAACTGTGCAGCAACTTGCCGAAGAGCTGAAAGCTCCAGTTGAGCAATGAACAAGACGAGCAATTCAGGAGCGACTATATAAGGTGCAATATCCACGACTTTGACATTATGGAAGAAGGAAAGGAGCTTGGAATAGCCATAGGCGAAGAACGCGGCCGCTCTGAAGCCAAGCTTGAAGCGGCGCAGAATCTGATTAATCTTGGTGTTTCATTTGATATCATCGCAAAAGCACAAGATTTGCCTCTTGAAACTGTGCAGCAACTCGCCGAACAGCTGAAAGCCGTGCCTGTGCAGACCAACTGAACCGCTCCACGTCATTGCGAGGAGCGCAGCGACGAAGCAATCTTCTTTTCGCAGCAGCCAATCTACAATCAAAGCTCAATCGATGAAAAATCGGCAGCTTGTGCACATCCGCGCATTTTGGGAGAATTTGCACACATGCTTTCGGGCGTCGTAGCACGGTTCAAAACCGCGCAATAATGCGCTATGCACTGTTTGTTGCAATGAAACTATATACGTGTCGCTTTCGCGACGGCAACAAACAGAGCATTTTTGAACCGCACTCCGCCGCCCTCGCGCCCTTGTACACCAGCCCTAAACGGGCAGCCTTTGTGCATTTGCGCAAAAGAGGCAGCCGTTGTGCATCCGTTACTAGATTTGTCTTAAGGCAAAAAAATGGGGGGGCGTTATGCCCCGTGTGAAGAATGGTGTATAGATTGGTTCATGTTTGAAAGGTGTTTAACGTAGATATTCAAGAATGGTTCAGCTTCTCTTGCTGTTATTTCGTGTTTTACATTTCCGTTTATTCTGTTCTGCATGGTGGTATTTCAGCTTTTCTAAAAACGACTTCACTTTTGTCGGAGCTTTTGTTGCCAATGCAGCATTTAGAAAAACAGTAAATAAAAACTAATGCTAAAAACACAACACCAAACGCACACAGGCATTTGCAGCACTTTAGAATTTGCCACAGAGTAGTACAGCTTGCAATCAAAACACTCCCATGAAAGATGAAAAGCCCCATAGATACAAGCAAAAGCAATATGGAACAGAGCGATGAAATCTTGCTTACAGAATAATTGTATGGTTTCAAAGAGAAAGGGCATTCACCTTTTTTTAATATAATTGATGAATCGTAGATCATGCCGATATATTTTTCTTCAAGATATTTGATATGTTTTTCCCAGCTTTCTTGCCAGTATTTTGACGCTTTATGTGCAAGCTGCCAAGAAAGGCAGAACACAAAGCAGATAAAGGCAAGCACAAAAAGAACGAATTTTGACATAAAGCTCATTGCAAGGATATTTTGCAGGCAGAGTGCGTTCTGCACACCGTTTTCGTTATGACCGAGCGCGATATTGAAAACTGCCATGTAGGCGGCAAAAGATGCTGTTATGAAGCCCCAGAAATACAATCCGCGCGTCCAAAAGCGGTCTATCTCTTTATCCCGGCAGCTGTTTGCAAAATTAAATGCGGCTGCAAGATTAGAATTATCTCTCGAGGGGGCTGTTCCCTGCTTGTTTGCTGAACCTTGCTGGTTTGTTGAACTCTGTTGGTTTGCTGAATCTTGCGGTAATTTGATTATGTCAATGAAGTAATCCATTCTTTTCTCCGGCTGCCTTTGCCTTGTCGCCTATACCTGCGGTGCTTCCTTCGCTTGCCGCACCGCCAACCGGCGTTCCGCAGTTTGCACAGAACTTTGCATCATCCGCAAGCTCTTTTCAACATTTTGAACAAAATGCCATAATTTATTCGTGCCGAGGGTTTAATACCTGTTTCCGTAGGAAACATCCCCCTCTGGGGCGAAATAAAGGGTATTAAACCTGAGTGCAATTCCTTAGCAGAACGAACGATACCCCGAACNNGTTCATTTCTTCTTATTTGAAAAGCAATTTAATAGATATCGAATTTATCGCTTATGTAACTGTCGCTGAATCCATAGCCCTTAAGGAATTTTATAAGGGCTGTTTTGTCTTCATATGACCTTTTCGGCACCTTAACAGAGGCAAGCACTTTTTGAAGCTTTATTGACTTGTCTATTGCAGCCCCTTTTACGAAATCTCTTAAATCTTCTGAAGACTCGCTACCAGCATTTTTTGGTACGCAGCCTTCTGCAATCTTAATGTCAGCTATGTTGTCACCCTTTATCATATCTGTACCCACCCATTTGAGGCTCTTCGGAAGCGAGACCGAAGTTATGGCATTAGACTTGAATGCACCATCTCCGATATACTCAACCCCCTCCGGAATATCAACAGACGTGAACGGACATCCATTGAATGCACATTTTACGATGAATTTTAGCGAAGAAGGGAACTTGATGCTTGCAAGTTTTTTGCAATCTGAAAAGCAATTATCAGGAATTATCTTTAAGTCATCCGGCAGCGTAACTGATTCCAGATTATAACAATCACTAAATGCCAGTTCGCCAAGCTGGCAGCCTTTCGGAATGACTACGCTCTTAAGAGAGCTGCAATCACCAAATGCAGACGCTCCGATAGAAACATTCTGAGGCAAGGTAACAGAAACCAGTTGATGACAGCGACTAAAAGCCTCATTTCCAATCACTTTTACTCCTTCTGGAATGACAACGCTTGTAATTATCTTTTCTTGAAATGCCCTCTCGCCTATTTGTGTAACAGGCACATCCTGTATCGTGACAGGAATCACAACGTCTGTCCTTGTTCCCTTATATCTTTCAATTGTAATTTCCGTAAGATCCTTGTTTGCTTCCCAATCAAAGTCGTCCTCGCTGTTCGGCTCTGTGTTTACAGCGGCCGCATTGCCGGCTGTTCCCTTACCCGCTTCGCCCTGCTTTGTGCCAGACTTGTTGCCCTTCATCTCTTTCTTTACTGATTCCTTGATTTCCTTGAAATCAATTGAAAAATCAACCGAGAAGGCTGTTCCGCATGTCAGCAGCATTAACGCCGCCGCAATCACTGGAATAATTTTCTTTTTCATAAAAAGCTCCTTAAAATTTATATTTCCCAGTTACATCTGGGTTGCTGTCCTAAGACAGATTTATCCATAAATAGACATTACCGTTGCAGACAATCTGCATCCCCCGTTGCAGGGTGTCTGCATCCCTCGTTGCAGAGTGCCTGAAAAAGCGGCCTTTTACTTCACTGCGTTCAGCGCGAATGTGTATTTAAGCTCGCGCACGGTCTTTAGCACAGACGAGCTGCCGGAAAACTTTGTGCGGATTACAAGCGTTACGCTGCCTTCGGCTAAATCTGCCGGAACGCGTGCGATAATCTGCGCCGGTTTGTTCACGGTGAGCTTCCGGCTTACGCGGTGCTCCGTTCCGGCGGCATCCACAAAGAACACGCCCTGCTCTGTGTCTGCTTCATCCAAAATCTTGATTTTTTCGCCTTCGATGATTACGTCATCGCCGATTGGCACTGTGCCGTCTTTTGCACCGCTCACTGTGTTGGTAACAGCGCCGATCTTCGCTCCGCCTGCTTCTTTTGTGCCGATGATTTTCACGCCGACTTCGCTTGCAAGGCTGCTGCGCAGCGCGGCGGCGGCCGTCATATCGACAACGCACTTGTTAACGTTCGGGTCAAACTGCGCGTTGATGTCTTCAAACACGCCGGTTACGCGCGGCTGCATCTGCACGATGTCGTTCACAAAGCTGTAGCCTGAGAGCAGACGCTTTGCCAGAGCCTTTTCGCGCCGCGCGAACAGGTCAACCATCGTTTCCTTCTGGATTTCGCACCCTTCGGCGATGATGTCATCTGCCAAATCTGCGTCACGCACCGAACCGAGCAGCTCCACGTCGAGCAGCTGGTCACGGTCATTTTCTGGTGTAAATGCATTCGGGCGGTAACGTCCGTTCCAAGTGTACTTAGCCATTAAGCACTCTCCTTAAGTTGTGGTTTAAAATAAAACGCCCCTGCCTTGCTTTGCAGACGCAATGAACGCGGTGCATAGACGCACAGAGGTGGTTATCAAAGAAAATTGGTTGTGTATCTGAAACTTTGGTTACGCGGTTATGAGCTGTGCAGAGTTGGCACGGTCGGGCATATAAAAAAAGCCCATGCGGACGCGATAAAGCGCATCCGCATGGGCTTTTTTTTGAGTAAATTGATTGTGTGTTGCTATTATTGTTAAGGGTTTTGTCTAAAAGTGTATAGCTATCCCAGACAGACAGACAGACAGACAGACAGACAGACAGACAGACAGACAGACAGACAG
>LVBI01000029.1 GCA_001603145.1 Spirochaetales bacterium Spiro_07 | reverse complement strand
ATTTATTTTATCGTTTAGCATTTTCAGCTGTGTCAGCTCTTCAAAAGCCACAGCCAAAGACGGTGAAAGCGACCTTAAAAATGTTCCTTATGAAGAAATATCTGAAGAAACGGCAAAGCACCACGAGCGGCATGTCGCGCCGGTCACTTCGCCAGAAAAAAAGACGATGGCTTCTGTCAGCGATGAATATCTTGAGACGATTCCGACTTCATCGTTCAACGAAATTTGGGGCTACCTCATTGCAGGCGAAGACCGTTTTTATTCAAGCGAACTGCCGATTACAGACATCGGCTATTTCGGTGCAGGTCTTTCAACATTCGGCAAACTTGTTGATGCACCATCACGTGCAAAAGTGCCAGAAACTAATGCGCGCGTTCACATGGTCGTTATCGACAATGGCCGCGCGCTGACACACTTCTGCTTAGACCCTGAATTCAAAATCAGAAACACGCTGATTGATTCGCTCATCAAGGCTTCGGCTGATTATGACGGGCTTCAGATAGACTTTGAGCTTGTGAGTGCGGACGACAAAGAGCATTATCTTTCGTTTTTGCGCGAACTCAAGTCAAAGCTCAAGAAAAACCAGATATTGAGCGTAGCGATTCCGGCGCGCACAAGAAAGCTTTCAAGCGATGCTTACGACTATGAAAAGATTGCGGCCATCGTTGACCGCATAATCGTTATGGCTTATGACGAACATTGGAGCACGAGCGCGCCCGGTCCGATTGCGTCTGAAGCTTGGTGCAAGAACGTGCTCGCTTATGCGCAAAAGACTATTCCGCGCGAAAAGTTCATTATGGGACAGTCTTTTTATGGCCGCGCCTGGTCAAACGACGATACAGCCGGAGCATACAAATTCAGCTCGATTGACCGACTTTTCAGAGGCCAGAACGCAAAAGGCAAGCTTTCTGACGACACAGAAATTACAAGAGTGCGCATCGACAACGGCATTCCGACTTTCACATTGTCTAAAGAAGTTACTTACACCTTCTATTTTGACAATGCATGGTCGCTTTCAAGGCGGCTTCAAGTTTACGAAGAAGCAAACGTCAAAGGCGTTTCTTTCTGGCGCTTAGGCCAGGAAGACAGCGACATCTGGAAAATCTTAAAGCTGAAATAGAACAAAGGCGTTTTGCATCAGCTTTATCTACAAATAAGCCCAATCATGCAAATCTTGTAACGGGTGCACAAAATTTCTAGATTAAACTGCCGTAACAAGCTGCTGGCTTTTGAAAAGAAAATGTGATACATTATTAGAAAGGAGGTTTGATCATGAGTTTTGAAGCGTACAATAAATTTGCTACAGCTGTAAAAGAAGAAATGTCGCTTTTAAATTATGAAGAACAGCTCGGTATTTTAACAATAGTGGTCAACGCCATGAACAACAGAAAAAAAAATGAACCTCCTATTTCTAATGAAGAAAAGTTTTCTTTGTATGAGAAGTTCAAGGGAAGCATGAAAGTTGGAGCTGATTTTGATGCTAAAAAAGAACTCATGGAATCCCTCGATGAAAGATATGGCGTATGAATTTATTTTTTGATACAAATGTCATTCTTGATTATCTCATTCCGACTAACTCATTTCACGAAGAAGCAAGTAAAATCTTAAAAGCTGTTTTTGAAGGCAAAGCAAACGGCTTCATATCAGCTCACTCAATGACAGATATTTTTTATATCTCAAGGAAATATTTTTCTCTTGAAGACAGACGGCAGTTCTTGCTTTTGATAGCTTCAACTTTTCAAATTATTGCAGAAAACAGAGATGATTTTCTAGCTGTATTGAATGCAGAAAACTTTTTTGACCTTGAAGACGGTCTGCAAATGCGATGCGCGGAAAATGCAAAGCTTGATTACATCGTCACTGAAAACTTAAAAGATTTCAAAACTTCAAAAGTACCGGCTCTCGCTATTTCTTCTGCTTTATCAAAAATATAAAAATAACCCGACCAAACAGAAGCAAGCGGGAATCTAATAAAGCTTAATCTTGTGCACCGCTTCAAGTGTCTTTTACAAGATTGACCTAAAATAATAGATTAAACTGCTGTAAAACGCTATACTGGATGCATGAAACAAAAAGTTCGGCACTGGCTTTTGCTTGCGCTTTTGATGCACACATGTTTTTTTGCCGCCGCCATAGATTATGAAAGCTACGCCTGTGCTTTTTCGAGCAACTTCTTTGAACTGCACAAGCTGACTCATGCAAGCTTCAACCCAGCTGAAAATGCGAAGCAGCTGCAGCGCACTTGCATTCAGCTGCTCAGAAGCAATTTTCAAGTTTCTTCACCAAAAGACATAACGAAAGCCGCAGAAAATCTGAAAAACAACGGCGACAATGCCGCTTTTCAGACTGCCGTAAAGCTTTTTGAAACAAACAAAGGAAAATCAACGCTAGACATAATAAAATCGCAGTGCTTGCCTGTAAAAGACGCTTCAACATTGTTTTTTGCCGAAACGATGAAAGACAAGCTGCGCATCAAAGACTTATCCGCCTGGGATAACGGCAGAATAATCGAGCTTTACCGCTGCGCTGTCGGCGCTGGCTACATCAGCCAAGAAAACGCCGTCGAAGCAATAAAGCCCGTAATCGATTATCTCTATTCGACTTACACCAGCTGGGACGATTATTTTGCGCATTATTTTGCCGGCAAGCAGATGAGCGCATTATACGAAGGCAAATACGCTTCCGCACTTGAAGCCGGCAAGCAAGCTTATAACATAACGAAAGGCAAAATAAACTACGGCGAAGTTCCGCTGAAAAACGAAAAGAACACAGCTATCGGCGCGGGCATAATTCTAGATTTGACTTACGAGCCAAGCCCTTCCGGCAATCAGTGGGAATCTGTGCAGAAGCTTGTCAGCTCCAAAAAGACGCTCGACAACCGCGACCTGTCTTCAGTGCAGAATTTGCAGAAAAAATTTCCGGATGTGCCTTGCATCGAATATCTTGCGGTTGAGATTCAGTTTAGACAAAGGGCGTACCGAAAAGCTTTTAACTTGGGCACGCACCTTGCGGAACTGACTGCAGGAGCGCCGTCTGATTCGCCGCTTTTTCAGCAGATTCAGCTGACTTATGCAAAATCTGCAATCAAGATTTCTAAACCGGCGGCGGCAGAAAAAGCTCTTGAAAAGCTGCCAGAAAGCTTTACAAAAACAGGCGAATTTCTTGAAACAGAGGGCAGGCTTTTTGTTGAGCTTTGCGGCACTTCAAGCGACTATGACAAAAACGAAGACTACAAAAAGCGCGCGCACGAAAGCTTTAAGGCAGCAGAAAAAGCCGGCATCAGGCTTCCGCAAGACATAAAAGATTGGATGCGGCTGAACGGAGTGCGCTCATGAAAAAGAATCTGAAATTCGCCGCCGTTCTCGCCCTGCTCTACTGTGCCGCAAGCGTTTCTGCCCAAAACAAGAATGCGCAAAAAAATCAGGCGCAGCAAATAAAAGAAGTAAAAGCAAAAATTGAAAAAGCTGTCTTTGAAGTTGTCGTGCCTAAGCCGAAAGAAGAAAATATCGTCTACATGTACGACCTTCCGTTTGAGTTTATCGACGACTCAATAAGGAACGACAAATATTTGCCTGTCGGCACGGCGTTTCTTGCTGAAGACGGGCTTTTCTATTCTGCGGTTGCAACTTTTAAGCTTTTGGAACAAACGCAGTACGGCCCGTATTATGTGCGCGACCATTCGGGCAAGCTCTATAAGATAGATCAGGTTGAGTCTTTTGCCACAAACCGCGGCTTCATCGCGTTCCGGGCAGAAGGTTTTGATGCCAAGAAAGTGAAAACACCGCTAAAGGCAGGTGCATCACCCGGAAATAACACAATTGTGTTTTCGGCGGCATACGAGCTTGGCGACGGGCTTGTTGTGCGTTCCGGCATGGTAACTGCAAAGCTTAACGAACAAACAAACGCCGAATGGAAATGGCTTCGCATTTCTGCTGCAGCCGCGCCGAAAACACAGGGCGGGCCTTTAGTTAATCTCAACGGTGAAGTGCTTGGCATTATAGTGCCGCAGCCAGATGTTCAGGCTTTGACTTTTGCGCTGCCTTTTAGCGAGGTGAATGAGATTGCACCGCACACAGGCGAGGTCATTCACCATTTTGATTATGCAATGCCGTCGATGAACAAGAAAAAGTTTGCGCACAAATTCTATCACGAAGTTTCTTTGCCAAAGAACCTTGAGACAATTCAAAAGACGCTGCGCACAGGCTTTTTGCGCTACCGCTTTGAAATTGCAGAGCATCTTGTTCCGCATTTCGGCGCGAAAGGCAACATGGGCTTTTTATATTCTTCAGGCTCGTCAGACATTCTTTCGAGCGGCACTGTTCCGGCTTTTCCGCTTGTTGTCGGTCTTTCAGCCGGAAACAAGTGGGTTTTTCAGCAGCCGCAGAACATCTACGAAGAAAACACCCAAGACGGTGGCGGCATAATCTTTGGCGGAATGATGGGCACGATTTTTGCGGTTGTAAAACGCCCCGACAGCATTCCGTATGACAAGTTTTGCCTTGAAAGCTCAAACTATATTGATTATATCCTGCTTGCAAATGAAATTTCGCGCACCGTTGCAGGCGAAGCCGTTCCGATTATGTCTTTCGGCAAGGCGCTCAAAGTTGACAACTACAAGGACGCACAGGGGCGCACATGGTACATTGATTACTGGAACCTGCCATTCGCAGATTCGATGGCGGTGTCTTATGCGCTGCCGCTGCCGGAAGGCATTTTTGTAATGCTTTCAGTTGCAGACACAGACACAGTTACGGCGCTTTCGTGCAAGGCTCTTGAATTTGAGGCAGACTGCATTTATCCGCGCTATGTTTCAAGCCTTAAAAACTGGAAGGATTTTCTCGCTTTTCTTAAAAAGGAACAGACAATTTATCCGCCGTTTGACAATCTTACGCTGAATCTTGCAGACGGAAAATTTTCGATGAAATCGCCGGTGATTTCGGCTGACATTGACAAAAGCACTTTTGAGATAACTGAAAAGACAACATTCGCTCTAGGCGTGGCGTTTGAGCTTAAAGACAATGTGCTCAAGCAAAAAGTGCGCTCGATTGAGCTTTACACTAACCGCAAAAGCGAAGACTACAAGTATGTTCATTTTTCAGAGAACATAAAGCCGGAACAAGACGCACGGCAAGAAGCGCTTTCTTTATGGAAACAGAAAATCAACAAAGGCACGCCCTACACCGCCACACCGTATAATCAGGGCGAATTCACCTTCTATGATGAGATTATCTTTGAAAGCGGAACTAAAGACAGAAGAAAGGCCGAGCGCATTTTCCTTCTGTCTTGCGAAATGAAAGGAGCGAACAAGGCCGCTGAAATGAAAGCATTCGCCGAAGAGCTCAAGAAGAACATCAAAATCAGTCAAAATCGATGATGTTGCCGTCGGCTTCTGTTTCTTTGCTGCACATCATTGAGCGCATTTCATGCTTGCTTGCTTCAACCAGTCTTGCGGCGGCATCGGTCAAGTCTTCAGCAGACACCTCGATAATCGACTTTACATAATCGTCAATCTGTTCCTGCGTAATTCCGCGGACTACACGCTTTAATGCAATTGCACCATGCACGTTAGGCGCATTCGGGCAAGTATACTGGCTGTAAAACGAAAGAATCGCACATTCAATCTCTTTTTTTGAAAGCTTGTTTTTGGCAGCTTCTTCAAGACATTCCAAGAAAAGCTCGAAAGAGCCTTGCGGATCAGGGTCGCGGTATGTCGAAAGCGCAACAATGTTGGAAAGATTTACAATCATTCCATGCGCACCATAACAGCCGTGAACGGTGCGGAGCTTGCCCCAGAAAGTGTGTTCAGAAATCCAAGAGAGCAGCAAGTCTGCCGCGCCAGTCTTTTTGTCGAGCGGTTCGCCGTATTCAAACACAGACATAGCGAAACCAACCTGTGTGTCGGTTCTTATAACGTCAAGCTTTTCCTTGCTCGGCTTGTAGACATGCTTGATGTAGTCTTCTTTTGTGTAATCAGCTTTTGGCGCAAGCGGCTTTAGCGCAGCCTTGTCGATAAAGTCCGGCAGAAGCTTCTTGGTTTCTTCAAGCGAATCGCCGTCAGCTGTTATGTTGATGATGCAGCCCGAATCTTTGATTGCCTTAAACATGCGCTTGAATTTTTCAAGCAGCGCGTTCATGTTTTCAGGCTTATATTCAAGCAGATGCTCAAGCTGCGTAATGCCGAACAAAAGCTCTGTTACGGTAATTTCTTTCTTTAAGTTGTATGCTGCTCTTGTCGAGCAGAAATCAAGGCCGCCTGGCACAAGCGAAGGCTTCGCGTTAATCTGCGCTTCTGTGATAATCGTTTCAAGCCTCTTCGCATCTTTAAAGTCAAGCCCGTTAAGAATTTCTGCCATCAAATTTAAAGCTTCGGGCAGCTTTTCTTCAAGGAATTTCATCTCAAAGCCAAGCCAGTCACGGTCAAAGAAATTGTCGCTCTTGTAGTTCTGCATGAACTCAAGAGATTTTGCAGTTTCCACAAAAGAGCAAGGCACAAGCGAAGTGTTTGTGTCGCCTGCAATTTTGCTAGATTCTCTCATGCACTCTGCCCAGTTTTTGCCGCCCCAGCCAAGCTCAAGCAGCGAATCAGAGAATGTCGGCATATCGAGATAATCTTCGGGCTTGAGCAAGTCAAACGGAAAGAAAATCTTGAAATAGATTATGCCGTTCGTGTTGATTTTATCTGTAAAGAGGCAGATGTTGTTCTTAGTTTTTTCGATTTCAGCCTGCTTGCGCGGCAACTTGACAGCCAAATCTGCAAGGCTCAAATGCGGAATCGAATCTTGCGCTTCTGGTGAATCTTTGCTGTTCTGGTACTCATGAAGCTCGTCGAGAGACTTTTTAAGCGCGGCCTTGTCTGTGATTTTTTCCTTTTCAGCGATGAACTGCTCTTCTTTTGCGTTACGCTCGTTCAAGAATTTTTCAGACGGTTCGATTATCGTGCAAACATAGTCTTTGCCTATAAAGAATTTTTCCATTAAGGCGGCGAGCATGTTCTTGTCACTCTTGAGCCTTGCTTTAGCTTCCTCAAAAGACGTAATAGGCGTAAGCTTTTCTGCAGGGTGCAGCCCGAAATTCCAGCCGTCCATAACTTTTTCAAGAATATCAATCGAGAACGGGCCGCCGTTGCGTCTGATTTCGCGCAAATTAAAGTCGATTGACATTACGGCGGCATCAATATCGTCTTGAGAAAAGCCCTGCTCATAGATTTCTTGCAAAGAATCAAGAATCACCTTCTTTGCCTTTGCTTCGTCTTCAGCCTTTACGCCGACAAGACCGAATATAAAGAAATTCTGGTTTGCAGTTGAATGGAACATCGAAATGGTATCATCAGCAAGCTTTGATTCTTTTAGCCGCTTTTTCAACGGCGAAGAGTCGTCACCGCAAAGAAGCATGTAAAGCAAATACTGATCCATTTCGGCAACGCCCGAATAAAAGCTTAAGGCTACAATATTGCCTTCCATGCCGTTCGGTGCGAAATATCTTTTTTCAAGCGTCTTCTTTTCAGGCTCAAAATGTTCGGCGGCCTTTACTTCGTCATAGACTTTTGGCAGCGCAACCTTATAATCAGCTTTTTCTTCTATTAAATTGAACTTTTTTTCAAGACGCGGTATGTACTTTTCAGCTATAAAATCAAGCTGCCGCTCTGTCGGAATGTTTCCGTAAAGATAAAGAAGGCAGTTTTCCGGCGAATAATACTTTTTGTGAAAATCCGTAAAATCTTTGTAAGTCATATTACAGATTTCCAGAGGGTCACCACCGGAGCAATATTCGTAAGTTGTGCCGGGAAAGAGCGAGCTTATCAAGTTTCTGTATGCGCATGAATAGAAATTCGAAAACTGCCCTTTCATCTCGTTATAGACGACGCCCTGAACTGAAAGCTTGCCGTCGCCGTCAAGCTCAAGCCGGTGCGCTTCTTGCTTGAATGTATTCTCTGTCAAAAGCGGAAAGAACACCGAATCGGCGTAAACGTCCATTATATCGAAATACTGCTTCTCGATAAGAGCTGCGCCCGGATACAGCGTCTTGTCCGGGTAAGTCATTGCGTTCAAAAAAGTGGAAACGCTCTTGCTTTTTAAGGTAATGTACGGCTCTTTCAGCCTGAACTTTTCAGAGCCGCACAAAACGGAGTGTTCGATTACATGCGGCAAGCCTTTGCTATCGCTTACCGGCGTTCTAAAACAGAACGAAAAGAGGTTTTCCTCGTCGTCATTTAAAAGGTGAAAAACCTCAAGACCGGTTGTCTTGTGCCTTAAATAAATGCCTGTGCATTTATAGTCCTTAACGTCCGTAATGTCGATTACATAAAAGCCTTTGTATTCTTCACCTTTTTTTAACATGAAAACCTTCTTTAGGGGAAAGACACCACCTGTTTAACGGCGCGCCAAAAATGTCATTATCGGGCTTGACCCGATAATCTTTTAGATTGCCGTATCAAGTACGGCAATGACAATATCATAATTATAAGCTTTTCAAGTTTCCGCAAAGCGGAAACTTGCAGCGGTTCGCCAGATAAAGCTTATTATTTTGATTAAACGCAAACGCGAACCCGTTAGTCCTTCGGGCGCAGGTCGTTTACGCGCTTGGCTTTTGTTTCAGCCTGCGGGATTGAACCAGGCTCTTTAAGCTCGATGGCCGGGTTAATCGTAATCAAAGCCTGCATTTCGCTCTTGAGCGTGTCGCGCAAGTTGTTGAGCACGCGCGCATCGTCTGCAAAAACTTCAGGCGTAACTTCAACCTGAACAGTAAGCTTGTCGAGATCGCCTTTTTTCTCTACAACGATGAGATAGTTCGCGCCAACGCCTTTTGCCTTGAGAAGCACTTCCTCAATCTGGCTTGGGAAAACGTTTACGCCGTTGATGATAAGCATATCGTCTGTGCGGCCGGTAAAGCGTGCGATGCGGCGGTGTGTTCTTCCGCATGGACATGGTTCAGGAATAACGTGAGTAAGATCTCTCGTGCGGTAGCGCAGAAGCGGCATCGCATCACGGCAAAGAATCGTCATTACGAGCTCGCCTTCTTCGCCGTCTTTTACAGGCTCAAGCGTGTCTGGGTTGATTATTTCCATGATGTAGCGGTCTTCCCAGACGTGCATACCCTTGCGCAGCTGGCACTCAAAAGCAACGCCCGGGCCGTTCAATTCGCTCATGCCGTAGCAGTTGTAGACTTCAATACCGAGCTCTTTTTCCATTTTGTTGCGAAGCTGCTCAGAATACGGCTCTGCACCAGAAATACCGATGCGCCACTTAAATTCTTCGCGCTTATATTCGCTTTCTTTCATTGCCTGATGAAGATGAAGCATATAGCTCGGCGTTGCATGTGTTACGCTTGTACCGAAATCGTGCATGAACTTAATCTGGCGCAGCGTGTTGCCGCTTGATGTCGGCACAACTGTCATGCCGAGCTTTTCAGCACCATAGTGAAAGCTCATGCCGCCCGTGAAAAGGCCGTATGTCATCATGTTCTGGCAAGTGTCATAGCGGTTGCAGCCAGCCGCAGCAAGACCGCGCGCCATTGTGTCGGCAGCCATATCAACATCTTTGGCTGTAAGATAAATTACAGTCGGTGTGCCGGTTGTGCCGCTTGAAGCGTGAACGCGCACAATTTCAGAATGAGGCACAGCGAGCAGGCCGTACGGATAAACCTCGCGCAAGTCGTGCTTTGTCGTAAACGGAATCCGGCGCAAATCGTCAAGCGAGCGGATATCATTCGGGCTTGTAATGCCGACTTTTGTAAGACGTTCTTTATAGAAAGGCGTCAAAAGTGCATTTTCAACCTGTTTCTTAAGCAGTTCAAGCTGAATTGTTTCAATTTCATTGCGCGGCAAAGTTTCCGCTTTTTTATCCCAAAATGAAAATTCTCTTTCTGCCATCGTTATTCTCCGTTAAGCATTTGCGCCCAATTCGAGTGCTTTCATATTGATATCAACAAGTTTCGGGTCTTTAACCGCGAAACGTGCATGAACAGACTTTTCGATTGTCTCTTTTTTAAGCGGAAGATACTTAAGCGCAGCACCGATAAGCACCATGTTTTCAGTCTTGATGTTTCCGGCTTCTTTTGCAAGTTCTGCCGTCTTTACGATGCTTGATTTTGGAAGCTTCTTTATTGTTGCATAGACAGTTTCTGCTTCTGGGTAATTGCCGATATTTACGAAAGGCTCGGCGGCAGTTACAACAACGCCTTCCGGCTTGAGCCAGTTTAGGTAGCGCAGGCTTTCAAGCGGTTCCATTGAAAGAATCATATCTGCTTTGCCAGACGGAATCAAATCGCTTGCAATCGTTGAATCTGAAAGGCGAAGATGTGCCTGAACGCCGCCGCCACGCTGGCTCATTCCATGAACTTCAGACTGACGCACTTTCAAGCCTTCAGCCATAGCCGATTCTGCAATGATTGCAGCCAAAGATAAAACGCCTTGTCCGCCTACACCGGCGAGTAAAATATCGTATGTCATTTTTTTGCCTTCTTGTTTCTGATTCTGAATGCTTCAAGACATTCGCGCACCATAATTACAACTGAAACGCCACGGTATTCAGCTTCTTCGATAAGCACTTTTGTGTTTGCTTCGCGGTTTGCAGGATTTGTTGCAAGCACGCGGATATGCTCAGGCTCTACGCCGAGGCCTTTGATGAGCGGCTCAAACTGGCTTGACGGCAGCATTGTAGGCTGGCAGCCTGTCATTGCTACGATTGTGTTGTCAAGAAGCACAACCGTTACCGGCGTTTTGGTTGCAACGCAGTCAACAAGGTTTGTAATACCTGAATGAAGGAACGTAGAATCGCCAATTACGCCGAATGTGTATTTTACACCGGCCTGACTTGCACCGCGTGCCATGCCGATTGATGCGCCCATGCAGACGATTGATTCAGCCGCATTAAGAGGTGCGGCACCGCCTAGCGCATAGCAGCCGATGTCGGCATTAACCGTAACATTGTCTTTGCCCGCTTTTTTAACAAGAGCCGCAACAGCATTGTTGAGCGAAGTATATGAATCCATGTGAGGGCAGCCGTTGCACAACTGTGGCGGGCGGCCCGGCAAATTAGCACAGAAATCAGCGATACCGGCTGTTTCTGAAAGAGCTGTCTTATTCGGCTCAAGCCCCAATGCCTTGCGCACCAAATCTGGGTTAAGCTCGCCGGCGCGTGGCAAAAGCCCGGTGAATTTGCCGACAACCTTTGTGTTCTGCGGCAAAACACCGCGGAGCTGCTTTTCAAGGAAAGGCTGGCCTTCTTCGATTACAAGAATTGTCTCCGCTGTATCTGCAAGCTTTTTAAGCGAATCAAGCGGAAGCGGAAGCGTTCCGATATGAAGCGTAGAAGGAATGCCGAGTCCAGGGAATTTCTTCTCGCAAAAAGCTTTATAGTCTTCAAGATTTTCAAGGAAATAGTTACGTCCAAGACCGCCTGTAACGATTGCAAGGTCTTTGCGCTTAGGGTTAAGCACGAGCGGGTTGCGCTTTGAAGCTGTTGTGTAAGCCACAAGCTCGTCCTGCTTTGCAATCATGCGCTCGTAGTTTTTGCGGGCAAGCGCCGGCAGAAGCATCCATTCCTTACGGTCGGCTTTTTCAAGCTTGTTCTGCGGTCTGATTTTTGATTCATCAGCATGAATGACGGCGCGGCTGTGCGAAAGGCGCGTTACAAAGCGCATAATTACAGGAACATGGTATTTTTCTGAAACGTCAAAAGCTTCAAACGCCATTTCATAAGCTTCCTGCTGAGTTGTCGGCTCAAAGCACGGAACCATCGCAAAGTCGGCGTAGAAGCGGCTATCCTGCTCGCCCTGGCTTGAGTGCATGCTTGGGTCATCAGCAACGGCGATAATCAAGCCGCCTTTAATGCCGCAAAGAGCCGCGTTCATAAACGGGTCAGCCGCAACATTCAAGCCGACGTGCTTCATTGTAACAACAGCACGGCGTCCTGCAAAAGAAACACCGAGGGCAGCTTCTAAAGCTGTTTTTTCGTTTGAACACCATTGTGCGACAGGCGTGTTCGCATCATTCGCGCGGTTGCGTTCGTAATTATCGATTAAATACTCCATGATTTCTGTAGACGGAGTACCGGGATAGCCAAAACCGGCAGACAGACCGGCGTGAAGCGTTCCAAGAGCAAAAGCTTCATCGCCCAATAAAACCATATCTTTCATTTTTCTTCCATAATATTGAAATAAAGCATCGGCTTGCCGTACTAACAGCAAGGCACAAGTCTGCAACGCAAACTAAAGCATGAAAAACGTTCGTTCTTTCAATTGATTTTACAAAATACCGCTCAAAGTGTCCATATAACCAAGGGGCAGTCTAAAAAGAATTGCTTATGGTTGCTAAAAATAACCGGAATCTTATAAAGCTAATGTAAGATTGCCGTGTCAAGCACGGCAATGACACAAATTTTGCAAAACCCGATATTTCAGCTAACAAGCTTTTTAGAAGCCCCTGCTGTTATATGCTATTTTGAATTGTCTGCGAAAGCTTTTTCAAGAATTGCATTGTCTACTTTCGGCGTAAACGCGCTTACCAGAGGCACAACAAAGAACGGCACGATAATCGCAATTGATGCCGCCAAAGCAGAATTCGCCGCACCTAATGTCATTGTAAGAATGATTGCAGTGCCTGCACCTGTGTAAATGCCTGCATAGGCGGCAGCCTTTGTGATTTTCTTTGAGTAAATGCCGAGAAGATATGGTGCAAGGAACGCACCAGACAAAACGCCCCAAGAAAGCGACTGCAAAGTTACGATAAAGCCGAGCTGAAGCTTTGAAATAAGATAAGTTGCAAGAATGAACACAACGCTTAAAGAGCGCATCATGATTACAGAACCTTTTTCTGTAATGTCTTTGTGCAGATAGCCTTTGTACAAGTCTACGGTAATTGAACTTGCGCTGACAAGAACAAGGCTTGCAAGAGAAGACATTGAAGCTGACAGAATCAAAAGCATGATGATTGCAAGCAATGCTTCAGGCAGCTGAGAAGACAAGAGGTTCGGCATAATCTGGTCAAAGTTGATGCCGCCGCTTGCAAGGCGCGGAACAGTGTCGTTGTTCATGAAAACGTGTGCAAGCACGCCAGAACCATAAGCCGTAATACCGATTACAAGCGAGAAAATAGTGGTGATAATTGCCGCTTTCGGGATAACCTGCTCGTTCTTGATTGCGTAGAATTTCTGCACCATCTGCGGCAAGCCCCAAGAACCGACGCTTGTCATAAAAATGAGCGATGCAACTGTAAGCCAGCTCGGCTGCTGTGCAACAGGCACATGAGCCTGATAATTTGTGTTTACAGTCTGAATTGCCTGTGTAAGACCGCCAGCCTTTACGATAAGCACAGTAAGCATAAGCGCCGCGCCGACAAGCATGATAATTCCCTGAATGAAAGACGTTACTGTTACGGCAAAATATCCGCCGAGAACAAGATAAATGCCTGTTATAACTACAAGAATAATCAACGCAAAGTCAAAGCTGATGTGGAATGTTGATTCAAAAAGATGGCCAAGCCCTTTGAAGATACCGGCTGAATAAGGCAAAAGGAAAATAAAAATGATAACGGCCGCAATCATTTTGATATGGTCGCTGTCAAAACGCGCTTCAAGAAATTCCGGCATTGTCATTGTATTGAGGTTCTGCGTCATGTGCCGTGTACGGCGGCCAAGAATGAACCACGCCGCAAAAGCGCCCACAATCGCGTTGCCGATACCGATGAGCAATGCGCTCGGGCCGAATCCCCAGCCCTGTTTTCCGGCAAAACCGATGAATACAGAAGCCGAAAAATAAGTTGTGCCATAAGCAAAGGCACTCATCCACGGGCCGACTGAACGGCCGCCCAAAAAGAAATCATTGAGGGTTGTTGTTTTCCTCATTCCCCAGATACCGACACAAATCATAACTGCAAGAAATACAAGCAGCAAAACAAGACTTGCCATAAGAACTCCTTTAACATGTGCAGACTTTTCAAACCAGAAGCCTGCTTTTTTACATCTCTATATAAATATAGTACCGCAAACGGAATAACACAAGCTATTTATATAGTAATTTCAGAGAAAAGCGATAAAATTTGAAGTGTTTTACTATACAATTAAATAAGGTTTTGACACTTTAAGAAGTGCCGGAACCTTATTAGTGAAGACAAGAACCTCTGCTCGCAAGCGTGTTCTTTTCTCCCCTAATAATCCCGAATTATCTACGAATAGCAGTCGTTTACATAAATTGCCGATCTTGCTTCGCAAAAGCGGCGCTTTTCGCTGAACATGCTTTTCCCTTAGAACAAGCTGTTGCGAAAATAGCCCCCTAATAACCCCGTTTGTACAAATATTATTGATTAAACTCTGCTCTTGTAGATTAAACAAAAATTGCAGTTTTTGGCTTTTGCGAAACGCGGATTCATGATAGAATAGGCGCATGATTATAGACATTCTGCTTGCGGTGGGAGCTGGGCTTCTGCTGCTTATCGGTTTTTTGGGCACGTTTGTGCCGGTTATTCCGGGTGCACCGCTTGCATGGGCGGGGCTTCTTCTGGCTTTTTTCTCTAACCTTTGCAACATCTCGCTGCCGGTGCTGATAATCTGCGCCGTGGCGGCCGTGTTTGTTTCGGTGCTTGACAACATTTTTCCGGTGCTTGCAACCAAAAAGTCTGGCGGCAGCAAGGCCGGCACAATCGGCGCGACACTCGGCCTTATCGCCGGGCTTTTCATCGGACCAATCGGCATAATTGCAGGGCCTTTTGCCGGCGCATTCATCGGCGAGCTGATTCACGACAGTCGCAACACAGACAGAGCCTTAAAAGCTGCATGGGGCGCATTTTTGGGCTTTTTATGCGGCACCGGCGTAAAGATGATCACCGTTGCGGCGTTCATCGCAGTTTTCGTGCTGTCTTTCAAATAATTCTGCAAAATTCACCTAATAGAGCAACAAATGGACAAAGCTGAAAAATATTGGTTTGACTTTCTTGAAAGCCACAACATGAAAAAAGACACATTCTATGCAGGCGAGCTTTCGTTTGAAAGCACAGACCCCGCTTCTGTGGAAGAACTTGCGCTTATTCTTTGCGGCAAGAAGCGCGCCTCAACTTCTGCGCTGGAAGCCTTTGAGCTTGACAACGAAAAGCTGCCGAAATCAGGTTCATATTTCGTTTTAACTGATTGGAACGGCGAGCCGAAAGGCGTGATTCAAATTACAGACGTAAACGTGTTGCCATTTGAAGCCGTTACATGGGAGATGGCGCAAAAAGAAGGCGAAGACGACTCTCTTGAAGGCTGGCGCGCAAGATATGCAGATTTCTTCGACTACGACAGCAGCATCATGGGCTATGAATTCAGCCCATCAATGCCGGTCGTATTTGAATGTTTTCAGCTGATGAACTGACCGCACCACCACAAACTTTGCATAATGTCAAATTACACGCGCACAAGAAGTATCTGCTCAGATGCGTTGCCGCCCCACATGTTCGCTAGAATCAGCCCGAAGTACATAAGCTCTTTCGCGCTATAGACGTTGCCGCTCTTTAAGTCTTTATAGTCAGCGTTTTCGTCAAGCCCTTTGAGCTTCAGTACAATTTTCGGCGCATACGCTTCTGCATAAATCCAAGAGACTGTAACAACCGCATGGGATTTGTCTTTAGAGACATTCATCCACGCAGCATATTTTTCAATCCTACCAGATTTTTCCCATGGAGAAACAAGCCGGTAGCAGTCGCCGAACTGAACAACGCTTCTTATCTTCTTATATAAAGCGGAATATTCTGCAATTTGCGCGATTTCATCTTTTGCAAGCTTCGTCATGTCAAGCTCGTAGCCGTAAGTGCCGGCCATTGCTGTAAAAGCGCGCTGCGCAAGCGGCGTAATTCGCCCTGTCTGATGGTTCGGCACTGCTGAAACATGGCAAGACATTGCAGACGGCGGATAAACTACAGCAGTTCCGGCTTGAATCGTGATGCGCGAAAGCGCGTCGGTGTTATCGCTAGTCCAAATCTGCGGCATATAGTACAAAATGCCCGGGTCAAATCTGCCGCCGCCAGAAGCGCAAGACTCAAACAGAATGTGCGGAAACTTTGCCGTCAGCCGCTCAAGCAGGCTGTAAAGGCCGAGGACATAACGGTGCGGCATTTCCTGCTGATGCTCCGCGTCAAGCTTTTCGGAAAAAACATCTGTCATGTAGCGGTTAAAATCCCACTTGATATACGAAATTTCAGCCGAAGCAAAAATGTCTGACAACGTTTCAAAAAGATAATCAACAACATCTTGGCGGCTCAAGTCGAGCATAAGCTGTGTCCGCGCAAGATACATCTCGCGCCCCGGAATGTGAATGCACCAGTCAGGGTGCGCCTTGAAAAGCTCGCTTTCGGGCGAAACCATTTCCGGCTCAACCCAAAGCCCAAAGCCGAGGCCGCGCTTTTTCATCTCTGAAACGATGTATGGCAGCCCGCCTTTAAGCTTCTGCGTGTTCACAACCCAATCGCCAAGCGCACGCCTGTCGTCAAACCTGTTGCCGAACCAGCCGTCGTCAAGCACGAACATTTCAACACCGGCTTCTTTGGCCGCGTCAGCAAGGGCGCAAAGCTTTTTCTCGTCAAAATCGAAATATGTAGCTTCCCAGTTGTTGATGACTATAGGGCGCGGCTTAAGCTGCCACTCGCCGCGGCAAAGTCTTTCGCGGTATAAATCGTGAAAAGTGCGGCTCATCTGGCCGAGACCGTCTTTTGAATAGACCATTACAACTTCTGGCGCGGCAAACGATGCACCGGCTTCAAGGTTCCAACCGAAATTATATGAGTTTATTCCCATAGAAAAGCGCGCCGCTTCAACAAAGTCTACGTCTACCCTCGCCTCAAAGTTGCCGCTGTAAACAAAATTAAAGCCGAAAACTTCGCCAGAATCTTCAGACGCATCTTTAGCAAGCAGCGCAACAAACGGATTCTGATGGTGGCTCGAAGAACCGCGCCTGCTTTCTATGCTCTGCGTGCCGGGCACAAGCTCCCTTATATAAGCTTTGCGTTCCCTGCCCCACGAACCTGAAAGCTGGAACATTCTGAAATCGGAACAACCGAAATCGATGCACGCGCTCATCACCTTTTCAAGCTTTATCTTGTCTTGTGTCTTATTTTCAACTTCTGCCCAGCGGCAGATTACGTCGCGCTCGGCCCAGACTGCATAAAAAAGCGTAACATAAACATCAAAGACTGTGTCTTTAAGCGTCAGCGCGAGCGTCTGCACTTCACCGCTTTCAAGCGCATAAGTTGCAGGCAAGCCTTTTATTTGCGGCTTTCCTTCTATTAAATTGTGCGAAAAATAGCGCAAGTCTAATGCGCGTGAACCGTCTTTGAAAGCAACATCAATTGAGCTTGGGCGAAAATCGCTTTTGCCGGGCGCGCCATATTCCTGCGGCAATGTGTCGAGCGACAAGTTGCGCGGGTCTAAGTCCGGCGGCAAATTCACGCCGCGGTCTGTCTTCCAAATTGCAGCGTTGCCGCTCCATTTTTCAATGCGCCGCCCCCACCCCGAATGAGAGACGATTCCGTTTTTCAATACAGTAATGATATAGCTTGAATTCGGCGTGTTGAGCAAAAAGAACGAAGTTCCGTCCTCTGCGCATTTTTCAAAAACAACCGGCATTTTTCCCCCTTAATGCAGAATGCAATCTTGCAGTTTTGCATTATTTGCAATAATTCGTCATTGTCGGGCTTGACACGACAATCTTTTGAGCAAGATTGCCCGGTCACGCCGGGCAATGACATTTAATGCTTTCTGGCATTCATCTATGTCAGTTTTATTCGATTACGAAAGTGCGGCCTTCATAGAAGAAGATTGAATGTGCAAGATACCGGCGCACGGCTTCAAAAAGCACGTGACGCTCAACGTCTTTACCCATGCGGATAAACTCATCGATTGAGCATGTGTCGTTAACGCGAATTACGTCCTGATAGATAATCGGGCCTTGGTCGAGGTCTTCCGTCGCAAAGTGGCCGGTCGCGCCGATAATCTTTACGCCCTTGTTCCATGCCTGATGATATGGTTTTGCGCCGCGGAACGCCGGCAAGAATCCGTGATGAATGTTGATGCAGCGGTTGTGCCAGCGTTTGCAGAAATCGCCGCTCATAACCTGCATGTAGCGCGCAAGCACTACAAAGTCAATTTTGTACTGCTGAAGAATCGCTTCAAGGTCAGCTTCGTATTCAGCCTTGCCTTTTGCAGGGTCAACCTGATAAAACGGAATGTGGAACGAAGTTGCCACATGAGCCAAATCCGGGTGATTCGAGATGATTACCGGAATTTCGCAGTCAAGCTCGCCGTCTGCATATTTGAGCATAAGCTCGTAAAGGCAGTGGCTTGTCTTAGAAACAAGGATTGCAACGCGCTTCTTTACGGCCATGTCAAAAACATGCCATGTCAGGTTATATTTTTCTTCAAGCTTTGAAAATGCTTTCTTGAATGCTTCCAAGTCGAAATTTTCGGTCGCTTCAAATTTGATGCGGCAGAAAAACATATTGATGTCCACAGCCGTATGTTGCGCCAGCTTAAGGATGTTTCCGCCGTTTTCAGAAATGCAGCCGCTGACAGCCGCAATAATGCTGTTCTGGTCTGCACAAGTAATTGTTAAAACATAAGTATTTGAGTTCATTCCTAGAATATAGCACAAAGCTAAATCTTGTTCAAATGACGTGACCAGAGGACTTGAAAGTAGTGATTGATTCGGCAATGTAAGATATATCACCGATACAAATAACAAAAACCTTATGATAACATCAACTTACAAGTGAAAGCCTTTTCATCATAAAAAGACATAGGAGATTTTGATGCTAGAGAAAAAACTTCTTATTCCAGAAACTTTTTCAGCTGACCCGTCAGTTCACGTTTTTAACGGAAAATTATACATTTATCCGTCGCACGACCGCGATGTAGAGCTTGAATCTAACGATAACGGCGACC
This sequence comes from Spirochaetales bacterium Spiro_07, assembly GCA_001603145.1. Classification (GTDB taxonomy): domain Bacteria; phylum Spirochaetota; class Spirochaetia; order Treponematales; family Treponemataceae; genus UBA1240. The sequence continues at coordinate 16,347 of LVBI01000029.1, read as the reverse complement.
AATACATGATGGAAGACTATCATGTTTACGAGATGCAGGACACAGAGACAATGCCGAAAGACTGCGGCATGATTTTTCATCTTAAAGATGTGCCGTGGGCAAAAGAGCAGCTCTGGGCACCGGATTGTGCCGAAAAAGACGGAAAATACTACTTTTACTTTCCGGCACGCGACAAGCAGGGTTTCTTCCGCATTGGCGTTGCAGTAAGCGACAACCCTTCAGGCCCATTCAAGGTTGAGCCGGAGCCAATCAAAGGCAGCTACAGCATTGACCCATGCTGTTTTGCTGATGACGACGGAAATTACTACCTCACATTCGGCGGAATCTGGGGCGGCCAGCTCGACAAATACCGCGACAACGTTTACAACGAAGCTCATAAAGAACCGGCCGGCTCAATTCCGGCTCTTGGCGGACGCATTGCCAAATTAAAGCCGAACATGAAAGAATTTGCAGAAACTCCGAGAGAAGTTGTAATTCTTGACAAGAGCGGCAAACCGATTGAAGGCGGCGACCATGACCGCCGCTACTTTGAAGCACCATGCCAGTTCAAGCGTAACGGCAAATATTACTTTACATATTCAACAGGCGATACACACAACATCTGCTGGGCAACAAGCGACAACGTTTACGGCCCATATACTTATGGCGGCATCTTGCTCAAGCCTGTAATCGGCTGGACAAACCACCACTACTGCGTTGAATTCAAAGGCAAGTGGTACTTGTTCTATCACGATTGCGAGCGCTCGAAGGGCGTAAACCACCACAGAGACGTCAAGTTCTGCTCATTGCACTTCAACGACGACGGCTCAATTCAGACTGTAACGCCGTAATTTGCATATAATTGCTAAAAAAAGCCCCTGAAGCTTGCACTGCTAAGTGTACGGCTCAGGGGCTTTTTGTTTGCACTGAGATTATCGGATCAAGCCCGATAATGACACGCATTAATTGCGTATCTCTAAAGCTTTTCTACATAATTTCCGGGGTAAACAAGCTCTTTGTAGCCTGCTTTCCGGGCGATGTTTCTAGCCCTTTCGTATTCGCCGTCAAGCATCGCTGTTGTGTGTGCATCTGAATCTATGCAGACAGGCACTTTATGCGAATGCAAAATTTCGAGGAAGGTTGCAGACGGGTACACGTCGTCCATCACTTTTCTGGTGATTGCGCCTGTGTTTATTTCGACGATTACGCCAGACTTTGCGACTGCTTTCGCCGTTTCAAGAAGCTGTTCCTTGTACCAGCTTTCAGTTTCATCAAAAAACTTGAGCGCACCGTTCCGCACCCTAATCAAGTCGGGATGCCCCAAAATATCGAAATCGCCTTTTGAAAGCATAGCCCTTTCAGCTTCAAAATAATCGCAGACAGCCGCCTTGCCGTCAATCTTGCCGGTCTTCGGGTTCGTGTAAAAATCTTCAAGCGCTTGTTTTACGGCTTCGGGCTTGTTGTCGACTGTATAAAAGCCGTGCGGCGTGTTTATAAAATGCACCGAGCCAATCAGAAAATCAGGCTTAAACTCTGCATAAGCTTTTTTAGACGGCAAGGCAAGCCCGATTTTTTCAGCTTCAAAGTAGTCTGCCTCAAAACCGAGCAGTATCTTTATCTTTGGCGCATATTTTTCTTTAAGGCGGTTGATTTCAGCCACATAAGACGGAAAATCTGCCTTCGGCATAGACCAGATGCTGTCAAACGGACTGTAAAATTCAGGGTCAAGCGGGTGAACGCTGTGGCTTGAAAAGCCCAAAACCGAAAACCCTTTCTCTATTGCGGCAAGCACCATTTCTTCTGCCGTGTTCTTGCCGTCGCAGAATTTTGTGTGAGTATGAAAATTTAGCATATTACAACTCCGTATGAATGTGCATCAAAGATTGCCCGGTCACGCCAGGCAATGACACAATATCGTGCACAACAATATTAAAAATGAATGTCTTCGTTGAAGAGCGGCGTGCTGAAATAACGCTCGGCTGTATCTGGCAGCACAGTCACCACAGTCTTGCCCTTGCCGAGCTTTCTTGCAAGCTCAAGAGCCGCTGCCACGTTCGTTCCGCTTGAAATGCCGCACATAAGCCCTTCTTTTCGAGCCAAATCTCTTGAAGTGCGGATCGCTTCAGCATCGGTGACGATGTAAATATCGTCATAGATTTCCTGATTCAGATTTTCTGGAATAAGGCCGTCGCCGATGCCCATCTGAAGATGCGTGCCGACAGTTCCGCCAGCAAGAATGGCGGCATTTTCAGGCTCAACAGCCCAAATCGTAATTTCCGGGTTCTTCGCCTTAAGCGCCTCGCCTATGCCGGTGATTGTGCCGCCAGTGCCTATGCCCGAACAGAAGCCGTCAATCGGGCCGTCTACGTCTTCAAGAATTTCTTGCGCCGTTGTCGCGCGGTGCACGGCCGGGTTTGCCGGATTTTCAAACTGCTGAGGAATGAACACATGCGGGTCTTCGTGCTGCATGCAAAAAGCTGTATCAATGCACTCGGCGATACATGCGCCGATGTCGCCTGCATCGTGAATGAGCATGACCTCTGCGCCGTAATGCTTTACGAGCTTGCGCCGCTCTTCGCTCACCGAATCAGGCATGATGATAATCGTGCGGTAGCCGCGCACCGCGCCAATAAGCGCAAGCCCGATTCCCTGGTTTCCGCTCGTCGGCTCTACGATAACCGTATCTTTATTGATTAAGCCCTTCTGCTCGGCGTCAACAATCATGTTATAAGCTGTGCGCGTCTTTATAGAGCCGCCCACGTTCAGTCCTTCAAATTTGACAAGCACACGTGCTGCGTTTTCTTCTTTCATGCGCTGAAGCTCAATAAGAGGCGTATGCCCCATTGCGTCTAAAACTGTCTTGTAAATCATTTTTTGTACTTTTCTGCTGCCTTAATAATGCTGAAATACGAATCGTTCGGAGCTAAACCTGCATCAAAGATAGGACTCCGCATTGAATCAATATAAATCTTTTCTGAACTTTGAACAATATTGCGGAAACTGACTTCCGAAATGTTGCTGCGGTTGTCGAGCACCTGCGTCATAAAATCAGAATAGCAGTCGGCAATCTTCTTGCCTGCCACAGGCGCAATGTCAAGCTGAGCAATCTGCACCTTGTAGCCCGCCTTTCCGAAAGCTTTTACCGCCGCAAAATAGTCCTTGCGGCTTGGCCAGTCTGCCGTCAAATGAGAAATCATCGAAATTTCATCGATTCTTCCGCCGTTTTTCTTGACCTGCTCGGCAAGCTTTATCACCGCGTCGCGCTTTTTGGCAAGATGCAGGTTCGAATCGCTATAGACAATCTTCTCTTCGGGTCTTGCCCTTTCGCAGACAATCTTATAAGCAATCAGAACATAGCTTTCGTCTTTATAAATCTCGCTCCACGGCGAAGTTTCCCTAAGCTTGCCGCCGTCGCCATAAACTTCTGAAGCAACATGCCACGCGCCTACAACCTGAATTGCGCGCGCATTGCCTTTTTCCCATTTGCGCACGGTGTCTATAATAGAAGTTACATACCACTCAACTCTGGCGTTCATCGTTGCCTTGTCTGCATGTTCTTTTGCAAGGTCAAAATCTTCATAGAAAAACCATGAAGGAAAATGTTCATACCATATAAGCGGATGAATGCGCAGCAAGACGTGCATGTCTTTTGCCTTGCCCAATGCGTTTACTATCGGTGTTTCGTCAATCTTAAACGGCATGTTGTAAGTGTTGCCGTCGCTCGCCGTAAACGGTGCTGTGCGTGACGGGCGCACATTGAGAATCTTATCGGGGCGCATTTCTGTTTTGGGCGTAACGCACGCAAAATTTGTCTGAACAACATAAGCATCTTCAGTCTGCTTAAATTCGGCACTGTCAAGACCTATGCCGATTGCAACGCCAAAATCTTTGTAAGACTCATTGATAGAAGTCTTTACGGCAGAATTTTCTTTATTGTTCTTTGCCGCGCTCAACGCGAACGGCATTGCCGCAAAGAAAAAAACAACCAAAAACTGTCTCGCTAAGCTTTTCATGCATACACTATAGCGTTAATGGAAATCTTTGAAAAGCACTGCAAGAGCTGCGGAATGCATCCGTCGAAATTCCTTGAAGCCGCAAACGAAACCGAAAGCGTCAAGAACTATGATAAAATCGATTTTTGATTTATAATTGTTTTCAGTTTCATATACTGATTTGTGGAGATTGATAATGGGCAAAAAGAAAGTGGAGCATATCGTTTTTGATGGAGTGCGAAAAATCAAAAAGAAAATCAATATCAGCGAATACAACAAAAAGACTCATCTTGAAAAAAACAAGCGATTAGATATAAAAAATAGCAAAGCAACAATCTTGCAGCACACAGATCTGGATTAAGCTGATTTTTACAAGGGGCTATGTTTATGAAGAAATTTCTTTCTTTAATGCTTTTGATTCTTATGGCTGTATCAGTTTTTGCGGCAGACCAGATTATAAAAGATGTTGAACCTTCTTTATTCGATTATGTAATCTGGCGCGGCGACTTAACTTTTGACCAGGTTCCGTTCAACGAACTTGACAGCGCGATTCTTTCAATGTTCGCTTATCTTGATTTTGGCGACCTCGACATAAGCCAGGCGGGCAAATCGCTTTCTCTAAAAGAAGCCGCAAACAGGTTTTTTGCCGCAGAATCAAGGTACGATGCGCCCGATAATGCCATGCTGATACCGCAGCACTGCCTTTATATGTTTGAGCAGGCCGCCAAAACAGCCCGCTTCGGTTCAATTGAGCTGCACGACTACAGCACTTATGTTGACGCCAAAACGCAGACTCAGTTCGGCGCAGTTACTTTCTCACTAAGCAAAAACCGGCATTACGTTGCTTTCCGCGGAACTGACAACACAATCGCCGGCTGGAAAGAAGACCTGAACCTTGCAGTCAAGCAGGAAGTTCCGGCTCAAAAACGAGCCACAGCATATCTTGCAAAAATTGCCGAAAAATGCAGCGGCAAGCTGATAATCGGCGGCCATTCTAAGGGCGGCAACCTTGCGCTTTATTCAGCTGTAAAAGCAGGCAAGGCTACAAGAGAGCGCATAGAAAGCATCTGGAATTTTGACGGACCGGGCTTTTTGGATAAAGAGCTTGCAAAATCGCTTGACACGAAATTTGGCAGCAAGGTTCATACTTTTGTGCCAGAAACTTCTGTTGTCGGCATGATGCTTAACCGCACGGATGATTACATTCCTGTGGCAAATCTCGATAAGAAGAGCAACTTTTTTGACCAGCACAACTTATTCACTTGGAAGATTGAATCGTGCAAATTTGCGCAGGTCGGTCATGTTTCGTCTACGAGCAATGTGGTTTATGCGTCTACGCAGACGCTCATGCAAGACTTTACAGTTGACCAGACGACGCAGTTTATCAATATAATTTTTGATGCTGCAGATAAAGCAGGACTGCGCACCGTAAGCGATTTGTCAAGCCAGCCGATAAAGTTCGCGTCGTCTCTTGCAAGCAGCTACAATTCGGCAGACAAGCAGACACAGCAGCTCTGCAAATTCATGGTTTCTTCAATGCTTTCAAGCGCAAACGCCGCAAGCAAAAGCCAAAAGCAGAAGAAGTAAGGCAGCTTCTGTCGGTGATTTGTGGAACCAGCTTACCTTGCACTGCTTTCTGTAAAAGCGCGTTTTTAAATCTTTGGCGGTTATTTTGATTCCTCTTTTTTTAATTTGTAGCTTCTGTTTTTATTTCCGCCCAGTGCTTCCAGATAGCCGAACTCGGTCAGCTGGCGCAGATAACGCTTGGCTGTTGTTGGCGTAAAACCAAAATGCTTTACAAGTTCCTCTGTCGTGACTTGGGATTTTTCGCTCATAAAGATTAAAATATCGGCCAGTTTCTCTGCTAAAGAAGGCTTTATTGACCATTTATCGACCATTTTCTGCTTCAAAAGCGATTTATCGACCATTTTCTCATCAGTGTCACCCATGGAAGAAATCAACGAACCCCGACGCAGAGCGTGCGGGGTATGAGCCATAGAAATAGAAATATATATTTACAATAGCTTTATTTACCAAACACAGCAAGGGTTCGTTATTCTCATAAGGTATTGCTGTCGGGTTTCATCCCCTTTATTTCGCCCCAAGGGTCGGGGTATGAAACCCTCCGCACGAATCGAGCTGATAATTTTTTGCGCAAATCATCTGCAAGCTGTCTTCAAGAAATTTTGTTCCTTATGCAACATTCAAGAATCTTTTTTGCATCGGAACAAAATGGTTCCCGCTGTTGAATAGTATCAAGAATGATGTTTGTATCAATTAATACATCCATATTTTTCATCCCTGCAAGATTCAAGCTCTTTTTTATAATCTATCTCGCGGTGAACAGAACCGGCGATGCTGTCTAACCATGCAAGACCTTCGTTGACGAAAGATTCTGATTCGCGCTCTTTTTCTTTTTCAACCATGCGGTCAATTTTATTTTTAAGAAGAATCACTTGGTAAAACGGCAGAGACTCTATTTGTGTTTGAAGTTCTGCAAATGCAAGTTCTGACATTTTGCACCTCAGTTATTTATACTATATCACAAAAACAGAAATTGTGTGATAAATCTTGTTGCTGCAACCTCGGTAAAGTGCTGGTGCAATCTTAAAAAAACGATTCTAAGACTCTTATATATTATTAGTCACAAAGCGAAGCAAATCTGTATAATCTCCGGCATCCGCTTTTTGAAGGGCAGAAATGTATTGCTTTCGGATTGTTGATATTTCTGTTAGATTGCAGTTTCCCCAATACAAAGACTTTTGATTCATCTGTTTCATACATAAATCTGCCATTGTGCGTGAAATCCTGCCGTTTCCATTTGGAAAAGGATGAATCTGAACAAGCCTGTGATGGAATCGCACAGCAATTTCTGTTTCGCTATAAGTTTTATTATCTATCCAGAATTTAACATCATCGAATAAGTATCTTAACTTTACAGGTATTTCATACGGCGGAACACCAATATTTCTTTCAGTGTTTCTATATTCGCCAGCCCATGACCAAACTTGCCCAAACATTTTTTTATGCAGTTTCCGAAGAAATACATCAGACAAAATGTCTTTAGGCGGGCTTTTCAAAAGCCAACTTTGAGCATCCAGGATGTTCCGTGTTTCGACTTCGTTCAATTCCCTTCTAAGTGTAATCCATTTTAGTTTAAGACCAGATTTTTCATCTGGTGTAAGAGGTGTTGAATTGTCGTCTGCGCTGAAAATATCCATGTTTTTAATCCCAAATTTGCTTTATGTTGTTTTTGATTAAATCGTCAGTCATGTCAGAGAGAATATCTTCTGATGAAGACAGCTGATTTTCCAACGCCATATTCTGATTTACAGATGCAAGTATTTCTGCTGCCTTTTTTTGAGCTTGCGAACGGACGTTTATTTCAAGGCTTTCATTCGGAATGAAAAGCGGAACAAAAGTACAGTTCATGCTTTGAGCTACTTTTTCCAAAGTTGAGATTTTTAAATTTTTTTCGTTCTGTTCCATATAAGCAATGCGCGACTGGCTTATTCCTATTCGCTTTGCAAGTTGTTGGGCTGTCATTCCAAGAGCTTCGCGTAAAGTTCGAATCCAGCTTTGAGAACGAGGAATAACAGGCACCAATTGTTTGAGAGGAGAAAGTTTTTTGTCTAAAGCCTTAAGCTGAATTATGTGACCATTCATGAATATAACCTATAAGTTGTTTTTCTTGATGAAGTTTACAACTTATAGGTTGTGTTGTAAAGTGATTTTTACAACTTATAGATTGTTTTTATGACAATCGTGTTGCTGTTGCCAAACTGGGCATTTTATTTTGCATAATTGCAGCAATTGCATCTTCTGTGAAATTGTTTAATTTCCAAGTTTTTCACAAAGTGGTAAAAGTTTTTCGATAGCAGCGACTATGCCACAACGCTACTATCCTGCTTGCGTTGTGTGTTCTGCAAGTGGTGGGAATAGTGTCATGCTGAACTTGTTTCAGCATCTTTTTCATTGCAATACAGAGTTAAAACAGAATTAATAGCATTTCTAAAGCAGATTTCAAAATGGCATAATGAAGTATATGGAGATTTGCATGATGCAATATTATGCTTGAGTTTTCAATTTCAACATAGTAGAATAAATATGAATGCCGCGGGATTCCTTCTCCCTGCCTTGCGCAGGTGGTTCATCGCTAGATGACGCAGGGACCGCGGACTGTTTTTTAAAGTCCGAGTTCTGATTTATTCAGTCTGGGGGCAACATAAGCCTTCGAATCTTTCGGAGGCTTTATTTATTTTTAAATCCATCGCAGCTCCCCTTTTGTGTATTATAACAGATTTTCTTACATTTTAACCGTGTCGAATTGCACACGGCTAAAAGTAGAATTATGCAAAGTTCCCCACTATGCCGGTAGATGTTTACTTGTCTTCCGATGAAGTATTTGAATATTCTACAAAACTTTGAGAGTCTATGAACTTTTCCATTTCCTTTTCTTCTATTCCAACTTTTTTGCTTAGAAATGTTACTGGATTATAGCCTATGAAATTATAATCACAGATATTTTTAAATGGCTTGTATTTTCGAATATAATCATTTTCAATCCAAGGTTCACCATACGGACTTATCATATTAATAAATATGAGTTCCTGTTCTTTGTTTGTTAATGATGATCTGAGCATTTTTGCATATTCATATTTTTTTTCAGAAGAAAGATTGGTCTGTTCATCAATAAATTTATATATTTGAAAAACTTGTCTAAAATAGCGAGAAACAATATTAATTACACCGCAAGTTGGATCAATAAGATTACTACTCTGAATATTTAATTGATCAAGTTTCGCTTTTACCAATGCTGAATCACCCATTAAATCATTTTTTCGTAATGCATTAATGCAAAAAATTAAATAATGTATATATTTCGCTTCAGAATATTGATTGAAATCCTTACTCTCTCTAAACCAAGGGTTATCTGAAAGTGATTTTCCATGACAAATCACCAAATAAACCAAAATTTCTGCTTTTAATTGATTTTCTTGGAAATCATCCTTATATTGTCCTAGCATTAAAAATAAAAAACCAGCAGTTATCGTATCGCATAAGGCTTGGATTGCATATTGACCTTTTAAAAGATTATCATGTGTATTTTTTTGATTTGTATATCCATAAACTACAAGATCATTAACATTGGATCTGTGTAATTCAATTAAATTTAAAACTCTATTCTCAATAGCATTATCATAAGCAAATCGATTTTGACCTTTATTAGCTCTCCACTGTTCTAAAAAAGCAATAAAAGTTAGAATTGCTGCCGCAATTGCTATAAAAGGTCCCATAATTCCATTGACACTATCTCCCATCACACCTGTATTGGTATCGAAATAATTTATAAAACAAGTTTTCCAAATTACTGGAGTGAAAAACGAACCAACAAGTAAAATAAATGCTACAATTAATAATAAAATTGACAACCAACTCATCGAAGATGCTTTTGAATTAGTCATATCTTTTTTTTGATTTTTTTCATTACTGTTTTTCTTTGTTGTTTTTCCTTTCATTTTTGTAACCCTCCTAATTTTTCACAAAGTGGTAAAAGTTTTTCTATTGCATCAACTATACGCTTTTGTTCTGCAAGTGGTGGTAAAGGAAAAATCATTGTTGTGTATTTTTCGCGAGAAATATAAGCAAGTGTAGTTCCTGTTCCCAATAATTTTAATTTTTGAATAATTGATGATAAATAATAATATAGATATTTATTGTATAAGCTATTTCCCGCAACAAGTCCTATAAATGTCTGATTGGTACAACATTCAACGGTATTAATTAAGATAGAACCTATAGATGCACCACTACTTGCAGATAATACTGTTCCAACGGGATTAACTTTTAAATTCATTTCTTTTATTGTTTTTTCCGAAACATATTGATTACTCTTTGTTCCGTTCAAGAAATCTCCATCCCTATCCTCTATTCTACACCATGGAATAGTTCCACCAAATTCTTTAGGTTTGTCACGTTGCGGAACGATTATTTCTTTTAACAACTCACCCAATCTACACCAGCACCAATTTTCTGGAATATCAAATGAAATCTCATCTTCTGTAATTTCTGGCAGAGGCTTTTCTTTTTTGATTTTTCCTTCTTTGATAAGTTTTGCTTTTTCTTTTTTTATTTCTTCGAGTAAATCTTTTGCATTGCCTTCGCTTGCAATTTGAGGCACAAGTTTGCCTTGTACGGCTTCTTGCAAAATTGCTTTTTTCATCTTATTTCTGATATCAAATAAGAATGAAAAATCAATTCTCTTGATATTTGAAATATTGAGATTTATATTATTTCCTTTTTTTATTTGTTCTTGAATATTACTAAATTCAGAGAAAATTTTTTCTAAATTATTAAAACATTGATTCTTATTTTCCTCAAAATTTTGAATTGTTTCTGCTACGCTTAAGATTTCTTCCTCTTCGTGAGGATATCCGCAAACATCAAAATTATAGTTTGAATCAATAAGTTCCTTAGCGGTGTAGCATTTTGCTTTTGGATTTCCTTCTTCGTCTGTAATGTCCTTTCTGTCATTCCACCAAGCAATACAGTCGTCAAAGTGCTTTAATTCCATCGGCTTGGTTTTGCTAAAGTGCTTACGGTCGCTTGGAATGTCTACGCGGTAGAACCATGTCTTACCGGTTGGCTCTTCGTTATTGAAGAAAAGTATGTTTGTTGTAATACTTGTGTATGGGCTGAATACACTTCCTGGTAAACGCACAATTGTGTGAAGATTAAAATCCGAAAGAAGCTTTTTCTTAAGATTGTTTTTGGCATTGTCGTTTCCAAACAGGAATCCGTCCGGAACAATTACTGCTGCGCGGCCATCTTTTTTAAGGCGGTACATGATGACGGCCATGAACAAATCGGCGGTTTCGCTTGAACGCAAGTCTGCGGGGAAGTTCTGCTTGATGTCGTCCTTTTCACTTCCGCCGTATGGTGGGTTCATGAGAATTACATCAAAGGCATCTTTTTGCGTATAGTCCAAAAGCTTTTTAGTAAGCGAATTGTCGTGAAATACTTTCGGGCTGTCTATTCCATGAAGCAGCATGTTTGTTACGCAAAGCATATAAGGAAACTGCTTTTTTTCAATTCCATAAATAGAGCTATACAGTTTTTCTGAATCATCATTAGAGATAGCCCCTTTCGTATCCTTTATGACTTCAAGTTCTTTTATCCAGCTAGAAAGGAAGCCGCCAGTTCCACAGGCAAAGTCTGCCATTGTCTCGCCAATCTGAGGCTTAATCATTTTTGCCATAAACTGGGTTACGGCGCGTGGTGTATAGAACTCACCGGCGCTACCTGCGCTCTGGAGTTCTTTAAGAATTGTTTCGTAGATTTCACCAAAGGCATGAGTTTCTTCGTAGCTTCCAAAATCAAGCTCGTCAATAATATTGATTATCTGGCGGAGTAGCACACCGTCTTTCATGTAGTTGTTTGCATCTTCAAAAGTTGTGCGTACAATGCTTTGTCTGATTGGCGTATCAGGGGAAACTACAAGCTTTTTGAGTGTCGGAAAAAGTTCGTTGTTCACAAAATTCAGAAGCGTATCGCCTGTAAGACCTTCATTCTGGTTTTCTGTATGAGCCCAATTTCGCCAGCGCAGTTCTTCCGGGATTATTGATTCATATTTTTCATCTTCAAATTCCCAGTCTTCTTCTTTTGCGTCATATACTTTTAAGAAGAGCATCCACGCTATCTGTTCAATTCTTTGTGCATCGCCGTTGATGCCGGCATCATTGCGCATAACATCGCGAATACGTTTTACAAAACTGCTTAAGTTGCTCATTTATGGTCTCCTGCGCCGATTTTATTTATCTGTCTGTCGAATTCTGAAATATATTCTCTGTCCTGAATAACACGGAATATTTCGTATTCGTGATGAGCTTTTTCAATCGCCTGTTCGTGGCTGATTTTCCCTTTTGATTCCAAAACTTGCTGCCGATTGCTCTGCAAAAATAAATTGACTGCATCAACACAATCTTGCATTTTCATCAAGTTTCCATCTTCTGCCTGTAATTCTGCATAGTCTATGAACATAGTAACAAGTCGGTTCAATCGTGAAATTTCTTTTTCATTCAAATAATTTTTTGCAATCGTCACATCACTTTTATAAATCTTGCCATTCGGAGAATTTTTCCAGTTTGTAAGCCCCATGTGCTCTTTTTGAGAATCTGCACGATTATAAACGATTTCTGCGGCAGTATTTCCGCTTACCGCAAAGTGGAGTTTGTTCTGAACAAACGCATAGAAATTTTTTGTGACTTCGCTGTCTTTGTCATAATCGCAACTACACTGCTCAAAAATATCGGTAATTTTCTGATATGCACGTCTTTCACTTGCGCGAATTTCACGGATTTTCTCAAGCAACTCATCAAAATAATCTTGCCCGAATTGCTTGCCATTTTTAAGAAGTGTTTCGTTTAGAACAAAGCCTTTTGTTATGTATTCACGCAGAGTTCTTGTAGCCCACTGGCGAAATTTTGTAGCTTTCTTTGAGTTTACACGGTAGCCGACAGCGATTATTGCATCCAGATTATAAAATTCAAGAGAACGCTTTACATTGCGAGTTCCTTCTTTTTGAACTTGTTCCAAAATGGAACAAGTTGAATCCTTTTCAAGTTCTTGCTCGTCATAAATATTTCCAAGATGTTTTGTAATCGCCTGAGTGTTTACATCAAACAAGATAGCCATAGCTTTTTGATTAAGCCAAAATGTTTCATCTTTGTAAACGACATTCACTACGACGTCTGCATTTTCAGTCTGATAAAATACTATATTGCTTGTTTCTAATATTTCGTTATCACCTGCTTTCTTCATTTATGCTACCCTGTATAATTCTTTTTCCAGCTCTTTAAGTGCCGCCCTGTATTTGTCACTTCCACCAAACAAAGCAGCAATACGGGCTGGTTTTCCGTATTTTGTGAATGGATTCTGCTTTAAAATCTCTGTTGATTCAATATCATAAATGCCAAGTTCGGCATATTTATCAAGAAGCGCATTTATAACTTCGCGGGCGGCTTCGCCGTATTTTCCGAAAATATCGCGCTTCTTAACATTCTTCGCACGTTCACGGCGGGTGAGCGGCTTTTGATTAAACGCAATATGGCAGATAAAATCAAAGTCATCAACGTCGGTCATGTTCTGGTCTTTCTTGATAAGCTCAAGGTCTATTCCCTTGTCTTTAAGCATGTCGCGGATAATTTCCTTCTTCTGCTCGCCGTTCCAGGTCTGAATAAAGTTTTCCAAAGTCTGATAAGTTCCAATTATGCTTTCTTTTGTGTAATCTTCGATTGATTCCTGCTTCAAAAGCTTTCCGTCTGTGTCGTAAATGCTTACAACACGCTGAAGAACTTGCATTTTAACTCCGCCGCTACCAACAATTTGCACATTCCGCGGAGCAGGTGGATCTTTTTCAATGCTGCCGCCATTATCGGTGTCACCGCTAGTTCCTGTATCATCGCCAGATTCTTTTCCAAAATCATCATTTTGTTCGATTTCGCCGTCCCATTCCGGGTCTGCAAAAAGTCTTGAAACACGGCGGAAATCCATAATCGTAAAATGAGTTTTGCCTTCATCGTAGCGCAACCTTGTTCCGCGCCCTATTATCTGCTTAAATTCGGTCATGGAATTTATAAGCTCGTCAATGACAATCAGCTTTACCATTTTGCAGTCGCTGCCGGTTGAAAGCAGCTTTGAAGTTGTAGCAATTACAGGATATGACTCTCGTACAGAAATAAAATAATCAAGCTTGTCTTTCCCATATTTATCACTTCCGGTAATGCGGACAACATACTGCTCTTTAACCTTTCCTTGATTATCCTTCAGAATCATGTCTGTATTCAGATTGTTAAGGGCAACACGCATTCTTTCTGCTGCATCTTCAGTGGGGCAGAAAACGATTGTCTTTGACATGCGGTCTGTTTCTTTTAGAAATTTGGTTATTTCAGAAGCCACTTCATTAATTCTGTCTTTAATAATGATGTTGTAATCATAATCAGCCAGATTATACTCACGGTCTTCTATTTCGTTTCCGTGAATATCTTTTTGCCCTTTCTTTGGCCGCCAGCCGTCATCAATATTTGTATGAACATTAATTACTTTGAACGGAGCAAGAAATCCGTCTTCAATTCCCTGTTTTAGGCTGTATTGATATACAGGTTCGCCAAAGTAATCGATGTTTGAAACATATTTAGTTTCTTTTGGAGTTGCGGTCATGCCAATTTGTGTTGCACCGCTAAAGTAATCAAGAATCTTACGCCAGCGCGAATCTGCTTTTGCAGAGCCACGGTGACACTCGTCTACAATAATAAGGTCAAAGAAGTCTGGCGCAAAGAATTCTTTATATTTTGAAACTTCTGCTTCTATTTCTTCTTCAGTTTCTTCGTCTTCTTCGCCCTTGTGTTTTGCAGAATCAAGCTGCTGATAGAGCGCAAAATAGACTTGATATGCGCTGATTTTTGATTTGTCTTCTTTTTGAAAATTGATTTTGTGAATTACTTTCTCTAACGGTTTAAAATCACCGCTTATAGTCTGGTCTACAAGATTATTTCTGTCTGCAAGATACAGCACCTTCTTTTTTGTGCCTGAATCAAGAAGCCGCCATACAATCTGAAACGCCGTATATGTCTTGCCTGTTCCTGTAGCCATTGCAATTAAAATGCGGTTCTGGCTTTTTGAGATTGCCTCAAGTGTTCGGTTTACTGCATTGCGCTGATAGTAGCGTGGCGGATAAGTACCTGCACCTGAATAAAACGGAGTGTTCATCAGTTTGTCTTCAAAACAGAGAGGAACATCATAAACTTCTGATTTTCCGTTGATTTTATATTGCGTTTTGTCTTCTATTTCAATGATTTTTGATCCATCAACTTTTTTCCAGCGTGCCATCAATTCATCTACTGTAGGAAATTCTGAAAGCGGGAATTCTTTTTCTAAGCCTGTCGTAAAATCATGTTCAAAGAAGCTGTCTCCATTTGAAGTATAAACAAATGGAACGTCCATCATAATTCCATAAGTAATTGCTTGCTGCATTCCAAACGAAGAAGAATGATTGTTGTCTTTTGCTTCTACTATTGCAAGAGGTGTTCCTTTGTTATACCAGAGAACATAATCACAACGTTTGCCTTTGTCCCGACTGGGTATGTTTCCTTTGATGCGCACTTTGCCGTCTGTAAAATTATTGAGTGGAGATGTTTCCATCGTAATATTTTTGACATTCCACTTATCCGTTAAAGCAGGGGTTATAAACTGAAGTTTAATATCTTCTTCAGTCATCTCTTTTTTGTCAAAAATATTACTCATAAATGTTCCCTAAATATAAACAATCTAGTCAATGATAGCACGAAGAGAGCATATTATCCACAAATTTGATTTCTATAAAATAATTAAGGTAAAATATATTTTTCTTGGCTTTTTCGGAAGTCACGGTATATTTTCTGCAAATTGAAGGCAAAAAGCTCGAAACAAATCAATTCATTGTCAAGTCTAGTCATAAACCGTGACTAGCTTAGTCACGAACTGTGACATGTCTAGTCAAGAACCGTGACATGTCTAGTCACGAGCCGTGACGTGTCTAGTCAAGAATCGTGACTAGTCTAGTCAAGAATCGTGACTAGCTTAGTCACGGTTTATAACAAGCATAGACATGATTCATTTTGTAAAATCTTCAAGAATTTTCGCGATTAGGTACAGAAAAAACAACTTTTCCATAGATATTAATTTGCAACCTAAAATAAAGGAGCAAATTAATATGGAAAATACCACAACATTTAAGCCGTTTGATGAGCTTGTCTGCTCTGACAATTTCATGTTCGCGAAGGTTATGGAAGACCCGAAACTTTGCAAGCGGGTGCTTGAAACGCTGCTTGACATCAAGATTGAGCGGCTTTCTTACCCTGAAGGTGAAAAGACGATTCAAGTTGCGCCGGACGCTAAGGCTGTTCGTTTTTGTGCTCCATCTTTCAAGTTTACGCGAAGCGGAAACTTGGCGGTTTCGCTAGACAAACTTCAATCCGTAGATAAAACTCAAAGCGAAACGCGCACACAGCAGATACGAACCGCGATTTTGACATTGAAATTCAGACCACGCTTTACAAAGAGCTTCGTCAGCGCAGCCGCTATTATCAAAGCATTATGGATGCAGACTATCTGCTGAAAGGTCACACCTATTCAGAGTTAAAAGAAAACTTTGTGATTTTCATCTGCCTTGAAGATTTGTTCGGACAAGACCTGCCAATCTATACATTTGAAAATATCTGCAACGAAGATAATAGCGTGAAGCTTGCAGACAAAACGTATAAAGTGTTTTATAATTGTTCCAAGTGGAAAGACGTAACACAAAAGCAGAAATCGCAGCTTCTGAGGTTCTTTCTCACCG
>LVBI01000028.1 GCA_001603145.1 Spirochaetales bacterium Spiro_07 | reverse complement strand
AATCTGTACGACAGCCGCATCATCAACAAAAACAGATGCGTCCTGTTTGCACGTTCTACGTACAGTATAGCACGGAATGCCTTTTTTGAAAGGGTCGAACCGGCACAAAAAGATTACGATGCTTTCTTTGAGCTCGCTGTAATCTTCGCCTTTGAGCAAGCTGTCAACGTCCATCATGCCCTGATAGTAGCGTGTGCGCCGCCCGATGTCATGCTCATCCTTGTTTTGAATTTCAACATCGTAAATGCGGTCGCTGTCTTTGACATAAACGTCCAGACGAATGCTGTGCGCCGTATAAAGTGGCGCAACAGCCCTTTGCGGTTCAGAATATTCGATGTGGTCAATCTCAAAGCCCAACATGCACTCAAGAGCCTCTTTGCAAAGCTCTTTGTTCTGCATTACGACCCCGAACATGAAATCATCGTAAAAACACAATTCTTCAAAAGGTTTAATGTAGCTCATCAGCACCTCCATCTTAATATCTATTGCGTTTTATTTTTTTCTGTACCAGTTTGGAAAAATTCTAAAAGATTTTACAATTCGTCTTGAGGCAAATCTTGTAACTGGTGCACAATGGCTGCTCGTTTTGGGCGGCTGTACATGGGCGCAAGGGCGCGGCGATGTACAAATTCTGTCGGTTTTGCTTTTTGTACACGGCTATTGCTAGTTTTCGCGTTTTGCATCAGCTATTTCTTACGGAATGAGCTTTATCGAACAAAACGGCCGAGTTTGTGCAGAGCGCAAACTCGTAACTAGTGCACAAGGATGAAAGCGAAAACTAGCAGGGTTTGCCGAAGCTGCTTATTTTGTAACTAAAGCCCAATTGCAAACCCGGTTTTCGCCGAATAATCTTTGATTGTAGATTAAGCTGCTGCGAAAAGCAGAATGCCTTTTCAAACACTAATTTTTAGGCTAATATAGGCAATATGAAAAGAAAATTCTTTCTTTGTATTGCTGCTGCCTGCATGATTCTGCTTGCTTCTTGCGAAAAAAAAGCAGAAGAACCTGCTGCCGGGGCGGCAGCCGTTCAGCTTCAGAATGAAGAAAGCGAGATTGCTATAAACGATGGCGGCATTACGGCAATTCTTTTTGCATATAATTATAATTCACCTGAATTTGTCAAAGACTGTCTTGATTATCTGGACGATGAATTCGGGCTTGAAGAAAACGGCGGAATCATAAGGCCGCTTGTTTTTCCTGATGATTTTAAAAGCGGCAACAAGACCCGCATCAACCTTTTGCGCGATTATGTGCGCGAAACGAACGTGAATGCGCTTATAGCTTTGGGCGCACCTGAAGATACTGCTGCCGCTTTGACGGTGCTCCGCGACCAGGGCTGGAAAACGCCGGTATATTCGCTTTTTCCGCAAGATGAGCCGCTTCCGTCTGAATATGTGTCAGCTTTCGTGCTTGAAAACGCAGACTTGCAGCGTCATGTTGATGCCGAAGCTCTGTTTCAGCTTTTGGCAAGCCTTGTGCGCTATTCTCAGACTGCAGAAGAGCTTAGTTCCGCAACGATAAAGACTACGCTTCAAGATGTTGCGGGCTTTGACTGGAAGGTTTTGCCTTATATTGATTCAGAGACTGGAATCAGACCGGCGAACCACTTTGTGTTGCAGTCTGTGCTGCCGGTGCGCTACGGTACGATTAAATAGCGGAATATTCTGATAGGAATGTCTACAAAGGTTGTGTTGCAGTGTCATTCCGAACTTGTTTCGGAATCTTTATATAGCGTAGATGCTGAACCAAGTTCAGCATGACAATCATTTTTAGACAGTCCAATTTTATGGAGATGAAATGAATGCACTGATTCAGCAGCCGTCGCTGCTTGTCGGTTCTGAAGAAGAGATTGAACGGCTTGAGCAGTTGAGTTCTGCTTGCATACTTGCTGTTTCTGATACTCATGGAGCGGTTGACGAGCTTGAAGCAATTCTTAGAGCTTTTTGCGCAGATTGCGATGCTTTTGTCTTTATGGGCGACGGCGTGAGCGATGTGCTTACGTGCCTTGAACGCGCCGCGCAAGATGAATCGCTTCTTGAAGTGCTGCCGCCTGTAATAGCTTTTGTGCGCGGCAACGGCGATGCCGACACTTATTACATCAACAAAGTTGAAGATGACAATGTCGCCCAGATTTCTGTGCAGGTGCCTGACAGGCAAATGCTTAGAATTGCGGGGCGCAATCTGCTTTTTATGCACGGCCACAGGCATGGCGTAGACTTGGGCACAGAAACGCTCACCGCCGCTGTTGAGCCGATGGACGCTGACATGATTTTCTTCGGGCATACGCACCGGCCTTTCCGCGAAGAAACGAACGCTTCGCTGATTCTCAATCCGGGCAGCGTTCTGCGTCCGCGCGGCGGTTTTCCGCCATCGTTTGCGGTTGTGTCTTTTCCGGGCGAAACCGAAAGATATAAGACAGAATTCTTTACTATAAAAGAATCTATGTTTGGCGGCTTTAATTTTAAGACGCTCGAAATTTGATATTCAGAAACAAAACGTTGCAGCCTTGGGGGAAGGTTCATGACTGTTTGTTTGCATAACGGCACTTTGTTGAGCGGCATTTCCGTAATGGAAAATTGCGCTGTTCTTGTGCATGACGGGCTGATTGAAGATGTGTTTAACGAGAAGCGGTTTGCCCAAAAAAAGTTTGATTCATCTGTCAAGCTGATTGACGTAAAGGGCGCGTACATTGCGCCGGGCTTTATCGACACGCACATTCATGGTTTCGGCGGCTTCGGCACAGACGATTCAAGCACCGAATCTGTGCTTGAAATGTCAAAGGCTCTTGCGCAATATGGCGTGACCGCCTTCAACCCGACGCTTTATCCTTCAGAGCCTGACACAATGGTTAAGACCATAAATGCTGTTGTTGCGGCAATGGGGCACGAAGAAGGCGCGCGCATAATGGGGCTTCATCTTGAAGGGCCGTTCCTTTCCCCTTTGAAGCTTGGCGTTCAGCGCCCTGAAACTTTGAGCGCGGTTGATTTGCATCTGATGGAACGGCTTTGGCAAGCTGCCGAAGGTCATATCGTGAACATGACAGTTGCGCCTGAGCTTAAAGGCATGCGCGACCTTGCGCTTTTCTGTCTTAAAAAGAACATTGTGCTGCAAGCTGGGCACACCGACGCAAAATATGAGAACATGGTCGAAGGAATGCAGGCTGGCATTCTTCATTCGACGCACCTCTTTAATGCGATGAGCAGGCTCAACCATAGAAACCCGAATGCGGCAGGCGCAGTTTTGATTCACCCTGAAATGTCTTGTGAAATTATTGCAGACGGTGTGCATGTGCACCCTGATTTGATAAAGCTGCTTGCAAGAGATAAGCCGATTGATAAGATTGTGCTTATAACAGACGCGCTTAAGCCGACCGAGCAGAAAACCGGGCCGTTCTTCGCAAACGGCGAAGAAGTCGAATTCGTTGACGGCTGTTTCCACAGAAAGGCTGATGGTGTTATCGCCGGTTCTGCGCTGACGATGATACGCGGCGTAAAGAACCTTGTTTCGTTCGGCTTTCCGGTTGAGAATGCGGTGCGCCTTGCGACGACAAACCCGGCGCAAGTTATGCAATACCGCAAAAAAGGCGCGCTGATTCCGGGCTTTGATGCAGACATCACTGTTTTTGACCAAAATTATGAGATTTTGCTGACATTGGTCGGCGGAGAACTGAAAAAGAACAAATTTTAGATAATATCTGGATTTTTTCTTAGGGAGGAAAATCTATGAGAGTAATTATACGCGATGATTATGAAGGCTGTGCTGTTTGGGCGGCAAACCACATTGCACGCCGCATCAACGATGCAAAGCCGACTGCAAAAAAGCCGTTCATTCTCGGCTTGCCGACTGGTTCAACGCCGCTCGGCACTTACAAAAAGCTCATTGAGCTGAACAAAGCCGGCAAAGTTTCGTTTGAAAACGTCGTTACGTTCAATATGGACGAATACGTCGGCTTAAAGCCAGAACATGACCAGAGCTATCACTATTTTATGTGGGAAAATTTCTTCAAGCACATAAACATCAAAAAAGAGAACGTGAACATTCTTGACGGCATGGCTTCTGACCTTGAGGCTGAATGCGCGAGATACGAAGCTAAGATTGCTTCTTACGGCGGCATCGACCTTTTCTTGGGAGGCGTCGGCGTTGACGGCCACATCGCGTTCAACGAGCCGGGTTCTTCGCTTGCTTCTCGCACAAGAGAGAATGCGCTTACAAAAGACACGATTATCGTGAATTCGCGCTTTTTCGGCGGCAACACAGAGCTTGTGCCGAAAACTGCTTTGACTGTCGGCGTAGGCACAATCTGCGACTCAAAAGAGGTTGTGATTCTCATTTGCGGCCACAACAAGGCACAGGCTCTGCACCATGCGGTAGAAGCGGGCATCAGCCAGATGTGGACTGTAAGCGCATTGCAGATGCACCAGAATGCAGTGATTGTCTGCGACGAAGACGCAACTGACGAGCTTAAGGTTGGCACAGTAAAGTATTTTAAGGACATTGAATCAAAGAATTTTGACAACAGCCTTTAAATAGCTTAATCTTGTCTTTGACGGCTGCACGCTAAACTGCGCGGCTCGTTAATTTCAAAAACAAGATTTGCGAAAAATGGAGAAAACCATTATGGAAATGTCGGTTGAACTGTTTGATAGTATCATCAATACTTCGCAAGACTGCGTGTTTTGGAAAGACAAGAACAGGCGCTTTCTGGGCGTAAATCAGGCGTTCCTCGATTTTTACGGCTTTGAGTCGGCTGACGTGCTTATCGGCAAGAACGACGAAGATATGGGCTGGCACTCAGACCCAGAGCCGTTCAAGCAAGATGAGCTTCGCGTTCTTTCGGGTAAGAGTACTTACAAGGTGCAGGGCAAATGCTTCATACGCGGCGAGGAACGCGATATAGTCGCTTCAAAACGGCCTCTCTACGAAAACGGCGAGATTGTCGGTCTTGTCGGCAGCTTTGTCGACATTACTGACGTGCTCCGACGTAAGAACGGGCTTGATAACGGTCAGATTGTCTACACAATCGACAAACTTAGAAAATTCAGCTTCTTTGACAAAATAATTGACGGAATAAGCCTTGACGAGATACTCGACTCGCTTACTGGCGTTATCTCGCGTGCCTATTCAGTCAAATTCGTGCGTTCGCTCATTGCCGAACGCAAGCCGTTTACATTCACAATGTTCGACCTTGACAATTTCAAGTTTATCAACGATAGCTTTGGCCACAACGCGGGAGACAGCGTGCTTACAACGGTGTCGAAGCGGCTTGCTGAATGTGTGGACGGCTTCGGTCTTGTGGGGCGTTTCGGCGGCGACGAGCTTTTGATGATTGACTTGAAGCATACCCAAAAAGACGAAAAAGCTACATTTTTTGAAAAGCTTTATTCAAATTCTGTCGCGCTCCGCATCACGATGGATTTTGGCAACGGCGGCTCTTTCATTACTGGCACATCCGGTTCTGCAAGCTTTCCCGAAGATGCAGACAACTATAATGATTTGTTCGGGCTTATAGACAAGATGCTCTATATCGGCAAAAACAAGGGGCGGAACTGTTACACAATCTATGATGCGGAAAAGCACAAAGATATAGAAGTTTCTAAAATTGCCCGGCGCGGTGTCTTTACAGACATGCACAAGCTTAGAAGAATTATGGAAAAGTCTGAAGACTTTGATCATAAGCTTCAGGCTGTAATGCCGTTGCTCATGGAAATTCTGACGATTCACGATTTGTACTATGTGGGCGAAGACGGCCGCATGAAGTCTGTGATGAACCGCTCTTTTGACGGCGATGCAGCTGATATTGCAAATCTTATGACAGACGACCTTTTTTCTGAAAATACGCTAGATTCGGTAAAGAAAAAATCGCCTGTGCTTTACAAGACTTTGATTAGCAACGGCTTTGAGTCTGCGCTTATTGCGCGCATAAGAAAAGCTTACAAGGTTTCTGGTTATCTTATTTGCGCCGTCAACAGAAGCTTGCGCATCTGGCAAGAAAACGAATGTGCGGTTCTTTATTATGTTGCGGGGCTGCTCGCAGAATAAGCTGAAAACTTGCGGCGCGGCTTTGTGTCGCGCCTTGCAGTTGTGCGCAAATTATGCGTTGGCCCGCGCTTTAGGGCAAGACTGCATAACTGAAAAGCTGCCGTCTGCCGTTATTGTTGTGTCCGGGGCTGCAAAGACTGTTGAGCCTTTTTTTATGTCAATGCGCTCGCCGCCGCAGCTCAAAGTGCCTTCGCCGTCAATTATGTAATAAGAAGCCCAGCAGCCGTTCTCGAGCGGCTTTATTTCAGTTTTGCCTTTAATATCAGCTTTTTCAATCTTAAAATAGTCGCAGTCAAAAATGCCTGAAAATTTCTTGACAGGCTTTGCCGTATAATTTTTGATTACGTCTAAAGATTTTTCAATATGAACTTCACGGTCTCTGTTCCAGTCATAAAGCCTGTAAGTCAAATCACTCGGCTGCTGAATTTCAAGCAAGGTCAAGCCGCCTTTTATGGCGTGCACAGTTCCTGATGGAATATACAGAAAATCGCCGGCTGAAACAGTTGTTTCATAAAGATAAGACTCAATGCGCTTTTCTTTGATGGCGAGCAGCAGCTCTTCTCTGCTGGCATTGCCTTTTAAGCCAGAGATTATGCTTGAACCGGGCTTTGCTTCAAGAATGTACCAACATTCTGATTTGCCGTGTGCATTTTCGTGTGTTTGAGCATATTCATCGTCAGGGTGAACCTGAACGGACAAAGTATCATCAGCATGTATAGTCTTTATGAGAAGCGGATAATCTGAACCTGTTAAAGATTTTATAGAAACTGTATTATTGCTGTCTAAAAAAAAACTCGACGAATCTTTCATCGTCGATACAATCCACTGCTCAACACCCCAAACTTTAGAATTAACGAAAGGCTTGAGCAGAAACAGCTTACGTTTTAATTCCATAAGGCGATGTTAGTATATATTAAAAATCTTGTCAAATGACATGTTGGATGATACAATCAACTAACTATGAAAAGTATAAATTCTCAATCAGATATAAATGTTTCAAGAATTCTGCGCCTGATTTGGCAAAAAAACGGAATAAGCCGCATAGAAATTGCGGCGCAGCTCGGTCTTGATAAATCTACAGTTACAAAGATTGTCTCTGCTTTGCTTGAAGTCGGAATTGTGCATGAATTTGCGCACGGAATAACTGGTCCGCAAGGCGGCCGCAAGCCGATTTATCTTGAAATTTCAGAATCTTTTGCCGTTGTCGGCGGAATCGAAATTCAGAAAGAAGGTTTCTTCTGCTGTTTGCTGAACCTTCCGGGCAAATGCTTGTTCGAATATCGCGAAAAAATGGATACTCTCGACTGCATGAAGATTTTCACGCGGGCTTATGAAATCTTGAGGGTTGAATCGCAGAAGCGCAAGATTAATCTTATCGGTGTCGGCGTGGGCATTTCGGGCATTGTCAACAGCGATTCGGGCGTTATCATGCAGTCTATTCCGTTTCAGATTACGAGCCTTTTTCCGTTTACGCAGATAGCTTCTGTGCAGGCCGGTGTGCCGGTCTTTATAGAGAATGACGCGCGCTGTTGCTGCTACAGCGAACGCACGTTGATGCATGACATGGGGCAACAGAACAGCCTCTTTATATTGATAGAAATGCGCAAAAAAAGCGATAAGATTCTTGAGTCCAATCAAGTTTCTGTGGGCACAGGCCTTGTAATAAACGGAAAAATCTTTAAAGGAACAGAATTTTCCGCAGGCGAATTCCGCTCAATGCTTTGGACGGAAGGCCAGCAACGGCAGTTTCTTGCTGAAAAGGAAAATCTCGAAAATTTCGGCGCGGTGCTTGATGACGGCGGTGTAACTGAAAATTCGGTGTTCAACGAGCTTGCAAAGCATGTGGCGTTTCTGACGAATACGCTGAATCTTGAGACTGTGTACATCGGCGGCCTTGAGCCGGCTGTTGAAGAAAAGCTTGCGGAGCTTTTCAGAAAACGCATAAAGATTCAGTGGCCGTATGATTCGACCCACGACGTTGATGTAAGACTTTCTTCTTTGGGCAATCTCGCTGTGGCTTATGGCGCGGCCGGCATGTTTGTCGACAGGTTCTTTGCTTTGCCGAGCCTTTCAACGCCGTCAGGCAGCGGCCCGTCGATTCTTGAGTCTTTGTCTCAAGTTGGCGTAACAGGTCATGCCGGCAAGCTGATATAAGCGCGGCAATGGCCGATGCGCTATTCTTCGAGCGGGCCTCTGTAATAGAGCAGGTTGAGCATGTCGAGCCGCTCTTTGTGAACTTTCAGACGCTCGCTGAAAGAGTCAAAGTCTTTATCTTTTTTGTCCAGCCACAACGCTTCAGAAAGCGCGCAAAGCCGCGGAAAAAGCATATACTCGGCAAGCTTTTGCGATGACAGAAGCTCTGACCACAAGTTGCCTTGCCCGCCGAGAATGTTCAATTTTTCTTCTTCAGAAAGTGCGTCAGGCAGCGGCGAATAATCATAAGATTTGCGCACAGTCGTTACGCTCTGCAAGCCTGGCTCGGCCGGGTCGCTTAAGTGCGGATAATCGAGGTAACAGCCGCCGTCTGTCGGTGCCATAATTACGCGGTGGTGTCTTTTTGAAGCTTCAATGCCGCCTTTTGCGCCGCGCCACGACATAACAACAAGGTCTTGCGGCAGTGCGATGTTTTCCGTGCCGTCAAGCACTTCGTCCCAGCCGATTGGTGTCTTGCCATATTTTGCAACGACAGCGGCCATTTTGGAAGTAATCCAAGATTGCAGCTGGTCAACTCCGTCGAGCTTTTCTGCCTTTATACGCGCCTGGCACTTCGGGCAAGTTTCCCAACGCACATGCGGACATTCGTCGCCGCCGATGTGAATGAACGGCGCAGGGAAAATTTCTGCAACAGTCTTTACCGTAGCTTCAAGCAGTTTCAGCACGTCATCGTTTCCGGCGCAGAGCACATCGTCAAAGATTCCCCAACGTCCTTCTACGGCATAAGGGCCGCCAGTGCAGCCTAATTCCGGGTAAGAAGCGAGAATTGCGCTTGCGTGGCCGGGCATCTCGATTTCCGGCACAACCATGATGTGGCGCGCCGCGGCATAGCTTATTACATCTTTCATCTGCTCGTGCGTATAAAAGGCGTCTTTTTTGGGCGTATAATCGCGCAGCTGGTGGCGCGGGTCTGGCGCAACGCTGCCAATTTCAATCAGCTTCGGATATTCCGCTACAGGAATGCGCCAGCCTTGGTCATCTGTTAAATGCCAATGAAAATGATTGAGCTTGTGAAGCGCGGCCGCGTCAATCAGCTTTTTTATGAAAGAAACCGGAAAGAATGTGCGCGCGCAGTCAAGCATAAAGCCGCGCCATTCAAAGCGCGGGCAGTCTTCAATTTCGGCGCACTGCATTGAATAATGTGCGAACGGGCTGCCTTTGTTCGGTGTTTTGCAGCACATGAGAATCTGGCGCAATGTCTCAAGCGCATTGAAAACGCCGTGCGCGGTCTTTGCGCTTATTGTGACGACGCTTTCGCCGATTGTCAGCTTGTATGCTTCAGCATTGACGTTTTCGCTACCGCAGCTTCCGCCGGTCAATTCAATTATAATAGAAGCTTCTGCTTTGTTTTCAGTGCGGCGGCACTTGAACGGCGTTGATGCTTCAAGCTGTTCGTTGAAAACAGCGACTTCGCCTTGAAACTCATCAGGGCAGAATACAGCCATCTGTGGCTGAAATATAAAATAAGCGTCCGAAGCCTTGATCGAAACCGGCTGAGGAACGAGGTTGAAAAGGTTTTCAGTTTTGTTCATACGCTATTGGATAACATGGAATCTGAAACTTGTAAAGTTGATTCGTGCCGAGGGTTTAATACCCCGCCCCTCTGGGGCGAAATAAAGGGTATTAAACCTGAGTGCAATTCCTTAGCAGAACGAACGATACCCCGCACGCTCTGCGTCGGGGTTCGTTCATTAAAAGTGCCAGACATAAGTTTCAAATAACAATCCAATTTAACATCTGCCAATGTTCTAATCACTTTGTCTCTGTCATTAAGATTATCTATCACTATTTCTTGCATAGTGTTTTCTCCTTGATGAAGTATTACATGAATACACCGGTATTCATTCATATATTTCAATTATAAAACATGTGGTGTAGCAAGAATTAAAGCAGGGTCAAAAAAATGATTTTTTAATGTTTTCATTTTCAAATTCTAGAAAAACAAAACCAGTAAACGTCATTGTGACGTTTACGCTTACGGCTTGGATGGAATATAAAATGATATTTAGATTAGAACTTAGCTCCAGTTACTTTGAACGTCTTTTCTTTTTGCTATATCAAAAACTGTTTTTCCAAACTTATTTTTTATGGCTGTAACGGTGCTGTTATTGGCAGTTGAGAAATAATCTGTGGTTTTATATGACGTGGATTTCTCTTTTTTGTCAAATCACCTAAATGATAAAATGTCGCTACATGTTTATTGAATATATCAACAATTTCGTCTAAATATCCTTTTAAAAATGACAATTTCTTTTTGCTGACATTATCACCATATGCAAGCAAAACCGATATAGCATTTTGCCAGAAAGGTATTCTTCGATTTTTTTCTTGTTCATTTCATGCAGTGCATCATTCACAACAAGATTTATAGGTTTTGAAGTTGACTGAGCACAAACATTCAGCATAAGAAATCCATCAAATTCTGTGATTGTTTTATCCCAATTCCAATTTCGCTTGGAAAATTCAACGGCGCGGTTTAACGTTGGGTCATCAATCATATTAGGGTAGCCAGAAGATTCACCTCTTGCTGTGCTTGGGTTCAAGCCCAAAATTATAAGCTCATTCTTGCCTTCAAGTTCAAGTTTGAACCGCTGATTCACATTATCTTCATCATCACCAATAAATCTCATTTTATCGTTCTCCTTCAAAAGTCTTGATTCTTTTTTCATGTCAAAATCAAAACACTTTAATCTTAATTCCACGAAAATATGCTGTCAACGAAATTATCAGTTCCAAAAATACAATCTATAAATAGATACACACATACAAGAAACTGCGAGAGTGGACTTTACTCAACAGATGCCAGCCATTCTTTTGCAAGATAAAGCGGAACGTTTTTCATCCAGGCTTGCTCTTTGTAGCCGGACATTGAAAAGCGGCACGGCTTTAATGAGTTGTTTTCTTCGTAAATTGTTCTCAAGCTTTTTGAGCGGAGATTTTCTTCAGCCTTTACTTCAACAGGATATACTTCATCTTTTTGAATTACAAAATCAAGTTCCAGTACGGAGCTGTCTTTTGAATAATAATAAGCTTTCATGCCCATGCTTGCTATTTCCTGCAAGACATATTGCTCAGTAAACGCGCCTTTGTATTCAATAAATGCATTGTCGCTTGCAAGCACGTCTTTCGCGCTCACCTGCGACATTGCACCCAAAAGCCCCAAATCTAAGATAAAAAGCTTGAATGCGTTATAGTCTTCGTAAAATTTCAAAGGACGGCAGACTTTTGAAACACGCATTACTTTATGAACAAGACCGGCATCTATAAGCCACTGAATTGCGTTTTCAAATTCTTTTGCGCGACCGCCTTTCTTTATGACACTGTATACAAACTTTTTGTTTTCCTTTGCAAGCTGTGACGGAATTGAATCCCAAACAAGATTCAGCTTCGGCAAAATATCCGGCGGAACATGTTTTGAAAAATCACGTTTGTAATCAGACAAAATCTGCTTCTGTATTTCGCGCACCAAAAGAAAATTTTTGCTTTTAATATATGAATCTACGACCGCCGGCATTCCGCCTACATAATAATATTGGCGCAGCAATTCAATAAACTTATGCGATAAATTAGAAAGCTCGTCCCAGCGGTGTTCCTTCATCTGCTGAACAAGAATCGTTTCTTCCATTGCAAGCAGGAATTCTTCAAAAGAAAGCGGATGCAAATTAATTTCATCGACTTTCCCTACAGGAAAACCTGTTCCTGCATGAAGCCCTATTCCAAGCAGGCTGCCAGCAACAGCGATGTGATATTCGTTTGCGTTTTCGCAAAAATATTTTAGCGCGGTAAGGCCTGACGGCACTTCTTGGATTTCATCTAAAACTATGAGCGTCTTTTCCGGCTTGATTTGTGTTGCGCTAAGCACAGAAAAAACGCGGAGCAAGCGCGCCGTGTCAAAATCTGAAAAGGCATTTTTAATTTCCGTTGATTCATCGCAGTTTATGTAAGCAACATTTTCATATTCACGTCTGCCGAATTCTTTTAAAAGCCATGTCTTTCCAACTTGGCGCGCGCCGTTCAATATCAAGGGTTTGCGGTTTTCTTTGTTTTTCCATGCAGACAATTGCAGAAGCGCCGTTCTTTCCATAAAGACTAAATTTGTTCCTTTAACAATAGATTACACTTTTATGAGGAAACTTTCAAGAAATATTACATTTTTATGAGCGAACTTTTAGAAAATCTTACATTTTTATGAGCTAACTTAAAAAAGCTGCCGTTATGAGGCATTTTCCCCATTCTTTTTATGAGTAACAAGCCTTACACTGCTTTTATATGAAAGACTATATCAACTGGACAATTTTAGCCCCCGGAACAATTGCAAACAGCATGGCGGCCGCAATGAACGGCGCAAAGAAGAAACTGCCGCAAGGCAAGCAAGTGCGCACTTATGCCGTTGCAAGCCGCAACCTTGAGCGTGCACAGCAATTTGCGGCTCAATATCACTTTGAAAAAGCTTATGGCTCTTATGAAGAACTGCTGAACGACCCGGAGGTTGATGCAGTCTATATAGCAAATCCGCACGCTTTCCACCATGATTCAGTTATTCAAGTTTTGAACGCCGGAAAGCACGTGCTTTGCGAAAAGCCGGCTGGTTGTTCAATCGGGCAG
Source organism: Spirochaetales bacterium Spiro_07 (assembly GCA_001603145.1). Taxonomy (GTDB): domain Bacteria; phylum Spirochaetota; class Spirochaetia; order Treponematales; family Treponemataceae; genus UBA1240. The sequence goes on along the minus strand of LVBI01000028.1, from coordinate 25,663 downwards.
CTTGAAGACATGATAAGCACGGCACAGCAGAAAAATCTTTTCTTTATGGAAGCAATGTGGACGGCGTTCAACCCGACTGTGCTTGAAATTTGCAAGGCAATTCAGGAAGGCAAAATCGGACAGCTGAAGCACATTGATTCACGCTTCTGCAACCGCATTCCGTATGACCCCAAGAACAGGCTTTATGCTCCGGAACTTGCGGGCGGTGCATTGCTCGACCTGGGCATTTACAACATCTATTTTTCGATGATGCTGACAGGCTTCTCGCCTATTTCAAGCTTCAGCTCTAACGTAAGGCTGCTTAAAGGCGTAGACATCTGGAACAGCGTGAACCTCACTTTTGAGAACGGTGTGACATCGGCTTTTCAAAGTGCGGCAGACATGCCCGCCGGAAGCGACACGCACGACGCGATAATCTTCGGTACAGACGGTTTCATCACGGTTAAGAACTTCTTTATGACGCAATATGCAGAGCTTCATCTTTACAAGGGCGAAAGCGGCAACGCCAACAGAAAAGCCGCGACGATAGCCGTGCCTTTCAAGACAAACGGCTACGAATACGAGCTTGCGCACGCCACAGAATGTATCTTGCAGGGCAAGACTGAATCGCCTGTGCACACTTGGCAAAAGTCGCGCAACCTCTGCAAGATAATGGATTCTCTACGCGAAAGCTGGAACATGAAATATCCGTGGGAAAGCTGAAAAACTGAAAACTAAAGGAGAACGCCGCACGGCAAAACTGATTATGGAATACACATCTGATTCAGACAAAATTACGCGCGATTTTTTTGATTCGCTCTTGCTTGAAACGCGCTATCTTGATTCGGCGCTGCCGTCTACAAAGCTAGAGCTTTTCGGCGAAAGCTTTGACACGCCGGTTATGACGGCGGCTCTTTCTCACCTTGACGGCACTGCAAAAAACGGCATGACAATCTATGCCGAGGCCGCGCAAAAAGCCGGTGCGGTGCATTGGGTCGGCATGGGCAGCGACGAAGAGCTTGAAAAGATTTGCGCCACAAAGGCACGGGCTATCAAAATCATAAAGCCGCATGAAAACAATGACGAAGTTTTCCGCAAGATTGAACACGCCGTAAGCGCGGGCTGCTTTGCCGTGGGCATGGACATTGACCATTCGTTTGACGGCAAGGGCGGCTACGATAATGTACTCGGGCTTCCGATGAAGGCGAAATCAGCGGAAGAGCTGAAAGATTTTGTGCAGGCCGCAAAAGTGCCGTTCATCGTTAAGGGCGTTTTGAGCGCGAAAGACGCGGAAAAATGCCTCAAAGCGGGTGCGGCAGGTCTTGTAGTTTCGCACCACCACGGCATGATAAGCTACGCCGTGCCGCCGCTCATGGTCATCGGCGAAATCCGCAAAGCCGTCGGCGGAAAGATTCCGCTTTTTGTTGATTGCGGCATTGAAAGCGGAATGGACGCTTATAAATGCCTTGCGCTCGGTGCGACGGCTGTTTCGGTCGGGCGGCACTTGATGCCGTTCCTGAAAAAAGGTGCAGACGCAACGGCGGCGCGCATCAACGAAATGACGGCCGAGCTTGCAGGCGTAATGTCGCGAACCGGCATCGCTTCGCTCGACAAAATGGATTCAAGCGTAATCCACCGCCGCACCTTTTAGGCTTAATTGGCGCAATATGCTGATTTACAAGCAGAGTCATGCTGAACTTGTTAGCCCTCGGCGGCTTTCAGCTCAGCATCTGCTTTTGCAAAGAGATTCCGAATCAAGTTCGGAATGACATTAGGAGTTTTTCATGTATCTTGGACTTTCTTCATCTTTGAAGCACAGCTCGCCTAAAGAATGGGCTGAAACACATAAGGCTTTGGGGCTTAAATCCGTTGTTTTTCCGGTTGACTGCAATGCCGGCGAAAAATTGGTTGAAGCTTATAAAGAAGAAGCAGAAAAGCACGGCCTTTTGATTGCAGAAGTCGGCATCTGGCGCAACACGCTTGCAGCAGACATGGCCGAGCGCGAAAAATGGATTGATTACGCAATCAGGCAGCTCAAAATGGCAGACAAAATCGGTGCGGCTTGCTGCGTAAATGTTGTAGGCACGCCTTACGGGCCGCGCTGGGACGGTGGCTACAGGCAAAATTTCAGCCAAGAGCTTTGGCAGCTGGCCGTAAAGATGGTTCAGCGCATAATAGACGAAGCAAAACCTATGCGCACCAAATTCAGCATTGAATCTATGCCGTGGATGATACCGAGCAGCCCCGACGAATATTTACGGCTTATAAAAGACGTGAACCGCAAGGAATTCGGCGCGCATCTTGATGTGGTGAACATGATTACTTCGCCGGAGCGTTATTTCTTCAACGACAAATTTCTTGAAGAGTGCTTCAGCAAGCTCAAAGGCAAGATTTGCAGCTGCCATCTTAAAGACATACGCCTAAAAGAAGAGTACACTTTTCAGCTGCAAGAATGTGCATGCGGCCAAGGCACGCTTGACCTTGAGCTTTTTGCCAAGCTTGCCACGGCAGAAAATGCACAAATGCCGATGATTATCGAGCACCTTTCAACTGACGAGGAATATTTAGCAAGCTTAAAGTATGTGCAGGAAAGGCTCGCCGCTTTTTGCAACGCATAGCATGTAAGGCTGAAAAACGCACAGCCGGCACGCCATGCTGAAAACTTGCGTACAAAACAACAAATTTCCGCACGGTTCATCTTTTTGTGCTATACTCTAATTTCTAGGGAATGCCGATATTTCATTTATTAAATGACTTCCCTTTTTATCATTGGAGGATTTATGGAAATCACTAAAGGAAAAATCATTCTGATTATCGTCATTGCGTATTTTGCGATAATGGGCGTAAAAAACATCAATAAGGAAAAATCTACAAATTCAGACATTCTGAAAAAAGTGACAGTAGTTTCTGACGGCAAAATTGACCCCGCAAATGAAGGCAAGCTAGTGCTTGTCTGCGGAAAAATCAGCTTTGACGGCAAGATTGCTTTTGAAGAGCTTGACGAGCCGATAAACAGCTTCAAAGTCAGCCGCAAAGTTGAAGAATTCTTTGAATATGCAAAAGACGGAAAAAAACATTACGAATGGCGCGAAAGAACAACCGCCGATCAGAATGCTTCAAAGCTGCTCGATTTTCTTTATTCAACAGAAAAGACAATAACGCCGAATGTCGGCGATTTTTTCCTTGATGAGCAAGGACTCAGCCTTGTGAAAGCAAACGACAGATACACAAAACAGGAAAGCATTGCAAATCTTAAGCACAACGGCCTTTTCTACACAAACCCAGCTCATGACGATTTGGACGTGCCGGGCGATGTGCGCATAGACTATAGATATTATGATGTCGATGAAAATCCGTATCTTTCGGTTCTTGCTGAACAGCACGGCAAGACATTCAAGCCGTTTGAAATGGGCAAAAATAACGAAGTTTATAGAGTCTTTAAAGGCCAGATTGATAATACAGACAAACTGAAAGAAGAACTCGACAAGCAGGTCAAGAAAAACAAAAGCGGCAGAATCTGGTTCATCGGTTTCATTGCGCTTGTCGGCATTGGCTTAATCATAAGCAGCAAGAAAAACACCGAAGCCAAGAAAGACACTAAAAACCAAAAGAAAGATTAGAAAAAACTCGTTGCCCATTCGTAAAATGATGGTGCTTAATAAGCAGAATCCATAAAAAATGGGCAAGCGAAAGAAAAGCAAACGGCAGAGAGGCGCTTGCAAGGATCGCAAGCAAATTTTCGATAGAAAATTTGCGCAGTCGGATTCCTATTACCTTGCACTGCGCCGAACAACCGTGCTTTTATTTCGCGTACACCCTTTTTATTCGTGCCGAGGGTTTAATACCTGTTTCCGTAGGAAACATCCCCCTCTGGGGCGAAATAAAGGGTATTAAACCTGAGTGCAATTCCTTAGCAGAACGAACGATACCCCGCACGCTCTGCGCCGGGGTTCGTTCATTTGATAAAACTTAAGCCTTATACTTTTTCAGCGACACTTCAATAATCCATTCGCACAACTCAGCGAAAGACTTGCCGATTGCAGCGGCTTCTTGCGGCACAAGCGAAGTCGGTGTCATGCCGGGCAAAGTGTTTGCTTCAAGACAGAAAACATCTTCATTCGCGTCAACAATAAAGTCTATTCTTGCATAAGTCTTAATGCCGAGTGTGTGGAACACTTTGACCGCCGCTGCTTTGATTTTCTCTTCAAGCTGCTTTGTAATTTTTGCAGGGCAAGTTTCGATTGTGCTGCCCGCCTGATACTTGTTCTTATAATCGTAGAAGCCTTCTTTCGGCTCAATCTGCACGATAGGCAATGCAACGCCTTCGATTACGCCGTCCGTAAACTCGCGTCCTTTGACAAATTCTTCGACAAGCACCTTGTTCTCATAGCTGAAAGCTTTTTCGACAGCTTCTTTATATTCAGCCTCAGTTTTGGCGATGTACACGCCGACGCTTGAGCCGCCGTTGCAGACTTTGACGACGCACGGCAGCTTAACCGGCGGAACATCAGACTTGCTGGTAAGCAGCACGCTTTTCGGCGTGTTTATGCCGGCCGCGATGAAAAGCTGCTTTGCAATTGATTTATCCATTGCGAGCGCGGAACTTAAAGAATCTGTGCCTGTGTACTTGATGCCGAACAAATCGAATGCAGCCTGAACTTTGCCGTTTTCGCCGCTGTCGCCGTGCAGTGCCATGAACACAATGTCTGCCGCGCCGCAAAGCTCAAGCACGTTCGGTCCGAAAAGCGCTTTTGAGCCGCCCTTTCTTGAAGCTTTGAGCTTTTCGATGTCAGGCGCGGTCTCTTTTACAGGCGCAATTTCAGCAGCCCAGTCGCGACCGCTTTCAAATGCTGTGGCGGCATCGCCTTCAAAACCCATAAAAATGTCTAAAAGAATTACGGAATGTCCGTTAGATTTTAATGCTTTATAAATCTGGCAGCCCGAAGAAAGCGAAACATCTCTTTCAGTGCTCAATCCGCCAGCCAAAACAACAATTTTCATGATAAATGCTCCTTTTTATGCGCTGATTATAGCACATCTGAAACGTTTTTATCCATTGCAATTATAGCGGCAATGCTTCAAGCTTTGGTCACTTCGGCTACGCTCAGTGACCACAATCAACAACCTCACCGCGAATAAATCTAGTTCATTAACAGCCACATCACCGGCAAAAACTAATTGCTAATTACCAGCTGTCGCCGATCATTAGTTTTATCAGCAGAAATCCAAGCAACATTGAAAGAATTATTGTAACAAACGAAAGTACGGCGTTTTCGGGCTGCTTAAATAACTCCACCCTTCTAACCATAACAAAATCAAAGCCTGAAACTTTGAATACAATCCAGTGAATAAGTTCATAAATAATCAGCAGAGAAAGTGTGAAACACGGAAAACAAAGCACAGCAAGATCTAACTTAAAGTGTTCAATTTTAATGAAAGCCGAGTACATCTTTACCACAGCGACGATGCAGCAAGAAACAAGAATAACAATCAGTCTGAAAGCAACGCTTTTTGAGCCATCGCTAAGACCAAAAAGAAAGCAATAAGAAAAAAGCATATAGACAAACCATATTGTGTTGAATTTACTGCTTATCTGCCTCCATCTTTCCTGTTCTTCAATAGATGCAATAGTCTTCTGCATGTCCGCATTCAATTTGCTTGCGTCAAGCTCTTTGAACACTGCTTCTGTTTCAGATTCTGCAATGCGGTCAAAGATTGCTTGTGAAGATGTGAACATAACTGAAAAGAAAACCACCGAAATTAGCACAAAGCCGCCTAACAGCCAATATCTTATTTTCATGTTTCTCCTAATTGAGCATGCGCTTTTTGTAGATGTAGCGCATCCACGCAGTAAGACCGCTTAAAAGCCAGACAATGCCGACAGACCACCAGATGCCCCACAAGCCTATGGCCGGCACGGCTGTCATCATTATCGGCACGAAAAACCGCCCGATAACTTCGATTATTCCATTGAGCAAAGCGAAAAACGCGTCGCCCAAGCCGTTCAAAATGCCGCGCACCACATAGATTATGCCGAGGCAGATGTAGAAATAGCTTGTAATCCGCATGGCTTCGGCCGACATTTCGATTACGTCGGTTTCTTCTACGAACAAGCCTGCAATCTGCCGCGCAAAAAGCTGAATTACCGGCACCATTACGGCGGTGAAAATCACCATCATCCAGAATGTCTTGTGATAGCCGTCTATAACGCGGTCGTTTTTTCTTGCGCCGTAATTCTGGCCGCAAAAAGTTGCAAGCGCCGCACTCAAAGTCTGATAAGGCTGGTGAATAATCTGCTCGATTCTGCTCGTCGCCGTAAAGGCCGCCACAGTCACTGCACCAAAAGCGTTTACAACGCGCTGCAATGCCATGCACGAAATTGCAATCAGCGAAAACTGCAACGAAAGCGGCACGCCGAGCTTGACCGTTCTTATAAGAATAATCTTGTTTAAGCGCAAGTCGCTTTTGTCAAACTTAAAGTATTCGTTGAACTTGAACGCATACGCAAGGCAAAGAATGTTTGAAACAAACTGAGAAATGAGCGTCGCGATGCCTGCGCCCCAAATGCCCTGTTTGAGCACACAAACAAAAAGCAGGTCAAGCAGCGCGTTCAGTATGCATGTGAAAATCAAAAAATAAAGCGGCGTGCGCGAATCGCCAAGGGCGCGCATCATCGAAGAAATGTAGTTATAAACCGAAACGAACAGCAGCCCCACGCACATCAGTCTAAGATAGACAAGCGAATCTTCAAAGATATTTTCAGGCGTTTCAAGAAGGCGAAGCAGCGGCCTTGAAAGCGCAAACGCCAGAATGCCTACGGCGAGCGGCAAGCAAATCATTATGTAGCCGGTATTTGCGATACAGTTTTTCACTTCTTTGGTGTCTCCGCGCCCAAAGCTCTGCGAAACGATGATGCCGCCGCCCGAACCGAAGCCGTTGCAGATTGCAAAGAAGAGAAACGTAAGCGAAGCGGTTACGCCTATCGCCGCGAGTGCGTCTGCATTGATGAACCGCCCGACGATGATTGAATCCGCAAGATTATAGAACTGCTGAAAAATGTTGCCGATAAGCAGCGGAACAGAGAAAATCAATATAAGCTTGACCGGATTTCCGGCCGTCATGTTCATTGTGGTGTCTTTCATTCTCTTGCGTTGCATAATATATCAGCCTTAACAAAAAACAATCAGTGAATTTTCTTAGAGGCTTGCATTGTTTTTGCGTGTATACTAAAAATAACAGATTGGTTACGCACGGTTGATGGCAATCAAAAAGAATTGAGTGTATGCTTTTATCGTAAAGCTGAAAAGCGACGGCGCTTGTGCTTTGCTAAAGCTTTAATAGGAGAAACTATGACTTTTTGTGAGAAACTTCAGATTTTGAGAAAGAGCAAAGGGCTTACACAAGAAGAGCTTGCCGAAAAGCTCAACATTTCAAGGGCAGCAGTTGCCAAATGGGAAGCCGGCCAGTCTTACCCCGATATTTCGAACCTTATTCAGATAAGCAATTTGATGAACGTGACTGTCGATTATCTTGTAAAAGACCAGGTCTGCGCCGTTGCTCTTGTCAAAAAGCCAGAGACAAATATCGACGAAATCATAGATTTTCGGCTTGAAGCTAATGTAAACACTTATGCCGCCTTTTCAAACGAAGTTCCGTCTACGCGGCTTGATTCGCACGACTTCCGCTATGAGCGCGGCGCGTTTGTGTACCACGACACTTATGTGGGCGGCGAGCAATTTGCGGGCGAAGAAGCCGTGTGGAAAGACGGCAAGGCTGTTTATGCGATGAACTATCTTGGGCGCGTGCTTGACGAAAAATTCAGCGGCAACTTCTTAAAAGAAGCGTTACGCGCCGCCGACAAGAAAATGCCTTTCCGCGGCCCTGAATTTTATCAGTCCGGCGAATACATTTACAAAACTTCGGTCAACGGAAATTTTGAGTGGTTTCAGGGCTATGAAGAAATTTTCTGCAACGATGTCAAAGTCTACGAGTGCTATTACCACGGCGGTCTGCTGCACTAAAGCTGTTGCACAGCGCACGCTTGGCCAGTGTACAGCGTCAAGCACGTCACTTGCGGAAGCTCTAAAAGAACACGCCTTTTACAAAAATTTCGATGCCGATGCCGATAAGGATTATTCCGCCGAGAACATCAGCTTTTTCGCTCAGATGATTTCCGGCTTTTTTGCCAAGATGCAGCCCTGCAAAGCAGATTGCGAACGTTACAACAGCAATTATGAGCGAAGCCGTCAAAGCTTCATGAAACCTGTAATCAGCAATCGTAAAGCCCACAGAAAGCGCATCAATAGAAGTGGCGATGCCCTGCAAAAGAAGCGTTGCAAAGCTAAGACTAATGCAATCAGCTTTTTTGATTCCGCCGTCTTCACCGCTTGCATCATTTTCGTTGCCGGCTTTTTTTTCGTGGACGGCTTCAAAAATCATCTTGCCGCCAATGTAAAGCAGAAGCAGCAGCGCAATCCACGGAATAAACTTGCTGAATTTACTGAAATACTCGAGGAACGTGTAGACGCAGAACCAGCCGGTCAGCGGCATTATAAACTGAAAAAATGCAAAAACTCCGGCAACAAGACACATGCGCTTTTTTTTCATGGCAGATTCGTTTAGTCCGTTCGCCATTGAAACAGAAAAAGCGTCCATTGCAAGCCCCACTCCGAGCAGGACGCTGTTGATAAAGAAAATCCAGCTACAATTCATAGTACTGCCTTAACAAATAGAATTGGCAAGAGCAAAAAAATCCCGGATACAAATCTGTACCCGGGCTATAATTCATCATCGCTCATGTACAGTCTGAATCCATCTCTTGCTATACATGAGTCTCGCAATTTAACACAAGCCAGGCTTAAACCGGAATGTTGGCTTGTTACGCATCAAACGCTTGCTACTCCCCCATGGAAGTATGCTCATGCTACCGCAATGAAACTCTATGGTCAAGACTAGCAAACCGTTTGATAATTTAGTCTTCAGATAATTTCATAAGTCTACTAAATTCAGTACAACCTTTGTGCCGCCACATCTAGGACATCTTGAAACCATTGGAACTGTCAAATTCATGATTCCGTTTACAATTCCAGTTCTTTTAACCCCTTTTGCTCGAATAAAAGTATACAAGCAGCCGAAACAGACATAACACGTTCCGTCAAACAAATAGTAATCCATAAGCACTCCTTTCTTGCATATGTTTTTAGCTGAAAGAACAAACAAAGCTTTAATGTATTAGATCCCTGAAGACTTGTAATTACTTAATATAGCAAATCGAGGGTGACAAATAATGTCATGGTCAAAAAATTAGAAATCATTGATTAATCTTCATAGTGCCCTTTACAGCTGTCTATGATAATGCGTTCTCCGTCAATTCGATATACAAGCCGGTTCTGCTCGTCGATTCTACGGCTATATTGTTTACATTTTGAATATTTCAATTGTTCTGGTTTCCCGATGCCTTGCATCGCTCCGTCGCGAGAAATGCTTTCTAAGAGATTGTTGATTTTCTTTAAAATTTTACGGTCTTGCTTTTGCCAATACAGATATTCTTCCCATCCTATATCTGAAAATGAAAACATCTGTCAACTCTCCATAGCACGCAATTCTTCGAGAGTTTTTGTTGCAGCGAAACCGCTTTGAGTTTGATTTGCAGAATTTTCAAGTTTTGAAAGATATTCTAAATTGCGCCGTGCTTTTGCAAGGCTGTTGTATTCGGCTTCTGAAATCATTACTACATTCTGATTCTTTGGTCGAGAAAGCATAACAGTTTCGCCGTTAAAAACTTGAGCACATATGCTTTTGAAATTATTCTTTACATCAATAGCCTTTAGTGCAAGCATACAAAACCTCCGTTAAAATAAGTATCTTTTTACATACCTATTTTAATACAGAAAAACGGATTCGACAACTATTCAATTTAAAGCTACAGCTTTTAGCTGTAATAATCACAGGAAAATTAAAGTCTAAAGTTTTTTACTGATAAGTTATCTTTTGTTAATTTAGCCTAATGGATATAACAATCTGTATTATAACCTATTTTCGGAATCTTCAAAAAACAAATATTCAATCGTTTCTCTCCATAAATTGATAACATAATTTACTGGTACATTATATTTTTTTGTTTACCGCGACGCTACACTGTTTGTAATAAATACATATCAGCTCAATGTTCGACACCGTATTTGCTACAAACAGGTAGCTTCCAGTAAATTTTCTTCCGCAACAAGAATGAAATCAAAATTATTGTAAGATTAGCATTGGTTTATCGCCAAAAGCCTCCTGTAAATCTTCATCAAGTCTTTTAGCATGATAAAGGAAGGCGTTTTGCATATCCACAATTTCTGACCGGACTTTGTCAAACACACAGCAGACAATCTTGAAGCTTCCATCAGGTTCATTTTTCTTCAATGAAACAGCTATGAAATTTTTATTCTCCTTAAGCTTGTCAATTACATCTGACTGTTTAAAATACTTAACAACATCAGTCATACCTATACTATCAACATACTTGCACGGTAACAACGAAAAAACATCTTCATTGTTTTTGTTCTTGAAAAGAAAATATATACCTATACTACAAAGAACAACCGCAGCACAAATTCCTCCAACCAACATAATTTCGTTCCTTATCATTGTAAAACTACCATCGGCTTGTCACCAAAAGCGTTCTCGGTTTCTTGATCCAAATCTTCTGCTTCATAAAGCACACTGTCGCTGATATCAATAACTTCATTTGTGCTCTTATCAAAAAGGCAGTCAACAACATTATAGTTCCCGTTATCAAGGTTCTCTTTGACGGTTACTGCTATAGCATTCTTATTATTCCGCAAGTTTGAAAGCCGTTTTGGATCTTTGAACCAATTGATAATATGCTTTGAAAAACTTAACAGATGAATAAAAACAGCCTTTACAAATTCAGCTATTTTTTCAATCAACGCCTTTGCAAAATCCCATACATCATCAAGAAAATCTAACCATCCCATAACGCACTCCTACTGTAAGACTAAAGTGTCTTTATCTCCAAAATTCTGAATGAAATCATTGTCAATTGAATTGCAATGTACAATCAACCAGCTGTTATTGTCACCCTTTAAAGGGTTCTTGTTATCATCAAAGAAGAAAACGTTAATTTCGTACTTCTTATTAAACAGACTCTTCCCCTCTTTTTTATGTACAAAAGCACCTCGTGCATTTTCTTTGTTTATGTGAGCCTTTATCCATGAAACACATTCCTTAAATGAATATGACTCCACGTCCTTTTCTTCCAAATTCCATGCAAGCGCACAAGCACTCTTCAAACCGCCACATGATTCTATCTCTTTTCCAAGTTCATCTAATTTGCTGACAATATCATCACCAACAGCTTTAAGAATCTTGTCCAAGAGAGCTTTTAATTCCCTGCTTATCGTCTTACTCATCTTTTAACACCTCTTTGTTATTTTCAACTTTTTTAACAGCAAAATTATTACTGTCTAAATTTGTTTTTACTGTCGACGACAGTTTTTCTTTTCTTTCCTTTGTTTTTTTCTTTAAAGCATCTGCTTCCTCCTTTGCCTTCATAAACGTATCCTCAAGCAAGGATGCCGTCACACACTGCTCTTCACTTTGTGAGGCTTTTACTAATGCCGACAGTACGCAATTTTTTATTTCTCTTCCTGCAAAACCTTCAATTGTTTCTGCAAGCTTTGTGAGAAGTTCATCGTTTATAGTTCCATCAGAATTTTTCACATCTCCAGAATATGGAGCATTAACAGGAAGTTTTTTCTTTATAATGAGTTTCCGGCACTTTACATCAGGAAGTAAAAATTCTATATGCTTTAATATGCGGCTTTCAAATGCACGGTCGTAATTCTCATGTAAATTAGTCGCAAAGAATACCGTTCCTTCAAATTCCTCAAGAATCATCAGCATCTGACTTCGAAGAGAATTGATTGCTTGCTCACTTCCGCTGTCAACATTAGTGATACGCTTACCAAGAAATGAATCTGCCTCATCAAAGAAAATGATACAATTTTCACGTCGCGCTATATCAAATGCTGCCATCAGATTCTTAGGAGCTTCTCCTACATATTTTGATTCAATATCAGCATAGTTGAGAATAAGCAGTTTCTTCCCCATCTCCTTTGCTATGGCTTGAACTGTCATAGTTTTACCTGTGCCTGGTGGTCCCCAAAAGTTAACAATGGACCGAGGAACAGGATCTATTTCTTTGAATCCCCAATCTTCATAAATTTTGGACATATTCTGGAGAAGTCCTATGATATCTTTGATCTCTTCCTTTGTTTTATCAGGAAGTACAACTTGTTCCATAGAAAATTTTGGTTCAATAGGACAGATATCAAGAACTCTTTTCATGTTTTCTTTTTTTTCAGTCATTCCTACAATTCTTTTTGTCTGCTCCTCAGTCAGACCCATAAAAATAGTAAAGCATACTTTACCTTCGTATTTCTTCTTCCACGGTCTAAGACAAACATCTATCTTGCTCATCAGGATGTTTTTGCCAATGCCATCCTCTATTCTGTCAAGTTGTTCTGACAAACTCGTTGAATAAACTATTTTAAAAAGCTTTTTGTCATCCGCATCTTGGATGACAACAGAAACAGGCACAACTTCTTTTCCATAATCTTGTTTCCACTCCCGAATCTTCTCTCCAAGGATAATTTTCAAGTTGTCATCTATGCTCTTTAATGAGGATGCATTAATGGTACTTATTGAATCTGACATAAAGCTCTCCTTCTAGTCACCGTACTGATTTATGGGACAGCACCTCATATCTGCTGTCCCGTCAGGTTATCTTCTAAGCTGTCAGTTCAAGTCCCTCATATACGTCAGAAGCAACCTCATTCGCTTGCAGTGACAATTCATCGGTATTACCATTTTCATCTGTCAAACCTATCTTAACCTTGCTATAATTTCCCGACTCATAAATACTTTTTACTTTTGCTCCTAAAGCTTTCTTTTCTCTCTTTTCTTTCCACTTTCTAATGATTTTTAAGAGCTTATCTCTATTAAGATATGCACACGTAAGAATTCCACCAACAACGGTCATTCCCAAAGCGGCAGCAACAGCAGATATAATTGCCGTTCCTCCCGCCATTCCTAAACCTCCTGCAGCGAGGGCCCCTCCACCAATGGCCGCAAGCCCCGCAGAAGTCGCCGCTGCTCCAGAAAGCCCCATGGCACTACCAACGGCAGCCCCTATGGCCGGTGCCGCAAGACCACCAGTAACAAAACAAAGGGCTCCACCTCCAACAACAGCCGCTGTACCGAGCAAAAATTTTCCGACACCCATATTATTTTACCTCCAACAGTTCATTCAGTTTTTTCGTAAAAGCTACATAGTCATTACTAAGGAATGCTTCGATTTCTTTTACCTTACTATCTTCAACCTTGAGCAGTGCGGCTATTTCATAAACAGCCTTCCTTTCGTCAGTGGTGTATTTGCCATCTGCATAGCAAAGCATTATAAGCTCATAAAGAAGAGCGAGTTTTGTTTTTCTTACTGTAATTCCTTCGAGTATAGCAGCTAAGGTTTTTCCTTCTTTGACTTGGCTTACCAACTCAACAATTCTGTTGTTAGGGATGTCATTTGCAATACCAATTTTATTGATGGAAACAATCTCTTCCTCCGTGATGTCCCCATCTGCATTTGCAAGATAAATCAGCGTCTGCAAATAGCTTTCTTTTTCTGTCATGTTCATACAATTACTCCTTTATATATTTTCTTTATGCAGATAGATATTCTTTGCCGAAAACCATCTTGCATTTTTCCCTTTTTATTACTGAAGACAGTGCATTCTTGTTGGGGAATTTGGACAGTTTTCTCCATAACTGGTGTGTAATTTTCCATTTACAGGTTTTACAGCATAACCACAATATATGCAGTTCAAACCGTCAGACATACAGACATGTTTCCCGCTAGGGCTTCCACTTCATTTTGATCCATACATAGTTTTCAATCCTTCTCTTTGTATTTGAACCTTATATCCGCAATACCGGCATATCATTTACTACTCTCCCATAAAATTTCTTCAATAAGACACCATCATGTCTTTATCTGTTTTTCGACTTCCGCAATTCGGGCACTTCGGATGATGATTCTGTAATCGCTCCAAAAGTGCATATTCTGCTTTTGACTGTTTTTTTTCATTTTCAGTATCTCTCCCAGAGAACCTGTTTCCACAGTTATTACAGACAAAGCGCATTTCCTCAAAACTTGGCATAACAAGATTCGACATTTTTTTAGCTGTTTCTCCTTCAATCATTGACCATATTCCAATTCTACCCCACCACCCATGTCATTTATTGTCATGGTGTAAAAATTATTTGTACAACTCCTCTGTGCGCTTTAATTCAGCCTTCACTTCTTCTGCCAGTTCAGGCGGGGCAAGCACTTTTACGGTGTGGCCTTGGCCGAGCACCCAGCGGATAATTTCCTGCTTTTGGTTTGTAGGAAACTTTACATAAACGCTGCCGTCGGCGCGCTCTTCAATAATCTGATTGCTGTGCCATGTGCGGTTCAACGCATATGTACCAATTGAGCTGTCAAACAAAAGCTCCACATCGACCGGTTTTTTGTTAGAAAGCCATACACCTACTTCTGCATCAAAATAGTCTGAAGTTTTGAAGTTCTTAGGAATGGTAAATGTTTCATTTAATATAGAAAGATTTTTCATCCTTCCGATAGAAAAAATGCGCACGTCGCCCTTGTCGTGGCAAAAGCCGATTACGTACCAGTTACCGCGCTGGCAGACAACGTGATATGGGTTTATCTTTCTTTGCATGTACGTATTTTTTTGCAGCGGGCGGTATTCAAACGCAAGCATATGGTTAGTTTTTAAAGAATCAAAGATTATCTGAAAAAACTCAGGATTAATATTTTCTACTCTGTCTGGGATGAATGTGATTTTTGGGTTTAAGAACGATGTGTCAACCGTAATTTTATCTGGCAGGCAGTTCGTGATTTTCTGAAAAACAGAGCGCAGCTGGCTTTCAAGCGGAGTGTTCCGATATTGTTCCAAAAGCGGGTTCAATATGGCAACCGAAAAAGCTTCGCCTTCTGTAAGCGGAATGCTTTTTATAAAAAAGTTGTTCTCGCTGTAATGATAGCCGCGGCTGTCGCTTTCGATTGGCGCATTGAGGGTGTCGCGCATGTATTCTATGTCGCGCTGAATTGTGCGCGGGCTATAACTGCCGTCTTCAATTGTTTCTGCAATTTCTTTTGCAGTGTACCAGTTGCCTGTCTGCAAAAGCTCATCGATTTTGATTATGCGCCAATTATTAATTTTTATCTGCCGTTCCATGTTTAATCATTTTTTTCCTTAAACTTATTGGTGTTAATCAAAACCTAAAAAGAGAAAATATGTTTTTATGATACACCCAAAAATGTCAGATTGCAACATTTTTATTCTTAAAATGTCGTGTATTACCATTCAGCAAATCAAAGTATAGTTGAAAAATATATGCATGACTTCAGATGACATCCAAAATCGACTTGGAGAGAATGTAAGACGTATACGCAAAGAACAAAACCTGACTCAATTTCAGCTTGCGGAAAAAGCTGAACTTTCAGAAGAAACTGTAAAAAACATTGAGCTTTCAAGATGCTGGACCAGCGACAAGAATCTTGCAAAAATCACAAAGGCACTGCAAGTTGACATACACTGCTTGTTTCTGCCGGTTTGCAGCTCTTTTGACGAAGATTCAAAAGATTCAGGCATCATCAAGAAAGCAATTGCGGAAAATCTAAAAAACTATGTTGATTCTGTTTTGGGAGAAATTACACAAAATCATTAGGTTCGTGGCTGTTCCTACGCTTTTTGGAAGGCCGCTAAGCACGGCACAGCAAAAAAGCTTGTGCACGGCGCACCGTGCAGCATTTAATCTGCGCTTGCGGCATCTGCCATAAGCGGCGCACACCCTTTGCTTAGCCGCTGAAGGCTGACAAGCTAAGGGTGCAGAGTATGCTACTCGTTCAGCTCAACGCCGGTGCCGTTGCAGACTTGGTTCTTGCCGTGCTTCTTTGCATAATACAAGAAAATATCAGCCTGCTTGATGAGCGGCAGCGTTTTATCTGAGTTTGTGCTGTCTGCAACGCCAATCGAAACAGTGACGCGCTCGTTGAAATACCAGCTCTGCTCCATAATTTCGCGGCGGATGCTTTCAGCAACAGCAAGCGGGGAAAGGATTTCTGTATCATAAATAAGCAGCGTAAATTCTTCGCCGCCATATCTGAAAGCTTCGATTTTCTTTGAACGGCATCTGTAGTTCAAAATTTCGCCGATACTCTGAAGCACGATATCGCCTGCATCGTGGCCGAAAGTATCATTCACATGCTTAAAATCGTCAATGTCGAGCATCAGCACCGAATAAGGAATATTTCGTTTCTCGTTTATGGCGAGCTTTTTGTTCAGATATTTTCTATTGAACGTGCCTGTCAGCTCATCGATATAGCTTTTCTGCTTTATCTTTAATGCAAAAAATGCGAGCACCGCGCACAAAAGCCCGAAAGAGCCTATTATAACAGAATTGCGCCGCTTTTCAGCCCTTATAAATTCAGCTTCTTCAAGAAGCGAAATAGTTGAGTTTATTTGAGAGTTGCACAAATCTGTATAGATCTTTGAATCTATTAAGTAGATAACATAATAAAGGCTGTCGAGTTTTTTCTGAAAGAAGCTCTCAATTTCAGGCGGCAACGCATATTCGGTTTTAATTTTCTGCAAAGTTATAAGCGCCATTCTCTCAAAAGTCTGCTTGTAAGAATAATCGATGAGCCTTTCGATGCATGTTTTCAGATTTTCATAATCGCCGTTATGCGCATAAATGCAGCAAGCCGCCTGATAAAGCGGAATTGTGCGGAGCTTTATTACGACGTCTTCAAACGGATAGCTTTGCGTTCCGCCGTGTCCTTCAATCTCGATATATTTTTCAAGAAGTTTTTCTGCTTCGCTGAATTTGCCAAGCTCAATCAGATTGCGCGCTTCATGCACTTCTGCAATCGGCAAGAAAAAGCCTTGCTCTGGCTTTGCAGATTCTTGCAAAACCTGTTCCGCAACAGCGTACATTTCAGACGCAGACGCATAATTCTGGTTGTAATACGCAACGTCGCCTTTAATGCGGTAGATTGTGGTTTTCATGCGCGTCTCTTTTATGCCTTCAACACGCTCAATGCTCTCAATTTTTAGAAGAATCTGCTCCGCAAGGTCATAATTTCCGTTAGGAATATACTGATAGTCGATTAAATCCGCATAAAGGTTCAGCATCGTCTGAAAATTCTGGCCTTTTTCAAGATAATAAAGCGCCTTGCCGAGCGAAGTATAATAATGCAAATCGTCGCCCATTGACTTATACAGAAAAGAAATGCGCTCATTGATAAAGCCGAGGAACGAATCTGAATATTTCTTTGACGAAAGCTCAAGCAAAATCTGCAAGTCTGAATAAACCGTTTCGTCTTTGTATTTAACCAGTTTCAGAGAATTGATGTCATTTATAATCTTGCTTTCTTCTTTGCTTCTTCGCTGATCAGAAATCAGATGAAAAACTGCAAGTGCGGCTATGACCAAAAAGAAAACAGCTGCAGAAATCTTTATTATCCTGTTACGGAAAAGAACCTTCATATAGTTCATTCTATCACAAAACAGCATTACCGTGTGATATTTTTCAGCCATCCTTTCTTGAAATAATGATATACAACGACAGGCATCTTCTCAAATTCATCGAGATATAGAATGAAATAAACCCAAAGTGGCGGCAGCTTGAGCACAAACGCAACAAACAAGCCAATCGGCACAGACACGCACCACATGCTTATCATGTCCATGATGAAGCCGAACTTTGAGTCGCCGCCGGCACGGAAAATTCCGCAGATAAGCACAGTGTTTGTCGCCGCGCCTATAACAGAATAAGCGTTGATAAAGAGCAGCACGTTTCTGTAATGCGCCGCCGTTTCGTTCAAGTCTGCAATGTAAGGCAAAACCGGATAAAGGCAGATCATCAGCACGCAGCCCAAAACGCCTGAAAGAATTGTGCTTCTCGCCAGGCGTGACGCATTGCGCTCGGCGACATCAAGCCGGCCCGCGCCCATGTCTTTGCCGAGCACAATTGCGCCGCCATAAGCCATGCCGAAGCAGAGAACGCTTGCAAGCTGGCGCACCGTGTTCACAACTGAATTAGCCGCAACAATGTCTTCGCCGAGATGCCCCATTATAACTGAATACATCGCAAAAGCTGCGCCCCAGACTAGCTCGTTGCCGAGCGCCGGCATTGAGTATTTGAAAAAATCTTTTGTAAGCAGCTTGTTCCGTCTGAAGATGCACGAAACAGAAAAGCCAATGTCTTTGTGGCACGAAGCATAAATAAAGCAGAAAATCATCTCGACACAGCGCGCAATTGAAGTTGCAATGCCAACGCCGATAATGCCCATCTTCGGCACGCCGAAAAGCCCGAAAATGAACACCGCATTCAGCCCGATGTTCAAGAACAATGTTGATGTCGAACAGATTGTAACAATCTTGACGCGCTCAATACTCTTGAACGCGGCCTGATACATCTGCGAAAAAGACAAGCACACATAAGAAAAGCTCACCGCGCGCAAATATTTGCAGCCTTCAGCTATCATAAGCGGGTCATCTGTAAAAATCAGCATAAGAATGCGCGGGTATACGGCGGCAACAACCGCGACGATTATTTCAACTGTGCAGCAGATGCGGAGCGCGATGCCGAGCAGTGTTTTGATCGAGCCTAAATCTTGCTTGCCCCAATATTGTGCGCCGAGCATTACAAGCCCGGAAGAAATGCCTGTAGAAATCATAAAAAGAATAAAGGCCACGTTTCCGGCAAGAGAAGTTGCTGCAATTGCAGTCTGGCCGACATAGCCTAGCATTATTACGTCGGCAGAGCTGACCGCGGCAGAAATAAGATTCTGAATTGCCATCGGGCCGACAACATTTGTCAAAGACTTGTAAAACGATTTTGCTTCACTATTCATACATTGTATTTTTACTATAATGCGCATGTTTTTTCTACTAGTCTATTACTTTAATGACAATCTATATAATCAGGGCTATAATTTAGCGCAGGAGTTTATTTATGGAAGAAAACAGACCATTGCCGCCGTGGGCAGACGAAATGCCTGAAGGCAGCTTTATTTCTTATAGCCCGACCTACAAAGTCGGCGAATATTTCAGCCTTTATAAAAGCAGTAACGCCGCCGGAATGAAATACTATTTCTTTGACCCGACTGAACACGGCTACGAAAAGGGAAAAACCTACCCTGTTTTGATTTTTCTGCACGGCCGCTCAAATGCGCTTGAAGGCGACATCTGCATCAACTATACAGGCGCAGAATTCTACGCCACGGAAAAGTACCAGAAACAGATTGGCGGCGCTTATGTGCTTGTGCCGCTTGCAAATGAAAAGCGCAACGAAAACGGCGAAGTGACCGACACTTGGGGCGAGACCTACGCCGAGCCACTCTACAATCTGATAAACAGCTTCATAAAAGAACATGCAGAACCTAACGGCGGCGCGGGCAAAAAGTTTTTGTTCGGCAATTCAGCCGGTGCAACGATGGTCTTTATAATGGCGGCCGCCTACCCTGCCTTTTTTAATGCACTTATTCCTATCGGCACAAGCAGCATTTCAGATAATTCTGTGCTTTATCAGCTAGACAAGAACGGCGTGCACCTGTTCTTTGCAATCTGCAAGCATGATGAATTCAACAGCTATAAAGATGAAATTGTGCCGCGCCTGCCAGACTTAAAAAGAATGAAGCACTGCTACATTTTTACGCCCGAATGGATTTACAACGGCGATAAAGGCATTGCTTCTATCAATTTTGGCATTGAAATGGGGCAGCACTGCCTTGTAAACCCGATGCACTGCAACCTTATGTTTGACGACGGCACGCCGATGTATGCTGAACTGCCCGACGGTGTGCTCGGCTGGATTAAGACCGTGCTATAAGCTGATTATGCGGCAAGCGTGGGGGTTGCACAGCGGCGCAGCGTGTGCACAGTGCGCGCCATCGAAGAGGCTGCCGCTCAAGCGTATTCGTCAAGAATGGCAGTTACTTCACCATAGTAGCTGCTGCCGAACATGTTAAGATGATTCAAAAGCTGATAAAGATGATACAAGTCGCGGCGCTCTGCATATTCCGGCGAAATCTTGTTTATCTCGTTATAGGCTGAATAAAACGCGGACGGCAGCTGACTGAAAAGCTGCGTCATTGCAAGGTCAACTTCGGGATGGCCGTAATAGCAGGCCGGGTCTAAAATCCAAGCCTTGCCGTCCGGGCCGCAGAGCATGTTGCCGCTCCACAAGTCGCCGTGCAGCAATGCCGGTGATTCAGGCTCTTCAAGATAATCTTGCAAATGGTCAAGCAGGTGCGCAAATTTTTTGCGGATTGATGAATCAAAATAGTGGTCTGCCATTTTGAGCTGCGGCACAAGGCGGCATTCGCGGTAAAAATCAACCCAGCTTTTTGACGGCGTGTTAATCTGTTTTGTGTGGCCGATGAAGTTGTCTGACGGAAAACCGAACATTGCAGGGCTTTTGCCCCAGACTGCGCCGCCTGAAGCCTTGTGCATAAGCGCAAGCTCGCGCCCGAAAGTTTCCCAATAATCTTTGATGCGGTTCGCCGGCTTAAGAAATTCAAGAATCAGATAAGAATAATCTTCGGTCTTGCCGTGCTCAAGCACTTTCGGAATTCCGATTGTGTTTGTGGCGCGCATGGCTTCAAGCCCGGCCGATTCTGCTTCAAAATAGGCGGCTTTTTCCGGCGCGTTTGTCTTCATAAAGACGGTGCTGCCGTCGTCAAGCTCAAGACGATAAGCTTTGTTTATGTCGCCGCCGTAGATTCTCTCTTGGCGGGCAATTTTATCAACTATAGCCATGATTCAAGCTTAACCCAACTCTGCCCTACTTTCAAGTTTTGCACCGCAGAAACTGGCAGCCGGTGCACAAGCGCCAGGCTTTTGCTCATTCAGCGCGCCACATCATGTAGCCGCAGGTGAAAGGGAGATGCTCAAACTTGTGCGTGCCGATGTGCTTAAAGCCGTGCCACTCGTAAAAATTTTTGATAATCCAGCTGTCTTCTATGATGCCGAGCTTGATTGTGTCTGCACCAAGCTCAACGACCTTGTTTTTGGCAAAATCAATCATCTGCTTGCCGTAACCGCAATGGCGCTTTTCGGGCAGCACCGCAAGGTTGTTCAATTCATAGCTTCCGTCTTCTTGCTTTGCAAGCGAAAAATAGCCGGTCAGTTTTCCGTCTTCAAAAAGACCGTACATCAAAAAGCCCCATTCAAAAAAGTTCACAAGCTTTTCCATCGGCATAAAGCTCGTGTGTCCGGGGCAGTTTTCCTTTGTAAAGCCGAGATTCGCCGCAACCGTGGCAAAACTCTTATGAATAAGCTCAAGCACTTCAGGCAGCTCTTCTTTTTTGATTTGCCGGATCTGAACTTCTGGCTCAACAGTGCCAATCTGAAAATCGTCTTCGTAGATTATGCGCCCCACGTAATTTGAATAAACCACATCGTAAGGCACTTGATATTTGTCGAGAAGTGAAACTATAACGTCTGTTTTCTGCTTGAATTCAGCAGGCAATTCTGTTTTGAACCAAGTGACCGGCAAGGCTTCGCCTTTGTCGAGATATTTCTGCTCGTTTTCGTCATAAAACGGCGGTATCGGCAGATTTGCCCTGAACCAAGCGTCCATTTCGCGGAACAAAGCTTCATCTTCAGCTGAAAAAATGCCGTCGCGGATGCGCCGCCAGCAAAGCGCGAACAATCCGGCCGGCTTTTTCGTCTTAAACGAAAGTTCCCTGCCCTGAATTCTCATGTACTTCTGCATATTTCCTCCAAATGACATTTTTGTACAATTCAGCTAGAATCATAGCATGATTCACCCGTTCGAGCCGGTTTTCGACCAAAATTCGCGCATTCTCATTCTGGGCACTTTCCCTTCGGTAAAGTCGCGCGAACAGCAGTTCTACTACGGCCACCCGCAAAACCGCTTCTGGAAAGTGCTTGCCGCCGTGTACAAAGACGCGCCGCCAGAGACCGTGCCTCAAAAGAAAGCTTTTCTGCTCAAGCACAACACCGCGCTTTGGGACGTAATCTCGTCCTGCAAGATAACCGGCTCGGCAGATGCTTCTATTAAAAACGCAGTGCCGAACGACATTTCAAAGATTCTCGGCGCGGCGCACATAAGCCGCATTTTCTGCAACGGCACAAAAGCCTTTGACCTGTACAACAAGTATCTGCTGCCAAAGACCGAAATTCAGGCGGAAAAGCTGCCTTCCACAAGCCCTGCAAACGCCGCATGGACTTTAGAAAAGCTCGCCGCCGCCTGGCAAGTGATAAGCCTTGCCAATTGACGTCATGCCGAATTTAGTTCGGCATCTGCTTTATTAAAGAGCAAAGAAGACAGACTAATAAGTTCGTCGCATAACGTCATTCCGAACTCGTTTCGGAATCTGCCCATATATAACGTAGATGCTGAACCAAGTTCAGCATGACAATACTTTTTGACCAGCTCCATGACATAAGCCTCGCCTAAATGTTCTTCATCACTTCAAGCGCGATGAACAGCTTGCCGAGATTGTGGTTCGCGCCGTGCAGCCCCTCAATTTCATAGCTTGTCTCAGAAAGCACGTCGCCTGCTTCAAGAAAATCGTAAAGTTCAATTCCATAATAATCGCAAATCGCCTGCACGCCCGAAAGTTCCATGTCTACAGCAATGCAGCCCTCGCTGCGCCGTGCCGCGCACAAGTCTTTTGTCTCGCGCAGAATCGCATCGCAAGACCAGTTCTTGCCCAGAACATATGGAATTTTCAGCTTGTCAAAAATTGCCGCAAGCTTTTGTGCGTTCTTTATTGTTATGTAATCAGCCGGCGGCGCATAATAATAAGACGCACCTTCGCCACGGAAGCTTTCCGTTGGAACAACGAACTTGCCTTTGGTCTTTTCGCCGTCAAGGCTGCCGCACGAACCGAACATAACGAATTTCTTTGCGCCAGTCTGCCAGTTTACTTCGTAGCAGCTGGAGCTTGCGACGGCCGAGCCGGTGGGCGAAAGATAAAACCCTATTTCTTCGCCGTTGCTGCTGAATTTATAAACCGGAAAGTTGCCGTTGCAAGCCCCGATAAAGCCAATCTGTTCGCATTTGTAGTTTTCAAGCAGATATTTGCTGATTTCAGCCGAATAGATAATCATGCATTTGTCAATCAGCGGCTTTTCTGGCGCAGGGCCGTAAACGTCGCCCAGCTGTATCACCGAATCAGTCTTGTCATCATAGCAGTCTGTTATCATAAGTTCCTCCGTTATGCAAAAGCGGTTATTTCCATTGGCGTTGCGGCCTGCGGAAAATCTTTTCGTATTTCTGAAAGGTGCTTCTCAATGCCTGGCAGAATCATTGTAGTCACCTCGTTTATGTACCACACAGCCTGAACCGCGCACATACCGAAAGCACGCGCAGCTTCAAGCTCGTTGCTGCCGCCGTCGCCCACATAAAGGCACTCTTCAGGCAAAAGCTTTTCGCCAAGAGCGCGGCTCATGCCGTCAAGCGCAATCTCAAAAATGCGGCGGTCGGGCTTGCAAATGCCAAGCTCAAACGAAAGGCACAGCACGTCAAAATATGGCGCAAGCTTAGATCGCCTTATGACTTCAGCCTCTTCAGAAAAGCAGTTGCTTATAACGCCCAGCTTCAGGCCGCGCGCTTTCAGCGATTCAAGCATCGGAATGATTTGTTCATTCATCGTTGAAAAGCACCGCTCTTTTGAAGCGACGCGTTTTTGCATAACTTTGTCGAGCACCGCCGCGGAATAAACGCCGTTTTCGCGCATTATGCGCTCCACAATTTGAGCGGTTGTGCATTTGCCTGTGGTTCTGTCTGTTTCAGATGAATCCCAGACGCTGCGGAACAGCTTTTCGCTTACACCGATGTCTTGGCTGATGTGGCCGCCAAAATACGGGTTGCTCTTGTAAAGCGAAATGAGCGTTTCGTACATGTCGAAAAACACAGCTTTCAGCATGGTTCACCTTTATAAGACTTTTCTGTACATTTTAGCCTTGAAAGTTTCGCTGCCGTCAAGCTTGGTGTACTCGCAGTCTTCGTAAAAAGACATGCCGAGCTTTTCCATTACGCGGCGCGAACCATAGTTGTCTACGCAGAATTCGCCGTCTATAACGTGAACATCAAATTTACCGCAGACATATTCGATGATTTTTGACGCAGCCTCAACGGCCAGCCCTTTTTTCCAGTAATCATGGGCAAGGTTATAGCCTATGCGCCAAGTGTCGATATCTTCGTGATAATAAATGCCGCCCGAACCGATTAATTCGCCGGTTTCTTTATAGACAAAGCCGTAATCTACATTCTTTTCGTCTTCATACATCGAGTTTATCCAATCAACGCCGTCTTTTGTGCTTTTCCAAAGCGGATAAATCATATACTTGTTTACGCGCGGGTCGCCGGCCCACTTAAAGATTGCGTCTAAATCTTCAGAAGTGAGCGGCCTCAAAACAAGGCGTTCCGTTTCTAAAACCGGTGGATAAATCTTTGACATAATGAAGCTCCTGTAATTGCAGATTTCGCGGAAGCGCACCGCGGCGCTTAATCATTGCGCGGAGCACTTCCTTTTATGAAATTATATTAGCATAAAATGTTTTTTTATTTCATTAAAGTTGCACTTGAAACTGCCGGAACTTTTAAGGGAGGACACCAGCTCAGAGTCCGAAGGCCGCTGGTTTCCTCCCTTAAACCCACCTTCCTTGGCCACGGCTTAGGGCTCTGCCCTAAGAACCCGGATTAATCTACAATGATTTGGCGTGTGTACATAAGCTGCCGGTTTTTATGAAAGAAAAAGCGGCGCTTTTCGCCGATTAAACTCTATTCGTAGATTAAGCTATTGCGAAAAGAACCCCTAAGAACCCCGGTCTTTTTGTATTTTATAGATTGTGCTTCACGGCGAAGTATCTTAAACTTGTCATTGTCGGGCTTGACCCGACAATCTCCACGAAAAGTTACTGCAAACCGCATTGACGATAAGCATGTCTGACCTTAAAATGAAAATCGGAAAAGGAATGTGCAAAATGAAAAAAGTGGTTTTAATTCTGTTTTCTTTCTTTTTAACTGTTTTATGTTTTGCTGGCGGTAAAAAAGAAAAAGAGCAGCAACTTAATGAAATAAAAGCAAGAATGGAAGCTAGAATTTTAGAAAATCCTAATGTTGAATCTGTTAAACTTCATTATTTGGAACACAAAGATTTTGCTTGGGAGATTTTTATTATTCTTAAAAATAACGGACGAATTTGCATTGAATCCTGTACAGAAAATGATTTGCTAAATAACAATATTTGTAATATTGGGATGATAGGACAGTACTTTACTTGGGATTGGTTGTTTTTTAAAGAAACAGATAAACGTGTTGATTTTTTATCCTACAAATTAATTGCATATTCTGCATTGCTAAATATACCGTTGAACTCTATTGATGATTATATCAATAACTACGAAAAGCTTTTGGAACTTGTTGAAAAAATTGCAGTACAGACACCTCAAGATCGTTCAAAAAGAAGTAATATGTATTATAAGGATTCAGACTTCTTTAATTATGCTGGTAATTTTGAAACTGACGAATATTATGGAATGCTTTTTTCAAAGAAGTTAAAAGATGATTTTTGGGC
>LVBI01000027.1 GCA_001603145.1 Spirochaetales bacterium Spiro_07 | reverse complement strand
TCAGCTCGGCGCAGTGCAAGGTAATAGGAATCCGACTGCGCAAATTTTCTACGAAAATTTGCTTGCGATCCTTGCAAGCACCTCGCCGCCGCTTGCTTTCCTTGCCGCTGCCGCATTTTTTAGATTTACCGTAATAGCTGGAATACCCTTGTGGTGCAAGTTGTGTGCTTTATTTTTCTTGCGGAAATGGAGGAGTGCATTTATACTTTTTTGTAGAAACGAAAAGTGTACTGCGATAGTACAGAATGGAGAAAAAAATGAAAAGTAAATTAATTTCAGGTCTTTCACTCATTTTTATGTTGCCTGTGTTTTTGTTTGCACAAGAAAAATCTGCCGGAGGAATTTTGTACGGACCTAATTGGGCTTGTATGGTCACAGCTCCGGAAGGTTGGGTAATGGATCAAGAAAGACTTGCTTCTTATGGAATTTATGGATTGTTTTACGCAAGTGATAAAACATTTGGTGGAAATACTCCTATTATTTATATAAACACACAGAAATTAAATGATGATTCTGATACAGAATTAGAAAAGTTCATTTCTGTTGATACAAATTCATATAAAAATAGTGGTCATAAGGTTAAAGAATACCAATTAAAAAACATAGAGGAAAAGAAAATCTTTGCCTATAAAATTAGCAAAGAGAATAATTACGAAATATGTGCTTATACAAGATATAAAAACTGTTGTTTTTTAGTGGTTCTTACAGCACATGATGAAGAATCAATTACAAAAAACATTTCTAATCTCGAATTTATAATAAATCACATGGCGTATATGGAATTGGTAAATAATAAGCCGAATTAGTCATTGAATGGGGCTTTTCCGTGACAGAATGGCTCTTTTCGCATGAGCTTATTCCAAAAACAATGATAAATCGGTGAAAAGCGCCGCTTTTTGCTACACAAAAACCGGCAGCTTTTGTACAACCGTCCCATTTTGGAAGAATTTGTATACATGCTTGCGGTGCAAAGTTGTGTGTGCTTTATTTTTCTGGCGGAAATCTGTTCATTTGCGTCCGTCGGACTGCTCGCATGGCAAGCCATGAGGCAGTCCGCGTCCGCAAGTCACTGCTTTCCGCCAGAAAAGCGCGTCGGCTCGGTGCAGTGCAAGAGTTTCAAAAAATAGTGCTTCATTTCCGTCGGAAATCCGTGCTTATGTACATATGCTTTCGGGCGCGGAATGTACAAAGTCTTTCAAGTTTACGCGAAGCGGAAACTTGCAGCGGTGCGCTTGATGAAGTCCTTGCTTTGAATTAAGCTTATGCGCACCCGGCAATCTTTGCGCGTTTATACTTTTCAGCAGAAGCGAACGAGTAGGAATGATAATGACAGCAGCTGAATTAATAAAGAAACTTGAAAATGATAAAGATTATCAAGAAAGAATATGTCAAAAGGATTTGGAACTAAAACAAAAACATGACCTGCTAGTCAAAGAATCTGAATCATTTGCAAACGAATGTAAACAGGCTGGTTATGCTTTAGAAACAGCTTGGGATTTAATTATGGTAGAAGAGCCATATCCTGAATTGGTTCCTGTTTTGATAAAATATCTTGAAGAAAAGAATCATTCGCCAAAATTCCGTGAAGGAATTGCTAGGGCTTTAGCTGTTTTTGATTCTTCTCCATATTTTGACAGGCTTCTTAAAGTCTATTATGAATCGAAAGGTGAATATGAAACTGTTCCGTGGGCTATTGCATGTGCATTATCTGCGGCTGCTGTAACGCAATTACAGCTCGATGTTATCGAAAAAATGATATATGACAAAGAAATCGGAGATGACAGAAGTGCATTACTAGATTCGATTAGAAATATGAAAGGCAAGCAGAAACAAAGAGTGTTGGCTTATGCACGTTCTGATGAAGCTTTGAAAAAGAATCTCCGTATTTATAAGCTAAAATGAAGGTTTATCATCAAGAATGAGCCAAATTCATCAGGAATATTGAATATTCCATCAAGAATGGGGCTTTTCCATGACAGAATGTGTTCATTTTGTCAGAGAATGGTGGCGTTCCGTGACAGAATAGGGTGATTCTGTCAGAGAATGGGCACATTCCTTCAAAGAATGGGGTGCTTCCATGACAGAATGTGCTCATTCTGTCAGAGAATGAGGTTATTCCATCACGAATGAGGTTCATTCCACATTGAATTTTTTCCATTCCTTCATGAACAAAGCATATTCTTGATGAATTTATGCCGTTCCATCAAAAAGAAACAATATTTTTGATGATTTCAGCAATTTAATGTTGCAAAAACGCCGTTCTGGGTCTATTCTTTAATCAGAATATTACAATGTAAAAGAGAGGGAACGAAAATGGCAAAATCATTTGCACAGAAATTGAGCGATGCACGGCTGATGGTGGCCGGCATCAGAGCCCACAAAGATGAGCTTGCCGGGGTAACTCTTGGCGAGGAACAGGCGGCTGCAATGGAAGCACAGTTCAACAAATTAAGGGAGCTGGATACGCTGCAGGAAAAACTCAAGGCAGAACTTAAGACATGCACTGCTGAACTTGATAAACTGTCAAAAGAACTTGATGATGCGCTGAAAGATTCAAAAAAGCGCGTAAAGCTGACAATTCCACAGTCATTGTGGCAGGAATTCGGAATGGCAGACAAAAAGTAACCCCGATTCAGTCTAAACCACTGCGTCAAGCCAACATTGTACACCCGCTACAAGTTCGCGCTTGGCGCAACGGCTCGACCACCACCACCTATGGGGAATAATTAAAAAAGTAAGGAGCATAAAATGAAGAATAAAGCTATTTATATGTTTGTGTTTTTATTTGCAGCTTTCTTTGTTCAACAACTGAATGCCTTTGGAATGATTGAGTTTATAAAAAACTTAAGAGATTCTGCTGATATTCGTAATAATATGAGAAACTATTATGAGTCGAATGAAAATGTAGAAGCTATAGTATATATGGATGATGAGATCAAAGACTATGTATATACTAAATTACTATTGAAAAATAATATTAGTTTTGAATTCAGTGCTTATTATAAGGATAATGAATTAAAAATTAGTTATATAAATTATTATGGAGATTATTCCCCTTGCAATGTGTCTTATAATCTTGAAAAGGATGAATGTGTTTTTTTGAGAGGTGATTATCTATATTTTATAGGCAGTGAAAGTGTCGAATATTTTATTAACAACGCAGAAGAGTGCATAAAAAAGATTGAAGCCTTACCAGAATATACGTCAGAAAAATTTTATTGTTCTGAAGGTGAAAACGCAAAAGAATTATTTGACAGCCTGCCGGGTAAAGCTATACAAGTAGATGATTTTCGTTGGGAAAAATACGTGAAAGTTAAAAGAATTCGGTTGCAGTAAATCTAAAAAAATAACGCGCAACTGCGCAT
The DNA here is from genome assembly GCA_001603145.1 of Spirochaetales bacterium Spiro_07. GTDB lineage: Bacteria > Spirochaetota > Spirochaetia > Treponematales > Treponemataceae > UBA1240. The sequence continues at coordinate 126,509 of LVBI01000027.1, read as the reverse complement.
TTCTTGGGCTTATGCACAAAGACTGAGGGTACGGAGTGGGGTTCAAAAATGCTCTGTTTGTTGCGTCGCGCAGCGACATGTATATAGTTTCCATGCAACAAACAGTGCATAGCGCGTTATCGCGCGGTTTTGAACCCTGCGACGTGCCCGACAGCATGTGTACATGAGTCTGTACTGTCTGGGGTTCATGTCTCCCCGAATGTTAGAACCTTATCTTCTTATCTGAATCCTTATAGAATTCCTGCCTCATGGCTTTGATTTGTTCGTCTTTAAGGTAGTCGTCAAAATTCATCATGCGGTCAATCACGCCGTTCGGCGTAATCTCGATAATGCGGGTCGCAATCGAGCTGATGAATTCGTGGTCGTGGCTGTTGAAAAGCACGATGCCGGGGAAATCTACAAGAGCTTGGTTCAAGCTTTCGATTGCCTCAAGGTCAAGATGGTTCGTCGGCTCGTCAAGGATGAGCACGTTCGCGCCGCTAAGCATCATCTTTGCAAGCATACAGCGCACTTTTTCGCCGCCGCTCAAGACCTTTACAGGCTTCAGCGATTCATCGCCGCTGAAAAGCATTCTGCCCAAGAAACCGCGCACAAAAGCTTCGTCCTGTTCTTTTGAGAACTGGCGCAGCCATTCCGTAATGTTCATGTCGTTCTTGAAGAATGAGCTGTTGTCAATGCCGATGTAAGACCAAGTGATTGTCTGGCCCCAATAGACTTCGCCAGAATCAGGCTTGATTGTGTCCGTGATGATGTCGAAGAACGCAGACTTAGACTTGTGCTCAACACCGACAAATGCAATCTTTTCGCCACGGTTGACCGTAAGCGAAAAATCTTTCAAAAGCTGAATGCCTTCGTTGTTATAGTTCAGTTTCTCAACGCGAAGGATATTGTTGCCCGGTTCTCTGTCCGGCTTGAAATTCACATACGGGAATTTGCGGCTTGTAACCTGAAGCTCTTCAAGCGCGAGCTTGTCGTAAATCTTTTTGCGGCTTGTTGCCTGGCGGCTCTTTGCTGCGTTTGAAGCAAAGCGCTGGATGAATTCGCGCAAGTCTTTCATCTTTTCTTCGCGCTTCTTTGCCTGGTCTTTGGCCTGGCGCTGCATAATCTGGCTCATCTGATACCAGAAGTCGTAGTTGCCGCTGAATGTGGTAATCTTGCCGTAGTCGATGTCGCAAATGCAGGTGCAGACGCTGTTCAAAAAGTGGCGGTCGTGGCTTACGACAATCACGGTGTTCGGAAAATCAATCAAAAAGTCTTCAAGCCAGTTGATTGATTCAAGATCAAGACCGTTCGTCGGTTCGTCAAGAATCAGAATCTCCGGCGTGCCGAAAAGTGCCTGTGCAAGAAGGACGCGCACTTTCTGGCTTTCGTCAAGCTCGCTCATCATGCGGTCGTGGTACTCTTCTTCAAGGCCCAAGCCCGAAAGCATCTGCTCAATCTGGTTTTCAGATTCCCAGCCGCCAAGTTCAGAATATTCTGCTTCAAGCTCGCTCGCTCTTATTCCGTCTTCTTCTGAAAAATCTGCTTTTTCATAGATTGCATCTTTTTCCTTCTGACACTCGTAGAGCTTCGGAAAGCCCATGAGCACTGTCTCTTTTACGGCGTAGGCATCATAAGCAAAGTGGTCTTGCTTCAAGACTGCCATGCGTTCGCCCGGTGTAATCGTAATCTGACCTGAATCGTGTTCAAGCTCGCCAGAAAGCAGCTTGAGAAATGTAGATTTGCCCGCGCCGTTCGCGCCGATTATTCCGTAGCAGTTTCCGTGTGTAAATTTAAGGTTTACATCCTTAAAAAGTGGTTTTTCGCTGAATTTAAGACTTACGTCGCTAACTGTAATCAAATTATTTTCCTTATGCTGTGTTTTGCAAACTATTGTCATGCTGAACTTGGTTCAGCATCTGCAATAGATATACAATTGAGATCCCGAATCAAGTTCGGGATGACAGTTTTACCGGTTATTTTATTTTTTGCTGAAAAGGCTCTTGATTTTTGCAAAAAGCCCTTGCTTGACAGGCTTTTGGGTCTGAGCTCCGGCCGGTGCGCTTCTCTTTTCAAAGTTGCGTGCGTTCTTTGCAGCCGGTTTGCCCTTGAACTGCTGGCCGTTCTGGTTCTGGCGTCTTCCGCCTTTGCCGTTGTTGTAGCGTTTCTTGCCGCCGTTGCCGCCTTTCTGGTAGCTCTTGCTCTTTTCGCTTGTGCGCTCTGCAGCAGCCGGCGCGGCGTTTGTGCTTCCGGCATATTTCTGTTTATAGACTTTCATGCGCTCTTCAAAAGAAAGGCTTGAAAGCTCTTCTGCCTCTTTCTTGAATGCTTCGCTGTCTTCAGGCTTTCTGCCGCGGCCTTTGTAGCCGTCGCCTTTCTTAAAGCCGCCGCGCTTGTCTTTTGCGCCGTAGCGGCTTGAGCGGTCTGAACCGCCCCTGCGCCTGTCGTCACGTCTTCCGCCGCGGCCATCTCTTTCGCCGCGCCTTCCACGTCCGTGGTCTCTTGAGTCGCGCTCGTCGTCATAATAGTTGGCTGTCTTGATGTAGATGCCGGCGCTTTTGTCTTCTGCCATAAGGCTTGCGTCTGCAACTTCAGACGGAATCTGCATCTCGATGTAGCGTTCAATCGGCGGCAGGCTGTACACGTCCTGCTCGCTGCAGAATGTATAAGCTTTGCCGCTTTTGCCTGCGCGTGCGGTGCGCCCAATGCGGTGAACGTAGTTTTCAGCTTCGTTAGGCAAATCAAAGTTTACGACCATCGCAAGGTTGTCTACGTCAATGCCGCGCGCCGCAACATCAGTTGCAACAAGGCATTTGAGAGAGCCTTTCTTGAAAGAGTCGATAATCTGCAAGCGTTTTGACTGCGGCAGGTCGCCGATGATAAATTCTGCTTCAAAGCCGTTATACTGAAGCCGTTTTGCAACAACTTCAACCGTTCTCTTTGTGTTGCAGAAAATTATCACGCTTTCGGGCTTTTCCCTTGAAAGAATGCCGCAAAGCAGTTTGATTTTCTCGTCGCTTGAAACGTGGTAGAGAAGCTGGTCAATCTCGCTTACGGTGATGTGCTCACATTCAATGGTGATTTCCTGCGCGTCGTCGGTGTATTCCCATGCAAGGTTTTTCACGTAAGTGTTCAGTGTCGCGCTGAAAAGCATTGTCTGGCGCGCGTCTGTGCCGGGCAGCAGCTTGATAAGCGTGCGCAAATCTGGGTAAAAGCCCATGTCGAACATGCGGTCAGCTTCATCAACAACAAGAAATGCCACATTGCTCAAGTCCATTGAGCCGCTTTCCTGAAGGTCAATCACGCGGCCCGGTGTTCCAATCAGAATGTCTACGCCTTTTTCAAGCTTTTCTTTCTGGTTGTCGTAGCCTACGCCGCCATAAAAGCTTGCCGCTTTCAGCCCTGTGTAATGGCCGAGAATCTTTGCTTCTTCTTCAACTTGCACGGCAAGTTCTCTTGTCGGCACCATAATCAGCGCCTTTTTGCCTTTTTTCTCGGCGTCTGTCAATAACTGCTGAAAAATGTTGATTAAGTAAGCGGCAGTTTTTCCTGTTCCCGTCTGGGATTGTACATAAAGGTCGGCGCCTTGCTTTGCGCCGGAGAGCACCTGTTCCTGGACAGGTGTGCAGGTCTCGTATCCTGCGTCAGCAATACCGTTTAAAAGGTTTGCATCAAGTGATAGTTCTGTAAAGTTCATAACATCTCTTTGGTATTTATTCTTACGGTTCAAAACCGTTTTTTTCTATTTAAGTAAGTTAAGTAAAAAAAGCTTATGCAAAAAGCACTTGGGGTAGTGTACAATTTTTTATTACTTATGAAAAGACAAAATAAGAAGAACACGCTAATTTATATGAACCCTTGTGGAAATTTTGAAAGTCTGCCGATAATATTACGATGAAAAACAAGATTTTTTTCTGTATAACTGCATTTATTCTCGCCTTTTCAGGTTCTGTGTTTGCTGAAAGAGGCATTTTATCTATTCCGGATTCTTCTTCTGTGCGCCAAAACGCAATGGAAGCATGGCTAACCGCCCCGATTTCTGCAATTCTCGATAGAGAAAGCGAAATTGTTCTTACTGAATATGGGCAGGTCTTTCAAGTTCGTGCGGAGAAAGAAGGCTCTGAAGTTGCAGTCATTTTTGCACCTCGCGAGAACAACTACAACTTTTTGTCAAAAGCTCCGGGCGGCTGGGTTGTTTACCGCGACTATTATTCGGGCAAGCCTCTGCGCGTCAACGTCTATTTTCAGTTTGACAGCCGCGTCTATGTCTGCCTGCGCCCAGAAAACAAGCCGAAGAAGCCGAAGGCAGAGGTTGATTTAATCATTCACGGTGCATACGCATGCCGCGGCGTGCCTCTTGGGCTGCCTTTTGAAGATGTGCTTACGCTTTCGTTCAGCGAGCTTTTCAACCTTACAAAAGAAACTGTGCCGTGGAACTATGTAAAGTCAGATTCGCGCAATTACATCAACAACGGCAAAATAGTTGAAAAAATCCGCCGCAAGCTGCCGCAATTTGAATATATTGAAGATGCCGCTTATGATGAATTTGAAAACCCTGTGTTCATATCAACAGGCGAAGCTAGAAGCGGCACGCCGGGAAAAATCGGCATAAACTGCAGCGGCTTTACAAAGTGGGTCGTAGACGGCATCACAATTGCATTGTCGGGCAGTGCAACCAAAATCGAATCACTGAAGCAGCCGACAATCGAGCTTGAAGGCACGCTCTATAAGTCACAAGCCGAAGAAGAAGAGATGTTCCGTTCTTATGACTGGATTAGAAACCTTTCTACAGCGGCTGTCTGTGCAGAGCGCGACAAGGAATTTCCAGCCGGAACGCTTGGCGTTGATGTTCAGGTGAACCCTTTCGCCGGTCTAAAGTCGCCGGACGGAACTGTGCGCAATGTGGGCTTCGTGCCGAAGACAGGCTACGAAATCAACATGCTGAAGCCTTTGCTTTATGTGCTTGCGGCAACAGAGCCTGACATGATTTATCTTGGCGCTGTTAAAACTTGCATGGGCAACACTGAAAACGAGCCGGAAACTTGGACTTTTCACCACGACCTTGTGTTTGTGCCTTACTTTGACCAGGCCGGCATCTGCCACATAGCAGTCTTTGAAAGCGGCGTCGAGACTTCTTTTGATGCGTTTGTGGCTGCAAATCAGGGCACTTATGTTTATCTTTGCCGCGTAAAATCAACAGACAGGTTTCAGCCTCTTTAAGCTAATTTAATCGGAAAAAATGGGAAAAGCTGCATGAAATTCAAGTTTCATGCAGTTTTTTTTTGCATTGTAATTTTTTTAATAGACAGCAGCCAATCTTTGTAGTATAAATTAACAGTGAACATATCGATTGAAGCTGTTGCATTCGACATTGATGGTACTCTCTACGCAAATTGGCGGCTTTATATACGGGTTTTGCCGTATTTTTTCCGCCATCTTCCGTTCTTCCTTCAGTATAACAAGGTAAGAAAAGTTCTGCACCGCACGGCGCCGCTTTCTGATTTTTACGAATATCAGGCGCGCCTTTTGTCGGAAAACATGCACATTTCAGTTGAAGAAGCTCACGACAAAATTGATACGATAGTCTACAAAGGTCTTGTCAAATTCTTTAAGAAGATAAAGCCTTTTCCGCACACAAAAGAAACTTTTGAGGCGTTTCAGAATGCGGGGCTTAAGCTTGCAATCTTGTCTGATTTTCCGCCGGAGCAGAAGGGCGATGTCTGGGGGCTTGCGCCGTTGTGCCAGGCTGTGCTCGGTTCAGAAGCTTGTGGCGCGCTCAAGCCTTCAAAATATGCGTTCGGGCTTTTGGCACGGGAGCTTGACATAAAGCCGGAGCGGATTCTTTATGTGGGCAACAACTTACGCGCGGATATCTATGGCGCAAAACAAGCTGGAATGCAAACCGCGTATATTTTGCCTTTATGGAAGCGGCTTTTGGGCATGAAAGGCGGGCAATATGCAGATATTTCTTTTAAAAACTATCGCCAATTGAAAAATATTGTGTTAAAATAAAAATGCGTTTTTGCATTTAAACAAATAAATAGAATAAAAATCGGGTGGGGTTCGATGATTGGTCATATTATAACGCTGGCTTTGTGCGTTGCTATGGTTCTTATCTTTCGGCAGATGGATGCAAACAATAAGTCGATTGATAAGATAAAGCGTTTCAGTGATAAGCTGAAGGAAGATCTTGACGCTTATTTTGAGGGCAGAACGCAGTCTCTGCAAAATGCGGCAATCGATCTTGACACAAAGCAGACGCAGGCTATTGCCTCTGTAAAAAGGCTTCAAAAATTTGATGAAGATTTTGCCGTTCGCTCTAAAGAAATCGAAGACAGAATTAATGGTCTTTCTGAAGTTGAAACTAGAATCGACGGCTATGATTCGATTATCAAAGACTTGATAGACAAGACCGGCCGCGCAGAAGAGAATCTTCAGCACCTTTCGGCACAGTCTAAGCATTTCGATGGAACTTTCAAGAAAATCAAGGAACTTCAGGATAAGCTCGTGCAGATTGATGGTGCAATTCCGGGGCTTACAGACAAGTTCTCTCAGCAGAATCAGGAGCAGCTTCAAAAGATTGAGACGGCGCTTCTCGATGAATACAACAACCGTGCGCAGGTCATCGGTCAGCAGTATGATGCTTATACGCAGAAATGCGTTCAGCTTTTGAACGAAGTTGACCAAAAGATTCAGGCTTCTTTTGATGCGGCGAACAAAAAAGCCACAGTGCTTGAAGACGCCGTTTTTAAGCAGCTTCAGGAACAGTCTAACCGCCGCAAAGATGAATATATTGCCGCTGTTGAAGATAAGAACGTTTCAATCCGCAAGTCTATTGAAGCACAGATTAACGAAATTCAAGATTTTGCCAAGAAATTCAGAAACCAGCTTGGCCTTGAGATGGGGGCTTACGAAGAGTCTGTGCGCACCGACATGCAGAACATCTCTTCTAAGTTCCAAGATACATTGCAGATGCTCGACAACAGGGTTGCAGAATTTGAGCGCACAACTGTTGAACGCATCGAAGAGTTTAACACCCGCCTTGACAGCAACGACATGCGCATAGAATCTTCTTTCAACGAAACTGAACATAAGATTGCGACATTCAAAGAAGACATCAAGCAGAATATCAAGCAGGTTGCGGCTGCCCTTGAAGACATGAACGGCGAATTCTCTGCAAAGACGCTTGAACTTCAGACGAATTTCGGCAATGTTGAAGCAAAGCTGCAAGGCACTGCCGATGAGAAGATTCAAGAAATTGAAAATGCCTTGCATGATCATATTTCAAGCATTGAGCGCGAGATGAACAACTCTTATGAGCGCGTTTCTTCTGACCTTGAAACAAAGAACACTACATTGCTCAACGAAATTGCCACACGCTTTGAAGCTTATCAGGCTGACGTTATGTACCGCTTTAAGTCTTTTGACAAATATTCATCAGACATCAACTTGCTTGAAGAACAGCTTCGCAGTAGCATGGAAAATATTAAGTCTGAAATTGCAAACGAATTTGAGACATTCAGCCACGACCAGCAGACAAAGCAGACCGCATTCGAGCAGGCAATTCAGAAAGGCACAGCTGATATTTCCAAAGGCTTGCAGGATCTTGAGACCGAGCTTAACAACCTTAAGGCTCAGGCAACAACTAATGTTTCTGAAAAGCTCAAGCTGTTTGAAGATGATTTCTTCAAAGACTTGAACAAGAAGGGCGAAGTTGTTGACGTTGAAATCGCCAAATGGACAGATTCAATGGAAGAAAAGCTCAATGCGCTTGCTGCTGCCTCTGAAGATGACCGCCACAAGATTGAGCTTCAGTATGCTGATGATTTGAAGCTGCGCCTTGCGGAATTCTCTGACAGGTTTAAAGACCAGACTGGCCGCTTTGAGACTCAGCTTCAAGGGCTTGAAGGCACGCTGCAGGATAAGCTTGCTGAATATGAAGCCAACATCAAAGATTTTGTTGATCAGTCACAGGCCGCGCTTGATGAAGCAAAGATTTCTTCTAACGAGCATATCAAGGCTGCGCTCGATACACATTCAGCAGAGATTCAAGAACAGCTTGGCAACCAGCGCCGCGACTTGACAGCTCAGATTAAGACAATCTTTACAGATGTTGATTCAACAAGAGAAAAGACAGAAGCCTCGCTTGAATCTGTCAAGACAGACTTTGAAACATGGCGCGACAGACTTGCTACCCAGTTCAATGAATATAAGGAAGCTTTTGATGAAAAGATTGCAAATCTTGAGACTTCATCAAAAGACAAGATTGAGCAAGTCGGCAGCTCATTTACTGTTGATATCGAAAATTACACAGCCAAGGCGCGCGAAGAAAAAGACCGCATCGCCAACGAGCTTGAAGACTTGCGTTCTCAGATGGAACGTTCAGTTTCCGGCTTTGATGCACGCGCCGCTGAAATGATGGGCGAATTCAAGAAGTCTTACGAAAGCATGCTTGAAGAGACAGCGCAGAAAATCCGCGAGCAGAACATGGAAGCAGATCAGAAGATGCGCGAGCTCAAAGCACAGGCACAGGAAATCAGAGACCAGACCGAAGCTACGCAGGAAAAGATGCGGCTTAAGATGCAGACTGATGCCAACGCAATTAATCTTACGATGGATGATGTTGACAAGCGGCTTAAGAGCTTTGTTCAGCAGACGCAGCTTTTTGATAAGGCTGACGAGCTTAAGAATGACCTTGAAAGCAAGCTTGAAGCGCTCAAAACAGAAATTACGCGCGTCGAGTCGTTCCGTCAGGTTGCAAATGACCTTGAACAGGAATTCACCAAGATCAGACGTATGGAAGACGAAGTTTCGCAGAAGCTCAACAAGTTCGGCGCAGAGAAGAAGCGCATCGAGATTATCGAAGGCGACTTCAACACGTTGCTCACGATGTCTACAAACATGGAGCAGAAAATCGCCGATTTGCGCAACTCAAACGACGACTTGCAGGAACTTCAGCTTGAAATTAGGCGTTATCAAGATTCTATTACAGACATTGCCGGAAGATACGACAGGCTTGAAAAGAAGAACGATCTGCTTGAACAAACAATGGCAAGCATTGACCGCTCATTTGAGAACTTGCAGCAGATTGAAAAGCGCATTGCCGCATGTGACCTTGAAGCGAAGAAGCTGCCGGAACAGGTTGCAGACATCAAGAAGACTGTCGACAAGTTGCTTGACGGCAATACACGCGTAAACGAAGCTGTCGAAAGGCTCGCTTCGCTTGACGTTATCTTGAAAGACACTGAAACACGCATCGGCGAAATGCAGAAAGCGCGTGAATGGCTTGCAAGAACTGAAACACGCATGAACGAGATTTCTAAAGAAGCCCAGGAACAGGTTAAGATTATGGGCGACTTGATTAAGAACGAACCGCAGCGGGGCGGTGCTTCTAAGCCGAGGGGCGAAGAGGGTGCACCGTCAATCGCGCAGCGCGATACAGTTGTCAAGCTTGCTAAATCAGGCTGGGGCGTTGATGAAATCGCATCGCGTATGCACATTTCGCGCGGCGAGGTTGAGCTTATCCTTGAGCTTAACACCGGCGTGAAATAAGATTTTCAGTTGAGGCTGTGCCTGCAAGGTTCAGCTTCAACTGACAGATGAATTGCAATTTTTATGTGTTCAAATAACAGGGTGGGGTGAATGAACACAAGCCTCTGAAAAGGTAACACTTTTCAGAGGTTTTCTTTTTTAAAGCCGTTGCGGCATCTGTTTTATGCACAAGCCGAAAGAATCTTGCCTAATTGGGTTTCAATCCTTTGACCCATGCGCTTTTTTGTGCTATAATTTCAGCATGAGTGAAAAACCAATGTATGAAATCAATCAGAAGATTGTCTATCCTAGTCAGGGCGTAGGCAAGATTGTAGACATCACTGAAAAGAAATTCAAAGAGAATCTGTTAAAATATTATGTCATTTATCTTGAAGTTTCTGATATGACGATTATGGTTCCGGTCGAAAGGGTTGACGAACTTGGCATCAGAGCAATCGTTTCAGAAGAAGAAGCTTTGAAAGCTTTGGAGCTTATTTCTGAAGAGTTTGAGCCTATTCCTTCTGACTGGAAGTTGCGCTATCAGATGAATCTTGACCTTTTGAAGAAAGGCACTGTAAATGACATCGCTTCAATTGTGCGGTCTTTGTATCACAGAAGCAAGATTAAGGAGCTGCCGATTCTTGAACGGAAGCTCTATGATTCTGCAAAGAAGCTTCTTGAAGATGAAATTTCGTTTGCATTGAACAAGACGCCGAAAGAAGTTGAGCAGCTTTTGCACTCAAAGCTTGAGCCTTTAGGTGCGGCACTCGATGCAAAGCGCAATTCTTCAAAGCTTCATGATGTAGACGATGATGACGAATTCATTGACGACGAAGACGAAGAAGAAGTTGATGAATCTGAAGAAGTAGACGAAGAAGATGATGAAGATATGGAAGAATAATCAAAGCAAGAACATTGCTTTGATTATTACTGCAGCCGGTTCTTCAACTAGATTTGGAAATAATATAAAAAAAGAATATCTACCGATTGTTGAAAATGATATCTCTAAAGGAACAATCTTAGGAAAAGCGCTTGAGACTTTTTTGGAGATCAATCTCTTTTCAACAGTCGTAATCACAATCCCGGAAAATCAGCAAAAAGAAGCAGAAAAAGCTCTAAGTTTTTTGCCGCTTGGCAAATCGTTGGTTGATGGGCAATTAAGCAAAATCAAATTTGCGTTTTGCAGCGGCGGCAGCACAAGGCAGGCTTCTGTCTTTGAAGGGCTCAAATGTATTGAAAAGCTTTCAAAGGCTAATCTGCCTGATGCGGTGCTGATTCATGACGGTGCGCGGCCATTTGTTTCAAAAAAGATTATAGAAGAAGCCATAAACAGCTTGGAAAAATCTGGTGCTGCCGTAACTGGCGTACCTGCTGTAGACACGCAGAAGCAGGTGGATGAAACTGGCAAGATTACAGCTCATCTGCAAAGAAGCAAGATTTACGCCGTGCAGACGCCTCAGGCTTTTCAGTTTGTGCCGCTGCTTGAAGCGCACAAAAAAGCCTCTGCTGACGGCAAGACTTACACAGACGACACCGAGATTTGGGGTGAATATTGCGGCGATGTGTACATTTCTTATGGCGAAAACACTAACAGAAAAATCACATATAAAGAAGACTTAATTTCAGGAAGCAGCAGATGATTCGTGTCGGATTGGGAACAGACTTGCACAGGCTGGTCGAAGGAAGGAAGCTCATGCTCGGAGGCATAGAGATTCCGTTTGAGAAAGGTGAACACGGTCATTCAGACGGTGATGCTCTGCTTCATGCAATAACAGACGCGCTGCTCGGTGCGGCCGGCATAAGCGACATCGGCGAGCTTTTTCCGCCGTCTGACGCAAAATGGAAAGATGCTGACTCAAAGAAACTGCTTGCAAGTGCGTATGAGCTTGTGAAAGGGCAGGGCTGGTCAATCGAAAACATTGACTGCGTAATTAAGCTTGAAAAGCCGAAGTTTTTGCCGTACAGACAAGCTGTACGCGAGTCAATTGCCGGAATTTTAGGAATAGACGTTTCGCAGATTTTTGTAAAAGCCAAAACAGGCGAAAAACTCGGTGACGTAGGCACAAGTCAATCTATAGAAACCGAAGCCGTGTGCCTGCTGTCTAAAGATTAATCAGCTTTTACCACATTGGCGCGCGGGTCGGGTCTTACAAATTTCAGATATTTCAGCGGATGAATGTCGAGCGCGTTGTCGAACCAGCCTTTGATTATATCAAAGTCAACGATGTTTACAGACAATGTGCGCGAAATCGGGTAGATTGCGCCATCGTCAAGCAGAAGCTGCTCTGCTTCTGCAAGTTTTTCATATCTTTTGGCTGCGTCTGTAATTTTTGCGGCTTCTTCAAGTAGAGAGTCATATTTGCTGTTTTTCCAGCCCGTAACGTTAAGCGAAGAAGAGCCTCTGAAAAGCTCAAGAAATGCGAGCGGGTCTGCAAAGTCGCCAATCCAGATATAATTGAACAAATCAGCTTTTTCTGTGTTGATTGCGCTCAAATATTCAATACCCGGCTTGAAAATCACCTTCGTTTCAACGCCAATTGTTTCCCAAGCGTCATGCAGAATCTGTGCCCTTTTGCGCGAAGGCTCATCGTCTGTAAAGCACAAGGTAATTACAAGCTTGTTTTTCTCGCCGTCATATCCGGCATTTTTCAGAATAGCTTGAGCAGTTTCAATGTCTTCTTCTGGTACACCGAAAATTTCGGGGTAGCCGCGCAGCTGAAGCACAAGCGTATTAGTCTTTAAGAATCTGTCTTCCCTTATTTTTTCAGCCGGAATTGCGTAAAGCAGCGCGTTCCTTATTTCGGGGTTGTCAAAAGGTTTTCTGCCAGCCTTAAAAAAGAGATAGTCTGTGCTGAAAAGGGCAGAATAAACTACATCAGACATGCTGTAAATGTTGTTCACATCAACAAAGTCTGTTATCCAGTCAGCGTTGCCAATGTTAAACTGATGCGTGTTTTCTTCTTCGTTGTCAGAGAGAATAAACCTGATTGATGGCAGCGCAACGTTGGCGGCATCCCAATAATATTCGTTTTTGGTCATCAGAATATGGCTGTTGTCATATTCAGCAAGGCAGAACGCGCCGCTATAGACGTTCGGTTCTGGGCTTGTTATAGAAAATGCGTGGTGGCAGAGAATCTTGCTGAAATGTTCTGTCGGCGCGTTGAGCTTGATTACAAGCGTGTACTCATCTTTTACGATGATACCGAGCTGAGATTCGTCTGTGATTTTGCCTGTTCTGTAATCTTCAACGCCTTTGATACAGTCAAGCAGCGATGCAAACGGCGCATTCAAGGCTGGGTCTAGAAGCCTTAGCCAAGAATCTTTGATTGTCTGCGCCGTAATCGCTGTTCCGTTGCTGAATTTGGCGTTCTGCTTTATGGCGAAAGTCCAAGTGAGCTTGTTCCGCGAAATCTTAAAAGATTCAGCTATGCCGCATTCTGGTTCCAATGTATAAGGGTTGTAAGAAAAAAGCCCTTCGTACAAGCCAGAAAAAAGCTGTGCTTCAACTGAATAAGTTGAAGTTTGCGGGTTCAAATTGTAATTGTGCGTTGAAGTGATTATCACAAGCTCGCGCTGCAAGCTTGGATCAAACAATGCATCGTTTGAAGCAAATAAAAAAACTGAAAAAAAGGCAAGCGCCGCTGTCGAGAGAGATTTCTTGATGTTAAAATTTTTAAACATTCTTTATTCCGAGTTTCTGCAGTTGTTGTTTTTCTTCAAGCATAGAAACAAAATCTGCCTTTTGCTGGTTTGCCTTATGCAGAATGCCCTTTAAGGCTGAAATTTCTATCTTGATGCCGCGGATTTTTGAGCCGTTAAGCGCAGAAGCGGTGGTCTTGAAATATGTGTCAAGCGAACCGAGAAGCACTAAGATTTTCTGACATTCAGAAAGCTGCTTATTCAAAAATTCAAGAATTTTTGTATCAGGCAGCTGTTCAAGCTTCATGTAGCCAGCATTTTTTCTCATCGAAATCGCTGCATAAACTTTGGAACGTTTCTCAATGTCAGCAATAAATTCTTGAATGCGCACAGTTTCCATTCTTGTTGTATGCGTTACAGATTCTGTTACAGTAAGCTTATATTCTACAGGTTTTTCCCTTAAGCCAAAAGCTTTTCTGATTGCTGTACCAAGCTTATGAAAGAAGTTATTCTGCTGATTGTCAAGCGTAGCCTTGTTTTCATCAAGCTTCTGCTTGAGAATCTCAAACTGAGAGCTTGTGCTTCCAAGAATACGCACTGCTTCCATGATTACTTCGTGCTGGTCTGGTGTGTTTGTGGCTTTTTGCTTTGGCGCGCTGCTTTTTATTTCAAGCTTTGAAAGCAGCTTCATGCTTAATGCCTGGGCGTTAGGACCGAATTCTTCGGAGATTATTTCGTTGACAAGCTCGTTATAAAAAGGTTTCTTTCCCATTGTCTGCGGAAAGAACTTTCTTATCATGGCTACTGCGTTAGAAGACGAGCCTTTAGCCTGTTCTTTGTCAAAGTCGTCCAGCTCAATTATGTTCTTGCGAACCTGGGCTTTATAATATTCACGCTGAAAATCAGCAAGGCTTTTCAGGTGCTCATTGATTGAAGCGTTCTCTTTCCCAAGCAACGAAAGAATGTCGTTCATCATGCTGATTGACATTGTGTCCTTGCTGTTCTTAACGCTGTTTATAATTTCGCATAAACCTTTTGCTGTCGGTTTCGGCGATGTGTTTGACAATGAATCCCACGGAACTGAATTCGTAAAAGCAATCAGCCTCTTGATTGTATCCATCTGCAAGGCATCTACAGTGAATTTCACATAGCTGCAAATATATTCAAGCATGTTGTCATAGTCAGAAAGCCTTGTGCCAATTACGCTTGAACGTTCTGTATCAAGAAAAGGACTATCGTCTATAGGAGTAACAGTGGATATCTTTTTTTCATGCTTATAAGGATCATCATGGATGAATCCTTTGCGGGATAATATGCTGACAAAATTTGTCATATAGCCTTTTATATTGCGGAATGAATCGTGCAATTTTGGTAAATCTGTTGAGTCAAACCATGCAGCTTTTGTTTCTACTGCTTCTATGATTTGTTTAGAGAAGCTTTCGTTATTATCCATATTGACATTATCGGCAAAAAAACAAAAAAAGAAAAGTGCTTATCGATATATAATGAGCCTAATGAAGTCCGTTGGGCATAAAAAAGCCCTTCTGCTTGTGAAGGGCTTTTCGAAAGTTCTATTCAAGAACTGAACGGCAGATGCGGAAACCTTGATAATTGTACTGATAGAACGGCATCAAATGTCCTCTATAAGTTACATAGCAATATTTCTGGGCAGCTGAATCATAAGCGCCGCCTCTGATAATCTTTCTGTCGCCTTTTTCTGGTCCAATCGGATCGTCAGCAGAACCTTTTTCGATTTTGCCGTCTTTCCACCAGTCGTTGCACCATTCGCTGACGTTGCCGCTCATGTCATACATGCCAAGAACGTTTGCTTCTTTCTTGCCGACTTCGTGTGTTACGCCGCCGCTGCTTGGCTGCCAGAAGGCAACGTCCTGAATGCGTTTTGCGCCTGAATATTCATATTCCCAGCCGCCGCGTGTTCCGCCTCTTGCAGCAAATTCCCATTCAGCTTCTGTAGGAAGTCTGAAACCTGCTTTCTTAAGGTCAATCTGAACGTCTGCGCTTCTAATCTGACCGTTTTCTTTCTTTATGTTTGAAATTGCATAAACGCAGTCCTGCTCACTCATTACAAGACATGTAAGCTGATTGCAGAAGATTACCGCGTCATACCAAGAAACATTCTCAACCGGGCGCTTCATCTTGTCTTCGCCGTTAGGCGCATCAACTTTGAAAAAGCTTGGGTTTGTGCCTGTAACAAGCTGATAAAATTCCTGCGTTACTTCGTATTTGCACATCGTATAGCCGTGCAATGCAACATCGCGGCCTTTTACAAAAGCACCGTCTTTGAAGCTGCCCTCAATAACGGCGAACTGGCCAGCCGGAATGACTTCAATTTCAGCATCTTCAAGCCATGTTATGATGCGGCTTTCAGCAGAGTTCTGCATCTTATAAGGTCTTGTGCTGTTTTCTTTGTACAGCTTAACTTGTGCGGTCAATGGCAGCAAACAAATGCAAAGAATAACTGCCAATGTAAGTAATTTTTTCATAGCCTCACTCCCTAAAGTTATGTGTCTAAAAATAGTTTATAATATTTTCGGCACATTAAGATTTTTTCGGTAACTGTGAAAAGGAAAATCGTTGCAGTTGACAAGATTTTTTTCATAGCTATCAGAAGAATTCATTCATTAAGAAAAAACACAACTATGGAATGAGTTACAAAAATCTGCATTTATGGCTTTTGGTCTAGGCTTTATGAAAATCTGGTGCAGGCAATGCAAGCTCTTCAATAGATTGCCCTGAAAAGCGGATGATTAGTTCCTGTTCTTTGTCGCTAAGCTGATAGCCTTTCTTGTAAGCCTTAACATAAAGGTCTATGCTTTTGCTCAAAAACTCATCGGCAAGGCCGCTGTCGTTAGCTTTTTCTGCATCAAGAAACCTGTATGTGTAGCTCAGCGCTTCAATATGATAGACTTCAGCTATTTCTTCATAGCCTTCTGAAATTTGCTCGCAAAGCTTTATTGTTTTTATATAGTCTTCGTTTGTAAAAGCTGAAAATGCATAAAGCATATAGATGTTGCTGCGAAGGCTTCCGCTTTTGGGCAAGCTTTCCAGCATGTCTTCGGCTTGTTCATAAAAAACCTGAATGTCGCTCAATCTTCCGGCATTCAGCAGAATGTTTCCGGCTAGTTCATAAAAGTAGGGTGTTCCGTCTATTGCATAAAAATCTTCTTTTATGCTTCCGCTCAAATATGAGTCAATAACTTTTCCGGCGTTTTCATAATTTTTATAGTATGCCATCGGTCTGAAAATGCTGATGTATTCTGTGCATCTGGCAAGCTGTTCAGGCTGCATTGAATCAACCAAGATTTCAAAAGTAAGGCTGCTGCCGCTCTTGCCATGAAAGCAGTTTCCGGGAAAAAGCTGGCTATATTTTGTAAAGAACGGAACAAAATTGTTGAAACTTTCCTGCACCATTGAAGGCATAACTTCGGGGCGGTCGCTATAAAAAAAGCTTATGCCATATAAGTAATGGCAGCAGTAGTCTTCGAATGAGCAGAAAGAATTTGTTATAGCATCAATAAAAGGCTTTGCCTTGCCGAGCGCTTCACCTTCATCTATAAGATTTGCACCTATGGCGAGCCGCAAAGCAGTCAGCGCGTTGCCGTAATGCCAAGCCATTGTGCCGCTTTCACCGAGCTTATCTTGCAAGTTGGGCAGATACAAGAAATAGCAAAGCTTGCTAAAAGGAATTCCGTAGCTTGCGGCGGCAGAAACAAGCGGCGAGATTGTTGATTTATCTGATAAAGATGGGCTTGATGCTGTTTGCTCTTCAGCTTGAAGAAGTTCTTCTGCTTGAAGCGGCTGCGCATTTTGCGGCTCTTGCAATTTTTGCTGTTCTTGCGTTTCTAAAATTTTGGTGTAAAAATCTGCATAATTGTCGCAACTCTTGTAATCATAAAGCTTGTTCAAAAGATTAATCAATTCATAATAGCTTGAAACGCCCCAAGTCTGTTCAAGAATCTGTGCAGGCAAATCTGTGATGTCTTTGTTCGGGTTGAGCGAATCATGAGACAAGCCCCTGTTTTCGATTATGCTTGAAGTGAGCATACAGAAAAGCTTTTCTTCGGAGCTAAGGTCTTTGAAAGCAGCTTCTTCAGTAAAAGAAAATGAATTAAAGAGAAAAATCAAAATCAATAGAAACGCGGATTTTTTCAAAAATCATTCTCCCTTAAAAAAAGCCCTTAAAAGCGTCTGCTCTTAAAGGCTTTAAATCAATGAACAAAACAAGGCGCAGGGCGGCTGTTCAAAACTGAAACAGAAACGCGCTCCTTGCGCTGATTAAGCTCAAATTAGTATTTTGCAAGATAGCGGTCAATTTCCCACTGGCTTACGCGTGTCTTATATTCAAGCCACTCAAGCTCTTTGGCTTCAACATATTTTTCAAGAACATGCGGGCCGAGCACGTTGCACACAAACTTGTCTTTCTGCAGCTCGTCGAGTGCTTCTTCAAGAGAGGCGGGCAGAGAGCCGATGTGGTGTTTCTTGCGCTGTGCAGCCGTCATCGAATAGATGTTGCCGTCTACTGCGGCTGGCGGAACAAGGCCGCGCCTTACGCCGTCAAGCCCGGCTGCAATCGTTACGGCAAGCGCCAGATACGGGTTCGCGCTCGGGTCAGCTGAACGAAGCTCAATTCTTGTGCCTTTGCCGCGCGCAGCCGGAACACGGATGAGCGGGCTTCTGTTCTGGGCAGACCATGCAATGTATACAGGCGCTTCAAATTCAGGCACAAGTCGCTTGTAAGAGTTTACAAGCGGGTTTGTTATGGCAGTGATGCCCTTTATATGCTCCATTATTCCGGCAATAAAGCTGTAAGCTGTCTTGCTCAAACCGATTTTGTCTTTTTCGTCGTAAAAGACGTTTGTACCGTCTTTAGACATTGAAAGATTCAGGTGCATACCGCTGCCTGCAATGCCGAAAATCGGCTTTGGCATAAACGTGGCGTGCAAGCCGTGCTTATCGGCGATTGTCTTTACGGCAAGCTTGAACGTCATTACGCGGTCTGCCGTCGTCAAAGCGTCGCCGTACTTAAAGTCTATTTCATGCTGGCCGCGCGCACATTCGTGGTGAGAAGCTTCAATTTCAAAGCCCATCTTTTCAAGCGTAAGCACAATGTCGCGGCGCACGTCTTCGCCCGGGTCAACCGGCCCCATATCGAAGTAACCGGCTGAATCGAAAGTCTTTAGCGTCGGTTTTCCGTCTTCGTCTTTGCGGAACAAGAAAAACTCACATTCTGGCCCGACATTGAATGTAAAGCCGTCTTTTGCAGCGTCGTTAAGAACATTTTTGAGCACCTGGCGCGGCGAACCGTCGAAAGGCGTGCCGTCGTGTTTGTAGACGTCGCAGATAAGGCGCGCAACTGTGTCTGGTGCAATGCGCCACGGAAACTGAACGAAGCTGTTCAAATCCGGGTAAAGTTTCATGTCAGATTCTTCAATGCGCACAAAACCTTCGATTGAAGAACCGTCGAACATACATTCGTTGTTTAATGCTTTTTCAAGTTGAGTCGCCGTGATGGCAACATTTTTGAGCGTTCCAAGAATATCAGTAAACTGAAGTCTGATGAATCTGATATCGTTGTCTTTGACATATTTAAGGATGTCGGCTTTTGTGTAGTTTTTCATGGCTCATACTCCTTTTTTTCAGCTGTTTATGCAACGGCAAAATCTGTTTCTATGATTTCTTAGTTATGGAACAAAAAGCTCGAAAAAACAGTGCGTAATGGAGCAGGGAAGACAAGCTGACCACAATTGCGAGCGTAGCGAGCACTCTTGTGGTCTAAGCTTGGCTTTCCTGCGGGAATGAAGCACTGTTTTTTCGCATGATATGCTTAAAACTGTGAAAGTTAGATTCCTACAAAGTGTGAATCTACCTTGTCTTTAAGATAGGCGATGAATTCATCAATCTTCATTACTTGCTGCTGTCTGCCGTCGCGGAAACGCACGGCTACAGCGCCTTCAGCTTTTTCCTTTTCGCCCACAACGAGCATATAAGGAATCTTCTGAAGCTGGGCAGCCTTAATCTTGCCTTTCATGTTGTCCGGGCCGAGGTCTGCGGCTGCGCGGAAACCTGCATCTTGAAGTTTGTTCATAACTTCTTCGGCATAGTCGTTAAAAGCCGGTGCAACTGGAATCATTGCAACCTGCTGCGGACAGAGCCATGCCGGCAGTGCGCCTGCAAAGTTTTCGATGAGAATTCCGATAAAGCGTTCAAGCGAACCGAGAACGGCGCGGTGAAGCATTACCGGGTGGTGCTTTGCATTGTCAGAGCCGATGTATTCCGCATTCAAGCGCTCGCCTGAAGGCAGCTGGTAGTCAACCTGAATTGTACCGCACTGCCACGGTCTGTTGAGCGCGTCAAAGATTGTAAATTCAAGCTTTGGCCCATAGAAAGCGCCTTCGCCCGGCTGAAGCTCATATTCAAGGCCGGCCTTCTTACATGCGTCTGCAAGAGCGCCTTCTGCTCTGTCCCAGTCTTCGTCTGTACCGACGCGTCTTTCTGGGCGTGTAGAGAACTTAACGACAATCTTATCATCCGTAAAGCCGAAGTCTTTGTAAATGTCTTTCAAGAGGTGGCAAAATTTTGCAACTTCAGACGGAATCTGCTCTTCCGTGCAGAAAATATGTGCGTCGTCCTGAACAAAACCACGGACGCGCATAATTCCATGGAGCGTGCCGCTAGGTTCATTGCGTGTACAAGAACCAAACTCTGCAATTCGCAGAGGCAAATCTTTGTAAGAGCGTAAGCGATTCTTAAAAATTTCAACATGACCAGGGCAGTTCATCGGTTTGAGCGCAAACAGACGTTTTTCACTTTCAGTGATGAACATGTTTTCCTGGTACTTTGCCCAGTGTCCGGAACGTTCCCACAATGTGCGTGGCATTACGAAAGGTGTGTTGACCTCTACATAGCCGTCTTTGCGGATTTTGTCGCGGACGTAATCCTTTATGATAGAATAAATTGTCCATCCGTTCGGGTGCCAGAAAACTTCACCTGGGTTTTCTTCATCGATGTGGAATAAATCAAGTTCTTTGCCAATCTTTCTGTGGTCGCGTTTTTCAGCTTCGGCAAGCATGTTAAGATAATCTTTGAGCTGCTGAGGCTTCTCCCAAGCCGTGCCGTAAATGCGTGTAAGCATCGGGCGGTTAATGTCGCCGCGCCAGTATGCACCGGCAATTTTCATAAGCTTAAAGCTCTGCGGATTGATTTCTTTTGTGTTTGCAATGTGCGGACCACGGCAGAGATCTGTGTAGCCGTCCTGTGTATAAATGCTGATTGTTGCATCGGCAGGCAAATCATTGATAAGCTCAATCTTGTAAGGCTGGTCTTTGAAAAGCTCAAGAGCCTTTTCTTTTGAAACTTCTTCCCTAATGAAATCGTGGTTCCCGCTTACAATGCGGCGCATTTCCTTTTCGATTTCTGCAAGGTCTTCTGCCTTGATAGGGCGGGTTAAATCAAAATCGTAGTAAAAACCATTTTCAATTGATGGACCAATTGCTACTTTTGAACCCGGAAACAGCTTCATTACTGCTTCTGCCATAACATGCGCCGTACTGTGGCGCAACATGTCAAGTTTTTCGTTTTTTGCTGACATAAATCTTCCTTTTGACTCGCAGATACAACCTGCGGAAATCTTCAGCACTTATGTGCTTGCCAAACAGTCTATTCTTTTTGCTGAATAATCTCAAGTGTCACGCGGCAATATCGCCGCAGATTAAACTAACGGTTTAGTGCAGATTCCATAACACAAAACCTTGCATCGTGGCTGAATCTGCTTTACTATAAAATTATTGGGAGTGCAAAATAAAATTTTTAAGGGCGAACAAAATGAAAAAAAACGTTTTTCTTATTGCTGTAGTGATATTGATAATTATGACTGTATCGTGCAGCAAAAAGTCAGAAGAATTGCAGAAAGAGCAATTGACAACTGAAGAATTACACCAAGATGAAGAAACTTCTGCTGCAGAAGTACTTGTATCAGAACAGATAATTGAACAGCCGGAAATAACCGAACAGGAAGAAGCAGAAGACGAAGTTGATGAAGATGTTGTCTTCGATACTTCAGAACCTTCAGTGATTCCGACAGACGGCACTTATTTTGATGATGTGCGCCATTACGGATATTTAAATGCAGTCAAATTAATTTTACATGGCGCCCCTGTTCCAATTTTAATGCTTAATCCAAAATCGAATGTAAAAGTCAGATATGTATATTACTATGATTATAAAAACAGATTCCAGGACGGTACAAAAAATATATCTCATGATTCAGATGATTTACTGGATCCTGTCCGCATTTGCTTTTTTGATAAAAGAAAGTATCAAGGCTATTTTGAATATTTTGAGGAATCAGAAATAAACGGGAAAATCATGATATTCGGTATCAAGGATTTGCCTCATTATTATGACAAACCTATGAGAAAAGAAATCTTAGACAAAGAAAAAGAAAAATGTAGAGATCCTTTTGACATTGATGACCTTTCAAAATGGACAAAAACAGATGATGGTTATGAGATGATTCTTCCTCCAGAAAAATATCAGAAAGAATGGAATTCTTACAGGCTCAATAAGCTGAAAATAACTTCTGATAAAATTACTATGACATATCAAAATATTAAAGATTTGAATTCGCTGGAATTAGAAGATGATGTAATATTAGTCAGTCAATATTTATTTGAAGGCGATACAATCAACTATACTTTTCATGGTTACAGAAATCGTTCCAGTTATAATCTGCTTGATGAGAGGTTAGTTTATAAAAAGGGAATTTTAACAGAAGCGTATGAAAAGGAATCGAGGGAAGATAAATGGGTTTGGGAGAGGCATTATTTATATTCCTGCATAGAGGGAGAGGGAACTTACGAAATGTATGAAGATGGAAATCTTGTAGCAAAAGGAAAGCTTATCAGAGAAATTGACGAAGAAGGATTTTTAAAAAAGCAGGTTATTCTTTTTGATGATGGTTCTGCCCATGAATTTACTTTTTCGCCGACAAGTCTTCAAAAACCAGAAAATTCTAATTTAGAATAGAGTAAAACGCAAAACCTCTTTCAGCCGTTCTTTTAAAAGTACAGCACGCTCTCAAAGCAGACGTTCTGTTCCTGCTTGCCGGTTATTGTAATTGTGTGCTGCGCTTTGTCTTCTGACTTGTAAAGCTTCAAAGTCTGGCCGCACGTTGCTTCCTTTGCGTAGTTCAGGCGGAAATCTTTGAGCTGCATTGACTGCTGTTCTTCGGTGAGACAGTCTGTGATGTAATCGCCGTATTTTGAGTTGTTCACATGACCGTTGCCGTCAAGCTCGCTCGGGCGCACTTTGCGCTCTTCAAGAAAAGCGGCGTTCTCGTCCTGCTGAATCTTGCCGCATTCCAAAGAATCAAGCGGCGTGCTGAAAGTTGGTGCTTCCCGCAGCGTAAACAGCGCAGGCTTGATGATGCGCCGCGTAGACGGATTCACGATTAGCCACGAGCTCACGCCCGAAACAAGCTTTTCGCCATTGTCGGCGGTAATCTCATATTTTCTGAAAAGCTGAAGTCCCTGCGGCGCTTCTTCCCATGTATGCACTGTAATCAAGTCGTTGGTTTTCGGCATTTTGTGCAGCCTGAACGCAACGCGCGAAAGCAGAATCGCCGTATCGTGTTCAGCTAAAAAGTTCCAAGAAAGGCCGCGCTCGTTATAGTCTTCGACAGCCACATCAGAAGTTATCGCAAGAAGCTCTGAAAGCTTTAGCCTGTGAAACTTGTCGCACTGGCTGAAAGAAAGCTTCATCTCCTTATGAAAGTACAATTTCTCATCATGATATTGCTTGAACGAAACCATTTTCTGCTCCTGTTTTTCCATGTCTTCAGTTTACAAAAAAACAGCAGATTTTGCTATATGCTCGCCGAATTCCGCAATGCATGATATAATAACAGCAGGAGGAACGAACTATGTCAGATGCAGCATTTGCAGAATTGCAGACGAAGGTGAAAACGCTTCCGCTTTATCAAGTTAAGATTTTATGGAATCAGCTTAGCGAAATCATGGCGGAGAATGACCAAAACGAAAACGATAAATTCGTTTTTGACAGCCTTGTCAATCATACAGAACGTGCCGACCGTGCAGATGACTATATAAGGGAGTTCCGCAATAATGACAGATTCTAAAATCTATCTTGATACAGCTCCGTTTATATATTATCTGGAAGAGAATGCATTGTATTTTGAGCGAATTCGAGCTTTTTTCAAAAAATGCTATGAAAACCGTGTCACTCTTTTTACATCAGCCATGACCGTTGAAGAATATTGTGTGTATCCGCTTTCTTTAGGAAATGAAAAAGCTGTAGAGAATTTCAATACGTTTGTAAGCGGTATGAATATAACTGTTGTTGCAGCTGATAAGAAAATTGCTCTTGCAGCGGCTGAAATTCGTGCAAAATACAAAGGATTCAAGGCTTTAGATGCAATTCATCTTGCAACTGCCAAATTCGCTGAGTGTGATTTTTTTCTAACTAACGACAAGCAATTAAGACAAATGAAAGAAATAAAAATAATTACAATGGACGAATTGAGCAGCATTTATCATTAGCATGCTCCCGCAATGCATGAAAAGTTCTTGATTAATCAGATAGTTTGATATATAACTATTAATCATGAATGATGGTTTGATGTCAAATTATATGCGTGAAGCAATCAGCCTGGCAAAAAAAGGCGCGGGCTTTGCAAGCCCAAATCCTTTGGTCGGGGCAGTAATCGTCAAAGATTCCAAAATCATCGGGCGCGGCTGGCACGAAAAATTCGGCAGCCTTCATGCTGAAAGAAACGCCATAAACGATGCTGTGCAATCTTCGGGCGATACTGATGTTTGCGCTGGTGCTTCGCTTTTTGTGACGCTCGAGCCTTGCTGCCACCACGGCAAGCAGCCACCGTGCACAGAAGCTATAATCAGCCACAAATTCGCGGAAGTGTACATCGGCTCTTATGACCCGAACCCACTGGTAAACGGAAAAGGCATCAAACAGCTGCGCCAAGCCGGAATTATTGTGTATGAGCGCGTCTTGCAAGACGAATGTGACAAGCTTAACCCTTTCTTCTTTCATTATGTAAAGACAAAAATGCCGTATGCAATCTTAAAATATGCAATGAGCATAAACGGCATTTCAATAATCAAAAAAGGCTCAAAAATAATCTCAAACAGCGAATCTCACAAAGCTGTGCATCAGACAAGAAGCGCGGTTATGGCTGTGCTTGCAAGCGCAAAGACCGTCAACAGCGACAATTGCTTGCTCACATGCCGCCTTGAGGGCAATGTGCACCAGCCGCACCGCATAATCTTAGACAGAAAGCTTTCGATTAAGAAAGACCGAGCCATTCTTGAAACAGCTGACGTGTCGCCAATAATCATAATGCATTCAAGAGGAACTAAAACCAAGCGTAAATTCCTTGAGAGCAAGAAGATAACGCTTGTGCAAGTGCCAGAAAAGCACCGCCGCATAGATTTGCAAGCCGCCATGCAAAAGCTCGGCAGCCTCGGCTATGACAGCGTGTTAATCGAAAGTTCCGGTAAGCTTGCAGAAGCTTTTCTTGAAGCCGGTCTCGTGCAAAAGACGCAAGTCTATATTGCGCCGCTTATCATCAATCAAAAAGACGGAAACAAGCGTATTGATTTGGGCGCGCCCGTCAGCATTGAAACTTTCGGCGGCGATATTTGCGCTTCTTTTGGTGCGGCTCAAGCAAACGCCGCAAAAGCTGAAACGGAGGGCGCATGTTCACAGGCATAATCGAAGAAACCGGCACGGTTACGCGCATTCAGAAATACGGCCAGTCTATGACGCTCGTTATAAGAACAGACAAGGTTGCAGAAGACCTAAAGCCGGGCGACAGCCTTGCGGTTGAGGGCGTTTGCCTTACTGTTACGCAGATTCGCAGCGACAAAACAGTTTTTGCCGACGTTACGCCGGAAACCTTTTCAAAGACTAACTTCACCAGCTTGATTCCGGGCAAAAAGGTCAATCTTGAAAGGGCAATGGCTGCAAACGGCAGGTTCGGCGGCCACATCGTTACAGGCCACATAGACGGAACTGGGCGGCTTGTTTCAAAGACTGTCAACGGCAATTCAATTGAATATCTGTTTGAAGTGCCGCCGGCGCTTTCGGCCTATATCGTCCAGAAAGGCTCAATCGCAATCAACGGCATTTCGCTTACGGTTGCTGAAATAAACGGAAACAAGTGCCGCGTTGCGGTCATTCCGCATACGCAGAAAAACACAACGTTGCAGTTTCTTAAAGACAATGCGCTTGTGAACGTTGAGTGCGATATTTTGGGCAAATATGCCTGCAAGCAGCTGAACAGCATCAATCTGGCGCAGCCAGATTCGGCATAAGCCGCACCGCTTGCAAAACCAAAACTGAAAAGCAAACAAGGGGAAGATTATGAAAGATATTTTTGATTCTGTAGAAAAGGCGCTTCAAGACTTGAAGCAGGGCAATCTGATAATCGTAACAGACGATGAATCGCGCGAAAACGAAGGCGATTTTATCTGCGCCGCTGAATTTGCAACGCCGGAGAATATCAACTTTATGGCGAAGCACGGCCGCGGGCTTATCTGCGCACCAATTTCGTCTGAAATTGCTGAACGGCTCAAGCTTTTGCCGATGACCGAAAACAACACAGACAATCATGAAACAGCTTTTACAATCAGCGTAGATTCTGTTGAAACTTCAACAGGTATTTCTGCATTCGACAGAAGCCTCACGGTAAAGAAGCTCGCCGTCAAAGACGCCAAGCCGCAAGACTTCAGGCGGCCGGGGCATATTTTTCCGCTTGTTGCAGTTGACGGTGGTTTGGCTGAAAGGCAGGGGCACACAGAAGCTACTGTTGCGGCTTGTGCGCTTGCCGGTCTTGAAAAAGCCGGAATCTGCTGCGAAATTCTTTCGGAAGACGGAACGATGGCGCGGCTGCCCGAATTGCGCAAAATTGCAGACAAGCACGGTCTTGCGATGATAAGCGTAAAAGCTCTAGCAGACTACGAAGCGCAGCGGCAAAAGCTTTGCGCAAGCGGCGAGCCTGTGCAAAATCTTCAAGAGCAGCGCGCCCCTGTACAAGAGCCTGAAAAGTCACAAGAGCCAGAACCTGAAAAGCTTATCGTGCGTTCTTCGCAAGCCACGTTGCCGACAAAATATGGCATCTTCACGATTACAGGCTTTACGAACGTAAAGACCGGCGTTGAGCATATTGCGCTCTCTGTCGGCGACATAACAAAAGTCAGCACGCTTTGCCGCATTCACTCCGAATGTATGACTGGCGACACTTTCGGCTCGCTCAAATGCGATTGCGGCGACCAGCTTGCTGCCGCGCTTGAAAAGATTCAGCACGAAGGTGCGGGCGTGCTTGTGTATTTGCGCCAAGAGGGCAGGGGAATCGGGCTTGTGAACAAGATTAAAGCTTACGCGCTGCAAGAACAGGGCTACGACACGATTGAGGCGAACATCAAGCTCGGCTTTAAGGCAGATTTACGCGATTACACCGAAGGCATTCAGATTTTGCAAGATTTGGGCGTAACTTCGATTCGCCTTATGACGAACAATCCCGACAAGGTTGATTCTTTTCAGGTTGAAAAGAGCGGCATAACGATTGCAGAGCGCGTTCCGCTCGAAATAAAGGCGAATCCGTCGAATATCCGCTATTTGCAGACCAAAAAGCTCAAGATGGGGCATCTGCTCACTGTAGTCTGAGTCGTACTGCTCGCAGTGCGCTTTACATAAATTCAGTTTAATTCGTTATAGGAGAATAAAATGAACGTAATAGAAGGAAACATCGTAGCTTCTGAAAATTTTAAGATTGGCATTGTGGCTTCGCGCTTCAATGATTTTGTGGTTGGCCGGCTTATTGACGGAGCGCTTGACGGCTTGAAACGCCACAACGTAAAAGACGAGAACATCACGCTCGCAAAAGTGCCCGGCGCATTTGAAATTCCGGTTGCCGCCAAGAAAATGGCAGAAAGCAAGAAATTTGATGCGATAATCTGTCTCGGCGCGGTTATCCGGGGCGCAACTTCGCACTATGATTATGTCTGCAATGAAGTTTCTAAAGGAATTGCACAGGTTTCGCTTGAAAGCGGTGTGCCTGTGCTTTTTGGTGTTTTGACAACTGAAAACATCGAGCAGGCTGTGGAGCGTTCCGGCTCAAAGGCTGGCAACAAAGGCACCGAATGTGCCCTTGCCGCCATTGAAATGATTCAGCTATTGAAGCAGCTCTAAAGCTATTTTACAAGCTCTCTGGCGCGGTTGAGCGCGGCTGCAATGTTGTCAAAGATGTTCTCGTGGCCGAGCTTTTCAGCCATGCCGGTCTTTTCAAGTAGCATAAAAGGCTGCGTGTGAATGCCGCTGATAACGATTGTGATGTTCTTGCGGTGGCATGCAGCCATACACTGCTCAAGCGCCTTAATTCCGCCGGCATCAAGATAGATTGTGTTTCTCATGCGCAAGATAAGCACCTTGCAGTTTGCCTGTGCGCGCTCTGTTGCAAGCTCAAATTTGCGCACAGTGCCGAAAAACAGCGGACCTTCAATTTCATAGACGAAGCAGCCGTCAGGAATGTCGAGGTTCTCTGCCGGCTGGTCTGTTCTGATGCCGCCTGTCAAAGTTTCGCGCTGGTTCTGCACTTCTGAAAGGTCTATCATCTTCTTGATGAAGAAGAACGCCGCAAAGCCCAAGCCAACTTCAATCGCTACAGTTAAGTCTACAAAAACTGTAATGAGGAATGTGACTAGGAAAACCGTGATGTCAGATTTCTGGCCTTTGAGCAGTGCGCGTATAGCCGGAAAACCTGCCATGTTCCATGCAACGTTGATAAGCACAGCCGAAAGCGCCGCCATCGGAATAAATGCGGCGTATTTTCCGGCAAAAAGCAGAATGAGCAGCAGCGTCAGCGCGTGGATTATGCCGGCAACAGGCGTGCGGCCGCCGTTCTTGATGTTTGTCGCCGTGCGCGCAATTGCGCCGGTAGCCGGAATTCCGCCGAACAAAGGCGAAGCGATGTTTGCAACGCCCTGCGCTACAAGCTCCATGTTCGAGTCGTGCTTTGAGCCAATCATACCGTCGGCAACAACGGCAGAAAGCAGCGATTCAATTGCGGCAAGCACTGCAATCGAAATTGCGGTCGGAAACAATGTGGTAATCGTCTTTATGCTGAAATCAGGCAGCTGCGGCTTCGGCAAAGTCGTCGGAATAACATAATGTTCCGCGCCGTCTGCAAAATGCCCGATTGTATCGGTGTGAAGCCCGCATTTGCTTTCAAGAATGATATTCACGATAGTTGCAACGATGATTACAATGAACGAGCCTGGAATTTTCTTGATGAACTTAGACCAGATGAAGATGAATGCAAGGCAGATTGCGGCCATCGCGAAAGAGTACCAGTTGATTGTTGCCGCCGAGCGGATGTAGACAATCATTTTAGGCAGAAAATCGCCCGGCATTTTGGCGTATTCCTCTCCGAGAATCAACATCGGCGAAGAAAAATCCGGGCGAAGACCGAAGAAATCGCCGAGCTGACCGGCCGCAATCGTTACTGCAATTCCGGCTGTAAAGCCTGTTACGATTGTGTACGGAATGAACTTAACGAGGCCGCCCATCTTGAACACGCCGAGCAGAATGAGCATGACGCCGGCCATAACTGTAGCTGTGGCAAGGCCGCTCATGCCGTATTGGGCAACAACACCGTAAACAATTACGGCAAAAGCACCGGTCGGGCCGCCAATCTGAACGCGGCTGCCGCCGAATGCGCTGATACAAAAGCCTGCGATAATGGCTGTAAAAAGGCCGGCGGCAGGGTTCACGCCGGAAGCAATTGCAAAAGCGATGGCGAGCGGAAGTGCAACAATTCCTACGATAATGCCCGCAATGAAATCGCTAACAAATTTTTTGGCATCATAGCCGTTAAGTGAATTTAGTAATTCTGGTTTCATGATTTGCACAGTTTAATGAGTTGCAGGTATTTGCTCAACTAGGGGGAAATGGTGGAGGTTGTGGTACTTTGAGACGTTCTCATTCTGAGTAAATTCCTATATTATTATAAATTCCATGATTGCATTTCTTTTTAAAATAATAAAATATCACCAAGAATCAACACGAAAGTATTCTTTTTGCCCACCATGAAAGAAAAAATCTATAGTATAGGCTTTAAAATAATAGGTGTCGTCAATAGTAAGTACTGCAGATTCGTAATCATTTATCCCATTTTTAACTGTACGATCTGATGTCCATTTTCTTCCTGATATTTGATGATAACCATTTTTTGAAAAATATTTTCTTAAGGGATAAGCAGAAGTTATTTCATAAAAGAATGATACAATTTTATCTTGTGATTCTCCTTCATCAGGACAGAAGCCGATACTATCAAGAGTTCCTTCTTTTGTAAATTTGAAGTGAACATATTTAAATAGAAGTCCTTTCCATCTAAAATTCTCGCATCGTAAATGTTTACAACGTTTATCTTCAATGAAAGGATTATCAACAAATTCGTAGGCAATTTTCCAATTGTTTAACTGTTGTTCTACTTCTGAAATTGTAGATTTTCCTGCAAAGCCCATAACATTCAATGGTTTTGATGAATACTGATAACCTTGTGTAGGAACATCTTGAGCAAAAATTTGAATTGTGATAATCAAGATAAAAAAGGATATAAAGAATTTCTTCATACAATTCCTCCGAAAAATAATTTCATGTGAATATGACAAATGCAACTTTTCTAACTTAAAGTCACATCTATCACTTTTATATTATATATAACGATTGTCATAAAAGCAACGAAAAACCACTTCTGTCATTTAGAATCTTTGTATGAGTGCAAATTTTTGGGATATTGTTATAGATGAGCTTGAATATCAGGGAAAGACGCGGAAATGGCTTGCATCAGAAGTTCAGATTGATGTTTCGACAATCGCAATGGGGGCAAAGCGCGGAAGCATGCCGCAAGTTGATTTGGCTCTTAAAATAGCCACCGCGCTTGAAGTGTCTGTCGAATATCTC
Source organism: Spirochaetales bacterium Spiro_07 (assembly GCA_001603145.1). Lineage (GTDB taxonomy): Bacteria > Spirochaetota > Spirochaetia > Treponematales > Treponemataceae > UBA1240. Next base: position 96,341 of record LVBI01000027.1, on the reverse strand, counting down.
GTTACAGGAAAAAATCCGCCGCCAAAAAGCAATGCCAAAAGCGAAGATTTGCACAAATATCACAAGTACGCACGCACAATCGACAACCTCGATTCTCTCCCCGAACACGAGCGGATTCCCATAATCAATATGATAGACGAAATGAACAGCTTTGAGAAATAGCAACTGCTTTTTTTGTCAACGGCTGAATTATTGCTTTAAATGTTCTTTGTGCAATTACAGGAACTTCTTTGGGAAGTCTTTGGTAAGTTCTTTGATTTTAGGGACATTTTCACTTCCCAAAGACTTATAAGTAGCCCGAACTTCGAGTTTTTAAGATTGCGGTGGCTGAGCATAGTCGAAGCCATGATAAGCAGATTTTTTTGTTTAAAATTGAAAATCGGTTATTTCGACTTCGCTCAATAACCGATTTTCGCTAAAAAAGTACGAATTTTAAAAACTCGAGATTGAGGATAATTACATTTTTTCAATACAAGCTACGGTGTAACGTATTTTATTCTGTTCTGATTGAGACATTGCTTCCTCCAAAAGAATTTCTATCTGAATTGTAAAAAGCAAAAAAGGCTGTTTGTACACAATCTTTCAAGTTTCCGCAAGGAAACTTAGCTGGTACAGACTGTCAGTTTTTGTGAAATAAAAACTGACGCTTTTCGCCGGATAAGCTATATTCGTTGATTAATCTGTTGCGAAAAGAGTTTCACCAGTTAGTCTATATTAGAAATTAATCTACAGGTGAAACGCGAATGCTCTTGCTACGGCTGCTGTTTTTTGGCTTCTTCGGCGGCTTTTGCATCGGCGGCGGCAAGGGCTTCGTAGAGAAGTTTTTTCAGGTCAACAGAGATAAAGCCGGCGCGGGCAGTCTGATAGAAGAATTCTTCTTCCCAAGCGGCGTACAAGATGTTGCCGGAAATTACGAAATCGTTGTAGATAAAGCCTTTAGGCAGCTTGGGCAATCTGAAAACGACAGGCTTGCCGTTGCGCAGAATGTAGTTGTTCGGCAAAGCGCCTGCAAAATATGTTGTGCCGTCTTCAAAAAGCGCAATTGCGCAAGTGCCAAAGTCTTTGACCGCGCCTTTGAAGAGCAGCGCATTTTCTGACGAGCCCTGACGCACATAATTAACCGGTGTGCCAGTTTTTTCGCTGCTGTAATAAAGATTAAGCGCAAACTTTGGCGGAATCTGTGCAAGCAATGTCTTTACACGCTCAGGCGCGGCGTCAAACTCATAATTGCAGACAATCTTCTTGAAAAGGTCAATCGAAAGCTCTTGCTTCTGAATCTGCCCCGGCTTCGGTGCGCCTGTCAGCGAAATCAGCGGCTCATAAGAGAAAAACTGCAAATATGTAAAGTTAATCTTTTCTTTTGTTGAAGTCTTGAACGCAGCCGCCCAAGAGCTGCCGTCATACATAAGATGCACTGTTTCGGCTTCTGGGTTAAGCTCAAGGTCTGTTACGCGCAAAAGCGGAAAGAATATTTTATTTTCAGCCCTGTACTGAATAAGAAACGGCAGCGGCGATTCTGAAGCCTTGCTGTTGAAGAAACTGTTGCGGTAAACGTGAAAAACCGGATTATTTTCCACTGAAACAAGGTTGCTTGCCGTTGTGTCTGTAAAGTACATTGCGTCAGAAATAATTTCCGGCTGGTTCTCAAGCGAATCTGGCAGTAGCGCAAGGCCGAGTCTGTTAATCAAAAAATAAGACTTGTTGTTGATTCTTGCTGCGCCAGAAACGCGCAATGTTTCTGTCCACGGGCGGAATATAGTTGTAGGAACTTCCGAAGGAGAAGCAATCTCCTGAATTCCGTCTTTTGTAAAGACTGACCAGCGCAAAACCGGAATGTACTTAATGACTTCTTCAGCAGGTGCTTCCTGTGCTTCTGGCTGCGGCTCTTCAACAGGTTCTTCGGCTTTTTGGCAACCAGAAAAAGTGAAAAACAACATTATAGAAAGAATTGTGAGCAAGCTCATTGAAAAGACGCTATTATTTTTCATTCGTGCCGAGGGCTTATGCATATCTTTTAAGGCAAAAGCCCGAGTGAACCTCCGGAAAGAGTACAAAGTTTTCCGCATTTAAAAGGAAAACAAGCAGAAACATCCAAGATGCTGTTTCTAAGATGTTATCATAACATTAGTTTACCTTGCAAGTTCAGTTATGACAAGTGCGTTTTTTGCAGATTCTTTCTGTATTAGCACAGCGCCGTTGCTGCTCAAGTACACTGTCGGTTCAGACGGAAACCTTGCGGTCTTGCCGGCGCGTACAGGTTTTGCATCGCCACAAGGCGCGCAAACCCATTGCAAAGAGCCATGCAGAAACTCTGCTTCATAAGCTTTGGCTTCTTTTAGCACAGTAACCGAAAATTTGCCTGTGCAAATCTTTGCGGCAATGTCTTCGCTGTCTACAAGGTGCGGCTCGTCAACGCGCTTTGCAAATTCTTCTTGAAGCTTCTGCCAGTTAAAGTAGTTGCACAAATGCTGCGCGTCTTTTTGCGGTTGGTCTGCTTTCGTAAGAATATCGAAAAGCACTTGCGCGCTTGTTCCGTTCAGCCAAGAAGCCGAAAGGGTGATGCCGTTCTTGTTCACCGGGTAGATTGCACCGGCCGGCAAAATGTCTTCGTAGCCGTCAACAGCAAGATAAACTAAAACTGGCGTCGGTCTGTTCTTGGCGAATTCAAGCGCAATTGTTTCTGGCTGCGTCACACCGCCAAAGCCGAGCCGCAAAGTCTTTACACTGCCTTCCGGTGCAAGATACTTCACGTTCCAAGATAAGTTTCGGGGGGTGCCGCTGTCTGTTGGTGCAAGCAGCAAGGCGGCAAGCTCTGCATTTGGCTCTGGCGTTGTTACATAGCATGTTTCAGTTTCAATTGGCAACAGCCCGCCCAATGAGCTTATGCCGCCCGAACCGCCGCCACCGCCTCCGCAGCTTGCAAGAATCAGTGTTGCAAAAGCCGCCCAAAATGCCCGGATAATCAGTTTGAAATAGTTGAATGTCTTCATACATATTATATATGTGCAAAAGTGATTTTTTCTGTATCAATGTAAAGAAAAAAATCAAAAAATGTGTTATGCTTATAAAGAAGAGTGGGGGAATAATCGGATGAAAAAAGTCTTTTTAGCTTTGCTTTCTGTTTTTATTTGTCTTGCCTTTTCGGGGTGCGGCAAGCTTAAGTTGAAGCCGGTGCAGTTTGAGAAAATCTCTGCAAAGAGCGGGTTCATCACTGTTGAGGCAACGCCGAAATATGAGCTTATGTCAATTTTGTGTCACGTTGCCGGTTACGAAGACGCTTCTGCAGATAACGAGCTTGCAAAATTTGTAGACATCTGGTTTGACGAATACCGCACGCACAACGCGGTTAAGCTTATGACAGAATACCGCGCTAAATACGGCATGAACTTGGACACGGCGTTTTCGCTTTTGCTGTGCGTGGCTGATGACTTGTCTTGTTACACCGAAAACTTAAAAGAAAAGCCTTATTTTGTTGACGAAAGCTGGTTCAGCATAGACACAGACAAATTCTTGAAGGCGTTCAATTCTTTTGCTGAAGAGACCAAATTCAGCAAGTTTTATCTATTATATCAAGATTATTACAAAAAGGCGGTCTTGAGCATTACGAATGTGCTTGACCGCGGCAGCGTGTGCGCCTGGCTTGAAGACTTTTATTTCCGAGGGCAGACGCAGGACGTAATAATTCACACATCCGAAAGTTTGTGCGGCAACAATCTCTGGTATTCGGCTGCAAAGCAGGGCGGCACGACTTATGTGAACTGCATTCCGCCGATTTACGAAAAGCAGAACGAATACCACCTTGCTTACAGAATCGCGCAGAATTTTATCAACTCAAAAATCGATTTGATATGGTCTTTGAACGGCGATTTTCTTTCGGGCATGATTGACAACATAAAGCAGATGCGCGGCGAAGAACCGGCAAATCTTTCGCAGAAATATTCGTTTGTGATTGCAGATTTGCTTCAATTTGATTTGTGCGACTTTGTGCGCCGCTTCAACTCAGAAGAAATCTATCAGATTTACGTTGAGTCTTTGAAGCAGATTGCGTCAGAAGAGCTGCTCGCAAAATTTGAGAACATCGTTAATGATTATGTGCTTAACAAAGACAAGTACCCGACATATCAAAGTTTTGTGCAAGCTGAAACGAACTGGCTTTTTGAGCTTTATGCATCGATGACCTGGGGCAGCGCATTCAAATAAATCGGACTGACATTATTTAAGGTGAATCAGTATGGAAGGAAAAAACATAAAATTTTATTCGCTGCTTTATGTGCAGCAGGGCGCGGAAAAGCTTGCGCAGAATTTCGGCGCGGCTTCGTCTGAACCGCCCAAAATCAAGGATATTGAGCTTTACACAAAGTCTTGCAGCAATTTGATGAAGTCTCTCGACGCGCACGGTTTCAGTTATTCGGTGCTGACCAACAATGCGGCGTTGCTGAAACAGCTGCAGCCTGAACTTGACGTAATTCAGATTGAGTTTTCGCTTGACGTGCCGCAAGGCATAAGCTTTTACGGCGCGCATTTCAAGATAGACACTTTCAGATGGTTCGCCGCTCAAAAAGACGATTATTCAATTTTGCTTGATATTGACGAAGTGTGCATAAACGGTATGCCAGAAAACTTGCGCGTTGCCGTAAAGCACAATCTGCCTGTCTATTATGACATTACAGACCAGATGTACCCGGACGCTGGCCGTGCGCGCCTTATCGATGACTTGCAGCTTTTCTGCCCAGAAGCAGATTTGGGTGTTTGGGCTGGCGGCGAGTTCATCGGCGGCGATGCGGCTTTCTTCAAAAAGCTTTATAAGAAGATTGACTCAATCAGCAAAGGCTATTTTGTCGTGCAGCAGAAGCTCTTTCATAAAGGCGACGAAAGCCTTACGAGCGCGGCACTGCAATGCTTGCTAAAAGACGGTGTACCGATGGTGAACGCCGGAAGTTTCGGCGCTGTTGCGCGCTATTGGAGTTGCGGCACGCGCCATGTGCAGAAGCCCTTTGCCGCTGTAAAAGACTGCTTTCTGCTTCATCTTCCGGCAGACAAGCGTTTTCTTGCGGAAAATCAGTATTCGGGCGATTTTATCAGCAAATATGAGAAATATCTTAGAAGCGAAAAGTCGATTGACACTGCGGCCGTGCTGCCCAAGCTGTTCTTTCAACGCGTCAAGAACAAGCTTCTGCGTCTTGCAAAGCTCAAACGGTGATTTTTGTGGGCAGACCCTGTGCGAAGCCGCCGAAGTCTAACAAGTTCAGGGTAATGCCCAACCGAAACCGTCATGCCGAACTTGTTTCGGCATCTCGCTGGGTGCGTGTGCACAGCTAGGCTGCGATGTGCATCAGCTTGTCGCCATAAGCAGATAGACGCCAGCTTTTTTGCCGTTTACAAGCGTGTGCACACTGTCTTTAATCTCAAAGCCGCATTCGGCGGCGCATTGCTCAAGCTCTTCTTTTCTGGCTGAAAGCACCACGGCGCGGCCGCCCGGCGCAAGCACACGCGCAAACGACTTCATCATCTTCTTGTAAAATGCGCTTATGTCGCCAATGTCTTCGTAAAAACCCCACGGCGGGTCTGTAATCACAAGGCTTATCGACTTGTCTTCGATGTGCTTCAAAGAGAGCGCGTCTGCCGTGCGGCAGTCTATCAACCCTTGCGGCGCGCTTGCAATCTGCTTGCGTGCGGCTGTCATGTTCACTTTAGATTCATCTGCGTCGCTGACGAAAAGCTTCTTGAAGCGGAACTTCTTTGCAAGCTGCACCGGAATCGAGCCGTAACCGCAGAACGGCTCTAGCACGGTGTCTTCAGGGCTTACGTCTGCAAAGCAGCAGATAAGATACGCAATTTCCGGGCGCAGCTCGCCCTTGTTCAGATTCTTTTCAGTAAATTCGCGCTTCGTTATAAGCTCGCCGCAAAAAGCGAAACCTTCGCGCCGGATGGAAAACCAGACTTCGTTTGTGGGCGAAACCCTGTCAAGCTTGAGCTTGGAATTGGCGGCTACATATTCTTCTGCTCGGCGCGTCAAGCTTTTGTCAACTTTGGCAAACTGATTTTCTTGCACAAAGCGGATTCTAAAAGAGCCTTTGTTCACAAGAAAATAATTCTTTGAAGAGCAGACCGCACCGACAAGAGACGCAAAATTCAGCTGCTTGCCCTTCATCGTTTTGAGCACAAAAAACGTGTTGTTGAAATATATGATTTTTTCAAGCTCGCGCGAATCGCCGTTAAACTTGTAATGCACAAGCCCGTCAAAGATATTTATGATTTTAAGTGCAGGCAGCCGCGCGCACAAATCGCGCTCAACCACATCTTGAAAGCCTGTAATAAAAGAAGAAACGAATTCAGCCATATCAACATTATAGCGATTTGCGCCAAAATGTCACATAGATTCAGCAAAACAGGCCGCTTTTCAGGTTAAAAGATGCAGAAAACGCAAAAAGATTTGCCGACAAAAAAAGCCCCGGACTTGCCGGAGCTCTTGCAATAAAAAGCGGAAAAGCTTATTTGTCTTTTGCGCGCTCAACAAATGAACCGTCGCGTGTATCGATAACGATGCGGTCATCTGTGTTGCAGAAAAGCGGAACCTTTACTTCGATTCCTGTATCAAGTGTGGCCGGCTTTGTTGCCTTGCCAGAAGTATCGCCCTTAACGCCTGGTTCACAATATGTGATTGTGCGTGTAACGTTTACAGGCAGCTGAATGCCGACCGGCTTGCCCTCGTAGTATGTAACGAGAACGTCATAGTCATCATCAGGAGAGATGTAACCGGCATTGTCGCCGAGGTCTTCTTTTGAGAGAAGAACATCTTCGTATGTTTCCTGATCCATGAAGTGAAAATCGTCGCCGTCGATGTAAGAAAGCTTTACTGTCTTTTCTTCAAGATCAACTTCATCGAATTTTTCGCCTGCATCAATACCAAGATCCTGTGTTCCGCCTGTAGCGATGTTCTTTACACGAAGCTTAACTGTAATACCCTGACGTCCGCCCTGCTGACCAAGTTTCTTCTGAACGATGAAAGGGTTGCCTTCAAACATGAAAGCTGAACCAACTTTAATTTCGCTTGTAGCTATCATTGCAATTTTCCTCTGATAAAATAAACTACTATAACTTTATATCAAACTCGATAAAAACTCAAGTAAGTGCTGCGCCATATTGCCAATAGAAACGAGATTGTCTGCAAGTTTTTTGAAAGGCGCTTCAAGCTGGGCGTAGCTCTCAAACAGCTTAAGTGCAAGCTCTTCGAGTTCCGTGCTGCTTTCAGTGCCGTCGTTATAAAGCATAGAAAACTTTTCATAATCTGAAATGTCTGAACCGGCTGAAGCTGCGCCAAGCTTTTTGTGGAACGCTTCGAGCTTTACAAGGTGATAGTCTTTTTCTTGTTTATAGATGTGCCAGACAAAAGGTTTGCCGCAAAGGCACGCCCTGCTGAAAGAATCTTCGCCGCGCACAAACGAAAAATCTGCTAAAGTAAGCAGCGCGTCCCATTTTTCTTGTTCGAGGTAGGGAAGCTTTTCAACTTCAAAAGCCGCGTCGCATTTTTGGCACGCATCAAGAAAAGGCTCTGTGCAGATGCCGCTTGCAATAAAGACTTTGACCTTGCGCGTTTTGCCAAATGCCTTGCTGAATCTGTTGAGCGCGCTGACAAGAAAATCAAAATTGCGCGGGTAAGAAAACACGATGATGTTGAAATCTTCTTTAGAGATGCACACGCCTGTTCCGTCAAGCTTTTTGAGCGCGGCCTCTGCCGAAGCGCGTGACTGCATAAAGCTGTTGTCAAGCAAAAACCCACCGGTTTTAGGTGTAAAACCCGGCATGAATATGTGCTTTTTCACGTTAATTGAACGTGTGCCCGATTTTATCAGATGAAACTCTTCAGCCCAATCTTCAGCCGTAAGATATTCAACGTCAAGAGATTGCACGGTCTTGTCAAAGCCCGGCGCAAAGATTATGTTCTCAAGCCATTCAGGCCGGCCGCATTGAAAGCATTCAAGTAAAAAAACAGGCGGGTTCTGTGCAAATTCGGCTGTGCATACCTCGGCGTTGTTCCAGTCAAAGATTTGCCAGCCTCGGAAAGTCTGAAAGGGCAGAGCCGGATTAATTCCGTCTGCCATTGCGGCAAAAGAGCCGAGGTTGCTAACCACAAGGCGCAGCTTGATGTCCGGCGCAAGCTCCGAAAGAGAGCGGCACAGCCTGAAAACAAAGCCGATGTCGCCATAGTTGTCAACAACCTTGCAAAGCACAGTTAAATCTAACATGTTTTAGAAAATATCAGCCAAACGTTGCTAAGTCAATCAGGGCGGTGCGATGTAACTTTTCGCTTTTCAAAACTGAGAATCTGGGTTACAATAGGTTTATATTTTACAAACAATGGATTGCTTTTGTATTCTGGCAGTCTGAAATCAGAAAGTCTTATTAAATCGTAAAAGTTGAAAATTTAAGTTTGCATTTGCTTTAGCTTTTGCATAACAGATAGGAGAGTCTTTACGGACAGACCGACTGATGGAACGGTATTCTAATTTTTTAGATTTAATCTTGCAGAAGATGCCCGGCTATGTGCTGCTCTTTAAGCCTGATGCCAAGCATCTGCCTGTTTTTGACATCAACGACGATTTGCTCGAAAAGCTCAATTATGACAGGGAAACTTTTGTTAAAAAGTTCAATCAATCAGGTCAAGGGCTTTTTTCAGACAAGACACTTGCCTTGATAAAGCCGTGTTTTACAGATGCCTGCAAGGAAAAGCCCGCTCAGACTATAGAAATTCAGCTAAAGACAAAAGATAACCGCAAAATCTGGTTCAGCTGCCGTTTTACGCTGCTACGGGATTTTCAGCCGGAGCCGCTTGTGCTTGCCGTCTGCGAAGACATTAGCGTTATAAAAGAAAAGCAGGCCAAAATAGAAGAGCAGACTTCGCTTATCTCAAAGACCAAGGTTGAGCTGATTCAAGAGCTTGAATACGAGCGTTCTATAAAGCAGATTACAAACGAATTTTATGCGAACATCTTTGAAATAGATTTGTCAAACAACAAGCTTCTTAACGCCAAGTCTTTAAAAAGCATTGATTTGGGGCAGACCGCAAACAGCAGTTATGATGCGTGTCTTAAATATCTGGTGCAGAATACGATTGCAGCGGAATCACGGAAGGAATGTCTCAAAACTTATTCGCGCGAGCATCTCATTCAGGAATATAAAAACGGAAGACCGCAGATTTCTTTTCAATGTCTTGCGACAGGCATAAACAAAAAGAATGTGTTCTGGCTTGAGATAAACAGCCGCGTTTTTTTGAACCCTGCCACAGAAACTTTGCGCTGCATCATTTATTGCCGCAACATAGACGAAACCAAGCGGCAGGAAATCGGGCTTAAAGAAAAGGCGCAGCAGGATTCGCTTACTTCGCTTTTGAACAAGAAAACAGCGGAAACCATGATAAACGACGTTTTCTGCACTTCTGATAAAGATGCACGCCACGCGCTGCTTATGCTTGATCTTGACAATTTCAAAAAGGTCAACGACTCGCTGGGCCACGCTTTCGGCGACAAAGTGCTTGTAGAATTCAGCCAAGAAATGCGCCGTGCTTTCCGCGGTGATGACATAATCGGAAGAATCGGCGGCGACGAGTTCATCTTGCTTGTAAAGAATTATGGCCGCCTTGAAACATTGCAGTGGCGCGTGCTTGAGCTTTGCTCAAAGCTTGTAAAGACTTATTTCAACGGACTTGAAAAATACACAGTTTCCGCAAGCATCGGCGTTTCGCTGTTTCCGGAACATGGCAAGACTTTTAAGGAACTGCAGAAAAAAGCTGACAACGCGCTTTATTATTCAAAAGGCCACGGCAAGAATACGTTCACCTTTTATAAGAAGGAACTTTCGTATAATAATTCGTACCTTTTCCACGAGCGCGATATCGATGCGCTTATCAATTCGTCAACTGACGGCATCGGCAAATATGCTTTTGACGATAATCTTTCGATTTTGTACTACAACAGCAAGTTGCTTGAGCTTTTCGGGTTTGATGACCGCGGGCTTTCGCAGGAGCAGCTTACGAACACGCTTGATTATGTCTACAAAGACGACAAGGTTCAGCTGCTTCATGTTTTGAGCGACGCGCTTTCGCATAAGAGCATTTTCTCGCATACATACAGAATCGTGAATCAGCAGGACGGGCATCTTGTGCATGTGCGCGTAAAAGGCATGTACACCGAAGAGCTGCACAACAACAAATTTCCGGTGTTTTATCTTTTGTATACAGACGTTTCTGACCTTGCGCGCCAGAATGAGATTATTTCCATGCAGCAAAAGGAAATGGCGATTGTCAACGACATGACAGACGACCTCATTTATGAATATGACATTGCTTCGGGCAAATTCTCAATGCTGGGCAACGAATCTGCTGATTTGACTAAAGGAATAATCTCTCCCGCAAGCACATTCAGCGGTTATGTGCACCCTGATGATTTGCGCGAGGCGAACAAAAAGCTTGTTTTTGACTTGTTCAAGATGCCGCAAGATACGTTTGCCAAAGATCTTGTGCTGCGCCATAACGAGCGCGGCGAAATTCCTGTTGTGGTTTATGGCAAGCACATCACCGGTAAAGACGGAAAAGACGAAAAAATTGTCGGAAAAATCGCAAGCCGCGAAGCTGAAGTTAAGGCAAAGCAGGAGCTTGAAGTTACAAAGCGCATCATGGCAAGCCTCAACACAATCGCCACGCTGCTTATATCTTCGGAGCTTGGCACTTTTGACGAGCGGCTTGTAAAAGTGCTTGCCGTTATTGCGTCTTCACTTAATCTTGATTCTGTAGCAATATGGCGCATTGACAGCAACGACAGAGATGAGGTGTACTCAACATGCCTTTATTCTTGGGCTGTTGCAGGTATGCCAAAGAATGATTATATCAGAGAAAAGAGCGACGTTACTAAAGAAGAAGCTGACCGCTGGTATGACACGATGAAGAAGAACCGCTTGTTCATTACAAGCATTAGCATGGTTACAAATGAAAAAGACAAGCAAGCTTTGCAGCGTTATGACTTTTTTTCTATTTATATGCTCCCGATTCATATTGACGGAACTTTATGGGGCTATTTTGAGCTTGGCGACGCAACGCAAGAGTTGAAATTTTCTGATCAGCAGATTGGGCTTTTGAAGATGAACGCCCAGCTTATAAGCCTTAGCATCCAGGAACGTCTTAAAAAGCAGTAGCTTTTGTGGTGTCACCCCGAACTTGTTTCGGGGTCTGAGTTTACAAAAATTAAAAAAGCCCCGAATGATTCCGGGGCTTTTGCTTTTAATGCGCTGATTAGCTTACTTTTCAGCTTTTGCTCTGAAAAGCCAGCACATTCCGAAAATCAGCGCAATGCCGATTATCAGCGGAACTACCGGATTGTGCACGAAGCCCGCAACGATGTAGCAGATAAACGAGATTGCAGCTGTGCATAAGGCATACGGCAGCTGCGTTGAAACGTGATTCACGTGGTTGCACTGTGCACCCGCGCTAGACATGATTGTTGTGTCGCTGATTGGTGAGCAGTGGTCGCCGCAAACAGCGCCAGCCATACATGCCGAAATCGAGATAATGCGTACCGGGTCTGCAACATTCGGAAACGCTGCAATGCAAATCGGAATGAGGATGCCGAATGTACCCCAAGAAGTGCCTGTCGCAAAAGCGAGACCGCAAGCTATTACGAAGATGATTGCTGGAAGGAAGCTCTTTAAGCCCTGTGCGTTCGTTACAAGACCTGCAACATATTCTTTAGCGCCGAGCGAATCAGTCATGCCCTTCAATGTCCAGGCAAGAGCCAAGATGAGAATAGCTGGAACCATTGCCTTAAAGCCGTCCGGAATGCAGCTCATCGCATCAGAGAAAGAAAGAACTTTTCTGAACATATAGATTATAACTGTAATGACAAGCGCACCGAACGAGCCGAGCGCAAGACCCACAGAAGCATCGCTGTTTGAGAAACCTTCTATAATATTGAGATATGAATCGCCCTGGCTGAAGAAGCCGCCCGAATAGAGCATACCTGCAACGCAGCCGATTATCAGCACCAGAATAGGAACAATCAAATCAATGACTTTGCCTTTTGATTCAGTGTCTGAAGATTCAGTTTCTTTGATTGTCTGCGCGGCTCTTTCAAATTTGGCCATAAGACCGAATTCTGATTTTGTGATTACGAGCGCGAACATCATTATAATAGTAAGAATTGCGTAGAAATTGAACGGAATTGCCTTGCAGAAAAGCGTAAAGCCGTTTTCGCCTTCACCGGCAAAACCTGCAACGGCGGCAGCCCAAGAGCTGACCGGCGCGATGATGCAGATTGGCGCGGCTGTTGAGTCTATAAGATAGGCGAGCTTTTCTCTTGAAAGACCGTGCTTGTCTGTTACGGGGCGCATTACAGAACCAACTGTAAGGCAGTTAAAATAGTCGTCAATGAAAATCAAAATGCCCAAAAGGATTGTGGCAACCTGTGCGCCAGCCTTTGTCTTGATGTGTTTTTTAGCCCATTCGCCGAAAGCAGCAGAACCGCCGGCCTTGTTCATCATAGCAACCATAATTCCAAGCACAACTAGGAATACGAGAATGCCCACGTTGTAAGAATCTGAAAGCTGTGCAATCAGACCGTCGTTAAAGACGTGCGTCAAAAAGCCTGTAAAACCTGTCGCGGTAGAAATTGCATAGAAAATGCCGCCGACCAATATTCCAGCAAAAAGCGAGGAATAAACTTCTTTTGAAATTAATGCCAGTGCAATTGCAAGAATTGCCGGCACCAAAGCCCAGAATGTTCCAATCATTTCATGTTCTCCTGTTTTGTCACGTTCCGTCTATTCTATCACAAAACAGGCTAACTTTGGAATTTTTCTTTTAGGTTGAGTTTTGCCTGAAAGAACGGCGCAACAGCTTGATAACTTGCGGTCACTGAGCGTAGTCGAAGTGACAATGCCTACCATATGGCAAGAAAAAGCACTACGGCTTGTTAGAAAGGTTGAATAAATAAACTAGCTATAGTAGAATAAATACAATATTTTTACTGGAGGATTTATGAAAAAGATTCTTTCTCTTGCAGTTGCTGTTTTGCTGGCTGCAGCAGTGTTGTGCAGCTGTTCAAAAGCTGGCGGAAAAAAGGATTACATTCTTGCAACCGGCGGTACTAGCGGCACATATTATCCGTTTGGCGGTGCAATTGCAAATATTTGGAATTCAAAAATCGAGAACATGAATGTTACGGCTCAGGCAACAGGTGCTTCTGCCGAAAATCTCCGCCTTATCAACAAAGGCGAAGCTGAATATGCAATCGTTCAGAACGACGTTATGGATTACGCTTATAACGGCAAAGACTTGTTTGCAGGCGAAAAGCTTTCAAACATCATGACAATCGGTACATTGTACCCTGAAGTTGTTCAGATTGCAGTTTCTAAAGACAGCGGCATCAAGTCAATTGCCGACTTTAAAGGCAAGCGCATTTCTGTTGGCGATGCCGGTTCAGGCGTTGAATTCAACGCAAAGCAGATTATGGAAGGCTACGGTATTACATTTGACGACATCAAGAAGAGCAACCTTTCGTTCAAAGAATCTGCAGAAGCTATTCAGAACGGCACACTCGACGGCTGCTTCATCACAGCAGGTGTTCCGAACTCAGCGTTGCAGGAACTTGCATTCACAGCCGGTCTTACGCTTATTCCTGTTGACGGTGCTGAAGCTGACGCAATCTGTGCAAAATATGGCTACTACACAAAGACAGTGATTCCTGGTGACACATACAAAGGAACTTCAACAGACACAGCGGCTCTTGCAATCAAGGCTACGCTTGCCGTCAACTCTAAGCTTGACGAAGAGACTGTATACGAAATGACAAAGGCTTTGTTTGACAATCTGCCTGCTCTCGGCAATGCACACGCAAAAGGCAAGGAAGTTACAATCGAAAGCGCTGTTACAGGCGTTTCTGTTCCGTTCCATCCGGGTGCTGAAAAATACTTCAAAGAAGTTGGCGCAATGAAATAATTTCACAGTCTTTCCGTGTTTGGCGCGGAAAGACGATAGCTGCCTGATAAGTTCTTGCAGTATGTCATGCCGAACTAAAATCGGCATGACGTAGTTTTCAGTTTTTTATAAAAAATGAATGAAAAAAAGCTTTTTGTTTTAATTCTTTGTGTTATCATTGGAACAATGCTGTGCGTTCCGTCTAAGAAAGTTCTTTCTATTAGTAACAGGAAAAATAATTCCGAAAAGTATTATGTAGACGATACACGGCTTGAAGGCTTTGAAATTGCCTATACACATTCAGTAAACAAGGGTAGGGTGCATGACCATTACAGAACATGGGAAATCCCTGACGGAATGATTCTGGAATCAACGCTTTTCGTTTCTTATGGCGCGGGCATCCCTGAGCCGGGCGAAATGCCGGGCAGCCGCTTTATCGTTAAAGATGACGGCTACGAAATTGGCGGCATCGACAGGTTCATTGATAAGCTTACTATGGCGGTAGGGCTTGTCGCAAATCATACAATTACGTTTTGGGTTTATAAGCATGATATAGACCCAGTTGCGGTTGAATATAAGCTTACAGACTTGTTTGCGCCGCAGACAAGCATAGTTTTGCAAAAAAAGAGAGTTTCTCTGCTATCATATATATTACATAAACTTAAATAAAAGGGGAAATGAGTGGGAGATTTTAACCAGACACCGATTGACGGCCAAGAGCCGCAGCCTTCAAGCGGTCCGATTGAGAATATCCTTCCGACATCGAATGAGGAAGAAATACAGGAGTTGATGCAAAACCTTGACAGGGAACAAGCTTACCGCGAGCACAAATGCTGGCGGCAGTATGTGACCGTCATAATTTCAGTTGTGTTCGTGTTTTTTCAGCTTTATGCAACTTTGTCAGGCAAAATAACTGCCCAGATTCTCCGCGCGACACACCTTGCGTTTGTGCAGCTTCTGGCGTTTCTGCTTTTTCCGGCAACAAAAAAGATGCCGCGCAACACCTTGCCGTGGTATGATGTTGTGCTCGGTCTTGCCGGTGCCGCCTGCTGGATGTATATCGTCATCAACTTTCAAGAACTTGTGCGCCGTTCCGGCAACAACACTGTTCTTGATATTGCAATAGCCATAATAGGCATAATCATCTTGTTTGAAAGCTGCCGCCGCATTGTCGGGCTGCCCATCATGATTATTGCAGGCTGTTTTGTGCTTTATGCGTTCTGCGGCAAGATGCTGCCGGGCTTTTTGCACCACCGCGGCTATTCGCTGCAACGCGTTGTGTGCCATCTTTTCTATAATACAGAAGGAATTATGGGCACGCCGATTGGTGCATGTTCAACGTTCATCTTTTTGTTTATTCTTTTCGGTGCTTTGCTTGAAAGAACCGGCATAGGCCATTTCTTTATTGATGTGTGCAACGCCATTGCAGGCGGCGCTTCCGGCGGCCCTGCAAAAGTAGCGGTGCTTTCAAGCGCGTTGCTCGGCACTGTTTCAGGCAGCTCTGTTTCAAACACAGTCGGCTCCGGCAGTTTCACAATTCCTATGATGAAAAAGCTCGGCTACAAGCCTGAATTCGCCGGTGCGGTAGAAGCTTCTGCTTCAACTGGCGGCCAGCTTATGCCGCCGATTATGGGCGCAGCCGCGTTTCTCATGGCAGAAAGCATCGGCGTTCCGTATGTCACAATCGTAAAGGCCGCCATCGTTCCGGCTGTACTTTATTTTGCAGGCATTTTCATTACAGTTCATCTTGAAGCAAAAAAGCTTGGTCTTAAAGGTTTGCCTCGCGAAGAGTTGCCGAAATTCTTGCCGCTTTTCTTAAAGCGCGGTTATATGATTCTGCCGCTTTTTGTCATAATCTATTTTCTTTGTGCCGGAAAAACTGCCGTTTTTGCAGCTTTGATGGGCATTGTAGCTTGTCTTGTTATCGGAATCGGCGTTTCAATTTCAGACCTTGCGCTTGGCAGAAAGCCGACATTCGGCTCAAAAGACTTGATTGACGTTATGTGCGCTGCCGCAAGAAATATCATCAGTGTTGCAATTGCTTGTGCAATGGCCGGCATCATCATCGGCATTGTTACGCTTACAGGCATCGGCCTTAAGCTTGGCGCGGGGCTTGTTTCGCTTGCACACGGAAAATTGCTGCTTACGTTGATTTTCACAATGCTTGCTTCAATAATTCTTGGCATGGGCGCACCGACTACGGCGAACTATCTCATCACTTCGACAATCACTGCCGGAGCAATCATCACATGCCTTTACGGCGGCGCAGACATTCAGCCTATTATGATGTTGCCGGCTCACATGTTCGCATTCTACTTCGGTATTATTGCCGACGTTACGCCGCCTGTTGCGCTTGCGGCCATAGCTGGCGCGGCGATTGCAAAGGGCAAGCCGATGAAAACCGCTATAAACGCCACAAAGCTTGCAATCGGTGCGTTCATCGTTCCGTATATGTTCGTCTACAATCCGCAGATGCTCATGATTAACGCTTCTGCTCTTTCAGTTATTTTCATCTGCGCCACGGCGTTAATCGGCATGTTCGGCATCAGCGTTGCGCTTGAAGGCTATGGCTTTAGAAATGCTTCGGTTGTGCAGCGGCTGCTGTTCGCCGTCGCCGGTTTCTTGTGCGTCATTCCTGAAACAAAAACTGATATTGTGGGGCTTATCATGATGGCGGTGCTTATAGCTTATCAGCTTGTGCGCAATTCAATTGAAAGAAGGCGCACCGCGGCATAGATGCTGAGCTGAAAGCCGCCGAAGGCTAACAAGTTCAGCATGACACGGCTTTGCGGAGCTATTCATACGTTTGTATGATTTGCTTCGCAATGTCTATCTTCTTTTGGCAGGTGTCCATCGCTTCTTTTTCGATGTAGTGGTGCGCCTGCTCTTCTGTAAAAGAGAGATTCTGCATTATAAGAAGCTTCGCGCGGTTCACAATGCGGATTTCTTCCATTTTGTTTTTGAGCTTTATCGTCTGGCTTGAAAGAATCTGCACCTTATATTGAACCGCGATGGCCACCTTTATCATATTGTAGAAATAGAAGTGGTCGAACGGGCTTGTTACCGAAAGTATTCCGAAGATTTCCACCTTATAGCTTATCTGGTCAAAGAGCGCTGCCGGAATCAAGAGCAATATTGTGCTTGTTGAAGACGAAATATCTGTAGCAAAGTCAGTGCCTTCGCCATCGGCATAATCTACGATAACGATGTTGTACACCCTTTCTGCAAGGCGGCGGCGCGCTTCGTTAAAGTCTTCGGCAGTGTTAAGCTCGAATATCGGCGGAATGAGCATCGCGCTTATTTGTGCGGAAACCTTACTGTCTTTAGTAATAACTAGAACGCTGTGCGTATCATAAGACATGGCTAATCTTTCCTGTTATCTTCCGAAAGCTTGCTTTACAAAATCGCTTTCAAGTGCAATCTGTCTTGCATAGTCAAGCGTGTCTGGGAGCGTTTCAAGCTTGAGGCTTGAATCGCCTTGCATAAGATTGTCTTTTACACATTCAGGTGGAACTAAATTGTTCTTAATTCCGTCCATTGCGGCGTGAATAATCAGCGTAAAGACAAGATATGGGTTACATTCTGGGTCTGCAGAACGAATCTCGATGCGCTTTGCTTCTTTTGTAGCCGGAATTCTTATGTACGCCGTTCTGTTTTCATGCCCCCAAGCGATGTATTTCGGCGCTTTATACTCGCCGAAGCGGTTATAAGATTCTTCGGAGTTGTTCATGTAATAGGTCATTTCTTTTGCGTGCTTGAGCAGCCCCGCAAGAATGTTGTCTGTCTTTGACGGGTCAGAGCATGAAATGTTGATGTGAAAGCCGCTGCCAGCTTTATCCGCAAGCGGTTTCGGCGAAAAATCTGCATACAAGCCGCTGCCCGCCGCCCTTGTGCGCACAATCCACTTGAATGTTGCGGCATTGTCCGCTGCCGAAAGCGCATCTGAATAGTGAAAGTCAATCTCGTTCTGGCCCGGGCCTTCTTCGTGGTGGCTCGATTCGGGGCTTATGCCCATCTGCTCAAGCGTAAAGCAAATTTCGCGGCGGATGTTCTCGCCCTTGTCTTCTGGCGCAATGTCCATGTAGCCCGCTTCATCAAAAGGTTCTTTGGTCGGGTTGCCTTTTTCGTCAAGCTTGAAAAGGTAAAACTCAATTTCAGAGCCGATGCTCAACGAGCAGTTACATTTTTCTTTCATTTCTTTGATGGCGTTCTGAAGCATTGTGCGGCAGTCTTTTTTGTAAGGCGTGCCGTCTGGTTTTTTGATGTTGCAGAACATGCGCACAACTTTTCCTGTGTTCGGTCTCCACGGAATAATCGAAATTGTGGAAGGATCAGGGTGCAGAAACAAGTCTGAACATTCGGGCGGTTCAAAGCCACAGATTGCAGAAGCATCAAAGCTGACGCCGTTTTTGAAAGCTTTTTCAAGCTGGTCTGACATTATTGAGATGTTCTTTTGCTTGCCGTGAAAATCAAAAAAGGCAAGGCGCACAAATTTTACGTCCTCTTCTTCTATAAGCTCCAATACTTCGCTTTCTGTGTACATCGAATTCTCCTGTAAAAGCTGATGCGGAAACAAGCTTTGTCAGTTGCCGTTCCGCAACAAAAAAGGCGCTCATTTCACCTGGCGACACTTATGCCGTAAGAAGAAATGAACGCCTTTGTTCATATATGCTCTAACTTTATCGGAATTAAGCCTGACGGTCAAGCTTTTTTACTTTATTTAGTAACAAATTTTGATGTTTCGTAAAATTGCATATTTTTTCCCCATAAAATGCAAAACGTGATATAGTATGTTCAATATTTACAGAACTTTTATCATGTTAGTTTCAGGGAGATATTATCGAGTGAAAAGATTATTCTGTTTGTTATTGGTTTTGATGGTTTGTGCATGCGCTTTTGCCCAGAACAGCGTGCCTCGCGTGAATAAGACACTGCCGTTCAGCAAAGGCATAAACCTTACAGTCTGGATGGAATACAGCAGAATGAACACGCTGATGTATGGCCGGAAAGACTTTGAAAATATAAAGAGCCTCGGCGTTGAAGTTATCCGTCTGCCGGTCTGGTTTGAAATCTGGAACGACGGCGCGCCCGGCTACAAAGTTTCAGACGAATGTTGGCAGCTGCTCGACAATGCAGTTGACTGGTGCGAAGAGCTTGGCATGTCAATTATCATAGACTTTCATAACGACTGTAACGGCACTTCAAAGACAGACCCAAAAATTGAGCAGGTGCTGCTTAAAGTCTGGCCGCAGGTTGCAGAACGCTACAAAAATAGAGGCGAATTCATTTTGTACGAGATTATGAATGAGCCGCATTTTTCGAGCGGCAATATTGATTCTGACATAAAAAAGTGGGGCAAAATTCAGGGCAACGTCTTAAAGGCGATACGTGAAATCGACCAGAAGCATTATATCGTTGTGGGCGGCGGCGACTGGAATTCGATTGGGTCAATGATGAAGCTGCCTGACTATAAAGACGAAAAGCTTGTCTACAATTTTCACGATTATTCACCGTTCTTGTTTACTCATCAAGGTGCAGGCTGGACAGACATAAAGCGGCTCAAGAACATTCCGTTCCCTTATTCAAAAGAAAAAATGCCGCCGCTGCCGAAGAACCCGACAAGCGCAGAAAAGTGGTATTATCAAAACTATAAAAAAGATTCTTCTGAAGAAACGCTTGTTGCGCCGCTGAACAAGGCAGTGGAATTTGCAAACAAGAGAAACGCCTGCCTTATGTGCAACGAATTCGGCGTATATATGCCTTATGCAGATGTTGAAGAGCGCGCCAACTGGTACAGGCTTAAGCTTGGATGGATGGACGGGCGCGGCATTTGCAGAATAAGCTGGGATTATATGGGCGATATCGGGCTTTTCGTTTCTTCGGCTGAAACACGCTTTCCAGAAGATTTGAATGTGCCTGTCGTTAAGTCTATGGGCTATAAAATTCCGGACGGAAAAAGCGAAAGCTGGATGAGCCGCGCAAAAAAGACCGGCGATTATACGCTTTATAAAGACGGCGACGTAGGGCTTTTGCGCACACACGCTTCGGGCGACATTAAAGGCTCTTTCACTTATATTGAGCGCAAAGGCGAAAAGCCTGTGATTTTCTTAAACCAGATAAACAGATACGGCGAATTGAGCTTTTTATTTGGCGAAACTTCTGATTTTTCTGCGCTGAAAGATGAAGGCGCAAAGCTTGAATTCTTTATAAAGAGCAGCGACAAGAACTTAGATCTTTCAGTTTATTTCCGCGATGATGAAAGCAAGATTTTTCCGTGGCGCGCAAGCACAAGCGTAAAAGCAAGCAGCTTCAAGGCCGACGGTCAGTGGCATAAAGTTTCAATTCCGCTCAAAAGCCTTAACGACGTCGGCGGTTGGTCTTCTGTTACAGACTGGAAAAACGGCGAAGGCAAATTTTCATGGCAGCTTGTTGATTCGCTTGTCTTTCAAAACAATGACAAAGACTCAACCGAAGGCTTTTATCTGAAAGACATCAGAATCGTCAAGTGAAAAACTTGCAATTTTCTTGGCATAGCCTGTGCCGAAGCTTTTCAGCCGCTATGCCTTGAATTCGTCACACGCTTTCAAGAATTCTACAAAGAGCGGGCTTGGCTTGTTCGGGCGGCTCTTGAATTCGGGGTGAAACTGCACGCCGGTGTAGAACTGGCCTGCAACTTCTACGGCTTCAACAAGCGTGCCGTCCGGCGATGTGCCGCTTATGGTGAGGCCGGCTTGCTGCATTTTTTCGCGGTAATCGTTGTTGAACTCGTAGCGGTGGCGGTGTCGCTCGTTTATAAGCATGGCAGAATCAGATTGCTGAGACGCACCCGGCAATGACGTAGACGGCTTGTCCGCAGATTCCGAAACGAGTTCGGAATGACATGATTTATAAGCCTTTTCGAGCATTGTGCCTGATGCGACTTTGCACGGATAAGAGCCGAGCCGCATTGTGCCGCCCTTGATTACGCCTTCTTGGTCTTTCATAAGATCTATTACTGTGTGCTCGCACATTTCGTCAAATTCACGGCTATTCGCGTCTTCATAGCCCAGAACCGAGCGCGCAAATTCAATGACAGCAACCTGCATTCCAAGGCAGATGCCGAAGTACGGCAGTTTGTGCGTGCGCGCGTAGCGGCATGCGCTTATCATGCCTTCAATGCCGCGGTGTCCAAAGCCGCCCGGCAAGATAATTCCGGCGCAGTCTGAAAAAACTTCAGCCGCAGTTTCGTCTGTAACTTTGTCGCTGTCAACCCATTTGATTTTGACGTTTTTGCCGGTAACAAAGCTTGCATGGTTCAAGCTTTCAACAATGCTGAGGTAAGAATCGTGAAGCTTGACGTATTTGCCGACAAGCGCAACCTGAATCTCGCCGTTGCGCGCGTGAATAGTCTCAACCATGCGCGACCATTCTGCAAGGGCAGGGTAGTCTGCGCCGCTTTCAATGCCCAAATCTCGGCTCACAACATCGTCCATGTTTTGCGCATGAAGCATCAGCGGCACTTCATAAAGGCTGCGGCAAGTCGTGTTGTTGATTACGCAGTCTTCGCCCACATTGCAGAAAAGCGAAATCTTTTTGCGTATGTCGTCAGGAATAACCTCGTCGCAGCGCGCAACAATAATGTCGGGGTGAATGCCCACCGCCATCAGTTCTTTCACCGAATGTTGCGTGGGCTTGCTCTTGAATTCGTCTGAACCGCTGATGTAAGGCACAAGGCAGACGTGGATAAACAAGCAGTTGCGCCGCCCGACTTCGATTGCAAGCTGACGGATCGCTTCAAGAAACGGCTGGCTCTCAATGTCGCCGATTGTGCCGCCGACTTCGACTATGCTGATGTCGGCCTTTGAAACTTGCGCATTTTTCAGAATAAAATCTTTAATTTCGTTTGTAACGTGCGGAATAATCTGTACAGTCTGGCCGAGATATTCGCCCTGCCGCTCCTTGTTGAGCACGTTCCAATAAACGCGGCCGCTCGTAAGGTTTGAGTATTTCGTAAGATTTTCGTCGATGAAGCGCTCATAATGGCCAAGGTCAAGGTCAGTTTCCGCGCCGTCGTCTGTTACAAAAACTTCGCCGTGCTGAAAAGGGCTCATCGTGCCGGGGTCTACGTTCATGTAAGGGTCAAGCTTCTGCGACGCAATTTTAAGCCCGCGGCATTTTAAAAGCCGCCCGAGCGATGCCGCCGTAATTCCTTTACCTAATCCGGAAACAACTCCGCCTGTTACAAAAATGAACTTGCTCATATTATCCCCCGCGCATAAAAAAAGGCGTTCATTCCATCTGACGGCTATAAGCCCTCAAACCGAATGAACGCCTTTGTTCAAAATATGCTGATATTTTAGCTAGTTGATGTACCGCTGTCAAGGCGTTATTCAGACTTGCAGACAATGCATGAATGCAACACTTCTGCAAAAAAAACGTGCATTTTTGTAGATTTTCGTGGAAATTTCAAAAAATATGGTAAATAATATATGTATCATGTTTCAGCCTTTTTGCAGAAACAGTGAATAATTTCAGGAGTTCATGGGAACGCCGTCTGGTTTCAGCCGCTGTTCCTATAGCACTTGGGCATCTAGTGAGGTTTTATGAAAAGGCAGAATTCTGTCGCACTTTTTATTGAAATTATAATAGTGTTAGGTCTTATTGTATATACAATAATTACTGATGCAGTTGTTTCAAACCGCCTTGATTCAGGTTTGAAATCTTATTTTACAAGCGAAGTGAAAGAGCAGACAGCCGCGTTTCAAGACGAATTTGACGCGGAACTTAGCAAGACAAAATCTTTTGCGCTTAGCTCAAAAAGCTCTTACGAGTTTGCCATAAGAAACGGCGCAGAAACTTCTGATGCCGCCGAAAGCATTTGTGCAAATCTGGTGAACGAGCTTAGGGCAGACAGCGCGGCTGTTATCAGCCGGAGCGGTTCTGTCATTGCTTCGCGCCAGTATACAGCTGGTTCAGAAACGGCTGTGCTTCAAGCTGCATTGCGTGGCGAAAGCGGTGCAGACTTTGTAAAAGAGAACGGCGCAGTCTATGCTGTTGCCGCCGCGCCTTTGGCTAACGAAGGCATAATCACCGGTGCAGTGCTTGTAAAGAAAAACATTTCGGTTCAGAGCATTGTAGACAAGGTAAAAGCTGCAACTTGTTCAGAAGCAACAGTTTTTGACAACTACACGCGCCATGTAACCACAATCGAAGGAATGCAGGGCACAAAGCTTGCAAATCCAGAAATTATCGACAGAGTAAAAAAAGAAGGTCATGCAATTTCGATTATAAACAAAATCGGAACACAAGATTCAATTTCATGCTATTTTCCGCTTTTCAGCAAGACAGGCGAATTTGTTACGACGCTTTATCTTGGAAGGCCGCTGACTGTTGTCGGCGTTGTTTCAAAAACGATTTTTACGCCGCTGCTTTTTGTTTCTATCATCGCAATGGTGATTGTGCTCATCTTGTTCATCATCTTGATTAAGCGGAGCATTTCAAGGCCGCTTGCGCTTATAAATGCGGCCGTAACCAACCTTTCTTCTGGTGATGCAGACTTGACTTACAGATTGCCCGAAAACGGCAACAACGAATTTACGCAGGTTACGCGCGGCGTAAACAAATTCATCGCGCTTTTGGAAGCGACTATTATAAGGGTGCAAGAAATTGCGGACGAAGTGCTTAGAGGAAGCTCTCAAATCAGCAGCTCAAGCCAGGCAATTTCTGCCGGTGCTTCAGAGCAGGCAGCGTCTACAGAAGAAATGTCTGCCACAATGGAAGAAATTGCTTCTAACATAAGCCAGACAGCCGACAACGCCGAGCAGACAAGGTCTATTGCCGTTACGACATGCACAGAGGGCAAAGACGGAAGCGAGGCTGTTTCTTCGGCAGTTGAAGCTGTCAAGATGATTACGTCGAAGATTGCTGTGATTCAGGACATTACGAGCCAGACCAACCTGCTTGCGCTCAACGCCGCAATTGAAGCCGCGCGCGCCGGTGAGGCTGGCAAAGGCTTTGCGGTTGTTGCAAACGAAGTGCGCAAGCTTGCAGAGCGCACAAAGGATGCAGCTGCTGACATCATCGACCTTTCTGCACAGACACTTGTTGCGGCTGACAACGCCGGCACTAAGATTCAGCATGTTGTGCCAGAAATTGAAAAGACATCTAACTTGATTGAAGAAATTTCTGTAGCTTGCCGCGAACAGACTTTGGGCGCATCACAGATAAGCTCTGCAATTCAGCAGCTTGATACTGTTGTTCAGCAGAATGCGTCTTCTTCAGAAGAGCTTGCCGCAATGGCAGAAGAGCTTTCTGCAAGTGCAAACGAGCTTGTTTCTGTGGCCGGCATCTTTAAGGTTGCAGGTTCTGCAAACCCAAGTTCTGGTACGCCACGCCTTGAAAGGTCTGCACCGACACTTGCGTTAGAATCTAAGTTTGTTTAATCAGTTTTGTGGGTTTTGCACCGGTAGGAGAAGGAATGGTCATGCTGAACTTGGTTCAGCATCTGCGTTTCATATAGTATAGAGATTCCGAAACAAGTTCGGAATGACAGTTGGGCTGAAATTGGAGCGGCAAGCGCTGTGTTGCCGCTCCAAGAATAAGCTCTTTTTTTTATCTAAGTCCTGAAGCTTCAGCTTCTGTGGCTTTTGTCCAGAACTGGCTTCTGCCGAATGGACCTACTTCGCCGCGCATTTCAAGTGTGTCTGTCTTGTATTTCTTGCCGTCAGCTTTGTGGAAAGTAATGCGGCATTTATAGCGCTTGCCGTCGTTCGGGTCGATGATATAGCCGTTAGACCATTTTCCGTCGCCGTCTTTACCCAAGCCCCAAATCCAAGAAGTTCCAACTGAAGGAAGAGTGCCTACGTCTACGCCGTTCATAAAGTTGTCGTAGCTTTTGCCCTTTCCGCCGTCTGCAATAACATCCTGCGGCTTGCCTGCAACAGAAAGAATCTTGCCGTTAAGCTTGCCGTTCTGTTCCCAAATCTGCCATCCGGCAGTAGGCTGGTTGGTCTTTTCGTCGATGCTGATCCAGAAACCTTCTGCCGCATCTGCCGCAAAGCACAATCCACCGATCATGATGAGCGCTGCAATTAAAATGCTCAATTTCTTCATTTTGAATCTCCAAAATTACGAATTTCTCTTATTATATCGTTTCGTAGCCTGTTTAGCAATAAAATTGTTCTTTTGGGCTTTTTATAAATCGGCGTTTATGTCTACAAGGCTCACGTTGTCAAGCGAATATGGGCTTGCAAGACAGTCTGCCATTGCGTTTGCCGTATCTATTGCGGTAAAGCAGTCTATGTCGTGCTCAACTGCAAGGCGGCGCAGCCTTACACTTTCGGCTTCTGGGTTTCTGCCTTTTGCTGAAGTTGACACAACATAATCGATTTTCTTGCTTTCGAGTAGCGTCATCACATTGTCTTTGTGGTCTTCATGCACTTTTGCAACGTGAACCACCGGCATGCCGGAACGTTCGATTGTGCTTGCGTTGCCGCTTGTAGCATAAAGCTTGAAGCCAAGATTGTAGTATTTTTTAGCAAGTTCCGGCAGTTCCGGCAGATCGCTTGCACGCACGCTGAAAAGAACTGCGCTCTGGCGTTCTTTGTTTGTTTCAGGGCGGGTCATGTTCCAGCCGGCGGCGCACATGCCTTTATAGATTGCTTCTTCTGGTGTCGGCGCGATGCCGAGCACTTCGCCTGTAGACTTCATCTCCGGGCCGAGGTGCGTGTCCACGTCCATCAGCTTTTCAAAACTAAAAACAGGCACTTTTACCGCAAAATAGTTTTTAGGCTTGTATAAGCCTGTGCCGAAGCCCATGTCGCGCACCTTTTCGCCGAGCATTGCGCGCGTTGCAAGCTCTACCATCGGCACGCCGGTGACTTTGCTCAAATAAGGCACAGTGCGGCTTGAACGCGGATTCGCTTCAATTATGTTGAGCTGACCGTTGTAAAAAAGCCACTGAATGTTTACAAGCCCCTGCGTGCCGAGCGCGAGCGCCATGTCTATAGACTTTTTCACAACTTCGTCAGTCATTTCTTGCGTAAACTTGAACGGCGGATAAACCGCGATTGAATCGCCCGAATGAATGCCGGTGCGCTCAATATGCTGCATGATTCCCGGAATAAGCACGTCTTTGCCGTCGCAGATGCAGTCAATTTCAAGCTCAAGCCCTTCCATATATTTGTCAATCAAAATCGGGTTTTCGATTTTCTGCGCAAGAATAATCTTCATGTATTCTTTCACGTCCGCGCTGTTGCGTGCAATTATCATGTTCTGACCGCCAAGAACATAGCTCGGCCTTAAAAGAACAGGGTAGCCGAGCCGTGCAGCCGCTTCGAGTGCCTCAACTTCTGTCTGCACGGTCATGCCTTTCGGACGGTTTACGTTGAGCTTGTCGCAAAGCTTTTCAAAACGCTCGCGGTCTTCCGCAAGGTCAATTGAATCTGCCGAAGTGCCGAGAATCTTGATGCCCTGCTTGTCGAGGAATTTTGTCAGCTTGATTGCGGTCTGGCCGCCGAAAGCAACGACAACGCCGAGCGGCTTTTCAACTTCAAGCACGTTCATAACGTCAGCCGGAGTGAGCGGCTCAAAATAAAGCCTGTCCGCCGTGTCAAAGTCTGTTGAAACAGTTTCGGGGTTGTTGTTGATAATCGCCACTTCGTAGCCGAGCTTTTTCAAAGCCCATACACATTGAACCGAAGCGTAGTCAAACTCTATTCCCTGTCCGATTCTGATTGGGCCTGAACCCAAAACCACGATAGTCCCTTTCGAGCTGTTCTTTCCTGTTGCGGCAAGTTCTTTAAGATATGCAGCCGCTTCGTTTTCGCCGCCTGTGCATGAATAGAAATACGGCGTTTCAGCGTCAAACTCGCCGGCGCAGGTGTCTACCATCTTGAAAGAGCGCGGCGGGTAGAGCATCTTCTCGGAGCCATCATTCCGAGCAGGATTATGAAACTCGTTCTTAGCAGATGCTGAAACAAGTTCAGCATGACTGCTATTGCCGTCCTTCTTGTTGTTGCCGTCGCTCTGCTTACTGCTACTGTCACCCTGAACTTGTTTCATGGTCTTGCGTTCAGCTTCACAGATATTTTCAAGCTTGTGCAAGAACCATTCGTCAATTTTGGTAATCTCGTGGATTTCATCAACGTTCATGATGCCGCGCTTCAACGCCTGATAAACCGCAAAAATACGCTGGTCTGTGCATTGCGCCACGCGTTCGCGGATTTTGGTGTCGCCCTCTTTTTCAAAGACTGGCAGGTTAAGGTCTTTTACACCGAGTTCTGCGCCGCGCACCGCTTTCAGTATGGCTTCTTCAAAATTTTGCCCGATCGCCATAACTTCGCCGGTGGCCTTCATCTGCGTGCCGAGCTTGCGGCTGGCGTAGACGAATTTTTCAAACGGAAACTTCGGCATTTTTACGACGACGTAATCAAGTACCGGCTCAAAGCAAGCCTTAGTCTTTTTGGTGACGAAGTTCGGAATCTCGTCAAGCGTAAAACCCACGGCGATGAGCGCAGCAACTTTTGCAATCGGGTAGCCGGTCGCCTTTGAAGCAAGTGCCGAAGAGCGCGAAACGCGCGGGTTCACTTCGATTACGGCATATTCAAAAGTTTCTGGGTTGAGCGCAAACTGGCAGTTGCAGCCACCCTCAATTTCGAGTGCGCTTATGATGTTCAGCGCCGCAGAGCGCAGCATCTGATATTCTTTGTCGGCAAGCGTTACCGCCGGTGCAATTACGATTGAATCGCCTGTGTGCACACCTACCGGGTCGAAGTTTTCCATTGAACAGACTGTAATCACGTTGCCGTTTGAATCGCGCATCACCTCGAATTCTATTTCTTTCCAGCCTGAAATGCATTTTTCAACAAGAATCTGGTGAATAGGCGAGCGGTTAAGCCCGTTGTTGGCGATTTCATCAAGTTCGCGGTCATTGTTCACAATGCCGCCGCCAGTGCCGCCAAGCGTGAACGCCGGTCTGATAATTGCCGGAAAATCAATTTCGTTGTGTACAAAATCTACGGCGTCTTCATAAGCTGTAACAACTTTAGACGGAATGCACGGCTCACCGATTGATTCCATCGTGTCTTTGAACATCTGTCGGTCTTCGGCCTTGTCAATTGTGAGCGGCCGTGCACCGAGAAGCTTTACGCCGTGGTTTTCAAGAAAGCCCGACTTTGCAAGCTCCATGCTCAACGTAAGGCCAGTCTGGCCGCCGAGTGTAGAAAGCAGGCTGTCAGGCTTTTCCTTTTCGATGATGCGTTCAAGCGTGCGGAGCGTAAGCGGTTCCATATAGATTTCGTCAGCCATTTCATGGTCTGTCATGAGCGTCGCCGGGTTTGAGTTTACAAGGCACACTTCAAGCCCAAGCTGCTTGAGAGCCTTGCATGCCTGATTTCCGGCGTAATCAAATTCAGCCGCCTGCCCAATAATAATAGGTCCTGAACCGATTATTAAAACTTTGTGAATATCTTTATTTAGCGGCATGAGAAGCCTCCATCATCGCCATGAATTTGTCGAACAAAAAGTTTGTGTCGTGCGGGCCGCCACATGCTTCCGGGTGAAACTGCACGCTGAAAGCCGGAATATCAGTGTAGGTGATGCCTTCGCAAGTGCCGTCGTTCAAGTTGACAAAGCTCAATTTTGCGCACGGCGGCAACGAGCCTTCGTCTATCTGAACGGCGTAGCCGTGGTTCTGGCTTGTGATATAGACGCGCCCTGTTTCAAGGTCTTTTACAGGGTGGTTGCCGCCTCTGTGGCCGTATTTGAGCTTGCTTGTCTTTGCGCCGCGTGCCAGTGCAAGCATCTGATGCCCAAGGCAGATGCCGAAGATTGGGATAGCATGAGATGCTGAAACAAGTTCAGCATGACTTGCGCTGTCACCCTGAACTAGTTTCAGGGTCTCTTTATTCCATTCACAGAGCTTGCGGATTTCTTCGATTACTCCGGCATTTTCAGCTGGGTCGCCCGGGCCGTTGCTCAGCATTATGCCGTCGAGCGAGAGCGCGGCAACTTCTTCGGCTTTTGTGTTATACGGAACGACTGTAACTTTGCAGCCGCGCTTTTCAAGCTCACGCTGAATATTTGCCTTTGCGCCGAAATCGAAAAGCACAACATGATAAGCTGAGCCATTGCCGGTCATTTCGGCATGATCTATTACTGCGCCGCCTTGCACGCTTTTTACGGCATCAACAATCTGATAGCTTTTGATTTCATCTAATATAGATGCTGAAACAAGTTCAGCATGACGTACAATTTTATCGGCCTCATCGCCGCTTACAATCATGCCGTTCATAACGCCGGCTTCGCGAAGCTTCTTTGTGAGCGCGCGCGTATCAATTCCGGCAATGCCGACAATTCCGTGCTTTTTCAGAAAATCATCAAGCTTGCCGCCGCATCTGAAGTTCGACGGCTCATCGCAAAGCTCGCGCACAATGTAGCCGCGCACCCACGGCTTTTTGCTTTCAAAATCTTCGGAAATCACGCCGTAGTTTCCGATTAGCGGAAAAGTCTGCGTGACAATCTGACCGTAGTAGCTCGGGTCTGTCAGCGTTTCAAGATAGCCTGTAATGCCGGTTGTAAAGACTGTTTCGCCTATTGTTGTGCCTTCTTTGCCGATTGAAGTGCCTTCAAAAACAGTGCCGTCTGCCAGAATCAGATATGCTTTGCTCATCATGAACTTCCTGTATGGGTTCCTTTATAAAAAAAGGCGCTCACTCAATCAGATGACACGATTCCCGTCGAATCATCAAATTGAATGAACGCCTTTGTTCTTTTCTGCAAAAGTTATACAGCGTTTGCAAAATGTCGTCAAGACATGCCGTGCAAACGCTGCAAACCTGTTCCGGCAAAAGCCCTAAACTTTGAACAAATCGATTTCAGAGCCGATTTCCTCAATGCTGTCAGCAACTTTGCCCGAAATCATTGAAAGCGCTGCGCCGGTCTGGTTTATGCGCTGCGCACCAATCTGCATTTCCGTAATGCTTTCCTTGATTGCGTCTGTCGCGTTCTGAAGTTTTTCCATTTCCGAAAGAATCTGCCTGTTGCCTTCGGTCATTTCAGCAGACGCGTTCTTTACTTCTGAAGTTGAGCTGTTCATTGAATGAAGCGCATCTATAATCTGTTTAGAGCCTTGCTGCTGCTCTTCCATTGCGTCTTTAATCTGCGTGATAATCTCGCTTGTTTCAGAAATGCTGTGAGAAATAGCAGAGAAAGCTGTGTTCGTTTCGCTTGAAACTGCAACAACTTCTTGAATTGTTGTCTGAATCTTCTGAAGCTCTGCGCCGATAGATTTTGATTGCGCCGTAGAAGTTTCAGAAAGCTTGCGGATTTCATCTGCAACAACGGCAAAACCTTTTCCGGCTTCGCCAGCGTGTGCCGCTTCGATTGCCGCGTTCATCGCAAGAAGGTTTGTCTGTGCCGCAATGTTTGCAATCGCAATGTTAGCGTCTTGCAGCATCTTTGACTGCTCTTCAATAAGCTTGATTTTTTCATTTGCGTTGCTCTGTGTCTTTGTTCCAGATTCAGAATTTTCAGTTAGCTGATTAAATGAAGCAATCATCTTGCCTACAGAAACGTTGACCGAATTGATGTTGCCAATCATTTCTTCAACGGCTGTAGAAGCTTGAGAAACGCAAGAAGACTGAAAGCCAATCATCTTTTCAAGCGATTCAATTGTAGCCGTAATTTCGTTTACAGCACCTGCTGTTTCGTTTACAGAGCCAGCTTGGTTCAAAATCTGACCGTTGACGCTTTCTATGTTGGCAATAATCTGTGTTATGGCAGAAGAAGCGTCTTGTGTGTTTTCTTGAAGCTGCTTGTCGACAGTCTGCAAGCTCAGTTTTGAGCCTTGAAGGTTTGTTACGATTCCTTGCAGCTTTTCGACAAAGCTGTTGAAGCCTCTGACCACATCGCCGATTTCATCATTTGTGGCAGCCGGAATTCTCTGTGTAAGGTCAGCGTTGCCGCTTGCAATTGTCATAATGGAATCTTTGACAGCTTTCAGCGGTTTTATGAGAATTGCCACCAGTATTATGATTATCACCGTTGACAGCGCGATTGAACAAAGAATAAGCACCGTGAGCATCTTCTGCATACTTGAAAGGGCTGAAAAATGCAAGGCATAAGGTGCTACTCCAAAAACAGTCCATGTCGTGTTAGGAACTATCTTATATGCTGAAATGAGATGCGCATGGATGTTTGGGTCGTAAAAAGCTTCAACGCCTTCCTTGCCTTCAAGCACATGCTTTAGAACAAGACCAAGACCTTCTTCTTCGCTAAGTCCTTGTCCGTCAGAGCCATTTGCGTTTTCGTCTGTGCCTTCGTTTGCATTGGCAATTGTAGTGCTTGTTGCGTAATTGATTACAGAAGGGTGCATTCCGCCGCCCAAATCGATTTTGATAATCTCGTTGTAAATCAAATTTCCGTTGACTACCATTACGAGAGAGCCGATGATTTTGCCGCTTTTGTTGCGCACTGGAACGCCGTAATGCTGCAAGATTGTATTAGATACGGGGCTTAATTTCGGGTCTGAAATATAATCTTTTCCGGCAAATGATTCTTTGAAGTATTCACGGTCTGCAAAATTTAGGGCGCGGCCGTCCGGCAGCGTAGTGTTTCCGGCTTTGTCGTAAAATGCAATGTTGCCGTAATTGTCTTCAAGCGACGTAGAAATGCTTGCAAGCTGAAAGTTTTTGTCTGCAACAGAAATGTCTTCGGATTTTATGAATTCCTGTTCTGCAATGAAATGAAGTGCTGTAAAATGCTTTTCGTTGATTGCAGCAATTCTGTTTGCTATATCAGCTGAAACAGAACTGAGCTGATTGTTGACGCTTTGGGTCATACTTTTTGAGGTAATTCTGTAGGCCATTCCGCCGAGCAGTATTGTTGAAATGATAAGAACGCCAAGAACCATAACCAAAAGCTTGATTGTGAGGGATGCCCTGAAAGATTGTTTGTCCTGCATGAAAACTCCTTATAGGCGAAAAATCTTAGACATTTTAGATGTATTAGAGATTTTACTTTTTCATGATAAACCTAATTATACATTTTGTCAAAAGGGATTATACCATATTATTAGGTTTTTTGGGGAAATAAAGCACATAAATCGGTTGAAATTATGCTGAATGCTTGACAAATATGCCCGCATTAAGTTAAAACAAGCTAACGGCAAAGAGGTCGTAGATAAAATCTCAAGTTTTTTGAGATTCTGTCTACGGCCTCTTTTTTTGTCTTGTGGCTTGAGCGCAAGGAGGTTATATGAACTTTACGAAAATGCACGGCTGCGGCAATGACTACATCTACATTGACTGCACCAGCGGTAATCTGAAAGGAGCGGACGGAAAGCCGCTGAACACAAGCGGGCTTGCGGTCAAGCTTTCTGATAGGCATTTCGGCATTGGCGGCGACGGCATTATTTTGATAAAGCGCGGAAAATCGGCTGATTTTGAAATGGAAATGTACAACGCTGACGGAAGCAGAAGCCAGATGTGCGGCAACGGCATCCGCTGCGTGGCAAAATACGTTTATGATGCAGGCTACACAAAAGGGCGCGAATTCAGCATTGAATCGATGGGCGCGGTAAAGCACATTCAAATTACAAGCGGCAACCCCGGTGACAAGATTTGTTGCGCGCGCGTCGATATGGGCAAGCCTATCTTGCAAGCTGAAAAGATTCCGGTGAATGTGCAGTCTCTTCAACTTTACTCAGAGACCGGCCATGTAATTCAGCACCCTCTTTCAATCGGCGGAAAAGACTACAAAATCACCTGCGTTTCGATGGGCAACCCGCACGCGGTTGTGTTCATAGACAAAAAGCCTGCTGATTTTCCTGTTTGCGAGATTGGCCCGCTTTTTGAGAATCATGCGTTTTTCCCAGAGCGTACGAACACTGAATTTGCGTATGTGCAAGACCGCCGCACAATCTTTATGCGCGTGTGGGAGCGCGGCACAGGCGAGACTTTGGCATGCGGCACAGGCACATGCGCCACTGTTGTTGCCGCAATCTTGAACGGCTTGGTTGATGCCGGCGAGAAAATCACCGTGCATTTGCTTGGTGGCGACCTTGAAATTGAGTGGAGCGGCAACGAAAACGACAGCGTGTTCATGACTGGCCCGGCAGAAAAAGTCTTTACCGGCGAAGTTGAAATATAAAACATCTGTCATCCCGAACTTGTTTCGGGATCTTATAACAGAGATGCTGAGCTGAAAGCCGCCGAAGGCTAACAAGTTCAGCATGACGTTAATTTGGAGGAATCATGAAAATCAACAAGAACTTTTTAGATTTGGAAGAAAGCTACCTCTTTTCTACAGTAAATAAAAAGACCCGCGAGTTTATTGCTTCGCACCCCGAAGCTGATGTAATCAAGCTTTCGATTGGCGATGTTACCAAGCCGCTTTGCCCGGCCGTGATTGACGCAATGCATAAGGCTGTTGACGAAATGGCTGACGAAAAGACTTTCCGCGGTTATCCGCCGGAGCAGGGCTATGACTTTGTGCGCCAGAAGATTCTTGAAAATGATTATCTTGCCCGCGGAATTGATTTGCAGCTTGACGAGATTTTCCTTTCTGACGGTGCAAAATCTGATTGCGGCAATATCGGCGATATTTTTGCGGCTGACAACACTGTTGCAATCTGCGACCCGGTTTATCCGGTCTATATAGACACGAACATCATGAACGGACGCAAAGACAAAATCATGCTGATGAACTGCACCGAAGAAACAGGCTTTTTGCCAGAAGTTCCGGCCGCCGCATCAAAAGCGCCTGACATTATTTACTTATGCTTTCCGAACAACCCGACCGGCGCGGTGGCTTCAATGGAATATCTCAAAAAATGGGTTGATTACGCAAATGCACATCACAGCCTGATTCTTTACGATTCGGCTTACGAGGCATTTATTACAGACCCAGCGATTCCAAAATCGATTTACGAAATTGACGGTGCAAAGACTTGCGCAATTGAGCTGCGTTCATTCTCTAAGACGGCCGGCTTTACGGGCGTGCGCTGCGGCTACACAGTTGTGCCGCACAAGCTTGTTTTTGACGGCACGGAGCTTAACAAGCTTTGGTTTCGCCGTCAGAGCACCAAGTTCAACGGCGTTTCGTACATCACGCAAAAAGCAGCAGAAGCTGTTTATTCAGCAGAAGGGCAAAAGCAGATTCAGCAGAACCTTTCGTTTTACCGCGAAAATGCAAAGCTGATTTTTGAAGGCGTAAAAGCTGCCGGCTTCAAGGCTTTCGGTGGCGAACATTCGCCTTATGTTTGGCTGAAAATTCCGCAAGGCTTTACGAGCTGGTCTTTCTTTGACGAACTTTTGGCAAAGTGCAATGTCGTCGGAACGCCGGGCAGCGGCTTTGGCAAAATGGGCGAAGGCTATCTGCGCCTCACCGGTTTCGGCAGCCGCGAGCGCACAATCGAAGCAATTGAACGTATCAAAAAAACTTTCGGCAAATAACCTTGTAGCCGGCACACTCTAGAGCAGGCTGTATTGTGGTGCGCGGCTTGCAACACTCCGCGCGCCTCATAGTTCAGTTTAAGAAGGCTAAAAAATTTCGCTTGACTTTATAATATAACAGTGTTAAGTTATCAGTGTTATATTATAAGAGGCTGAAATGAGAAAACCGAATACTGAAATTATTACTGTGATAAAGCAGAAGACGCTTGAGCTGCTCATGCAGAAGAACCCTGAGCAGATTGGCATGCGTGAGATTGCGGCGGCATGCGACATTACGGCTACAAACATCTACCACTATTACAAAGACAAAGACAGGCTTTTTCAAGAAATTTCGCTTGACTGCCTTTATGAATTGAACGAACGCCTCTCCGAATCGTCTCAAAAAGGAAAAACTGTCAGGAGGCAGATTCAAAATGCAATTGAATCGTTCCGCGACTGGTGTTTTGAAAACCCGAAACGCGCGCTTCTTGTAATGCAGGGCATAAAATCTGCTGACGATGCGCCGCCTGAGCTGATTGAAGAATACTATGTCTGCAACCGCACCGGCGAAAAGCTTTTGCGCGAAGCAATAAAGCAGGGGCTTGCAAAATCAACGAACCCGCGCCTTGATGTGGGCATTCTCGTTTCGGGGCTTTGGGGCTGCATTGAGTCGGTTCTTCTAAAAAAGTGCGAGCCTGATTATTGGGAAAAAGGCAAATCATATACAGACCGGTTCATAAAGCTTTGGCTTAATTCAATTTTTGGAGGAGATGAAAAATGAAGGTGCTTGTGCTGAACGGCAGCCCGCGCAAAAACGGAAACGTGGCGAAAACGCTGAAAAGAGAAACTGAGAAATTTCAGCAAAAACATGATGATTGCGAGATTATCTGGAAAGATGTGTACGACTTGAATTTCGGCTTCTGCAAAGGCTGCATGGCTTGCCGTTCAAGCGGAAAATGCGTCATGCCTGAAGACGATGCGCACAAAATTGCGGAAGAACTCAGCGGGTGCAGCATGATTTTTGTCGGTACGCCTGTTTATTGGGCCAACATGAACGGAAAACTCAAAGCGCTTTTCGACAGGCTTGTCGCAACGTTTATGGCTGAATCTACGCACGGCATTCCGAAACCGCTGCACAAAGGCAAAAAGGCCGTAATCGTTACAAGCTGCACGACACCGTTTCCGTTCAATTATTTGTGCGGCCAGACAAGCGGGGCTGTGCGCGCCGTAAAAGAGGTTTTAAAGACTTCGGGCTTTAAAATCATAAAAAAGATAAATCTTTCTAATACAAAGAAATCGAGGTAAAAGATGAAGAAAATTGTTCTTGTGTTGATGCTGATTGCAGGCATTAGTTCACTTTATGCAAAAGAGATTACCATCTCTGTGGGTGCAGGGCAGCACTGGAAGCAGAAACGCGGGCCGCAGTTTGCGGTGTGGCTTGAAGATTCAGACGGCAATTTTGTAAGAACTTTGTACGTTACTGAACGCGCAAGCCGCCAAAATTGGATAATGGGCCCTAAAGAAGGGCGGCCCGAATCGCTTCCTGTCTGGTACAGCGCTTCTAAACAAAAAGGCATCGCATCAAAAGCCGCTTCTGCCGATGAAGGCCAGCAGCTTGATGCAGTTACAGGCGCAACACCGAAAGGCGGCATCATCTTCGCCGCAGAAATCGAAGACAAACCGTACATAATCAGAGCAGAATTCAACACAAGCTTTGACTATAACGACTTTTACACAAAGAAAAGCTCCGGCGTGAACGGTCAGCCGTCTCTGGTCTATTCAGCTGAAATTCCGCAAGGCTTTTGCAAAGGCAGCGGCGAAATAAAGCTTGCTTTTGCCGGTTGCGGTTCTCTTGACGGCTCTGACGGCTGGCTGCACACAGACGCAAGCAAATTGACCACCGCAAAGTCAATCGTAAAACTTGTATCAGTTACCGCCGCTGAATAATCGCTCTTCGGGGGCGGTTGTACAGGTGGCGCAGTTTCATGAGTTGTGCTATCATCAAAAGCTAAAGGAAAAATCAGCTTATGAAAGCATTTGTCGTTTATTGTCATCCGTCAGAAGATTCGTTTACGCGCCATGTCAGAGATTCTTTCATAAAGGGCGTTGTCGATTCGGGCAACGAGTATGAGCTTTCTGACTTGTACAAGATGAATTTTCAGACAGATATGACTGAAAAGGAATATCTACGCGATTCGAACTACCGGACTACGCCTGGTTTGGCAGAAGACGTGCTCGCCGAGCAGCGGAAAATAAACTCGTCAGACGCGATTGTGTTCATTTATCCGGTGTTTTGGACTGATGTTCCGGCAAAACTTAAAGGCTGGTTTGACCGCGTTTGGACTTACGGCTTTGCTTATGGCGAAAAATCGATGAAGCTTTTGCAAAAAGGCTTGGTTCTATGCACAACCGGTCATACGAAGAGCGAACTTAAGAAATATAAGCTGCTTGAAAGCATGGAAAAAGTCATGCTCGGCGACAGGCTTTTCAAAAAAGTGCATGACGCGGAATTCATCGTCTTTGACGGCATGACTAAAGCATGTGATTTGCGCGAGAAAAACTGGAACAAGAACCTTGAAACCGCCTATCAGAAAGGCAAAAACTTGTTCGCGCCACGCTCATAAGCGAATGCCGCAACTTTGGCAACTATATTACAGGCAAAACTAAAAAAATTAGTACGAAATTTATTGACAAGTTTTTTTGTTTGCGCTATAACCGAACTATCAAACGGCAATGAGGTCGCAGGAATGATGTTCTT
This sequence comes from Spirochaetales bacterium Spiro_07, assembly GCA_001603145.1. Taxonomy (GTDB): domain Bacteria; phylum Spirochaetota; class Spirochaetia; order Treponematales; family Treponemataceae; genus UBA1240. Next base: position 59,209 of record LVBI01000027.1, on the reverse strand, counting down.
GCGACCTTTTTTGTTTTAAACAATCAGCAAAGGCGCTGTATTTTTTGAACCGGTGTACAACGGCTCAAGAAGTGCAGCGCTTTTTTTGTTTTTGGAGGAAATTATGGACGAAGTAACACCAATTTTTGGCGAAAATGTTTTTAATGAAACTGTAATGAAGGCGCGGCTGCCTAAAGAGACATTCAAGCAGCTGATGAAGACAATCAACGACGGCGAAAAGCTCAACCCGGCAGTTGCCAACGTTGTCGCAAACGCCATGAAGGAATGGGCTACGGAGAAGGGCGCAACGCATTTTACGCACTGGTTCCAGCCGCTCACAGGCGTAACAGCTGAAAAGCACGACAGCTTCATTCAGCCGTCAAGCGACGGCAAGATAATCATGGAATTCAGCGGCAAAGAGCTTGTGCAGGGCGAGCCTGATGCTTCGTCTTTCCCAAGCGGCGGTCTCCGCGCAACTTTTGAAGCACGCGGCTACACAGCATGGGACCCGACATCTTATGCATTTATCAAAGACGGTACGCTCTGCATTCCGACATGCTTCTGCTCTTACACAGGCGAAGCGCTCGACAAAAAGACACCGCTTCTGCGCTCAATGGAAGCAATCAGCAAAGAAGCCGTGCGCGTGCTTCGGCTTTTCGGCAACAAAGAAGTAACTTCTGTTAAGACGACAGTCGGCCCAGAACAGGAATATTTTCTTGTTGATAAAAAGCTTTATGACAAGCGCGAAGACTTGATTTTTACAGGCCGCACGCTTTTTGGTGCAAAATCACCGAAAGGACAGGAGCTTGAAGACCACTATTTCGGCATGATTAAGCCGCGCGTTCAAGAATTCATGAAAGACTTGAACAAGGAATTGTGGAAACTCGGCATTCTTGCTAAGACAGAACACAACGAAGTTGCGCCGGCACAGCACGAGCTTGCACCGATTTTCAATACAACGAACATTGCCTGTGACCATAACCAGCTTACGATGGAGCTTATGAGAAAGACTGCTTCAAAGCACGGCATGGTCTGCCTTTTGCACGAAAAGCCTTTCGCCGGCGTAAACGGAAGCGGCAAGCACAACAACTGGTCGATTTCAACAAACACAGGAAAGAACTTGCTCGACCCAGGCGCAACACCTGAAAGCAACGCGCAGTTCCTCTTGTTCTTGTGTGCCGTAATAAAGGCTGTTGACGAATACCAGGATTTGCTCCGCATTTCAGTTGGAACAGCCGGAAACGACCACAGACTTGGCGCAAATGAAGCACCGCCTGCAATTATTTCAATTTTCTTGGGCGATGAGCTTGCCGCGATTCTTGACTGCCTTGAGCAGGGCAAACCTTATGGCACACACGCAAAAGAGAAGATGCAGATTGGCGTTACGGTTCTGCCCGAATTCAGTAAAGACACAACTGACCGCAACAGAACTTCGCCTTTTGCGTTTACCGGCAACAAATTTGAGTTCCGCTCGCTCGGTTCAAGCGATTCAATTGCATGTGCCAACATCATGCTCAACACGATTGTTGCTGAAGAGCTTAGCGAATTTGCAGACGAGCTTGAAAAGAGCAAGAACTTTAACGCTGATTTGCACAGCCTTATTCTTAAGACAATCAAAGAACACAAGCGCATCATCTTTAACGGCAACGGCTACGATGATTCGTGGGTCAAAGAAGCTGAAAAGCGCGGCCTCTTGAACTTGAAGACTACACCTGAAGCACTTACGCACTTCCTCGATGAAAAGAACAAGAAGCTTTTCAAAAAGTTCGGCGTTTTCAGCGAAACTGAAATGACGAGCCGCTTTGAGATTCAGAACGAAAACTACTCAAAGATTATCAACATTGAAGCAGAGACAATGCTTGAAATGGCCAAGAAAGACATTCTGCCGTGCGCAAGCAAATATGCTGCAAAGCTTGCTGAAACAATCAACTTGAAAAAAGCTGCATGCGGCGATTGCGATGCAACTTACGAAAGCGAAATGCTCAAGAAAGTCTCTACGCTCACTTCTTGCATCTTCAAGAAGACTGCCGCGCTTGAAAAAGCCGTTATGGACGCAAAAGAACTTGCATCTGGCGAAGATTCTGGCAAGACAGCGATGTTCTATTGCAAGACAGTTTTTGCTGCTATGAACGAGCTCCGCATTTGCGCCGACGAGCTTGAAGTGATTACGCCAAAAGAATTGTGGCCGTTCCCAAGCTACGGCGACCTGCTCTACAGCGTAAGATAATAGTTCATCTGCTGAAAAGCATATAAACAGAAAAGCCCGATGATAATGTTCATCGGACTTTTTTAGTCATACACCTTTTCATATTGAGGGTTCATTTCATGAAGATTATCAATCATTTTACGGAAGTTTTCGCCGTGGCCTTCGTTGAACATTCCATTTTGATAAAAATATAGATGAGTCATTTCGTGAAGCAGTACGCCGTTAAAATAATTTGTAGTGGCATTCTCGCCTTGAAAATCGTTTCGCTTTGACATGACTATACCATACTTGTATCCGTTGGTGCTTAATTCACAAAAGCTGTAACCTGCATAATTATATGATTTTCCTTTACCGTGCAGAAGAAAAGTGTCAACAAAACCGATATAATCAACCCAAAGTTCATCGTTAAAATACAATGCATTAAACTCATCAAATAAATCTCGAAGTTCTTTATTTTCTATGATTTCAATTTTGCCAGCCTGTAAATCATAGGCTTTAAATATTTTAGAATTTTCAGTTGTGACATGCTTTGTTGTCGCGCAAGACACAAAAAGCAAACTGGCAAATAATAGAATCGCTATTTTTTTCATTTTTAATTCCTTTTTGTTTTATGTGTACAAAAAAGTACAAAAAAGCCGCCTTGTCGTTTTCAGACTTGGCGGCTTTTTGCTGATGCCTGCGCATCAATTGTAGCTGCTATTACAGCGGAATATTGCCGTGCTTTTTGAGCGGCTTGTTCGTGAAAATCTTAGTTTCAAGGAAGTCGAAGCTTGCGACGATGCGCTTTCTTGTGTCTTCCGGCTGAATAATTTCAGTGATGTAGCCGCGTTCTGCCGCAATATTCGGCGTCATAATCTCGCTCTTATATTTTTCTGTGGCGGCAGCAACTTCCTGTGCTTTTGCAGGGTCTTTAAGTTCTTTTGCGAAAAGAATCTCGATTGCGCCTTCTGCGCCCATAACCGCAATTTCTGCCTGCGGCCAAGCGTAAACAAAGTCTGCACCCAAGTGCTTTGAGCACATCGCAATATAAGCACCACCGTAAGCCTTTCTGAGAATCACGGTGAGCTTCGGCACGGTTGCTTCGCTGTATGCGTAGATTACCTTTGCGCCGTGGCGGATAATGCCTTTCTGCTCTTCCTGCGGACCAGGGATAAAGCCCGGAACGTCTACGAAAGTCAGAAGCGGAATGTCGAAGCTGTCGCAGTAGCGGATAAAGCGCGCAATCTTGTCAGAAGCGTCGCAGTCGAGAACGCCACCCAAACCGGCCGGGTTGTTAGCGATGATGCCGATTGTGCGTCCTTCGATTTTGCCGAAGCCGACAACGCAGTTTACTGAAAATTCTTTCATAATTTCAAGGAATGAATCTTCGTCGATTACGCAGTTGATTACTTCGCGCACATCATAGCACTGGCGCGGGTTTTCCGGCAGAATTTCCTTGATTTTTTTTGCAGCTTTCTTTTCATCGAACTTGAATTTTTCATCAGGTGCGATTTTGTCGCCGAAGTAGTGCGGAATATAGTCGAGCAGACGGCGGACTGTCTCGTAACATTCGTTTTCTGTTTCACAGCGGAAGTGCGAAACACCCGATTTTTGCGCGTGAATATTTGCGCCGCCCAAATCTTCAGCGGAAATATCCATGAACATTACAGACTTTACGACTTTCGGGCCAGTGATGAACATCTGGGTTACTTTATCAACTGTAAAGATGAAGTCCGTAATTCCAGGTGAATAAACTGCACCGCCTGCGCAAGGGCCTGCGATAATCGAAATCTGCGGGATTGCGCCAGAAGCGCGAACATTCTGGTTGAAGACGTTGCCGTAACCGCCGAGCGCTTCAACACCTTCTTGAATGCGCGCTCCGCCCGAATCGTTGATGCCGATTACAGGGCAGCGTGCGTCAATCGCCATTTTTGTAAGATCTGCAATTTTGCGGCCGTGCATGTGGCCGAGCGAACCGCCCTGAATCGTAAAGTCTTGTGCGTAGACTGCAACCTTGCGTCCGTTTATTTTTCCGAATCCTGTGATTACGCCGTCATAAGGAATATCTTTTTTATCCATTCCGAAGCTTGTGCAGTTGTGCTTTACGCCCTGATAAGTTTCTACGAAAGAATCTTTGTCGCAAAGTGCATTGATGCGCTCAATTGCGTGAAGCTTTCCCTTTGCGTGCTGTTTCTCAACATTGTATTCCATAAATACCCCATGTTTGAATTCCGGCTGTTCCGGAATGACAAATTATTCTGTTGTGTCAATAATAACTAAAGACTGAACTAGTGTCAATATGACAAAAAATAATTTATTGTCAAGCTGATAAAAAAGCACGGGTTGTTGCTTTTTAACGCCTAATCGAAAAATATTATAATAATTTCCGAATATAATCGAAAAATATTATAATATTTCTTGATTATCTCTAAGATTTACCATTAATGCGAAAAATCTAAATCTGAGTTATAATACTGATATAAGTTTTTCATGATTTGAACTGATAAAAAATAAGGAGATTGAAAAAATGATTCCAGATTATCAAACATGTATGCTTCCGTTGTTGAAATTTGCAGCTGACAATGCAGAGCATAAATTTTCTGATGCAGTGTCATATCTTTCGGATTTATTCAATCTGACCAAAGAAGAACGTGAAGAATTGCTTCCGTCAAAAACTCAAGATGTAATTTCAAATAGGATAGGTTGGGCTCGAACTTATATGAAAAAAGCAGGGCTTTTGGAAGATACCCGTCGCGGTTATTTTAAAATTACTGACAGAGGACAATCTGTAATTTCTGAAAATCTTGAAAAACTTTCTACAAAGTATTTGACGAAGTATGATGAGTTCAAAGCATTTCGAGAAAAACACAACGAAAAGGGATCTGTTTCAGAAATGGAAATTGTAACAGAAGCAACTCCTGAAGAAATGCTTGAAGCTGGTTATACAAAACTGTCTGATAATCTTGTTGATGATTTGCTTTCGAAAATTGGTGAATGTTCGCCATCATTTTTTGAGCATCTTGTAATTGATTTGCTTGTACATATGGGATATGGTGGTTCTTTTTCTGAAGCTGCACAGGTTGTTGGCAAAAGCGGAGATGAAGGAATCGACGGAATAATCAAAGAAGATAAGCTAGGATTAGATACAATCTATGTTCAAGCAAAACGTTGGAAAGGTATTGTCGGTCGTCCAGAAATCCAAAAATTTGCAGGTGCTTTGCTTGGTCAAAAGGCATCAAAAGGTGTTTTCATCACTACGAGTACTTTCACAAGAGAGGCTGAAGAATACGCTTCAAGTGTAGATCGTAAAGTTGTTCTGATTGATGGAACAAAATTGGCAGCTCTTATGATTGAGCATAATGTGGGTATCAGCACTGTACGGACTTTTGAGATTAAAAGAATTGACAGTGATTATTTTGAATGATGATTCTTTTCTGAAAATTTGCATAAAATTTTTGCAAAACTGTATTGACTATTTTTTTTGAATCCGATATAAAGCTAGACAGTTAGACAATGAGGTCGCAAAGAAACAACTTTGCGACCTTTTTTTGTTTTGGCAAAGGCGCCGTGTTTTCTGAAAAGATGACACGGCTATTTTTTTGATGCGGCGATGATGTCGGGTTTATTGCATATGTGCACAATGCATTAAGTCTGATGTTGTCGCCGTTTTTTTATGTCATTCTGAACTTGTTTCAGAATCTATGAAAATAGATGAAGCAAGTCTGCATGGCATAACTGGAGGTTTTATATGAGTGAAGTTTGGAGCGTATGGTTCCTGATTGGTGCGGCACTTGTGTTCTTTATGCAGTGCGGCTTTGCGATGGTTGAAACAGGTTTTACAAGGGCAAAGAACGCGGGAAACATCATTATGAAAAACCTGATGGATTTCTGTATTGGTACTCCGATGTTCATGCTTCTTGGTTTTGGCCTTATGATGAGCGAGAATTATCTTTTCGGCTTTATCGGAAAGCCTGATATGCAGCTGTTCACAAACTTTGCAGACCTTGACTGGTCAAGCTTTGTGTTCAACCTTGTGTTCTGCGCAACTGCCGCCACAATCGTTTCTGGTTCTATGGCGGAACGCACAAAGTTCAGCGCATACTGCATTTATTCAGCTGTAATTTCAGCTGTTGTTTACCCGATTGAGGCGGGCTGGGTTTGGAACAGCCAGGGCTGGCTTGTAAATCTCGGCTTTGTAGACTTCGCCGGTGGTGCTGCGATTCACTCTGTCGGCGGAACGGCTGCTTTGATTGGCGCAATCTTTCTTGGCCCGCGCATCGGCAAGTACGACTACGATAAAGACGGAAAGGTAACAAAGGTTCATGCTATTCCAGGTCACTCTTTGACATTGGGTGCGCTCGGTACATTCATTTTGTGGTTCGGCTGGTACGGCTTCAACGGTGCAGCCTGTACACAGCTTTTGGGTGTGGGTGGTTTGGCTGCTGTATTCACAACGACTACAATTGCTCCGGCAATTGCGGCTTGTACAACAATGATTTTCACATGGATTAAGAACGGCAAGCCTGATGTTTCAATGACGCTCAACGCTTCATTGGCTGGTCTTGTTGCGATTACACCGACTTGTGCCACAGTTGATGCGCTCGGCGCGACAGTTATCGGCATTGTTGCCGGTATCATCGTAGTGCTTGTTGTTGAAGGGCTTGATATGAAGCTTCACATCGACGACCCGGTCGGTGCGGTAGCAGTTCATCTTGCAAACGGCATCTGGGGTACATTGAGCGACGGTCTTTTCAACGTTGAAAGCGGTGTATTCTATGGCGGCGGCTTCCACCACTTGGGCATTCAGGCTCTCGGCGAATTCACGATTGTTGCTTGGACAACGGTTTGTATGCTTATCACTTTCAGCCTGATTAAGAAGCTGCACGGTTTGCGCGCAAGCCGCGAAGAAGAGATGATTGGTCTTGATAAGCTTGAGCACGGCATCGATTCAGCTTACGGCGGTTTCATCATGGCGCCGCAGGTTATGACTGACGGCGAGGCAGGGCTTGGTGGTTATGCCGCAGCAGATTTGGGTGAAGGTCAAGTTCCTGTTGAAAAGGCTGTTCCTGTCGCTAAAGCAACAAGCCGCCCTGACGCTAAGTTCCACATGGTTACGATTGTGACAAGAGTTGGCAAGTTCGACGAGCTTAAGCGCGCAATGAATGACATCGGCGTTACCGGCATGACTCTTACGAAGGTGCTCGGCTGCGGCGTTCAGCACGGCTACACTCAGAAATACCGCGGTGTCGAAATGGACATAAAGCTTCTGCCGAAAATCAAGGTAGATATTGTTGTAAGCGAAGTGCCTGTTGATCTTGTGATTACGGCTGCCAAAGAAGTGCTTTACACCGGCAACATCGGCGACGGCAAGATTTTCGTATACGATGTGCAGAACGTTGTTAAGGTTCGTACCGGCGAAGAAGGCTACGAAGCTCTTCAAGATTAACGCTTATATATAGAAGAAAATTCGCTAAAAATGTGGTGAATCCCTGTTCGCTGAAACGCGGGCAGGGATTTTTTGTTTTTACGCCGCTTTATCTGGCGGATAAACTGCGTAATAAACTACAACTTTAATGTTATAAGCTGACATAAGCTGCAACATCTGATAAACTTTGTGCATGGATTTTACAAAGCACCCGCTCAAGATTTTCTTTTCATATTATAAGCCGCATGTCGGGCTTTTTATTGCAGACATGATTTGTGCATTTTTTATGGCGGCAATTGACGTTGCGTTTCCGATGTTTTCGCGTTATGCGCTCAGCACGCTCATACCGAACCACGAACTGCGCACGTTTTTGATTCTTGTTGCTGTGCTTTTTGCCGGTTTCTGTTTGCACAAGGCGTGCAACTGGTTTGTGGCTTATTGGGGGCACGTTTTCGGCAACCGCGTAGAGCAAGACATGCGTCGCGATGTTTTTGACCATCTTGAAAAGCTGCCGTTCAGCTTTTACGACACAAACCGCACCGGAAAAATCATGGCGCGCGCCACGACAGATCTTTTTGAAATTACGGAGCTTGCGCACCACGGGCCGGAAGATTTTTCAATAGCCATTCTCAACTTGCTCGGCGCTTTTGCAATGCTTCTTACAATCCGTTGGGAGCTTGCGCTGATTGTTATAGTTACGCTACCCGTTATGATTTTCATCGTCATCACTTCGCGCCGCAACCTTTCGCGCGCATCTGCAAAAGTCAAGGAAACAACCGCCGAAGTGAACGCAAGCCTCGAATCAAGCATTTCAGGCATCCGCGTTACAAAAGGCTTTGCCAACGAAGATTTTGAGCGCGCGCGCTTCGACATTTCCAACAAGCAATACAGCGCGGCAAAGCAGAGCCGGTTCCGCTACATGGCGGCTTTTTTCTCAAATATCGAATTCTGCAACAACTTGCTTTCGCTGCTCACGCTCGCAGTTGGCGGCTACTTCATCATGAAAGGCAAAATGACACTGCCGGACTTGGTCGCCGCGAATTTGTTTGTTGCAAGCTTTGTCGGGCCGGTCAAGCGAATTAACGGCTTTGTTGAGCAGTTTGCGACCGGCATGGCGGGCTTCAACCGCTTTATCGAGATTATGCGCACTGAGCCTGAACCGGCAGACGACCCTGATGCAGTTGAAATTTTGTCAGCGCGTGGCAACATCAGCTTTAAGAACGTAGATTTTTCTTATCTTCCAGATTTTCCTGTTTTGAACAACGTAAATCTTGAGATTCATTCCGGCGAAAAATTTGCGCTTGTCGGTGCAAGCGGCGGCGGCAAGTCTACAATCTGCAACCTCATTCCGCGCTTTTACGAAATCAACGGCGGCTCAATAAGCCTTGACGGCATCGATATCCGCCACATCAAGAAACATTCGCTGCGCAATCAGATTGGCATTGTTCAGCAAGATGTGTTCTTGTTTGCCGGCACAGTCCGCGAAAATATTGCATACGGCAAGCCCGGTGCAACAGACGCTGAAATTGAAGCCGCCGCCCGCCGTGCAGAAATTCACGACGACATTATGCAAATGCCCAACGGCTATGATTCTGTTGTCGGCGAGCGCGGAATCAAACTAAGCGGCGGGCAGAAGCAGCGCGTTTCAATTGCAAGGTGTTTCCTCAAAAATCCGCCGATCCTCATTCTTGACGAAGCGACTTCTGCGCTTGATACTGCAACCGAAATCAAGATTCAGCACTCGTTTGACGAGCTTGCGAAAGGGCGCACCACGCTTGTTATTGCTCACCGCCTTTCTACGGTTAAGAACGCCGACAAAATTGCCGTTGTAAACGACCACGGCATTGCGGAGCTTGGCACGCACGACGAGCTTATGGCAAAGCACGGCGAATACTACAAGCTGCAAATCGCCCAAGTTTCAGCACAGTAGTGCAGGGCAGCGTGCAGTTTAAGTTTTTCAGTTTTGAGCTGCTGCTTTCTGCCGTTAATTGAAAAAACAACGGACTATTGTTATAGTGCTAGTAATAGTGCTAATGGAAAAGAAAAGCAAAATGACAGAAGAAAAATTCAGAAAAGTTTCAAAAATCTTTACAGCTCTTGCGCTTCTGGCGGGGCTATGCTCTCTTATAGTTTTCATCCCGCAGCTCAGGGTATTCTTGATAGGGCTTGCAGAAAATCAGATGCAGATGAAACTTGATACGCCTCATCTTTTGAGCAAAATAAACGGAGCAATTTCGACTCTCGAATTGATTTTTCTTGCTTCGCTCTGCTTTTTTGTGTTTTTGTTGAAGCTTTATGGAGAAATCTTAAAATCTAAGCTTGATGCTTATGCGTTTTTTGACAGCCGCTTGAAGAAAATCACAACTGATGAATGGCTGCATTTTATTCCGCTTGCTTTTTTTGTGCTTGTGTTAAGTGCCATTCATTTTTGCATTGCCGAATCTGGTGACGATTTGTTCTTTAGCCATGCTCTTGAAAATGCTTCACTCTGGAATTTTCTGAAAGTCAGATACAATAATTGGGCATCAAGGCTGGTTATTGAAGCTGCGCTCGTAAGCAGCTTCAAATTCCATTTTGGCGTATGGCGTTTCTTTGATGTTGCCGCATTTGTGCTGATTGCAGAATGTCTGATTGCAATTTGTTTTCCTAAAAAGAGATATGCAAGCGTTGTCTATGCGGTTATCTTATTTTTTACAGACTGGTACGCTTTGCAGACCGCCGGTTGGGGCGCAACAACTGTGAATTATCTTTGGCCGTTGGCTTGTGCCATGCCTTTTTTTGTTGTTGCAAAAGCTATACTTGAAGACAAATCTGTTTCAAAACTGAAAATCGCATTGTCTTTGCTGCTTCTGCTTTTTGCGGTCAATCAAGAACAGGTTGTTGCTTTGATTTTGGGCTTCAGCGCATCGTTTCTTGCTATTCATTTTGTGCAGAATAAAAAATTTCAGAAGACCGACATCTATTTCTTGATCATAATTTTGGTTTGTGCGGCTTCGCTTGCTTTTACTTTAACTTGCCCCGGCAATGAAAAGCGTTTTTCAGACGAAGTGACGTCATGGTTTCCAGAATATACAACAGTTTCTTTTGCTGAAAAAATGCAGCTCGGCATAATGACTGTCTTTACGTATTATTTTTCAAAATTTGGTGCTTGGGTTCTGCTGCCTTTGTGCTTGATTTTGACTTATAGATTCTATAAAACAAGCAAGAAAAATTTCGTAATTCAGGTTGTTCTTGATTCGTATATTGTGCTTTCGGTTGTTACAGGTTTTATCAAAAAAGATTTTTTGCTTGTAAATGATAAGCTTGCACGTTTTTCTGCACATTCAGAAATTGCTGTTTTAATTGAGTGTGCAGTTCTGCTGATTGCCGGGCTTTTTTTAGTTTATCAAATCATTGTTGCGATGACTGATAAGCTTCAAGGGCTGCTGAATGCATTGCTTTTATGTGCCGGTTTCTGCTCTGCTTTTATTATCGCATTTTCTCCTACGGTTTATTCAAGCGGCGCAAGGTGCTATCTTTTTATGAGCTATGCGCTTTTTGCAGTTGCTTTCAGAATCTTTTATGATGGATTGGATAACGATTAAAATGATAACCATTAGAAAAGCTAAAAAAGAAGATTCAGACGCTATTGAAGCATTGTATGTGGAGCTTGAAAAGGACGGTGTTTTTTATCAGCCGGAACATTTTGTTCTTAGCAAGGCTGGTGAAAGGTCGCGCCAGATGGAAAGAATTTTGAGCAGCGAAAATCAGGTGATGTTCGTTGCAGATGATGACGGAACAGTTGTCGGTTTTGCACACGTTTTGTTTGCAAAGGCAAAACCTTTTTCGTGCCTCAAGCCGCAGAGCAATATCTATTTGCAAGATTTGGTTGTCACGCAAAGCCGCCGCAACTGCAAAATCGGCACAATGCTGCTTGATGCCGCTAAAAAATACGGCATCGAAAAAGGTGCAGATTTTTTCCGCACCCAAGTTTTTCCCGGCAATGTTGATGGGCTTCGTTTTTACGAGCGTAACGGCTTTTCGACCAAGATGATTACAATTGAGTGCCCGCTGAAATAATGTGAACCGCTGAAACTTGAGACCGTCTGAGCAGTCTCAAGCTTTAACTGTTTCAGCCAATCACCTCTATTATGCGGATTGCAAAATTGTCGTCGATGATGCAGATTTCGCCACGCGCGACAAGCTTGCCAGCCCTAAGAATCTGCGACAGTTCACCGGCGCGCTGCTTCAAGATTATGTACGAACCTTGATGAAGCCCCGCAATTTCCTGCTTTGTTAGGGCGGCGCAGCCAAGCTGAATCGAGATGTAGTCTTTCTCGTCATAGACAATCTCGCTAAGTTGCGGCGTTTCAGCAATTTCAAGCCCGAACTGTTCGTCTATGGCGACAGTTTTGCCGGTGTGAATCACGCGGTTTTCAAAGACTACATTCAGCCCGTCTGTTTCTTTTTTATCGAAAATCAAGATTTTGCCAGCCTCAAGTTCCACGTTTTCCGGTCGGAAACGTCCGAACTCAATAAAAATATTGTCCGGCTGTTCGCGGCTTTTGATGTTAGAAAGATTCTGAAATTTGATTCTGCCGCCAAAAGTGCCGTTTGTTCCGTTTTCGCCAAAATAGCCGTTTTTCAGCATGTTCTCGATAATCACGTCGCTGAACTGAATGTTTACATAGCCTTCAACTTCATCAACTTTGCCGTGAAGCCCGATCATCAGCATCATGCGGTTTTCTTCTTGGCGCGCGTTGTTGCCGGTTGGTGCAGCCGACGCCTTTTCAAGCGGAAAAAGCTTGGCGATGTCGTATTTGCCGTCAGTCTGCTTGAGAATATTCTGCACCATCATACCGCAGATGCTTGTAAGAAAATAGTTCTTGAAAATGTCGAGGTCAAAATCTGTAATCAGGTCATGCTTCGAAAAGTCTTGCTTAAGAACAGCCTTTGCAAGCTGCGGGTCAATCTCAATCGTAAAGCCGCCGTCAGCATAATCAAAATCATAGAAAAAGCATTTCTGCGGAATCGATTGCAAAAACTCTTTATTGCAAAGTTGGTCTGCGCTGTACAAAGTAAAGTCGCAACGCTTGTTCAAGGCCGCCGTATAATCTCTGTTGAGCGTCTGACAAATATCATTGCCGAGCATCCAAAGCTCGTGCATCATCTGCCGCGAATATCTATCGGGGCGGCGGAAGTCGTAAATCTTAATAGTTTTTCCGCTTACGTCTTGGCTCAAAGGAATTTCGCCGTTCATAATAGATTCAACCTCAACGCCGAACACTTCGGCAAGTTTCGGCAGCACTGTAACGTCTGGGCAGCTTTCGCCGCGTTCCCACTTAGACACAGCCTTGTCGGTTACATTGCACTTTTCAGCAAGTTCTTTTTGCGTCAAGCCTTTGCGGTTTCTAAGCTCATAAATCAAAAATCCAGTTTTTTCAGCATTCATCTGATGCCTCCTGTTGATGTTCACGACGGCCGTTCTGTGGCAAGCTTTCAGCTTACAGAATAATCATAATACAGCATTTTGCGCTTTGTAAATCGACGGGCAGTTTATCACGGTAGAATTCCGGGTAGAGTTTTGTTGCGCCGTTCCGTCTTGCTGAAACTGCGTACAGATTCCGCGGAATTGTGCAAAATCTTGAAGGCGTTGCATTATTTAAAACTCGTGTTAAAATAAAAGCATGGACTACATTTGGATTGTTGAAATAAATTCGTTTTGCCTGCTTTTGCTTGGAATTTTGCTTTACAGCTTGTGCAAGAATTACGACCGCCAGACAAAGCAGCGCTATTACATGAAGGCAATCATTTCGGGCATGATTGCTTTTTTCTGCGAAATCATCTGGGCTTTAATCGAAGCAAAAGCACTTCCGCTGCCGAGAACCGCAAACTTCTGCACGAACGGAATTTACGATATTTCTTCTATATTAATGGGTTATTATTGGTTGTGTTATGTTGAAATTGCGCTTAATTCAGATTCAATTAAAAACAAATGGCTGAAAACGCTTGCCAAAATGCCTGTGATTATAATCGCTGTGAGCGTTGTCGTTTCTTATTTCAACGGTTTCTTATTTTATGTTGATGAAAATAATGTCTATCACCGCGGCCGGTTCATCGTTCTGCATATTGTGCTTTGCCAGTTTTACACTGTCATAACAACGATTCACGCATTCATAAAATCGCTGAAATGCGGAAGCTATATGAAGTCTGTGGAATACAAGATTCTCGCGATGTTTCTGCTTTTTCCGCTTTCAATAGGATTAATCCAGATTGCCGTGCCGAACATTCCGAGTATAAGCGTGGGTGTTACGCTTGCGTTCGTGTTTGTCTATATTGATTTGCAGAATCTGCTGATTTCAGTTGATACGCTTTCGGGCTTGAACAACCGCAACCAGCTTTTGCGCTATTTAAGCTCGCGCATGAAAACAGATTCTGATAAGTCTAAGCTCTATCTTTTTATGCTTGACGTAAACAAATTCAAGAAAATCAACGACACTTACGGCCATGTTGAAGGCGATGCTGCGCTTATCAGGTGCGCAAATGCGCTGAAACTTGCGAACAATAACGGCAAAAACTTTATCGGCCGGTACGGCGGCGATGAGTTTATCGTAATTGCTGATTTGAACGGCGATGAAGAGGCAGAAAAATTCTGCGGAAAGGTTGCAGACGCTTTAAGCGAAATCTGCAAAAAAGACCAAGTGCCTTATGATTTGTCTTTCAGCTTCGGCTACGTGACTTACGACAAGCAGATGAAAACTATACAAGCGTTCATTGCCGCCGCTGACCAGAAGCTTTACGAAGCAAAGAAACGCCGCGACGAAGCCGCCGCCAAAGCAGCAGAAGCCGCAAGAAGCTGAACGGCGTTCGCGGCTGGGCATTTTTTCAGTTCTTGACAGGGTTGTTCATTTTCAATAAGATAATGGAAATTACGGCAAAGAGGTCGTAGATAATGTTTCGTTTTTCGCGAAGCACTGTCTACGACCTCTTTTTTTATGTCATCTTCGGGCTTGACCCGGAGAGCTGGAGGAAAATATGTGCGGTTTTGTAGGTTGTTTTGATTTAAGCAGCGGCAGCGCGCCGATAGCAGACGGCTTGAAAGAAGAGCTTCGCGCGCAAGTTCTTGAAATGAGCAAGAAAATTCGCCACCGCGGGCCGGACTGGAGCGGCGTCTATACAGGCGATAATGCTATTCTGAGCCACGAGCGTCTTTCGATTGTTGACCCGCTTTCCGGCAAGCAGCCGCTCGTTAGTGATGACGGAAAAATCATTCTTGCCGCAAATGGCGAAATCTACAATCACAAATCAATCCGCACCGGTTTTGCAGATTCTTACAATTTCCGCACAGGAAGCGACTGCGAAGTTATTATTCCGCTTTACAAGAAATACCGCAAAAGCGGCGATTTTGCCGCAATGATAGAAGAGCTTTCGGGCATCTTTGCGTTTGCGCTTTATGACAGCGAAAATGACTGCTACCTTATTGCGCGCGACGAAATCGGCGTTATTCCGCTTTATCAAGGCTGGGACAAAGCCGGCCGCTACTACGTTGCAAGCGAGCTGAAAGCGCTTGAAGGCAGCTGCGTAACTATTGAAGAATTTCCGAACGGATGTTATTTGTATTCTGGTAAAGAGACCCTGAAACAAGTTCAGGGTGACATCACTCGTCAGAGTGACAGTTGTCATGCTGAACTTGTTTCAGCATCTACAAAAGAGACTCCGAAACAAGTTCGGGGTGACGGAAAACCTGTACGCTGGTACAAACGCGGTTGGGAATCTTTTGACGCGGTAAAATCCGCGCCGCGTGCCACAGACGACAAAGGAGAGGTGATAAATCCTGCTGTAATCGAAAAGGTACGCAACGGCCTTGAAGCTGCGGTAAAAGCACAACTTATGAGTGACGTTCCGTATGGTGTGTTGCTGAGCGGCGGTCTTGATTCTTCGATTATTGCAGCAATTACGCAAAAATATAGCAAAAAGCGCGTTGAAACAGACAGCAAAGAAAGCGCATGGTGGCCGCAGCTTCACAGTTTTGCGGTTGGGCTTGAAGGTTCGCCTGACCTTGTGGCCGCGCAAAAAGCTGCAGATTACATCGGTACAGTTCATCATGAAGTGCATTTTACGATTCAAGAGGCGCTCGATGCTCTTCCAGATGTAATCTACCATATTGAGACTTACGACATTACGACTGTGCGCGCTTCAACGCCTATGTATCTGCTTGCGCGCGTCATAAAATCAATGGGAATAAAGATGGTGCTTTCGGGCGAGGGCAGCGATGAGCTTTTTGGCGGCTACTTGTACTTTCATAAAGCACCGAACGCACAGGAGTTTCACGAAGAGCTTGTGCGCAAAATGAGCAAGCTTCATCTTTACGACTGTTTGCGCGCAAATAAATCGCTTATGGCGTGGGGCGTAGAAGGCCGCGTGCCGTTCCTTGATAAAGATTTTATCGACATTGCGATGAACCTAAACCCGACCGACAAGATGAACATACGCCTGTTGGACGGAAAGCAGCGAATTGAAAAGTGGATTTTGCGCAAGGCGTTTGAAGACATGCTGCCCGACAGCATTGCATGGCGGCAGAAAGAGCAGTTCAGCGACGGCGTGGGCTACAACTGGATTGACACGCTTAAGCGCATAACCGAAGAAAAGGTGAGCGACGCCGAATTTGCGCGCCGCGAGAACCGTTTTCCGATTAATCCGCCAAAAACAAAGGAAGAATACTACTACCGTGAGATTTACAGCCGTCTCTTTCCGAGCGACAGCGCGGCAAAATGTGTTCCGCACGAAGCCGGCGTTGCCTGCTCAACCGCCAAAGCCCTCGAATGGGACGCCGCATGGAAGAACATGGACGAGCCTTCAGGCAGAGCTATCGCAGGTGTGCATGATAAAGCTTATTAAAAGAGCATAATACGCAATTTGTATACAAAGTTCATTAAGCAGTGTCATTCTGAACTTGTTTCGGAATCTTCGCACATTGTTTCGTTTTTCTGCCTTGAAAAGCTTATTAACCTTGTGATAGAATAGGCAAATATGAACTATATTGTGCAAGAAATGCCAAAAGCTGGCGACACCGTAGTTGTCGGCATGTCTGGCGGCGTAGATTCAACATTGGTTGCCCTGCTGCTCAAAGAGAAAGGCTGCCACGTCATCGGCGTTACGATGTCGCTTTGGGACGGCAGCCTGCCTGAAATTAAGAGCGATAAGCCAATAAAAGAGGCGTGCTACGGTCCGGGCGAAGAAGAGAATATCGAAGAGTGTCAAAAATTCTGCGCCGCGCATGGCATTGAATATCATGTAATTGAAGTGAAAGACGATTACAAGCAGAAGGTCTTGGAATATTTCAAAGCTGAATACAGGGCAGGGCGCACGCCCAATCCGTGCATACAGTGCAACCGCTATATAAAGTTTGGCGCGCTTCTTGACGGCATCTCAAATATCAGCATCAAATACGATTATTTTTGCACCGGCCATTATGCAAAGATTGTGCGCCCAGAAAGCGGCATCTTTTCAAGCAATGAAAAGCCTTGCATGATTGCGACCGCTACCGACATTTCAAAAGATCAGACTTACTTTTTGTACCGAATTCCGAGCAGCGTTTTGGAGAAGGTTCGTTTTCCGCTTGCAACAATGAAAAAGAGCGAAGTTTTTGAGCTTGCCAGAAGGGCAAACCTTGAAGCCGCAAACCGCGAAGAAAGCCAGGATTTTATCGGCGAAGAATATTTTGACATGCTTTTTAAGGACAAGCCATCTGTTCCGGGCGACATAATCGATTTGGACGGGCACATTCTGGGTAAGCACCGCGGAATTGAGCATTACACAATTGGGCAGCGGCGCGGGCTTGGCGTTGCGGTTAGCTACCCTGTTTACGTTCAGTCGATTGACGCGAAGAACAATGTTGTGGTGCTTGCGCCAAACGACGCGCTTAATTCGAGCGGTCTTATCGCAGACGATTTTGTCTGGCCTGCCGATGTTGCACCTGACTGCGAGTTTGAAGCTCAAGTAAAGATAAGGCTTGCGAGCCGCCCTGTTAAGGCCAAAATCAAGAAATATGTTCCGCAAGCTGATGATGGAATATCTTATAAAGGGCAGCCGTATCTTATTGCTTTTGAAGAGCCGCAGCGCGCGGTTGCTCCGGGGCAGAGCGCCGTGCTCTATAAAGACGATGTAATCGTGGGCGGTGGCATCATCGCAAAAGCACTGAAATAGCCGGAAAATTCAGCTGTGCTGCAAGCATGGTTTGCCATTGCTTTGTGCAGATGCCGATGGACACCGCACAACTGCAACAGCTGCGCATTTTTCAGCTGATTCAATGCAGCTTGGCGGTGCGCTTACTTGACAGCATAGTTCAATTTTTGTAGTATAAATCAAATTACGGCAAAGAGGTCGTAGATAGAATTCTGTGCGGAAATTCCGCGCAAAGTTGTGTCTACGGCCTTTTTTCGTTTATGAATCTCTAAGCCGGCAAAGAAGTCGCATGCTGTTCCGTTCAGACGGAATGGGTGCGGCTTTTTTTGTTTAAACTCTGGCGGTGCACACAGGAGAATGAAAAATGAAGACTTTATACGAACCATCTTTTGAACACGATAACTGCGGAATTGGTGCTGTTGTAAACATTGACGGAACTAAAACGCATAAAATTGTTGATAACGCTTTGAGCATTGTTGAAAAGCTTGAGCACCGCGCGGGCAAAGACGCAAGCGGCGAAACTGGTGACGGTGTAGGCATTCTCGTTCAGATAAGCCACGAATTTTTTAAGCAAGCTGCTGCTGATTTTGTCGGCTCTCTTGGCGAGCGCGACTACGGAATCGGACAATTTTTCTTTCCCGGCGATGATGCAGTTTGCGCCAGCGAAAAAGCGCGCTTTGAAAGATGTTGCGCTGCTGAAGACTTGAAATTCTTGGGCTGGCGCAAAGTGCCTGTAAATGCAGATGTGCTCGGCAAAAAAGCGCGCGACTGCATGCCGCAAATCTGGCAAGCTTTTATTGAACGACCAAAGAATTGCGAAAAAGGGCTAGATTTTGACCGCCGCCTTTATGTTCTGCGCCGCGAATTTGAGAATAATTGTCATGCTGAACTTGTCTCAGCATCTTCTTCCGATGAGACCTTGAAACAAGTTCAGGGTGACACTGCTAACACAAACAAGCCCAAAACCTACGTCTGCTCGCTCTCAAGCCGCACAATCGTTTACAAGGGCATGTTCCTCGTGCATGAGCTCCGCACATTCTACAGCGATTTGCAGTCGCCGGAATATGAATCGGCGCTTGCGATTGTGCACTCGCGTTTCAGCACGAACACACAGCCGAGCTGGCAGCGTGCGCACCCGAACCGCTTTATCGCGCATAACGGCGAAATCAACACAATCCGCGGAAACGTTGACCGAATGCTTGCGCGCGAAGAAACAATCGCTTCAACAAAACTGACAGGCGATGAGCTTGCAAAAGTTCTGCCTGCCGTAGACACAACAGGCAGCGACAGCGCGATGCTCGACAACACGCTTGAGTTCCTTCTGATGAACGGCGTGCCGCTTCCGCTTGCGGTTATGATGTGCATTCCAGAACCGTGGAAGCACGACGACAATATGCCGCAAAACAAAAAAGATTTTTACCACTACTGGGCAACGATGATGGAAAGCTGGGACGGCCCGGCTGCGATTCTTTTCAGCGACGGCGACATTCTCGGCGCAACGCTTGACCGCAACGGACTTCGCCCGAGCCGCTACTACATCACAAAAGACGGAATGCTCATTTTGAGCAGCGAAGTCGGCGTTCTCGACATTCCCGAAGAAAACATAAAGACAAAATCGCGCTTGCAGCCGGGCCGCATTCTTCTCGTAGACACAATTCAGAAAAAGATTATCACTGACGAAGAATGCAAGAACCAATACGCGTCGCTTTACCCTTACGGTGAGTGGCTCGATATGAACCTTGTTCACCTTGCAGATTTGAAAATCCCGAACAAGAAGATTCCTGTTTTTACGCAAGACGAGAGAAACATCATGTACCGCGCTTTCGGCTGGAATTACGAAGATGTGAACGAGATGATTCTGCCGATGGCGAAAAACGGCGTTGAGCCGACTGCCAGCATGGGCGTTGATATTCCGCTTGCCGTAATGAGCGAAAAACATCAGAGCCTTTTCAGCTATTTCAAGCAGCTTTTTGCGCAGGTAACGAACCCGCCGATTGATAGCTTGCGCGAAAAAATCGTTACCGACACAACTGTTTATCTTGGCAAAGACGGAAACTTGCTTGAGCCTGTTGCAAAGAACTGCCGCGTTCTTGAGGTGAACAATCCGATTTTGACTGGCACAGACCTTATAAAGATTGCGGCTCTCAATCAGCCCGGCTTGAAAGCAAAGACTATTTCGATTTTGTTTGATATAAACCGTGATGCAGAATTGAAATGCCATGCTGAACTTGTTTCAGCCTTTCATTCAGAAGAGACACCGAAACAAGTTCGTGGTGACAGTCTGTTAGAAGCCGCGCTCGACAATCTTTTTGCGCAAATTGATTCAGCCTATGCAGAAGGCTATAACATAATCATTTTGAGCGACCGCGGTGTAGATAAAACTCACGCCGCAATTCCGGCAATTCTTGCTGTTTCTGCTGTTGAGCAGTATCTCATCAGAACGAAAAAGCGCACGGCGGTTTCGATTATTCTTGAAACAGCCGAAGTACGCGACGTACATCAGGCTGCAATGTGCCTCGGCTACGGCGCGCGCGCAATCAATCCGTATCTTGCGCATGAAGCAATCGCCGAGCTTATCGATCAGAAGATTCTCGACAAAGACTATCACACCGCAATCGACGACTACAACAAAGCGGTTATCAACGGCATCGTGAAAATCGCCGCAAAAATGGGCATCAGCACGATTCAGTCTTACCAGAGCGCGCAAATTTTTGAAGCAGTCGGAATCGCGGCTGCTGTAACTGAAAAATATTTTACAAACACAGTCAGCCGCGTCGGCGGTGTCGGGCTTAAAGAAATCGAAGAAGATGTGCGCTATCACCATGACCAGGGCTTTGACCCGGCCGGTCTTACGGTGAACACGCATCTTGATTCGTTCGGCAAGCACAAGTTCCGCCGCGGCCCGCAAGCTGAAAGCCACCTTTATAACCCTGAAACGATTGTGGCGCTTCAGCAGGCAACGCGCAACGGCGATTATGCGCGCTTTAAGGAATACACCGCGCTTGTTGACGATAATGCACACCCGCACACTTTGCGGGCAATGCTCGACTTTAATTTTGCGGCTGACGGCGGTGTGCCTATTGATGAGGTTGAGCCTATCGAATCGATTGTTCAGCGTTTTAAGACAGGCGCAATGTCTTACGGTTCAATCAGCGAAGAAGCGCACAAGTGCATGGCGGCGGCAATGAACCACCTTCACGGAAAATCGAATTCGGGCGAGGGCGGCGAAAAGCCGGAACGTCTCGGCACAGAATATAACAGCGCAATCAAGCAGGTTGCAAGCGGCCGCTTCGGCGTAACTGAAGAATATCTGCTTAGCGCAAAAGAGATTCAGATTAAGATGGCGCAGGGCGCAAAGCCGGGCGAGGGCGGCCATCTGCCGGGCAAAAAAGTTTATCCGTGGATTGCAAAGACAAGATACGCAACTCCGGGCGTTGCCTTGATTTCGCCGCCGCCGCACCACGACATCTATTCCATAGAAGATTTGGCGCAGCTTATTTACGATTTGAAGAACGCGAACCGCGCCGCCCGCATAAGCGTTAAGCTTGTTAGCGAAGCCGGGGTCGGCACGATTGCGGCCGGTGTTGCTAAGGCCGGTGCGCAGGTTATCTTGATTAGCGGCCACGACGGTGGCACAGGCGCAGCCCCAATCAGCTCGATTCATCATGCGGGCTTGCCGTGGGAGCTTGGCCTTGCAGAAACCCACCAGACGTTGATTCAGAACGGCTTGCGCGGCCGCGTAATTATCGAAACAGACGGCAAACTTATGAGCGGCCGCGATGTTGTAATTGCATCGCTTCTCGGTGCGGAAGAATTCGGCTTTGCGACAGCACCGCTTATTACGATGGGCTGCTCGATGATGCGCGTTTGCCAGCTTGATACATGTCCGTTCGGTGTTGCAACACAGAACGAAAAGCTCCGCGCTAAGTTCCCCGGCAAGCCGGAATATGTAGAAAACTTTATGAAGTTCATTGCACAAGAAATGCGCGAGATTATGGCAAAGCTCGGCGTGCGCTCTGTTGAAGAGCTTTGCGGCCGCACAGATTTGCTTAAGCTGAAAGACAAGCAGGGCTTTAAGCGTGCCGGCCTTGTAGACATGAGCCGCGTGCTTGCAAATGCTGAAACAGACGGCGACTGGAAAGCCGACCGTTCTTTGTTCGACTTTAAGATTGAAAAGACAATTGATGTAAAGACTTTGCTGCCATGGTTTGCAGGTCATGCTGAACTTGGTTCAGCATCTACTAAAGAAAGTCCGAAACAAGTACGGGGTGACGGTTCTGCCCAAATTTCAATATCATCAACTGACCGCACAGTCGGAACAATTCTCGGTTCAGAGATTCAGAAAAAATTCGGCAATTCATTAAAAGACGATACTTTCGTTGTCGACGTGCAGGGCGGCGCAGGACAGAGTTTCGGCGCATTCATTCCGAAAGGTTTAACGCTCCGTCTTACAGGCGACGCAAACGACGCGTTTGGCAAAGGCTTAAGCGGCGGCAAAGTCATCGTCAAGAAGCCTGTCAACTTTGAAGGCGACGCTGACCGCAATATAATAGTAGGAAACGTTGCACTTTTCGGCGCGACAAGCGGAACAGCCTTTATAAACGGCGTTGCGGGCGAGCGTTTCTGCGTACGCAATTCTGGCGCAACTGTTGTAGCCGAAGGCTGCGGCGATCACGGCCTTGAATACATGACCGGCGGCACGGCTGTAATTCTTGGCGGAACAGGCAAAAATCTTTGCGCCGGCATGAGCGGTGGCGTTGCTTACGTTATGGACGAAAACCACGACCTTTATAAGCGCATGAACCACGAGCTTGTAAAGATGTACGCGCTAGATGACGAGGTAACGACTTTGCAAGGCACAACTGACGAAGAAAAGCTTCACGCGCTTATAGAACAGCACGCCGCCGAAACTGGCAGCGCACGCGCAAAAGCGGTTCTTGCAGACTGGGCGCATTACAAAAGCTGTTTCAAGAAAATCATCCCGAATGATTATCTCCGCATAATGACGGAAATCTATGCGGAAGAATCGCACGGCATAGAGCACGAAACAGCTGTTTTGAACGCATTCAGAAAGTGCAGTGCATAAGCACAAAAAACGCCATAGAGTTTGCAAATGCTCAATCATCTTTTGTAACGCAAAAAAGAATGATATGATAAATCTGTTCTGAAGCTTAAGTTTCGGAACAGATTTAATCTCTGTGAGAAAACTATGCCGTCTTCAAAAGAATATTTAGACTATGTTCTCGACCAGCTTTCGCTTGTTGATGGAATTACTTTCCGCGCAATGATGGGGGAATACATCATCTATTGCCGTGGCAAAATCGTCGGCGGAATCTACGACGACCGCTTGCTTGTAAAGCCGGTTAAGTCTGCGCTTGAAAAGCTGCCGGACGCGCCGCTTGAGATTCCGTATGACGGCGCAAAAAAGATGATATTAATAGAAGAAATTGATGACCGCGAGTTTATGGCAGAGCTGATTGAGTCAATCTTTGAAGAGCTGCCGCTCCCGAAAAATAATCGCAAAAGCTGAAATTGTTCGACATAAAAATGCTGAATTTCTATTCGTAAGAAAATCAACTTTTTTAATAAAAATTCTAACCTTTTTGGGCTGCTTTCATAAAAATCTTGTGAAAAATAAAAGTGTGACCTAAAAAAATCAAAGAAAATTCCTAAAAATTTTCATTCAAATGTGGGAACTTTGGGCTTAATATGACAACGTAAACTAAAACTTCTAATTAGGGAGAAAACTTAAATGAAAAGAAGTATTGCTGTTTTGGTTGCACTTGTTATGTGCGCTGCATGTTTGTTTGCCGCTCCAAAAAAGAAGGCAAAGAAAGCTAGTTCTGGTCCAATCACAATTGGTATCATCAACAACCCACCGTCAGAATCAGGCTACCGCGCTGCTAACGTAAAGGATATGGAAACTGTATTCTCTGCAGCTAAGGGATATGATGTTAAGACATTCTATAGCATGAACAATGACGAGCAGTTGAATGCATTCTCTCAGTTCGTAACAGACGGCGTAGACTACATTTTCTTGTCTGCTGCTGATGTTGCTGGTTGGTCATCTGCTTTCAAAAAAGCTCAGAAAGCTGGTATTAAAATCTTCCTTTTTGACCGCTTGGTTGAAGTAAAAGAAAATCTTTATGAAGCTGCTGTTGTTTCAGATATGCCTAAAGAAGGTGAAACAGCTGTTGCATGGCTCAAAGCTCAGAAATTGCCAGAATACAAAGTTATACATCTTCAGGGACATATGGGTTCTGCTGCACAGCTTGGTCGTACAGGTGCTTTGGACAAGGAATTCGAAGCTGGAACAATGAAGAAAGTTGTTCAGCAGACAGCTGACTGGAACACAGACAATGCAAAGAAAATCGTTGAATCAGTTATCAACTCTGGTGAAGATTTCAACGTAATTTATGCAGAAAACGATGACATGGCTAAGGGTGCTGTTGCTGCTCTTGACGAAGCTGGTATTACACACGGTGTAAACGGAAAAGTAATCGTTATGGGCTTCGATACAAATAAATGGGCTCTCCGTGAACTCTTGGCAGGCAACTGGAACTACGATGGTCAGTGCTCACCATTCCAGGCTGCTGTAATCGAAGAAATGATTAAGACTGGTAATATTCCTGCAAAGAAGATTTTCTCTCAAGAAAAGGGCTTCGATGCAAGAACTATCACACAGGCTGATATCGATACATATGGTCTCGGTGACTAATCCACATAATCCTTTATAAACTTTGTTTACGGCGTAAAGTGTGAACTCCATATTTTACGCCGTTTTTTTTAGATAGATTTCCGGGGGAAGCAAGCCCGACAATCTTTGAGGAAAAGTATGGAAGAAAATGTAATTTTGACTATGCGCGGAATCTACAAGGAATTTCCCGGCGTAAAGGCGTTGCAGAACGTAGACTTTACGCTTCGCAAAGGTGAAGTTCACGCGCTCATGGGAGAAAATGGAGCCGGAAAATCTACTCTGGTAAAGGTTCTCACCGGCGTTTACGAAAAAGATGCCGGCGAAATAAGAATTGCGGGTTTTGATAACCCTGTTTCAATCCGTTCTCCACAAGATGCCCAAAATCTCGGCATCTCAACTGTATATCAGGAAATAACTCTCTGCCCTAATCTTACGGTTGCAGAGAATATGTATATCGGACGCGGAAACTACAAGTTTGTAAACCGCCGTGCACAAGAAAAGAAAGCGACAGCTCTTCTTGAAAAGCTTAATATCCCTGCTAAGGCTGGTCAGCAGCTTGGCACATGCTCGCTCGCCGTTCAACAGATGGTTGCAATTGCGCGCGCCGTCGATATGGACTGCAAGGTGCTTATTCTTGACGAGCCGACTTCTTCACTTGACGAGCATGAAGTTGAGCTTTTGTTTACGCTCATGCGCGACCTTAAGAGCCACGGCGTAGGCATTATCTTTATTACGCACTTCTTGGAACAGGTTTACGAAGTCTGCGACAAGATTACAGTTCTCCGCAACGGCGAGCTTGTCGGTGAATATACGATAAGCGATTTGCCGCGCGTTAAGCTTATTTCTGCCATGCTCGGCAAAGACATGGAAGATATGACAAACCTCAAGAATCAGAAACGACCTCTCACAAATACAGACGATAAAGTATATGTTGCAGAAGGGCTTTCGAGTGCAGAAGGCGTGCGCCCGTTTGACTTTACGATTAACAAAGGCGAAGTGAACGGCTTTACAGGCTTGCTTGGTTCTGGCCGTAGCGAAAGTGTGCGCGCAATTTTTGCCGCTGACCGCGTTACAGGCGGAAAAATTAAGATTAACGGCAAAGATGTAAAAATCACACAGCCAAAAGACGCAATGAAAAACGGTATCGGTTATCTGCCAGAAGACCGCAAAGGCGACGGCATTATTCAAGATTTGTCTGTCCGCGAGAATATCATTCTTGCCTTGCAGGTTTTGAACGGCTTTACAAAGCCGATTTCTCGTGCAGATCAAGAAGAACTTGCAGACGAGTTTATCAAGATGCTTGAAATCAAGACAGCTTCAAAAGAAACACCGATTAAATCGCTTTCGGGCGGAAATCAGCAGAAAGTTATTCTTGCACGCTGGCTTCTTACTCATCCGCAGTATCTTATTCTTGACGAACCGACTCGCGGTATCGATGTTGGTACAAAGCTTGAAATTCAGAAACAGGTTCTTAAGCTTGCAGGCGAGGGCGTAAGCGTTACATTCATTTCTTCAGAAATCGAAGAAATGCTTTCTGTATGCCAGCGTCTTATCGTTATGCGTGACCGCAAGATTGTCGGCGAGCTTAAAGATGATCAGCTGCGTCAGGATGTAATTATGCAGACCATTGCAGGAGGCAAGGCTCAAAATGGCTAATAAAATCGTAAATCAGATAAAAAAACTTTTTCAGTCGCAGCTTGCAATTCCGCTTATTGCGCTGATTGTTCTTGTTGTGTTCAACCTTATCCGCGATCCGAGTTTCTTTTCGATTGTGATTAAGCAGAACAACTTCGGCAACACTGTTCTTTCTGGCAACCTTATCAGTATTTTGAACGGTGCTTCGGAGCTTGTAATTCTTTCTATAGGAATGACGCTTGTTACTTCAGCAACAAAAGGTCAGGATATTTCTATCGGTGCTCTATCTGCAATTGCAGGATCGATGTTTGTAAAAATTCTTCGTGCTGGAACTATTAATCCAGGCACAATTGTTCTTGCTCTTGTTTGTGCATGTATCGTTGCGATTTTGTTCTGTCTTTTCAATGGTATGCTTATTGCAAAATTCAACATTCAGCCAATGATTGCTTCGCTGATTCTTTTTACGGCAGGCCGTCCAATCGCTTACTGGATTAACGGCGGTGCAAGTCCAAGTGTAGAAAGCAATTTGCTTACATACATGGGTGGCTTTATTCCACACATTGCGATACCTACGCCGATTATAGCGGTTGTAATTTTCATTCTGCTTCTGAACCTTCTGCTTAAAAAGACTACTCTTAGTCTTTATATTCAGTCTGTAGGTATCAATGAGCGTGCCGCAAAGTTGAACGGTATCAACCCTGTTATGATGAAGCTCGTTGTTTTCGTTATTCTCGGTGTGTGCGTTACAATGGCTGGTTCTATGAGCGTTTGCCGAACTGGAATTATAAACCATGAAACAGTTCTTCTTGATATTGAAATGGACGCGATTCTTGCAGTAGCAATCGGTGGCAACTCGCTCGGCGGCGGCAAGTTCAAGCTTTCAGGCTCAATCCTCGGTGCTTACATCATTCAGGCTTTGACCATCACGCTTTATGCAATGAAAGTTTCATCAACAGCCGTTAAGGCTTACAAGGCAATCGTTATTATCATAATCGTTGTTGCCGGTTCGCCTGTCGTAAAGGCTTGGATTGGTCAGCTCAAGAAAAAGATATCTGGCAAGCCTTCTAAATCAAGCTCAAATATCGGCGCAGTGGAGGCTAAATAACTATGGCTAATATATTTACGAACCTTTTCGAAAAAAAAGAAAACAGACAGCCGCTTTCAAACACTTCATTGCTGCTGACTATTACAATCTGCACTTTTGTGGGAATGTATCTTCTTGCAATGATTATCTGGGGCGGCGGTTTCTTGAACCCTCAGCAGTTCTTGGACTTGTTCAACAATAACGCTTATCTGATTGTTGCGGCTTGCGGCCTTACAATCGTAATGATTACCGGCGGAATTGATATTTCTGTAGGCGGTTCTATCGCGCTTATTACAATGTCTTCAGTCGTTTTCATGGAAGACCACAACGGCGGCATTTTAAGCTCAGTCTTGATTGCACTCGGCATCGGTCTTGCGATGGGTCTTGTTCAGGGATATTTGGTTTCATTCCTTAAGATTCAGCCGTTCATCGTAACGCTTGCCGGTATGTTCTTCACACGCGGCATGACTACAATCGTCAGCAAAGTGCCGCGCACGGCAAACAATGAGCTTTTCCTTGAACTGAAGGACTTTGAAATTGATGTTCCGTTTCTCGGCTCATGGGCTAAAAACGGCAACTGGATTCCGGCTTCTATTGAAGTTGGCGTTGTGATTGCGCTTGTTGCTGTGCTTCTGTTGTGGGCAATGCTCAAATGGACACGCTTTGGCCGCAATCTTTATGCAGTGGGCGGAAACACTGAAAGCGCATTGATGCTTGGTATAAATGTTAGAAAAACACAGTTTTTTGCGTATGTGCTTTGCGGTGTCTTGTCTGGAATCGCCGGTTTCTGCTACTTGCTTCACACAGGCGCAGGCAACGCTTCTAACGCAACGGCTGCTGAAATGCAGGCTATCGCTTCTTCGATTATCGGCGGCACGCTTTTGAGCGGCGGCGTCGGCAGCGTAGTCGGCACTTTGTTCGGCGTTATGTCGCTCAAGACAATCAACAACATTGTTGTTGCATCTGGCTTGCGCGAGCCTTACTGGCAGAGCATTACAATTGGTCTTATGCTTTGCTTCTTCATTGTTTTGCAGAGCGTAATTCTTTCACAGAGAAAGAAGAAGCTTGGCAATATGGCAGGTTAATGCAGCGCGCCGCAACCCTGTTATCTTCCTCCTACGATTGGGGTGGCAAAAAAGCTTGTCATGCTGAACTTGGTTCAGCATCTGTTTGTAGCAGATTCCGAATCAAGTTCGGAATGACAAATGAGCTTATTGCCATCTCTGATGGGGTTGTGGCGTAGCCTTTGCTTAAGCCTTATCTGGTTTTGAAAAGGGTGTCTGAACCAGATTCTTGGCAGCTTCAAAAGCTGGTCACTGTTTGAAGCTGCTTTTCATTGTCTGGCGTGACCTTGCAATCCATCTGTGCTTAATTTGTACTCGCGGGGCGAAAGCCCCGTGTTTTTTTTGAATATGTAGCTGAAATAATGCGGGTCAGAAAAGCCGCATTCATATGCTATGTCGTAGCCTTTCATGTCAGTTTCGCGCATAAGCCGCTTTGCGTTTTCAAGCCGCACATTCGTCAGATATTCTATAAAAGTTGTTTTACACTCTTGCGAGAAGATTGTGCTGAAATGGTTCGGGCTAAGGCAGACAGCTTCTGCCACAGTTGTCAGCGTGGTGTTCTGGTCGGCGTAGTTCTCTTCTATGAATTGCTTTGCTTTAAGAATAACGTTGCCATACTTGCCGGTCATTTTTGAATCGCGGAATTCAAGCGCAAAATTAAGCACCTGCTCCAAAGTTTTGGTGAAACGCGTTTCGTCTGAAACGGCATCGTCTATAAATTTGCGCTGCAAAATTTCAGGGTTAAGCTCCTTGATGTTGCCGCCGAGCTTTTCAACAAGCTTGGAAACTGCAAAAATCAAATCGACAAGCAGATAAGACGCGAACACGCTGAACTGGTCTGGATTTTTCTTAATAAGGCTCATCGATTCTTCGATGATTGTCTTTATGTCGCCTTTGCCGGCGTATTTCAGCTTGTCAACAAGCGGGTCGCCTTCGTTAAAATCAAGCAGCGCGTCTTCTGCGCCTGTTTCGGTTTCAGCCAAATCGTCAGAGCTGATGATTCTGTTTTCTTTGCTTGTGCTGCCTGCCTGCAAGATTCGCTTTGCATCGTCATAAGATTCCTTGAGCTGCGAAAGGTGCTCTACAGTCTTGCCGATTGCGGTAAGCACTGTGCAGTCATCGTTTTTGGTTGCAATGTGGCTTATCGTTTCGGCGGCGCGGAAAGTGTTGTCGTCTAGCTCAGACTGCGTGCTGCCTTTAAAGATGCAGACGAGCAGATTAGAGTGATGAAAGAACGAAACAGCTTCGTTTATCGCCGCCGAGTATGAGTTGAGCAGCGAACAAGCTTCCTGCTGGTTCTTTGTGTTGCCTGTCTTGCTTTCGATTCTGCTGATAAGCACCTTGTAATAGCGCGAAATCAGGCTGATTCCAAGTTCAGCGCATTTCTGCATCACTGTGTTTGTGTCAGCCGAGCCGTGCACAAGGTTGTTCAAGAATTCCTTTTTGATTAGCGTTTCGCTTGATTTAAGCTCTTCGCGCAGCTTTGAGATGTCTGAAAGCTGCTTGCGCTCTTTATCAATTTGGGCGGCTGTCTTTTTAAGGCTTGCAAGCAGCTCTTCCGGTGTGAACGGCTTCAAAAGATAATCTTCAATGCCGATTGATATTGCTTTTTTGGCATAATCGAATTCGTCGTGCCCAGAAAGAATTATTATCTTTATCCAGGGCTGCGTGCGCTTTATCGCTTCTGCAAGCTGCAGCCCGTCCATGAACGGCATTTTTATATCTGTAATCAGAATGTCCGGCTTTATTTCGTGAATCATCGAAAGCGCAATCTCGCCGTCAGTTGCTTCGCCTGCAAAAGCAAAGTTGCTGCCTTCCCAGTCAATCTTGGAGCGAATTCCTTCAAGCACAATCGGCTCATCATCAACTGCAAAAACGCTATACATTGTCTTTCATCTCCCTGTCTGCCGGAATCACAAACGAAATTTTGCTGCCTTTCCCGGTTTCTGATTCTATTATAAGCCCTTGTGTGCGCTCGCCGTAATAGAGCTTGAGCTTTTTGTTCACGTTGTAAAGGCCATAGACCGAAGAAAGTTTTTCTGAATCTTCGCTGCCAGTGCGAAGTTCGTTGCGCACCTGCTCAAGCCGCTCTTCTGTAAAGCCTGCGCCGTTATCTTCTACGCAAAACTGAACCGACGTGCGCGTTCCGTCTGTGTAATGTGCCGAAACTATAAGCTCGCCGCGCCCGCGTTTGTTCTTTATTCCGTGATAAATTGCATTTTCCACGAGCGGCTGCAGCACGAGCTTAATCATCTTAAGCTCCATCAACGGCTCGTCGGCTTCAATTTTGTAGTTCAGAATGTCGGCGTAGCGGATTTTCTGAATTGTCAGATAGTTCTTGATGTGGTCAAGCTCCTGCGCGATTGTAATCCATTCGTGGCCGCGGCTAAGCGAAATGCGCAAAAAGTCAGAGAACGCCTTAGTGATTTTGACAACTTCTTCGGTGTGTTCTTCTTCCGCAAGCCAGACAATCGTGTCAAACGTGTTGTACAAAAAGTGCGGCGTAATCTGCGCTTGAAGAGCCTTCATTTCAGCTTTCTGAAAATTTTTCTGCTCTTCCATGTTCTTTTTGATAAGCACGTCGATTTGTTCAGTCATCGTGTTGAGGTTGCCCGCAAGGGTGTCAAGCTCTTTAACATGCGGCATGTCTATGCGCGCCGTCAAATCGCCGTTTGCAACTTTTGTCGAGAGCTTTTCCATGTCGGCAATCGGCTTTTGAATTGCGCCCGAAACAGTGACAAAGCTGTTAAGCGAGATGAGCACAGCAAGCACCGTGATGATAATCTGAATTATTGTCAGAATTACTGACGTTGTTCTTAAAGACTGGTTCGTTTCATTTGCAGATTCAATTTCGGTTACGATAAAATCTTGCATAATGTCTGAAAAAAGCGCGGTTATTGTTCTGATTTCATCAAGCGCGGTTTCGTTTTGCGTTACGGTGCTGCCGTCTTTCATGTTCTTGATAAGCATGTCTATGTTGCGGCGCAGCGTCGTGTTGGCGCGTGTGGCAACTTCGAGCTTGCTTCGGCTTTCAACGTTCTTGTTCGTCATAAGCATCATCGTAAGCCCTGATGTTATGTCGTCCATCATCACGTATTGTGCGCCGTCTTTGATTTTCTTTTTGCCGCAGATTATTTCCCAAAGTTCTGTCGGAATGTCGTCTTTGGCAATCAGATTTATTCTGTTCGCTGTGCTTACGTTTGCGATAATACGGCTGTATTGTGTTGAGTGAATCTGCGATACGATAACCGAATAAACCGATGGAATAAGCGTTATAAATAGAAGAAAAACATACGTTATTAGCAGTGTGCGTCTAAGGCTTTTGTCCCGGCTGATGTTCACGGCATCCTCCGGCTAATAGCCGCGCGGCTCATAAAGCGAAAAATCATCGTTTTCTGTGAACACAGTTTCTTCGTTGAAAGTCATGAACGGAATCGGCTTGCCTTCGGCAATCTGCTTTACAAGCTCCATGAGCGTTGGCCCAAGGTTAGGGTTGCACTCAACAACGCAGTTGAGCTTGCCGCTTTTCAGTGCATCAATTGATTCTTGTTCGGCATCTATGCTTATAAAGATTGTGCCTTTTGCAGTAACTTTATGCGATTCAAGCGAATCTAAAAAACCGAGTGTCATAGAATCGTTGTGAGAAAAAACTACATCGATTTTTTGACCATTATAATAGAGCGTGTTTGTTGTGTTGCCGTTTTCTCTTACGTTATTTGCCAAAAGCACATCGCAAATTTCTTTGCCGCGCGAACGGAGAAAATCGCCGTTTTCTGTATGTATTATCTGAAATTTTGGGTCTGTATCTATAATCTCGCGGAAACCTCTTGCTCTGTCTTTTACGATGGAAGAATTTTCCGTTCCGCTTATTTCAAAGATTGTCACAGTATCAGTTTTGTCACGGCATTTGTTCTGCAAAAAGCGGGCGGCGCGGCGGCCTTCTTCAACGCCGTTTTCGCCTAAAAAGCCTGCATAAAGCGAAGGGTCGGCGTTTATCTGGCGGTCAACCACAATCACAGGAATTCCTGCTTCTTTTGCTTCGGTCAGCACGTTTTCCCAGCCGTCTTCAACAATCGGCACAAACGCAATTACATCAACTTGATAAACGATGAAAGAACGTATGGCCTTAAGCTGATTTTCCTGCTTTTGCTGTGCATCGTGAATGATAATCTGAATATCGTTTTCAGCTGCGGCATCAAAAATAGACTGTGTGTTGCGTGTGCGCCATGCACTTTCAGAGCCAATCTGTGAGAAACCTAGAATAAGCTTTTTGGTTGGTTCCTCTTCTGCTAATGTTAACGGCTTTTTGCTTTTGGTAATGACAAAAACAAGCAGAACAATCACTGCCGCCAGTAAAATCAGAATAGAGAGAAACCGTATTTTCTTTGCTTTTTCTTTCATAAGCAGTTCGCTAACAAAGCCATAAACATTTTATATGAATATTTTAAAGCGGAATAAATATGAAGTCAATCAAAAAAATTGATATGCTCCGAACGGCATTCGTTCCTTCCGCTTGACACACGGTTCATGATTTATCTTGTTTATTGCTTTTGCGCGTTGCAAATTTTACAAAGATTTTGTCGTGAAAGCCTGTGCAACAACTTTGCCGAGCGCAATGTATTTGTGATTAACCGGATCATAAGTTACAGGCACAAGCTTTGACGGATCAATCTTGCCGTCTGTCAGCACAGCTTCATCGGCGCTTACGTTGATGATGTTGCCTACCATGCAGCCGGTAACTGCGTCGTAGCTTACAAGCTCACATTCAAGGCTCATCGGCAGTTCGTTAATCACCGGCGCGTCAACGAATTCAGACTTTGTTGCAGTGAAACCGGCTTTTGCAAATTTATCAGGCACAGAATTTGCAGAAATGCAGCCAACGTAATCGCATGAGCGCACATGTGCTTCGTCTGCCATGCTGACTGTAAAGGCTTTGCGCTTTAGCAGATTCTCTGCCGTCTTGTGTTCAGGCGAAATGCAAATGCCAATCTGGTTCGTGTCGTGAATGCCGCCCCAGGCCGCGTTCATCGCATCCGGTGTTCCGTCTTCGTCATAAGTTGCAATAATCAGTACCGGCATTGGGTACATGAAAGTCTGTTTTCCGAAGTTTTTCTTCATAAGTTAATCTCCTTTTGTTCGCGTTTTTGCGCTTTATTATGTCATTCCGAACCCGTTTCGGAATCTCAATAATCTCTATAGATAGATTTAAGATGCTGCACTGCCGCTAGTTTGAAAGCGCGAGGCTGTCCCAGTCGTCATAGAACTTTTCCTGTCTGTTCTTTCGGAAAAATGCTGATGCCGAGTATTTGCTGACTTTTTGAAACAGGGTAAGGCGCTGTAAGAAGTCCAAGAAGATTTTTTAGATTCTCCGATAAGGTTGAGTCATCGCTGTCGTTCAAGCTCTTGCTTTTCTGTCTGATGAACTGCTTTACTGTTTCTAGCGCCGCTTCATAGTCTGCCACGAGAATCCAAAGCTGCACAGCAAAGACATTGGCAATTGTGTTTGAGCCTGTATAAATCCCGTTCATGTGTTGATGTTCGATGTGGCTTGGAATTCCATCAGCAAAAAGAAGCCCTTGTAAAAAAGTGCAATCTTGCAGCGATGAAAATTTCAAAAAAAGCTGGTGCGGCTCACCTTTTTGACAACGCTCAAAATAAGCTTTATCAAATTCGCTGAATTCTTCAAGATTTTCAGTTTCAGCTTTTTCTGTGTCGTCAGAAAAGCCGTAAGTGTTTACGGCTGGGTTTTGCTTATTGAGTTCCTCTTTTCCGCGCAAATATTTCAGAACCCACAAAAAGCCGCCGCATATCAAGCAAAAAGCTATGATGATTTTCATGCTTTGCATTATATCATTGGTTCGCGCAAAATTCTATAAATAGATTGAAGATACTGCACTGCCGCTAGTTTGAAAGCGCGAGGCTGTCCCAGTCGTCATAGAGCTTTTTGCTATCTAAAGCGTATTCAATCAGTTTTTCGTGCGGCACTTTTTCTTCGAGTTTTCGGACAATCTTCTGCGATAATGAATATAAATCATTTGTGCGCGAGAAAATTTCGTTTGAGAAAAGCACTTCTCTTGGATAATCAATCTTGATGTTTTGATTATAGCCCTGACCTGCAAGATACGTGGCAAGCCCTTCGCTCATAAAGAAAGCTGTATTTTCTAGGTTGCAAAGCTGAAGGTGGCAAATGTGCACAAATTCATGAACGATGATTTTCTTAAAATCTTCGATAGAATCGTTTCTGTGCGATTGAAGCTTCTTGTATTCAGCATAATCAAGCACATAAATGTTTGAGCCGATTGCACAACCTGTCACATATTCTTGATAAGTGCCTTGCGAAAGGCTTTTAAAAAAAGATTTCCATTCTTCAAGGTCAGAGAAAATTCTAATCTGAACAGTGCTGCCAAGTTTTTTGATTCCCCAAAAATCCATAACGCGCTGAAAATTTTGTGAAAGCGCGTCGTTGATTGTCTTAACGATAGGCTCACTTTTTTGGTCATATTCAATTGAATAAATGTCAGTTTCATAAATCATAGTTTTACTTCCTTCAGAATATGCATGGCATAAACAAAAAATTGAAATTTCCAAAAGAATGAAGATACTTAGTTTTTTCATGGTTACTTTTTTCCTATTGCCTTAAGACTGTGAGTCATAAAGCTGCTTTAGAATGTATGGCTGCATACTATCTGCTTAAGTCTGCCATGTCAAGAAGAGCATCAATGGCAGAAAATGCAATTGATGTATTGACACCGGCAAGCCATTTCATAATAATAAAGCTAAATTACGGCAAAGAGGTCGTAGATAGAATTTCGTTTTTCGAAATTGTGTCTACGGCCTTTTTTGTTTTTAAATCGTCATTCTGAATTTGTTAGCCTTCGTCGGCTTTGCACGGAATCTGCAAGCAATTCCAGAAACAAATTCAGGGTGACAATGCGAGGTGCAAAATGGCAAAACCGACAGGATTCATGGATTATAAGCGCATTGAAAACGGCAATGTTCCGCCGCTTGAGCGCATTGCAAATTTCAAGGAATTTCACCCAAAGCTTGACGAAAAAGCAAGGCGCGAGCAGGCCGCGCGCTGCATGAACTGCGGTGTGCCGATGTGCCAGAGCGCAATCAAGCTTGGCGGCATGGTCACGGGCTGCCCTTTGCACAACTATATACCAGAATGGAACGACGCGCTTTACAACGGTCAGTTTGACATGGCTGCGTGGCGGCTTTTGAAAACTTCAAGCTTTCCTGAATTTACTGGCCGCGTCTGCCCGGCGCTTTGCGAAAAAGCATGCAATTGCGGCAGCCCGGTCGTAGACGGCGGCGCGGTTACGGTGCACGACAACGAGCTTTGTGCAGACTGGCTCAACCGCCGCGGTCACAGCGTTACAGTCTATGAACGCGAAGATAAGGCTGGCGGTCTTTTGATGTACGGCATTCCGAACATGAAGCTCGACAAAAAAATCGTGGCACGGCGCATTGAGCTGATGAAAGCCGAGGGCGTTGAGTTTGTGTTCAACGCTGATGTTGGCCGCACCGTTTCGGCGGAGCACATTCTTGAAGAATTTGACGCGATTGCTCTTTGCTGCGGCGCAAAAAAAGCGCGCGCCCTTAGTGCGGCCGGAATCGATAAGCTAAAAACAAGCAAAAACGGCGCAGACGGCGGGCAATCCCTCGGCGAATCGGGATTGTTATTCGCCGTTGATTTTTTGAAAGCTGTTACGAAGAGCGTGCTTGCAACAAGCGGCGCACTTGAAAAGCTGAACATAACGCCGGCAAATGCGCAGATTGCCGAAGTGCTTTTTGAAAAAGCCGGAATTGAAGTAGCCGGAAAAAATGTGGTAATCGTTGGCGGCGGCGATACAGGCAACGACTGCTGCGGCTCGGCAATCAGGCTCGGCGCGTCAAGCGTTACACAAATTGAGATGATGCCTTGTCCGCCGGTTGAGCGCGCGCCGAACAACCCGTGGCCGCAGTGGCCGCGAACGCTCAAAGTAGATTATGGCGCAGAAGAAAGCATCGCAAAATTCGGGCACGACCCGCGTGTTTACGAGACAACCGTAAAAGAGGTTATAAGCGATAACGGCAAAATCACAGGCGTGCGCACAATCGAAGTTGAGTTTCAGACAATTGACGGCAAACGTCAGCTTGTTGAACGCGCCGGAACAGAAAAGCTTTTGCCGTGCGATTTGCTGCTTGTTGCGGCAGGTTTTACCGGCTGCGAAGAATACACGGCAGAGGCTTTTGGTGCAGAACTTGGCGCACGCGGCACTGTCGCTTCTGTTGGCGACGCAACGCCCGAAAGTGCAAGCCCTAACGGTTATGCAACAAGCGTTCCGAAAGTCTTTACCGCCGGCGACATGCACCGCGGGCAGTCGCTTGTCGTCTGGGCAATTGCCGAAGGCCGCGAGTGCGCACGTCAGATAGATGAGTTTCTGCTGAAATAACGGCTTCTGCCTTAAAAGCGCAATGCATTTCAATTTTATTCGGTAAAATTTTATTTTATCTGGCATAAGAGAGTTGTTTTTCGTTGTATTATTTCATGCTTTGATGATAAAATAATCTCTAAAGGGAAACAAGGTATGAAAGCAAGATCAACTCTTTCTTTGTTCGGTATTATCGCTTATGTCGTTATCGGGCTTGCGGCAATCAGCGTAAGCTCGATGTATCTTTTCAGAAAAAAGGCTGATGCAAGCTTGGCTCAGATGAAGTACACCAAGATTCTCGAAATGGAGAGCGGCCTTCTGCCAGAGAAAAAGCTTTCGCTTCAGCTTGCGCAATCTCCGATTGTGGTTGACTATATGTCAGATCCTTCTGACGAAGAGCTAAAGCTGAATGCTTTCCGCGAATTTCAGACTTTTCAAGATTCTTTCAGATCTCACATAACATTTTGGATTTCAGATGTTGACTTAAAATATTATTCAAACATGGAATTTGTCTATGATTTGGATAAAAGCGATCCGGGCAATGTCTGGTTTCAAGATGCGCTCGACGCGAAATTGCCGTTTCAGTTTTATGTAAATTATGACACCGGCCTCAAGAAGACGCTTATGTGGATTGACGTGCTTGTCTTTGACAAAAACCGCAAACCGATTGGAATTACCGGCACAGGCGTTGAGCTTACTGACTTTATAGACGAAATGTACAAGACGCTCGACAAGGGCGTTACAATGTACATGTACAATGCTGACAAGAAAATTTCTGCCTCGACGAATCAAGACGATTTGGAAAAGCAAAATCTGATTACAAGCGCAATGCCTGAGCTTGAAGGTGTGGAAAATCTTTTTCCGAAGGAAAATGAATTTTTCTCAACTATAAAAGGCGAATATTTGATTGCGCCTATCGATTCTTTGCTCTGGCAGATTGTGCTTTTTATGCCGTTTACGCCTAAAGCATTTTTTACGAATGCGATTGTGCCGTTTGCGGTTTTCCTCATTTTGACAGTCATTCTGCTCATTGCATATTCAATGTATAATTTGTTCAAGCCGCTTGAAGAGGTCAACGTTACCGTAAAGAACATAGCTTCTGGCGAGGCTGATTTGACGCGCCGCCTTGACACTGATTTGCACACGCCTTTCAAGTCAATTCACAATATCGTAAACTATTTCAACTTGTTCATGGAAAAAATGCAAGATATGATGGGCACAATCAAATCTTCAAGCTCTAACCTTGATGTAGTTTCTAAAGACATGAAAGAAAGCGTCGCCTCTGTTTCTGATTCAATGTCAAGCATCAGGCATAGCATCGGCACTGTGCAAGACCAGATTCAGAACCAGTCACGCGGCTTTGATGAAACTGCTGGCGTTGTAAAAGACGTTGCTTCAAGCATTGCAACCGTAAACGAAATGATTAGCTCTCAAACAAGAAGCATCCGCGATTCTTCTGATTCTGTCAGCCAGCTTGTAAAGAGCATCGAGCAGATTAGCGATTCAATGGAACGCATGGCAGAATCTTTCGGGCAGCTTGACACAGAAGCCCAGAACGGCATGTCTAAGCAGCAAAAAGTAAACGAGCGCATCGCGCAAATTGAGCAGCAGTCAAAAATGCTGCAAGAAGCTAACACCGCGATTGCGAACATTGCAAGCCAGACGAACCTGCTCGCGATGAACGCCGCAATTGAGGCTGCACACGCCGGTGATGCAGGTAAAGGTTTCGCCGTAGTTGCTGACGAAATCCGCAAGTTGTCAGAAACTTCTTCAAGACAGTCTAAGACAATCGGTGAACAGCTTAACAACATTCAGGGCAGCATCGCAGAAATTGTTGCCGCTTCTCAAGAATCAAGCACCGCTTTTTCTGGCGTTTCGGCGCGCATTCAGCAGACAGACTCGCTCGTTCAGTCTGTAAAGGTTTCGCTTGAAACGCAGAATTCAGACTCAAGAAGCGTTATTGCGTCTTTGCAAGAAATGGACAAGACAGCCGAAAATGTGCGCGAAGCTTCGCTCAAGATGCAGGAGGGCAGCTCGCTCGTTCTTGAAGAGATGAACAAGCTCAAAGATTCTGTTGAAGCCGTCAACGAAAGCATGACCGCAATGTCTGAAAATGCACAAGTTGTCGTAAAAGACGGCAAGAAGCTTGACAAGTGCGTTGTTGAGCTTGACACAAACGTAACCCAGCTCGGCGCAGACGTAAACAGATTCAAGACGGAATAACGGGTTTGCGGTTGGGCGGTTTGCGGCAGTTTAATCTACAGCATAAGTTTATCTGGCAAACGCGTTTTGCATGTGGTTTAATCTATTGTTCCAAGCTATAGCTGGCAAAACGCGTAGTTTTCTTACGAAAACTACCGGGCTTTTGTACAAGGCGGAAACTTGAAAGATTTTCAGTTGGGCTTTATCTAGCCTTAATAGCGAGTTTTAGAATTCATCGCAAATCTTTATAGAGTTTGTCATTGTCGGGCTTGACCCGACAATCTTGGGGTTGAACAGCTGACAACGGCGTAATTCTCATTTATAATGATTTTGCTATGAAAGCTTATTATGAAATCCTTTTTGCAATTTCAATAATTCTGGCAGGAATTTATGCTGTTATCTGGAGAAAGCGTTTCAGCATTTATTTTACGCTGATTTTTCTTGCCGTACCGCTCACGTTGCGCGGTTATATTCTTCAGACAAATGCGCTGATTATTGAACAGGCAATCAGCGGTGTTAAGCTTACTTATCAAGGCGCGCCGTTTCTGCTTCTTTTTATAATGCTTGCAATTTTTGATTTGTGCAAATTGAAATCAACACGTTTAATCAGCGGAATTTTCTTTACGCTTTCAAGCATAATGTTTCTTCCGGTGCTTACGGTTGGTTCCAGTCCAATTTTTTACAAGAGCATAAGCCTTCAGGTTATAGACGGAAAAACTGAACTTATAAAAGAGTATGGCCCGCTGCACACGGTCTTTTATCTTTTTGTTGCCACTTATCTTGCAATTACAATCGGTGTAATTATTTACAGCTTGCTAAAGAAAAAAGACTCTTCAAAGAAAAACCTTCTGATTCTTTTGTTCTGCGAAGGGGTGGCTGTTATTTTATATTTGAGCCGTCATTTTTTTCACTTAAAAATTGAATTAGCGCCGCTTTCATACATAATAAGCGAAATTATTCTGCTTATCATCATTCACCGCATTTCGCTTTATGATGTAACTGAAACTGCAATTGATACGCTGGCCATTAACGGAGACACCGGATTTGTTTCGTTTGACAAGAAATTCACCTACATTGCGTCGAATAAAGTTGCAAAAGAAGTTTTCCCTGCATTGAAAGAACTGCGCGTTGATTCAAACGCCGCAAAAAACGAAGAGCTGAATTCTGAGCTTATCTCGAAAATCAAAGAATTTGTTGCAGACAACTCAAAAGAGCATTTCTTCAAGGAATCGGGCGGCAAAATTTATCAGATAAACATCGATTATCTGTATTCGGGCAAGCGCAAGCACGGCTACATGATTTATATCCAAGACGATACGCAAGACCAGAAATATATTTCGCTTCTGAACAAATTCAATGAACGCCTAAAAGATGAAGTAGCTGAAAAAACAGAAAATATCGTGAAGATGCACGACAATCTGATTTTGAGCATGGCAACAATGGTAGAAAGCCGCGACAATTCCACGGGTGGCCACATCAAGCGCACAAGCGACGTTGTTAAGCTTTTGATTGACGAGATTCTGCAAGACAAAAGCGAAGACGCGCTCAAACTTTCAGCTGAATTCTGCCACAATCTGATAAAAGCCGCTCCGATGCACGACCTCGGCAAAATCGCGGTTGACGATGCTGTTTTGCGAAAGCCCGGCCGCTTTACTGAAGACGAATTTGCTATAATGAAGACACATGCCAAAGAAGGCGCGCGCATCGTTCACGAGATTCTAAAAGAAACAGACGACCAGGCTTTTCATGTTCTTGCCGAAAATGTTGCGCATTTTCACCACGAGCGGTGCGACGGTTCAGGTTATCCCGAAGGGCTTAAAGGCGAGGCGATTCCGCTTGAGGCGCGCATCATGGCTGTTGCCGACGTGTATGATGCTCTTGTCAGCAAGCGTGTCTACAAAGAGGCCATGAGCTTTGAAAAGGCCGATGCTATCATGATGGAAAGCTTCGGCAAGCATTTTGACAAGCAGCTTGAAAAATACTATATCGCCGCGCGCCCAAAACTTGAAGCTTATTATGCGGCGCTTTAACCGCAACGCAAAACTCGAAGTTTGGGCTGATACAAAATAGGGCAGCCCTTGTACAAATTCTTTTTTCGCCGAACAATCATTAATCTTATATAAGACTAACGCTAAAAGCGTTTTGCCATGTAAATACTTGTTATGTTAGCTTAACAATCACAGAATCCTAATTTATAATAGCCT
This sequence comes from Spirochaetales bacterium Spiro_07, assembly GCA_001603145.1. Classification (GTDB taxonomy): domain Bacteria; phylum Spirochaetota; class Spirochaetia; order Treponematales; family Treponemataceae; genus UBA1240. The sequence goes on along the minus strand of LVBI01000027.1, from coordinate 18,153 downwards.
TATATGAAAATGTATTATGCAATTCTTTTTATAGTTTCTGTGATATTGACAGGGATTTATGCTGGAATCTGGAGAAAAAGATTTTCAGTTTTTATCACATTGAATTTTGCGCTAATGCCTATTGCCAATTTAGGCTATTACATGGTCGCCGTTGCTCAGACTGTGCCGGAAGCAATTCTCGGCATAAAAGTTTCATATCTCGGAATATTTCCGCATGTTTTTATCATGTACGCAATTTTCAATCTGTGCAATCTGAATATAAGAAAACCAACCAGATTGATTTTGTTCGGCATTTCTACATTTTTCTTTATTTCATCACTTACGATTGGTTTGTCATCATTTTTTTATAAAGAAATTACCGGTGAATTAATCGAAAATCATTTGGTTCTCCATAAAAAGTATGGGCTGGTGCATACACTGTATTATGTCCAGATGTTTATTTACATGATAATTACAATCAGCGCAATTGTTTATGCATTCCGCAAAAAAAATGATGTTTCACGCCATAATCTGCGCTATATGCTTGCTTGCGAATCTCTTTCCGTGCTCACTTTCTTTATAGGAAAATTTTTCCATATAAAGGTTGACGTTATGCCGTTGAACTATGTTATTTGCGGCATTGTCCTTATTATGATCAGCCGCAGAATAATTCTGTACGATGTGACTGATACGGCAATTGAAACGATTTCATCTAATGGAAAAACCGGCTTTGCTTCTTTTGATAATAATTTTCACTATCTTGGAAGCAATCAGATTGCAAAAGACATTTACCCGGAGCTTGCAAAATTAAAAGTTGATGATTCTGTACCAGCAAATTCTGAAGTGAATGATGAACTTATAGTGAATATCTGCAAATATGCCATTGATCCGCAAAAGAACAGTTTCTTTAAAAAATCAGGCAAGCAGATTTTTCAAGTTGTTATAAACAATCTTTTTGATGGGCGCATCAACCGCGGCTATATCCTGTATATGCAGGACGATACAAGAAACCAGAAATATATTTCGCTTTTGAACAAATTCAACGAGCGCCTAAAAGATGAAGTTGCTGAGAAAACTGAAAACATCGTGAAAATGCACGACAATCTTATTTTGAGCATGGCGACAATGGTAGAAAGCCGCGACAATTCCACGGGCGGCCACATCAAGCGCACGAGCGACGTTGTTAAGCTTTTGATTGACGAGATTCAGCAAGACAAAAGCTATGACGCGCTCAAGCTTTCGCCTGAATTCTGCCACAATCTGATAAAAGCCGCTCCGATGCACGACCTCGGCAAAATTGCGGTTGATGATGCTGTCTTGCGAAAGCCAGGCCGCTTTACTGAAGACGAATTTGCTATAATGAAGACACATGCCAAAGAAGGCGCTCACATTGTTCACGAGATTCTTAAAGACACTGATGACGATGCTTTCCGTGTTCTTGCCGAAAATGTTGCGCATTTCCACCACGAGCGGTGCGACGGTTCAGGTTATCCCGAAGGGCTTAAAGGCGAGGCGATTCCGCTTGAGGCGCGCATAATGGCTGTTGCCGACGTGTATGACGCGCTTGTCAGCAAGCGTGTCTACAAAGAGGCCATGAGCTTTGAAAAGGCCGATGCTATCATGCTTGAAAGTTTCGGCAAGCATTTTGACAAGCAGCTTGAAAAATATTACAAAGCCGCGCGCCCAAAACTTGAAGCTTATTATGCGGCGCTTTAACCGCAATGCTTCGTCATGTAGCTGATTAATTGCCGCAGTGTCATTGCCGGCTCGACGTTGCGCCATTTCCGCGCTATCATTAAGATGATGTTTGTTCCAATTACTGCAACTCCATTTCCTCATTCAGGTTATTGCGAGCTTTTGCCTTGCAAGAAGCTCGCGCCTTATGTGCGCTGTTTCTGGGCTTCTTGGAACGAGAAAGGTGTTGCACCCTCACCGGAAATGAAAAAAGCTCAGTCTGTTATAATTCCAGATTTATGCTCGGATATTATTGTTATAACTGATGGGGCAGAGCGCACAGAAGATGGCCGCGTGATTTCCAGCATAGATTTTTGCGGCGTGAATGATAAAATGTTTTGGTCGGGGCATTCACCTGATTTTAACAGACAGATTTTTGGAATAAGATTTTATTCTTGGCAAGCTTCGCATTTCTCTGATGAGCCGCTTTCAAAAACAACTAACGGATATTTTGATTTGCGTTCACACTTTAATACTGCTGAAAAATTGCTGCGGCAAAAAATTTCGCCGGTGATGACTTTACATGATTTTAAGATTGCCGCAGAAGATGCACTCCTAGCGTTGCTTGCCCGCCCTGCGCAAAAAGTGCCGGCGCAAAATCATCTTGTGCTTGATTCCATCATTCAGATGATTAGCACTTGCGGTTCACAAAATCTTTCTTCTTTGCTGAAAGACATTCATACAAGCGAACGTCAGCTTGAAAGGCTTTTTGAGAATACGCTTTCACTTTCGCCTAAAAAAGTTTCTTCACTAATCCGCTATCAAAGTCTTTGGCAGAATGTATGCCGTTCAGATTCTTTTGATATTCAAGATGCAGTTTATGCTTATGGCTATTTCGATCAGGCGCATCTTTTGAATGATTTCAAAAAATTTCACGGAATGAGTTTAGGCGAGGCAAAGCAGCTTTCAAACGCTTGTCGGAATTTTACAATACAGAAATCTCAAACTATTTTATGATTTTCTAAAATCATCTAATAGGAGATTTAACATGAAAGATTCAATAAGCGTATGCGGGACAGACTGCTCAAAATGCTATTGCAAGGATATGTGCAAAGGCTGCAACGCATGTAACGGAGTTGTTTTTCACACAAACGGAGCGGTGTGCGCAATTTATCATTGCTGCGTAACTGAACATGGTTATGCAAACTGCCTTGATTGTGCCAAAATTCCGTGCGAAATCTGGAAAAAGACACGCGACCCGAAATTCAGCGACGAAGAATTTGAAGCCAACATCAAAGGGCGGATTGAACTTTTGAAAAGCTGCTGCGGAAAGTAGGGCAAAACTTGAGCCTTGCGCTGGTTTGAAATTTCGCATTAATTAGTATAAAATTAGGCAGATTTTCTTTTCAGGCGAGGCTTATAACGCATGTCAAAAACAAATAAAATTCTGCTTGTCATTTATATCGTTGCGCTGGCTTTTTTTATCGGGCTGGCGGTGTACATCAATTTTATCAACAAAGATAGCGAAATCATCACAAACAGCCGTTTGGCAACCGTAAGCGTTGCATTTATCATCGGAATAATGAGAATTTTGAACAGAAGCAGCGGACGGAAGTCTTTGGCTTTTTATAAGCAGTTCTATGCAGAAAATATCAAAGATTCATTTTCAGACAACCGCAAAAACTTGAAAAAGCTTTTGAAGGCCACCCGCTTTTATAATGAAGACAAATACGAAAAATCGCTTGCGCTTTTGGACGAACTGCTGCCGGAATGTGAGACATCTGCCGAGCGTTACAGCGTAAATCTTTTTAAGGCTTTGTCTTACGAAGACATGGGCCAAGACCAAAAGGCCATAGAAGTTTACGAGCTGATGATGAAAAGCGGCATCGCAGATTCTGTAGCCTTTTCAAATTGCTTGAGCTTATATAACAAAACAGGCGAGCACGAAAAAGCGTATGAAGCCGCCAGACGCGCAATTAATTCAAACCCGAAAAACTATAACGCGTATAACAATCTGGCTTATTTGTTTTTTGCAGACGGCAATTATGAAGAAGCCGTTCAAAATGCAAAAAAATGCCTTGAACTGAAAAGCAACATGCTCGGTTCGATAACGCTTTTGTATATAATCTATAAATTGGAAAATAATGATGCTGAAGCAGAAATCTACGAAAAAATGGCGGTTGCAAACGGCCGCTCAAGAAAAGAGCTGCGCGAAACACTTGAATATTACATAGAAGATTAAGCTTTTCTTGCGTTATACATATAGCTGTATTAAAATAAAGGCAATAGGGCTCATAGGTTTTGAACTATGAAAAATAACAGATTGCCTAAACAGATGGTCATTATTCTCTCAATTTTTCTGCTTGCAGTGAACGGCACTCTCGGTGTGCTTTTAACGAATCAGTCAAAGAATTCGCTACAGGATCAGATGCGGAAGCGTATGCTTGATATTGCGAACAGTGCGGCGGCTCTGATTGACGGCGATACTCTTGAAAAGCTTCAAAAAGAAGATGTGGATACCGAACCTTATCAGCATGAACTGGGCATTTTGCGCACGTTTCAGGAGCAGGTTGAGCTGCGGTACATCTACGGAATCCGCGACATGGGCAACAAGACTTTTACCTTTACAATTGACCCTGCTGTTTATGACCCTGGCGAGTTTGGTGAACCAGTTATGTACACTGACGCGCTTTATGCGGCAAGCCTCGGCACTCCTTCTGTTGATAAACAACCTTATAAAGACAAGTGGGGGCGTTTTTACAGCGCATACAGCCCTGTCTTTAATTCCGCCGGCAAGGTTGCAGGAATTATTGCAGTTGACATTGATGCAGACTGGTACGATGAACAGCTTCGTCATCATATCTATCTGATTTGCATCGCTTGTGGAGTTTCGCTTATTGCTGGCGGTTTTATTGTCTTTCTTATAACAGGAAGACTCCGGAAGCGTTTCATTTTTCTTAATTCTGAAATGAACCGGCTTGCAGGTGATGTTGAGGAGCTTGCGTCAGAGCTGCACCTCGTCTCTGAAATTGAGCAGAAACCGGAAGAGGTCGCTAATTCTGGCGATGATTTTGCCTTGATTGAAAGCAAGCTCAAATTTTTGCGTGAAGAACTCCAGAACTATATTACAGAAGCTCATTCAATGGCTTATACCGATTCGCTTACCGGGCTTGGCAACAGAAATGCGTATACAAAAACTATAAAACGCCTGAATACTCAGATTGTAGTTGGAACTGCTGATTTTTCTGTTGCGGTATTCGACATAAACGGGCTGAAAATGGCTAACGACAAATTCGGTCACGAATTCGGCGACCTTATGATTACAACAATTTCTGATATTTTGAAAGATTCTCTCAATACTAATATGATTTATAGAATTGGCGGCGATGAATTTGTTGCAATTCTTGGAAATTCTGACGAGCACGCTTTTGATCAGGTCTTTGATTCTATAAAACAAAAGCTTGATGAAATGGGCAATGTTCTGCGTGACGGTGAAAAGCAAGTTCCGCTTGGTATTTCAAAAGGAGCGGCTTATTATATCAAAGATTCTGATACCGATATAAAAGCTATATTTCACCGCGCTGATGAAGCAATGTATGCCGATAAAGCCGCTTGGTACACCAAACACGGTGACCGCCGTAAACGATGAGCTTTTTTGTGAAAATTAGCAGATCAGGCGGCCCGGTAATCTTTATAATACAATCAAGTAAAGGCAGGAAAAAATCACATGGTTGAAGTACATCAGATTAAATGCGGAACAGACAATTGCTATATTGTGGCAGACGGCGAAAATGCAATTCTGGTTGATACAGGCTCTGCGGCAGGGCTTGAAAAAGTTATTGCTGAATGCAGCAAATACAAGATGAAGCTTATCGTGCTTACGCACCCGCATTTTGACCACGCTGAAAATGCAGCCGCAATTTCGGAGCATTTTGATATTCCTGTTGCCGTAAACGAAACTGACGTTGAGCTTTTTGAAAACTATGATGCGCAGCCGCTCAAGTCTTATGGGCTTGTCGGGCGCATTGTGCTAGGCATTTCGCTTAAAGTGCTGCGCAACACAAAAGTGCGCCGCCCCGAAAAGCTCATCTTTGTAAAAGACGGTGACAGCCTTAAAGATTATGGCATTGACGCCAAGATTGTGTCTGTTCCGGGGCATACGCTCGGTTCAATCGGCGTTGACGTTGAGCAGAAGCATTTCTTAGCTGGTGACGCGCTGGACAACTGGATTAGGCCGGCGCTCGGCCACCTTTTCTGCGATTTTGACGCAATCAAGCAGAGCGCCCGAAAGATAAAGTCGCTCGGCGAGCGTACAATCTATTATGGTCACGGCAACCCGACTGGCAATTTCCTTCTATAAAATAATGTAGCTTTGTTGAGCTGAAGCTTTGTCATTATCTGGCTCCTGGTAATCCCGAATTAATATTGACAGCGCCGCATTATTTCACAATAATAAGCTCATTGGCAAAGACGCCGCAGATAATATCCTTAATTGCAGGGGTATCGTCTGCGGCGTTTTGTTTTTTCGAGGTGATTATGGGTTTTCGGGACGAATGTGGAGTTGTAGGAATTTACGGAGCGCTGAACGCCGCTGCTCTTTCTTATTTTGCGCTGACCAGTTTGCAGCACCGCGGTCAGGAAAGTGCCGGTATTGCGGCGACAGACGGTGAGACAATAAAGCTGCACAAAGGCATAGGGCTTGTAAGCGATGTTTTTAAGCAGGGACACTTTGAACAGCTTTCAGGCAGCATTGCAGTAGGTCATGTGCGCTATGCAACAGCAGGCGGACGGACTATAGAAAACGCCCAGCCGTTTGTGAATTCTTTCAAGATGGGCTCAATTGCGCTTGCCCATAACGGTCAGCTTGTCAACTACGAAGAATTGCATGCAATGTTAGAAGACGGCGGCAGCACTTTTTCGTCTTCGAGCGATACCGAAGTTATTTTAAAGCTGATTGTACGCAAATTCATTGAAAACGGCGGAAAGCTAGGTTCCTGCGGCAAAGAGAATTTCTCAAAAACCGAAAATCAAAAACGCTTTGTTGATGCAGTTGTTCAGGCAGCCCGAATGATAAAAGGTTCTTTTGCACTTTGTATTATGACCGAAAGTATGCTCATCGGCGTACGCGACCCGAATGGAATCCGCCCGCTGTGTCTTGGAAAGGTTGAAAACGGTTATATTCTTACTTCGGAATCTTGTGCAATTGATTCTGTGAACGGGCAGTTTTTGCGCGATGTAGAGCCGGGCGAGATTGTTGTAATTAACCGCGGCGGGCTTCGTTCAATTCAGTCTGAAGAAAAAGCCGAAAAGCAGACCTGCATTTTCGAATATGTGTATTTTGCCCGCCCAGACAGCGTGATTGACGGAATTGCTGTGCAGAACGCGCGCTATAAGATGGGCGAAGTTTTGGCGCAAGAAAGCGCGGTGCAAGCTGATGTTGTGATTGGCGTGCCGGATAGCGGCATAGGCGCGGCGATGGGCTATTCTAAGGCGAGCGGCATTCCGTATGTTACAGGCATCATCAAGAACAAGTATATCGGGCGCACGTTCATTGCGCCAACGCAGGCCGAGCGCGAGGCGATGGTTTTTGTAAAGCTCAACGCAATCAGAAGCGACCTTGAAAACAAGCGCGTTATCGTAATTGATGATTCGATTGTACGCGGCACAACCAGTCGCCGTCTTGTGCAGATTTTGCGTCGCGCCGGTGCAAGCGAAGTGCATTTCCGCGTAAGCTCGCCGCCGGTCAAGTTTCCGTGCTACCTCGGCATTGACACGCCGAGCAAGAACGAGCTTATCTCAAGCACGCACGAACTTGAGGAAATCCGCAAAGAGATTGGTGCTGATTCGCTTGCGTTCATTTCGCTTGAAGGCATGATAAAGGCGCTCGGTGCGTGCGCTTCTTGCTCAAACGGCAACGTCGGCTTCTGCAAAGGCTGCTTCAGCGGCGAGTATCCAGTCTAATGCTTATGTCATGCTAAACTTGTTAGCCTTCGGCAGCGCATGCACTGCGTAAAAGATTATGTCATGCTGAACTTGATTCAGCATCTCGGGTTTGCATTAGGCTTGTTTATAAAGACTAGCTTATTCGGCAAACCCTGCCAGTTTTTCATTTTCCGAAAACTGGATTTAGTCTTTGTAGTTTTCGCGAAAGCGGAAACTACGCGTTTGCCAGCTGCATTTAAAATTTAGATTAAGCTATCGCAAAACGCAGATTCCAAATCAAGTTCGGAATGACATTTTATGACTTTTGCACAGATGAAATTTTTCCGCATTTATCGTATAATCAGTTTATGACAACAAGGGAAAATGTTTTCAATGTTTTGAACAGCGAAAAAGGCACAGCCATTTCTGGCGAGAAACTTGCCGAAATCTGCGGTGTGAGCCGCGCCGCAATCTGGAAGGCGGTAAAATCTCTTAGAGAAGAGGGCTTTATAATAGAAGGAACTACAAACGGCGGCTATGTCTATAACGGCGAATCTGATGTTCTTTCAGCCGAAGCTGTAAAGACATTTCTTGCTTCAGCGTTTCCGAATTTGAGTTCAGCATCTGTGGAATGTTTCAAGACGATTGATTCGACAAATACATACGCAAAAAAACTGCTTGCCGATGGCGACAGGCTCAAGCTTGACAAGCGCATAATTGTTGCAGAAAGCCAGACGCAGGGGCGGGGCAGGCTTGGCCGCACGTTCTGCTCGCCTGAAAAGACCGGGATTTATCTGACAATGATACACATTCCGAAAGAGTTCAACGCAGACCCGGCGAAAATAACCGCGTCTGCCGCCGTTGCCGTGTGCAGGGCAGTTCAGCGTCTTTTTAAGGTTGAGCCGAAAATCAAATGGATTAACGACATTTATCTTGACGGCAAAAAAATTGCTGGAATTCTTACTGAAGGCTTTATCAATTTTGAAACTTCTGCAATTGATGCAGCCGTAATCGGAATAGGCATAAACATTTCAGGCGGTTCATCGCAGTTCCCCAAAGACGTGGCGAAAGTTGCAGGCTCAATCTTGCAAGACGAAAAAACGTCAGTTACAAGAAGCCAGCTTGCGGCAGAAGTTGCGGGCGAAGTTTTGAGCATATTGGATGAAGACCCTAAAGCAGTGATGCGCGAATATCAGTCATTGTCTTTTTTGGTTGGCAAAACCGTAAAAGTTCATCCTGTTATTGATTCTGCAGCCGGTGTTTACGATGCAACTGTTACCGGCATAGACGACGACGCGCGGCTTTTGGTCAAGCTTCAAGACGGAACGACAAAAGCGCTTCTTTCAGGCGAAGTTTCGCTGCATCAAGATTAGCAAAAAATGCGTCATGCTGAACTTGGTTCAGCATCTAATAAGCAGATTCTGAAACAAGTTCGGAATGACATACGTCGGCGTGCAGACTTCAGCATGACATGCGGTCAGTGCGCAGTGTTTGGAATGGCAGCTGTCACCCTGAACTTGTTTCAGGGTCTGCTATTGTTTTGCGCTCGTCACTTTCGAGCTTCAATTGCGCGCGACATGTTCCACGCTTTTTTCATGGCGACAAAGAACAGCACCGGCAAAAGCTGAATGTACATCTTGATTCCGTTTTTGCCGCCGCGAGCCGCCCACGCGCGCCTTAGCTGCTGCCAAATTGACGCAATCATCGGGATAAAATTGAGGAACATGAAAATCATCTCTGAAAAAGTATTTTCTTTTTTAAGGTGAAGCGCGGTTCTGATTCCGGCTTCAATCGCCGAGATTCCTTCCCTTAGTTCAAGTGATGTTGAAGTCTTAAAAAGCAAAGACGCGCACTGCATCAATGCGACGAGCTTTAGAAAGAAAAAAACAGTCTCTTTTTGGCTGTTCCACGAAAACGCTGCCTTAAAAGAAGTTGCAATGCTTTCCGCGCTCTTGTAATCAAGTGCGAGAATCTGAAACATGACGAGAAGCATCGCATAATAAAGCACCGGCTTCAAGTCTGTCAGCTGTTCGCGTGCAGAAATGCGCACCATAAAACTCAAGCACGAAAGACACACCGCCGCCAAAAGCGAAAACTGATACGGCAGTAGCAGAAGCGCTACGCTTGCCGCCGGAATGAACAGCAGCTTTATCCAAGCCGGGCATCTGTGCAAAAATGAGCTTCCTCTTTTATAAGCGAACAGCGAATGTTTCTCGTTCATCAATTTCCTTCTATATATAATGCAATTAAAATGCGGTCATTCCCAAACAAGGTCTTTCAATTCACGGTAAGAATTAAGCGGATTTCGTATGTTCCACTGCTCAAGATTTTGTTGCAGCGCATCTTCGGGCTTGCCGCTAAAGACAATCTCGCCGCGGAACAAAACTGTAAAGTCATCAGCTAAACCGAGGCATTTTTCGATTTCATGTGTAAGAATCAGAATCGTCTTGCCGTCAGCTTTGAGCACCTTGATGAGCGCGTTTACCTGCTTTACGCCGGTGTAATCAAGATTGGCGTAAGGCTCGTCCAAGATTATGACCGGCAAGTTCATCGCAATCATGCAGGCAATTGCAAGCCGCCGCTTTTCGCCGCCAGACAAAAAGCGCGAAGGTGCGTCTGATTTGGCGGCAAGGCCAGTCTTTGCAAGCGCATCTTCTACGGCTTGTGCAACCTGCTGTTTGTTCAGTCCAAGGTTTTTCGGGCCGAACGCAATGTCTTCGCGCGGCGTTTCGCCGAGAATTTGTGTTTCAGCTTCTTGAAACACAAGCCCAGTTTTGCCGCCACATTCAACACTGCCAGAATCAGCTGCTTCAAGCCCGGCGATTATCGACATGAGCATGCTCTTGCCCGAGCCGTTCTCGCCGCCGATAACCATGCAGCTTCCGTCTTTTATGGAAAGCGACACATTTTTCAGCACATCAAGCTTGCCTTCTGGCGTGAGAAAGCTTTTGCAGACATTATTTATCTGAATCATCTGAAGCTTTCGGTGCTGTGCTTGAATAGAGATATTGTGCAAGAACCGGCCGAACTTTCAGTGCAACAGGAATTGCGATTACGCATTTGATGATGTCGCCCGGAATGAACGGAATGACGCATGCGCCGAGCGTGTAGGCGAGTGCGCTTTTACCTTCCGGAACTTTTGAAAACTTTTCAGCCCATCTTGCAAAGTGAATTATGCCCGGAATATACATGATAACCATTCCGGCTAAGATTGCTGCTGAAATTTTCAAGACTGTACTTGTTGTCAGCTTTTTTTCAAAGACGCCCGGCTTGCCGGCAATAAGCCCTGCAATAATTGCGCCGAGCAGATAACCGAAGAGAAAGCCGCCGGTCGGTCCAGCCCAAACCGCGATACCGCTTGTGCCGCCAGAATAAACCGGCAGCCCGATTAGACCGGCAACCAAAAACAATGCGACCGGCGCACCGGCAAACACGCCGCCAATAAGAACTGCACAAAGAATGCAGAAAACGTTCTGCAAGACAATCGGAACAGGGCCAAGCGGAATCTTGAAGAATCCGCTGAAAGAAATGATAGCCGCAAACATTGCAATGAATGCGATTAGTAAAGTTTTATTGTTTTTCATGCGCCAAGTGTAGTTTATTGTAAACCTAAAAGTCAATAGTGTGGTTTACAAAGATTCTCAAATGTTTATAAAAGAAAACTAAGAAGATTTGTAGCAAAGCAAAAGCCTGCTCCCGGCGGATTCCGCCACGCAAAACGGCTTCACCCCTTCGGGGTTGCAGAGTGTTTTGCGCACCAAAATCCGCCTACGCAGGCTTTTGTATGATGTAAAAGTTTTTAGATTAACTTTGACTTAGTTTTATTTGTAGACGTAAATTGCTTTGCCAGAAACTTCTTTTGCTGAAATAGGAACATACACTCCGTAGCTGATAACGCCACCGCTTTCGGCTGTTCTTACATTTTCCAGAAGTACACCATTTGCACCGATTTTAGCGGCTTGTTTTTTCAATTCTTCAATTGCATAATTCAAATCTTCTTGTTCTGTCCAGCCAGAATCGCTTGATGCAGTAACAATTCCGATAACTTCGTATTTTGCAGGTGGTTCAGCATATATGACAACTTTGTCAGGGCTTATCGCTGCACGTTCCTTTCCAGTAACTAATGCAGTTCCTTCTGCTGTTGAACAGCTAAAAAGAATTGCCAAAAGCAAAATACCAAAAATAATAAAACAAGTCTTTTTCATAAAAGCTCCTTAAAATTGATTATAACATAGTCTTGAACAAGTATTATCATTTCACTGATTTTTTACGTTGTTTCAAGACTACGAATTTTTGATTTGTTAAAAGTGAAAAATATTCTGCAAGTTCTGAAAGACTGACAATCTTTTGTTTTGTGACATTAATCTGCCATTCATATGGTGCATTTATAGTTATAGGTCTGCGTTTCAAGCGAGAAATAAACAAATCTCTTGAAAACTCAATCATTAAATGTCCTATACAATGTACATAGTTTTCATTATCAGCTTTATAGCCGAAAGGACATTTTTCACAAACGAATGATTTTATATCACCAATTTGAGCTTGACCGCTTTTTAAAATCGGATTCATAGAACATTGATAAACAATTCCATTTACAATTTGTTTTTGGATTCCATTTTTATCAATATAATCTTTTTTGTTCGTTAAAGCCTGAACTGTCAAAACTTCATCATAAATAGGACGAATATTCTTCAAATCATAAATAGCTTTACGCACATCTTCTTTGGTTTCGTAAACTATGTTTGATAAATCTATTTCAAATGTAGTCAGTTTATGATTTTGAATTTTGAAGAATTTTACTTCATCGACAGCATGAGAAACACGAATTTCTAAAGCAATAGGTTTACCTTTATATATTGCATATAAGTCTGGTTTTATGTCTCCCAGATTTTTTTCTTGTTCAACAAAATCAACTTTGTCAAATTGGATAGTTCCATTATTGAAGACTGGTATTGTTTTATCTTCTATAATGATTTTTTCTCCAAGTTGGTGTAATGCTGTCAGACTACACTTTATGTTGTCATTTCCACTTTCGTGTGCGAAATGATGTATATTGACTGTTCCGTTGTTTTTAGCAATAAGCCTTTCTCCACATTCAGTGCAAATACAGCCACACTTTTTGCCGTTTGGTACTTCATCAATATATGCAGTTTTTCCCTCCGCATTGAGAGCTGATAATATATGTTTTTTAGTCATTATCTTGTCTCCATGGTTTTGTTAAGTTGCTTTTCTTTACCGATTAAGTAAAACAATGCTTGAGCTGCAACTTCTTGTTTTGCTTTTTTCTTTGATACGTTTGAAGCTTCAAAATGAAAATCCGCTTCTTCCAATTTGCAAGTACATTTCCAGATTGGATTTCCATCTTTGTCATGTGATTCAGAAAAGTCATAAGTAGGATTCTTTACCAATCCTTTTTGAGCTAATTCATTCAATTGATTTGCTGCAAGATTCTCATCAATATTATCAATGACTTTCAGAATTTTATCTCGTTGCAACAGCCATTCATAAAAACGCTTTGCTGAAAGCATAATTGTTTTTGCATTTGTAGTACTATCTATTGAATTGTAATCAGAAACCCATTCATGTAGGTTATCAATTTTAAAAGAAAGCATTTCTGGAATTGGTGGAAAATTAGATTGCATATTTGGGTAAAAGAAAGGATTCATAGAATTAAAAGAGTTATGCATTATAAATGGGTTTTTATCCCAAATGTATGGTCGTTTCCAACCATGTTTTTTACATTCTTCTTCCAATAATTTTATGTAGTTTTCATCAAAATCAGAAATTGAGAATAAATTCTGACAGACATTTTTAATCTTTTCAGAATTCCAATTGCTGTCTATTGCGGTCGCTCCGACAATTGCTTCAAACAAGTCTTCACAAACAGATTCGCTTTTCCATGCTTCATTTTTTATGTCACTTGAACTTAAAAATAAAAATTTTTCAAATTCTAGAAGTTGTATACAGTGTGCGAGTCGTTCTTTGTTTACATTCCATGAACGGATTTTTGAAAGTTCTCCCTCATTTTTTTCTGACACATATTGATTTGATTCAATTTTCCCAAACGAATTACACATTGACATGCTTGTGTAAAGATTTAAAGCTACGTCGCCATAAAATTCAAGACTCTCATTGTCTTGAACTTCTGGGTGTTCTGCGGAATAAGATTTTCGTGTAAACGCTTGTTGCAATAAACGTGGGTTTTTGAATTTATATCCAATAATTGTTTGGATATAACCTGAATCAAATGTTTTTTGTTCCATTTGAATACTCCTAAAAATATATTTAGGCATAATGCTACTATCAGCAAATTTTGAGAAAAACTAAACTGTAAATTAGCATTTCAAGAAAACAAAAAACAGATAAACTAAGAAAACTCTGATTGCTACGCTTAACTTGCATCAAGACATGACAATCAAAATAATTTTAGCATAAATCCTTTCGGCTTTCTTGTAGCCTATGGATCAAGGATATGCACAAAATCAGAAATTGTCAACAAAAATCCTGCGACACGGAGCAGAAAATGCGATATGCACACAATTGTGAGCGGAGCGAACACGCTTGTGTGCCAATATCGTGTTTTCTGCGGGAGTGCCGCAATCATTGCTGAAATTTCTTATATTTGTTTATGCTTTATCTTTGTAGGCAATTTCAATCAGCATAACCGCTGTTTCAAGATTAAACTTTTCAGAGAAGTCTTTAGATAAATTGTTGCCTAAAAATCATCATCAAAGTCATCAATGTTGTTGAGTGAAGATTTATTCTTCCCCCATGATGATGTAAAATGAAGCTCGCCGTTGTTCATGTCCATCGAACAGTTATCGCCAACGCTCACATGAAGATTGCCGTCATTGTCCATGCCCATGTTGCCGTTCATCTGCATTATAGAGCCACCGTTAGAAAAATCAAAAATCATATTGTCCGCCTCCACAAAGGTGATTATATCATAACATTCAACAAAAATCTTGCGGCACGGAGCAGAAAATGCGATATGCACACAATTGTGAGCGGAGCGAACACGCTTGTGTGCCAATATCGTGTTTTCTGCGGGAGTGCCGCAAACATTGTTGGGGGTTCTTCATTTTATAGTCTAACTTTATAGGCCTTTCAATCAGTTAAACAGCTGCTTCAATACTGTGTCATATTTGCAGTTATTTCACCCTAAACCGAGCAAAGTCTTTGCTATGCTGAAATAAACAAGCAGAGAAAGCGCGTCTACGATTGTGGTGATGAATGGACTTGCCATTACAGCCGGGTCAAAGCCCAACTTTTTGGCGCAAAGTGGCAGAGTGCAGCCGATGACTTTGGCGATGACCACAGTTACACACATCGTAAAGCAGACAACGGCGCAGACCATCAAGGTTACGTCTGTGTTGCCGAGCAAAAATTTGTCAATTAGCATGAGCTTGGCAAAACAGACTATGGAAAGGCACACGCCGCACAAAAACGCTGTGCGGATTTCTTTCCATATAACAGCGGTCAAATCGCTGAAATCAAGCTCGCCCAATGAAATTGCGCGGATTACTGTTACAGATGATTGTGAGCCGGAATTTCCGCCAGTATCCATAAGCATCGGGATAAACGCCGTGAGCACAACCTGAACAGCAAGTGCGCTTTCAAAATTTGTGATGATTATGCCGGTGAATGTGGCGCTGACCATCAAGAGCATAAGCCAGCCGATTCTGTGCTTAAAAAGATTGAAAGGGCTTGCCTTTAGATAAGTCTTGTCGCTCGGTGTCATACCGGCCATTATTTCAATGTCTTCTGTAGTTTCGTCTTCCAAAACTTCAATGGCATCGTCAAAAGTGATGATACCCACCATGCGCTGTTCTTTGTCTACAACAGGCAACGCCATAAAGTTATACTTTGAAAAGATTTGTGCAACTTCTTCCTGGTCTGTATGTGTGTCTACTGAAATAACGTTAGTCTTCATGAGGTCATCAATCAGCATGTCGTCATTCTTTGCAAGCAGAAGGTCTTTCACGGAAAGACGGCCGAGAAGCTTTTTGTTTTTCGTCACATAGCATGTGTAAAACGATTTTTTGTCTATTCCGTTCTTGCGGATGAGGCTTATCGCCTGCCCGACAGTAGTTCCAAGTCTTAGCGAAATGTACTCTGTCGTCATAATCGAACCGGCGGAATTTTCCGGGTATTGCAGAATCTGGTTTATGGCCTTTCGTTTTTCAGCATCAACATGAGAAAGAATGCGCTCAACAACATTTGCTGGCATTTCTTCAACAATATCAACTGCTTCGTTTACATAAAGTTCATCAAGAATTTCTGTCAATTCGGTGTCAGAAAAGCCTTGAATGAGCTGTTCCTGATAGTCGCTTTCCATTTCAATAAAAGCATCTGAAGCAATTTCTTTTGGCAAAAGCCTAAAGATGAGCGGCCCTGTTTTTTCTGGAAGTTCCTGTATAATGGCGGCTACATCTTCACCAGCCATTGTTGAAAGAACATTCTTTACAGTCAGATATTTCTTTTCTTCCAACAGCTTGTCGAGTGTCTTTTTGAATGTGACGTTTAAATCTACCATAATTAAGTCCTTCTGTGAAAATGAGATTGAGAACAAAAAAGACTCGTATGGTCAAAAATGCTAGAAATTAAGGTATGGAGAAAGCTTAATTCTGCTTTGACCCGGATACGAGTCGCACGTACTGCTATCAGGCATAGCTTCCTCCTAAAAGGCAAGATAAAAAAGAAAAACTTTCTGTATAAAAAAGTATTGCTTTAGAATGATTTTGTCAACTAAATTCAGCTTTCTAAGCACTTTTCAATCAGCTCAACCGCGGTTTCTAGGCCGTGCTCTGATTGCAGCTTTTCAGACAAAGCTTTTGCTGACTGCGAAAACGCCGCATAATTTGCGTCAAGCTCGTTGATGGCTTCTATCAGCCGTTCCTCACTCAAGTCTTTCGCCTGAATCATTTTGACGGCAACGTTGTTCTGCTCAAGCTGCATCGCAAAGCCGGTCTGGTCAAGAATGAACGGCACAGGAATCGACGGAATGCCGTAAATCATTGCAGCGGAAGCAGTGCCGAAACCGCAGTGATGAATCACGGCGTAGCCCTGCCTGAAAAGCCAGCTGTGCGGCACAGAACCACAAGCAATCATCGTTTCGGGCAGCTCGTAATTTTTCAGCGTTTTCTGAAAACCCTGAATGATTGCGCGCTTGTCGGTCTTTTTGAACGCGTTGACGAACAAATCAAGCTTTGCGCGGTCAGCCTTGTTTTCAAAAGACATTGCACCGAGCGCAAGAATCATGGGCTTTTCGCCTTTTGCAAGAAAAGCCGTAAGCTCTGCCGGCGGCTCGAATGAATCAGCTTCTTCGTACCAATAGCCGGTCAGAATGTTCTTGTCTTCCCAATATTTGTTGCGCTCTTTAACGTATTTGCTTATCGGAATGAGGTTAATCTTGCCTGAAATCAGCTCGGCCGAATTTTTGAGCATGGGCAAGTTGTAGAGCTTTCGAATCTTGTTGTACGGCTTCGTAATTTTTGGCCCGACGAAAAGGTTGAACAGCTTGTCGCCAAAAGTCGGTTCTTTCAAAGCTTGCGGAATCATCTCCGTCTGAAGCGTTACGTTCACCGCCGGAATCTGCAAAGCTTCGGCTTCAGCCGCGCCCATCTGCGAATGTGAAACTATAATCAGGTCTTTGCCTTTGCAGCTTTCATAGATTTCAGGTGATGAGTTTTCGATAATCTTGAAAATGAAATTCATCGTCTTGAGCAGGCTAATTACAGCATTCTGGGTTTTGCCGCGTATAATAGAAGTTTCTTCTTCAATGTCGATGTCCGGCCCGATAGGTGCAAAGCTGATTCCGGCATCTTCTACAAGCCTTCGCCAGCACGGGTGTGAGCCGATTGTAGTTTCGTGCCCATGCTTTTTCAGAGCTTTTGCAAGATAAATATAAGGCTGAACGTCTCCGCGTGTTCCCATTGTGAATAATGCAATTTTCATGTGATTTTCCTATTTTGTAGATTAAGCGGTTTGCGCAGAAATAACAATAAAAAGGGCAGGACTGCCGCGCCATGCTGTCATTCCCGTGCTTGACACGGGAATCTTGTGGTTTTGCAGCCCTTCAATAATTGAATAGGCTAGAACTTAACAACTTTTGGGGCGGCGGTAAAGCTTGAGAAAGTTGCTTCTGCGTTCTTGAAATAAAGCACCTGAGAGTTGCTGTCGTTCTCGTTATACATGCTGCGCAAATCTGGGTAGCTGTCGAGCATGTGCTTTTTGGCTTCAACACGGTCATCGTTCACAAGCTCGCCTGCAAGGCGCAGCCATGTGCCTGTTGCACCGTCAAAGCAGCAAAGCTCTGCTTTTGGGTTTGCGGCAAGCTGCTTTGAGACAGGCTTTACTTTGCCGGTCTGAATATAAAGCTTGTCTTCAAAAATATCGATTGTGCCGAACGGGCGCACTCTCGGCTGGTCGCCGTCAACTGTTGCAAGATAATAAGTTCCGCATTTCTTTATAAAGTCAAATACTTCTTTCATTAGAAGCTCCTTTTGTGATTGATTTGTTAATCGATTATAACATAAAAAAGCAGAAAATGCGCACTCATTTGAAGATTTTATAATA
>LVBI01000026.1 GCA_001603145.1 Spirochaetales bacterium Spiro_07 | reverse complement strand
ATCTTGCTTCCACAAGCTTCAAGTTTATCCTTTGCTACACCCCAATGGTCACTGAGCGCAGTCGAACCACTGCTTCCGTCATTGCGAGGAACGAAGTGACGAAGCAATCCATTCCCAAAGGCTGCTGCACATCTTTAGATTGCTTCGCCTTCGGCTCGCAATGACGGGTTTGCGTTGAAGATTGTTCTACAAAAAAGAGTTCAATCTGGCAAACCCTACAAGTTTGCTAGCGCAAACTTGCACCAAGCATTTAATCTTTCAGAGCCGGACCAAAGGATAAACTTTCAGAGAGGAAAGCTTTTAATGTACCGTTTCACAACAAATAAAGGAAATAAATGAAAAAGTGCATCTTGCTTCCACAAGCTCAAAGTTTATCCTTTGCTCAAGCCCCTGATTATTTCAAAGAAGGCAGGCTGCCGTTAGGCAACCTGCCGATTCAACCTAAGCCGTAAGACCTAAATTAGAATGTGTACTTCCAAGAAACTGGGATACCAACCTCAGCTTCAATGCCCTTAAGACCTGTCCAGCCCCATTCCCATCCTGATTTTGGATGCGGTTCGATGTTACCAATAACTTTTGTTGCAACACCGATTTCGAATGAGTGTGCACCCATATTCCAGCTGAATGTTGGTTTAACACCGATGAGCCAAACTTTCTCAGTTTCGGTTGCACCGTTAAGACCCTTAGCAACGTTTCCGCCGAAGTTTGTTCCATTGTTTCCAGCAGCAGTAGCCTTTGTCTTTTCAAGAAGACCAACCTGTGAGTACATCAAATCAAAGCTGAAGTTTGCATCGCTAGATACAGAATAGCCCAACTTGTTTCTAACTGTAAAAGGAAGAACCTTTGATGTCTTTGAACCAACTTTGTTATAGCCTACTTCTACGCTAAGTCTGTCTGTAATGCCATTGCGGAAGTTGAAGCTGCTTGCAACACCAATGATGAATGCTGTTGTAGCAGTATTTGCATTCTTGATTGCAGAAGCTTTTTCTGTATAGAAACCAACTGTTGCTTCAAGTGTTGTACCGATTTTTGCTTCCTGCAAACCTCTGAATGTGATGCCGGCCAAGATAAGGTGATCCTGATATGCTTTGTCTGAGTTGTTAGCTTCAACACCGTTTTCTGCGCCGAAGTTGCCTGCCCATTTAACACCCAAACCGAAAAGGTCTGTGTTATATGTTGCACCGAGAGCAGCACCGTTGAACATGCCCTTCTTAATCATTGTTTCTTTGTCAAGGTCGCCAGCAGAGCGGAGACCGAAACCGATTTCAAGGTTTGGAACACCGATGTATTTAACCTGGATACCGTCATTGATCAACTGATGGATGTTCTGATACTTACCAGCAAGACCGACTGTTTCGTTGAAGCCCCACTTGAAGTATTCAGGACCCATGTACCAAGAAAGGTTTGGAACAATACCCCAACCAGAGTCAACACCGTCAAAGTTACCGATGCCAACTTCCAAGAAATCAAATGGCTTGAGCCATGCAGCTACAGAAGTACGGCGACCATCAGGTGCACCACACTGAGAGTTCCAAGACCAGCGTGGCTTCACGTTGAGAATTGTCTTTTCAGTAGGTGTCAAAGGCTGAAGGTCAAAGCGGACGCGTGCCTTAACACGTGCACGGCCGTCTGCTGTACTAGCATCAGCATTAACTTCATCACGGAGCATGTAGTCATTAGCAAAACCCCAGTAATGTGCTCCACCATCGATCGTAATCGTTGGTTCCGATTTCAGTGTGTTTGAAATAGACACTGTCTGAGCAAATGCCATAGAAACTACAGCAAGTGCAAGCAAGATTGCAACAATCTTTTTCATTTTTTATAACTCCTTTATCTAGTAGATGTAGATTGTTAACACATCTACTGATGTTCTAAATTAAGTTTACATTTTTTTTTTTTTTGTCAAGGAAAAATTATTTTTTTTTGAAAAATTTCTTGAATTCCTGTAACCTTTTAAATTTTTAGCTGTTAAACCCGCTATTTTGCCCGCTTGCGGGCTTTTTTTTGGCAGAATTTTCTGATTTTTGGGTAAGATTCCCGTGTCTAGCCGAGCAATGACGGGTGCGCTAGTAGATTAATCTATAAAAAGAGCTTGTCTGGCGCACCGCTACAATTTTTGCTTTGCGCAAAAATTGAAAGACTTTGCAACTGTCATTGCGAGGAACGAAGTGACAAAGCAATCTTCTTTTCGCAATAGTCTTTTCCACGGCAAAAGCTTATCTGGCGAAACTCTTTTCGCAATAGCTTAATCTACAAATAGCGATTATTCAGCGAAAAGTGTCTGTTTTTGTGAAACAAAAACAGACAGTCCATGCAGCTCAAAAACCGGCAGCTTATGTACACCAACCCCATTTTGGAAGCCTTTGCGCAACTGCTCAAAACGAACAGCCGTGTACACTCAGCTATCAAGTTTCGTCGCAAGACGAAACTTGGCGGGTTCGCCAGCTCAATCTCAAAACTTTAGCATAAACCAAATGCGAACCGCGATTGCTTCGCCTTCAGCTCGCAATGACGGGTGCGCACGGTCACTGAGCGTAGTCGAAGTGACCGCACATGGTTGCTTCGACTACGCTCAGCAACCGCGGTTCGCCGGTAGATTAATCTACAAACAGGATTATTCTGGCGAACCTGCCAAGATTTGCCTTGCGGCAAATCTTGAAAGACTTTACAACCACCGGTCATTGTCGGGCGTGCATGGGAATAATTGGGCTCGTTGGAGATTTTTCTACATAAAAAGCTTAAGACAGGATTAGCATCAACTCAGTTTTTTATATAAATTGCATTTTTGCCGGCGCCAGTTTTTTTGATTTTTCCAGCTTCAAGCAT
Source organism: Spirochaetales bacterium Spiro_07 (assembly GCA_001603145.1). Classification (GTDB taxonomy): domain Bacteria; phylum Spirochaetota; class Spirochaetia; order Treponematales; family Treponemataceae; genus UBA1240. The sequence goes on along the minus strand of LVBI01000026.1, from coordinate 89,442 downwards.
TTTTTTGAGTATACGCTGAACAGAAGTGCGGCTTTTGAAATTAAGCAACTGCTGAATTTCTCCGGCTGAAACACTGCCATTTGCTTCAATTTGCAAAAGAATTTTCTGTTCGTTATCTGACAAATCTGTTTCTGCAGTTTGCAGATTAGATGCAGCAACTAAAGGCACGGTAATTCTGAAAATATCACCCTCTTCAAGCGATGGTTCTGAATCAGAATAAATTTTTGTAAATTTATACAAATTCCGAACGCCAGACCCCAATGAATCAGCACGGGCAATATTAACAAAAAATTTCGCAAGAATTGGATTCTTAGGATACGGAGTAAAATTCTTTGGATTGAGTTTGCCAAAAGTAAAAGCCCTGTTCCAATTTTCCGTATAAATTTTTTCTTTATCGATAATTAGCTTTGCCGGAAAAGCACTCGAAAATTCACGATGAACTAATATATTGGAAATTACTTCGCGTGCAATTTTGTCGCGCACACTGGTAGACAAATTATCTACCAGAAAAAAGCGGTCATCGGTATGCTTCTGTACAAATTCCATAAGCAAATCGTAGCTTTCAATTAGGTTTGTCTCCACAATCAGCCTGTCATCATAGCGGTCTTGATTTTGGTCGCGAAAAATTGCATCTGTCTTATATGCAGGCAAACAAGATGCAATCGTTGAATCTCTGCCGAAAAGCAGAACAGCCGCAAGATTAAAGCCTTTTTCGCCAGTTATCAGATTTTCTTCGTAAAGACTTGCACTTTTGAAAAATTCCATGTCACTCATATTTTTCCACGGATGATTTTCATTCTTTATTAAGGCAAGATTTTTGACAACAGGAATCAAATCAAGCCTTAAATGGTCAGCAGTGACATACGGAAAAATCTGCCTTTCAAAAAAAGTATGTGATTTTCTGTTAAAAAGATTCGCAACCAAATCAACAGACTTAGTAATATTCTGATCTGAATCTCCGTTGCGGTCAAAAATTTTGTTGTCACAAAATTCTACTTCGGAATTCACCGGCACATAAGACCAAAGAATTATCTTGCCGTCATAGTCAAACTCTTCAAGATTCAAAAAAAGCGAAGGCGTTATTTTATTCGGGTTGTTGAGCACATTTATAAAATTTTTCTTTATGCTCTGAACTGCATTTGGATTTACGCCGATTACCTTGCCAGAATCTTCAACACCAAGAAAAAGATAGCCACCGTATCTGTTTGAAAAAGAGCAGACTGTTTCAAACACAGAATTATTCAGTTCGTTTCTGCATTGTTTAAATTCTACTGTAAAATTTTCACCATTCGCCAACAGAGAATCTATTTTTTCGCGCGTTAAAACATCATCATTCATTCTAACACTTCCTAACACATTCTAACACATTCTAACACATTCTAACACATGAAGCTACATAATTTTTATGATTCTATTCCTATTTATATTTGAATAAATAATTGCGCTAACGGCGTTGACAGCGTAGCAGATTAAGCCTTGGCATAGAAAATTGCACGCCGTTGTGGTATAAGATAACTCTATGAACACCATTGTCAATGTTGATAAGAATTGGGCAATCGGCAAGGGCGGTGCGCTGCTTTTTCCGATTGACGCCGACTTGAAGAACTTTAAAAGATTGACGCTCAACAAAATTGTGGTGATGGGGCGCAAGACGCTTGAGTCTTTGCCCGATGGCAAGCCGCTCAAAGACAGGCGCAACATCGTGCTGTCAAAGACTTTGCCCGAAACTGAAGGGCTGCATGTCTGCCGCTCAACCGAAGAATTGCAGCAACTTCTTGCTTCGCAAGCCTTTGCGGATATGACCGGCGACGATGTATTTGTTATCGGCGGCGCGGCGGTTTATGCTCAGCTGCTGCCGCTCTGCACCACGGCGTACATCACAAAAGTTGAGGCGGCGACGCAAAATGCAGACGCATTCTTCCCCAACCTTGACGAGATGCCCGAATGGCGCATAACCGAAACTTCTGAGCTTTTTCAAGATAAAGTGAAGTACCGTTTCGTCACATACAAGCATCAGCCGCAAGACTGAAAAAATTGAACAGACAGCAGCATAAGGAGAACCGGCTGATGAAAAAGACATATATCACGACAATGCCAGACCATATAGGCGCGTTCCTCAAGGCTAGCGAATGTTTTGCGGCGCTGGGCATAAACATTACCCGCGTCAGCTATAACAAGGCGGTTGATTCGCACACGCTTTTTATAGACGCAGAAGGTTCGCCTGAACAGCTTGAAAAAGCAAACATTGAGCTTGAAAAAATCGGCTACCTTCAGACTGACAAAAGCGAAAACAGCATTGTCTTGATTGAGTTTATGCTCCGCGATGTTCCGGGCAGCGTAACAAAAATTCTGCGCCTCATTCACAATTATCAGCTGAACATTTCATACATCAGCTCGCAAGAAAACGGCTCAGCTTATCAGGCTTTCAAGATGGGCTTGTTCGTTGACAACGCAGGGCGGCTCAAGCAGTTTCTTGAAGAGGCGCAGCAAATCTGCCCTGTGCGCGTGCTTGACTACAACCATTCTGAGCGCGTCTTTGACAACAGCATTTTCTACCAGTCTTTCGTTTCTGGGCTGATGCAGCTTACAGACTTGCCCGAAGAAAAGCGCGACACATTGCTCGTCAATTCAAACCTTGTAATGCAGATGCTTGACGAAAAGGGGCTTTCGCCGTTCAAGACTTTTGAGAGCATAAGCCGCTTTGCAGAGCTGCTTTCTGTTTGCCGCGGCCAAGCTTTTCAGCCCCGCATTACAAAACACAAAATAACTGAAAAAACTGAAATTACGCTGATTGAACCGCCATGCGGCAGCAACACGGCAATTCTTCAGAGCAACGGCGAAACGCTGTTCATAGATTGCGGCTATGCGCTTTATCGCGACGAAATGGTTGCGCTTTTCCGCTCGCTGCTGCCTGACTATGACAAGCTAAAAAAGCGCATTTTCATCACGCACGCCGATGTTGACCATTGTGGTCTATTGCCGCTTTTTGATGAAATTCTCACCACGAAAAAGACGAAAGAGTGCCTTGAGCTTGAATACAGCGGAGGCAACGGCTTCCGCGAGCAGAACCCGCTGCACAAGCCTTATGTGAACATCTGCAAGACGCTGACCTTTTATCAGCCGGTCAAGCCAGAGCTTGTAAACGCGCTTTGGGATGTGCAGGGCGAGCAGACAGACCCGCTTGAGCAGGCCGGTTTCTTTGATTTTGGCGAAATGCACTTTGAAGTTTATCAAGGAAAGGGCGGTCACCTGCCCGGCGAGACTGTGCTCATCGATTATGCACACAACGTCGCGTTTACAGGCGACATCTACATCAATATACACGGCATGACGCGCGAACAAGCTGAATACAACAAATATGCGCCCGTGCTGATGACTTCAGTTGATACAGCCCCGGATTTGTGCAAAGTTGAGCGCGCCGCCATTATGCAGCGGCTCGGCGCAGGTCAATGGAAAATTTTCGGCTCGCACGGTACAATGAAAGAATACAATCTCCGCGTGGAATAGACCCGACAAACGAGCGGCGGTCTATTCCATCAAAACTGAAAACAGGAGCTAAATATGGAATATATAAACAAATACGGGTTTCATGCGCTGCTTGCCGCAATGGCTGGCGACATCATCATTTCGCTTTTGCTTCCGCTTTTTTATGGCGGCTACAGCAGCATGAAAATGTCCATAAGCGCATTGGGCAACCCGCAAAGCCCTGTGCGGCTGCCGTTCAATCTTTGGATGCTAGCTGAAGGGCTGCTGTTTTTGGTTGCACTGCCTGCGCTGCACAAGCATTATGCGGTTGTTTCCGGCGGATTGACGAACACGCTTGTTGCGTTTGTTGCAGCTTTTGCCGTCGGCGCGTGCATTTTTACTTGCTTTTTCAGCGTAAACGAATCAAAAGACGTTGTTACGCTCGCTTCCAAGATTCACGGCGCAGGCTCAATTTTAGGCTTTATGCTGTTTTTGTTCGTGCCGCTGCTTGTTGCGCTGCTTTCGTTTAAAAGCGGCGAAAAACCGCTAGGCGCAATATGCATTTTCTGCTTTGCGGCCGCGCTGATTTTTTTCGCTTTATTCGTCATGTCTGACAAACAAGAATTCGCCGGCACATTCATCGCCAACGAAGGCTTGTGGCAGCGGCTGAACCTTGTCTTTATGTATCTTCCGCTCGCCATCGTCGCCGCCGAAAATATAACATCGAAAGCATAGCATCGAAACCATGAACCATACAGGAAAATCATTATGAACAAAATTTCAGCAACAAGAAAAAGAATAAGCTTTGCTTTGAAGCTTATCGTTATTTTTGCGGCTGTAACAGGCACATTTTTGAGTGCTTATGCAAGCAGCAAGACTTTTATGGGCGGCAGGCGCGTCTTTATGTATTTTACGATTCAATCAAACATTGCAATGGCAATAATTTGCGCAATAGGCTTTTGCCTGCTAGCAAGAGCCAAGCCGATAAGCGGAGCATGGCATGTCGTAAAGTTTGTGGGCACGGTTGCGATAACGCTTACAGGCGTTGTGTTCGGCTTTGTGCTTGCGCCAACTCTCGGCGCAAATGCGTGGAACATTCAGAACACGCTGACACACCTTGTTGTTCCAGTGGCAGCTGTGGTTGATTTTTTCGCCGTTTCGGGCGCAGCTGGAATTAAACGCAAAAACGTAATATTTGCGATTGTTCCGCCATTGCTTTATGCAATCTATGCAAGTATAGGCTATGTAAACGGCTGGCAGTTCGCAGACAGCATAAACTATCCTTATTTTTTTCTGAACTGGGGCAGCACTGCCGGAGCTTTCGGCTTTTCAAAAGAGCTGCCTTTTATGGGAACTGCATGGTGGATTCTTGCGTTGCTGTTGTTCTTAATAGGAATTGGCTTCTGCTATCTTGCATTGGCCGATTTGATTTACAAAAAATCTGAAAATGAAGAAACAAGACAAAGGGGCTAACATGTCTGATGCGATTGCAAATTACAGAAAAATGGTAGAACAGCCATGGGGCAGAATGTTCTATGATTTGATTTACAGGCAGCTGAATCTTCAAAATGATGAAAGAGCCAAAATTTTGGATTTTGGTGCAGGCTTCTGCATAACAGCAAAGCACTATGCACAATTTCATGATGTTACTGCCGTAGAGCCGAACGAAGAAATGTATAATCTGCGCTTTAAAAGCGATAACTATACATTAGTCAAACAAGGTGCAGATTATTTGCATGAACTTGCAGACAACACTTATGATGTTGCTATCTGCCACAATGTTCTGGAATATGCAGACAACAAAAATGAAATATTAAAGCAGCTTGTCCGAGTTTTAAAGCCAAACGGCATTTTATCAATTGTAAAGCACAACCTTTTTGGCAGAGCTATGGGCTTTGCAGTTTTGAATGATAATCCGAAAGCCGCTTTGGATATTTTAAGCGATGACAACACCGAAGACAGTATGTTCGGCAACAGAAATGTGTACAGCAATGAAACGCTAATTGATTTTCTTGCAGACAAAATGGAGCTTATCAGCACTTTCGAAATAAGGGCTTTTTTTGGTTTATCTTCAAACAATGAAATCAAATTCACTGATGAATGGTATAGCAATATGCTTGAGCTTGAAACTAAAGCAGGCACAATTGATGATTTTAAGAAAATTGCGTTTTTTAATCATCTTGTCTTTAAAAAGAAGCTGCCATGATACTTGCGCCTGCTCGACATGCTTAAAATTCTGCATCAGCTGTCAAACTTAAACTACAAGTTTAAAAACTTAGCTTGACAGCTCCGGCTACCTTTAATAAAATAAACGCATTATGTGGAAAACTTCAGTTTTATATTTAGCAAAAGGATCATTCTCTACCGCTCTATAGGGGTAGTGGGCCTTTTTCAAAAAACTGTGGTTTTTCAAAAATCCTTTTGTAAAATCCATTGAAAGCTCAATCCTCTTAAAAGACATTCGGCTCTAGCCCGAATCTGACAAACCACGTCATTCCAAAACTATTAGCTTTTAGCCAAGTTTTGCATTATTAGGCAGAATTTGTCATTGTCGGGCGTGACCCGGCAATCTCTCTGTTCTAAATTCGAAACATTCGACCTTAGCAAGAGTGCGGTCGATGCGTAGCGTTCGGGATGACATTCAATAATTTTCTAAGATTTAGAGGATAATTTTATGCTTAACATAAAAAAGCAGATTAACAGACTATACACATCATCAATTTTGGGGCAGCTTTCGCTTTCCGGGGCGTGGGTTGCAATTCTTGCGGCGCGCGGTTTTTCGCTCGCGCAGATAGGCTTTGCGGAAACGGTGTTCCACATCGTCAGCCTCTTGTTCGAAATTCCTTCGGGCGTTATCGCCGATGTGTTCGGGCGCAAAAAGACGCTTGTAATTTCGTGCCTCATGCGCTTAATCGGCAACATGGTGATGGTTTTCTCGAACAGCTTTGCGCTTGTGTGCGTTTCTTTTGTTTTTCAGGCGCTGAACTACAATTTTTCTTCTGGCTCTGGCGACGCGCTCGCTTACGATTCGCTCAAGTCAGTCAATCAGCAGCAAAAATTTGACCGCTACGCATCAAACCAGCTTGTAATTTACCGCGCTTGCGAAGGCGCTTCGATGCTTGCGGCAGGGCTTTCGCTCATGCTCGGCTACAAGATTGCATATCTTGCGAGCGCCGGTTTTGCGCTTGCGCAGCTTGTGCCGCTTATGGGGCTGACCGAAGTTTATCTTGGCGGGCGCAAAACTGAAACGCACGTCTGGCACGAAATTGCTGAATGTTTCAAGAAAAGCTTCTTGTTTTTGAAAGAAGCCCGAAAAGCGATGCTCTTGATGTTCGCCAATTCGCTTGTGGGCGCAATGGACATTCTGCTTTTGTTTTTCTTGCAGGCAAAGCTGCCTATGGCCGGAATTCCGAAATGGCTTCTAGGCTTTGCGCTTTTGTTCATGCAGATTGGCGGAATGTTGGGCGCAAAGCTGATTTTGCGCGCCAAAAACGTGAGCTACCGCATAGTTTTTGCAGTTTCAGCTGCAACAATCTTGGGCGGCATCTTGATGGAACATTCGGGGCTTTACGCAGTTATGGCGCTCGGCGGTTTCTTAGCCGCACTCGCCGACGACGCGATGCAAGTCAAGAACAACACAATCTTGCAAGAAATGTTTCCGTCTGAGCAGCGCGCAACGCTCATTTCAATTGAGTCGTTCACGTTCTCGGTGATTATGATTGTGCTTTCGCCTCTGGCCGGAATGTTCTTTGAATGGTGGTAAGCGCCGCCGGTGAAAAACTCATTTGAGCTTGGCGGAATTCCGTCCAGCTTTGCTAATTTGCACTTAGTGCAAATTAGCAGGGGTTGCAACCAGCACTTAAAACGTAGAAAAACTTAAACGCAACCCCGTAATTCTTTCGCACTTTTCAGCATTATTGTGGTATAATAAAAGTAATTAATCAGATTACAAGCATTGCAAAGAATTTACGAGGATAAGGCATGTATTACGCAAGTTTCGGTTTGCTAGCATTAATAATACATATAATTATCAATTATGGAATTTTAAAAATCAGAAAGGCGAATGGCGAAGCACTGCAACTGAGCTACAAGAATTTTCTAAGCGCGGTAATGGCCTATTATATATCAGACATTGCGTGGGGATTTCTGGCTGAATGGAAAATTCTGCCGCTCGTATATGCAGACACCGTAATATATTTTGTAACAATGGCTCTTTCGGTGTTCTTCTGGACGAGATACGTTGTTACATACCTGAACCGTGGGGGTGCTTTCAGCAAATTTATAACTGTTGCAGGCTGGGTAATTTTTGCTGCCGGGCTTGTTGCCCTTGTCATCAATTTCTTTATACCGATTTTCTTCTCGTTTGATGCTGAAAAACATTATCAGCCAAGACGGGCAAGATATTTACTGCTCGGTATTCTTATCTTTTTTAATCTGGCTACATCAGTTTATACATTGAATATTGCGCACAAGTCTGAAGGCAACGAAAGGCTTCATCACCGGGCAATCGGTCTTTCCGGCATAATGATGACGGTGTTCATCGTGTTCCAGTCGCTTTATCCGTTTCTGCCGTTCTACGCAATCGGCTGCTTGCTTACAACATGCTTGATTCACACATTTGTTGTTGCAGAAGACAAGCATGACCGCCACATAGAACTTGATTCGGCAAAAAGCATGGCTTATACAGATTCGCTAACAGGTGTTAAGAACGCTCATGCGTATGCAGAAGCCATTAAGTACATTGACAAGCGTATAGAAGAAGACTTGCTTATTGATTTTGGCGTAATCGTGTTTGATTTGAACGGCCTTAAAATGATAAACGACACGCTCGGCCATGAAACTGGCAACAAGTACATAAAAAACGCCAGCTCGCTTATTTGCAACCAGTTCAAGCACAGCCCGGTTTTCAGAATCGGCGGCGACGAATTTGTTGCATTTCTTGAAGGCTGCGACTATCAGAACAGAACTTCTCTGATAAATGCTTTTGAGTATCGGATGGAGCAGAACCAGAACAACAGCTTCATCGTTATTGCGGACGGTTTTGCGGAATATCTTTTGGATCAAGACAGCTGCTATCAGACTATATTTGAGCGCGCTGACAAAAAGATGTATGAGCGCAAAAAAGCATTGAAAGAAATGCAGAAAAGCAATTCATGAGCTGAGAATGAAACGCACTGATTTAGCTGATTTATCAAAAAAGTATATTCTGTTTTTAATCGGACTGTTCATCGCCTCAATGGGCGTTGCATTTTCTACAAAGGCAGGACTTGGCACATCGCCAGTAGCTTCTGTGCCCTACTCCGTTTCGCTTTTGAGCACGCTGCTCACGTTCGGCGGATGGCTCAACCTTTTGAGCGTAATTCAAATTCTTACGCAGATTGCCGTAATGAAAGGCCGCTGCAACTACGCCGAAATTGCGGTGCAGACTGTGCTTGCGTTCGTCTACGGCTATCTGACCAATTTTTCGTGCTGGCTGCTCCGCGGCCTTTCGGTTTCGGGCTATTTGATGCAGTTTCTCTTCATGATTTTGGGCTGCATCATTCTTGCGCTTGGGATTTGGATTCAGCTGAAAGGCGGCGTCGCCATGCTGCCGGGCGAAGCTATGAACCGCGCGATAAGCAAAGCAAGCGGCATCCGCTACGAGAATGTGAAAATCTTTTTTGATGTTTTCTACATTGCGGTTTCGGCGTTGCTCTGCATTGTGTTCCTCGGCGAGCTGAAAGGCGTGCGCGAAGGCAGCATAATCGCTGCACTGCTGATTGGCAACATCATCAAGTTTTACAACCGCATTTTCGATAAAATCACAACGCACAAAAAGCAAGACGCAGAAAACCCCAACTGAAAGGAAAAACATAATATGAAACACGGAATAATCAATTATGAAGTTATAGGCAGCGGCACGCCGGTGCTGATTATTCACGGCTGGGGCATCAGCAGCATAACGATGAAAGGCGCGTTCGAGCCAGTGTTTTCAGAGCTTGGCGGCTACAAGCGCTTTTACATTGACTTGCCCGGCATGGGCAAATCTGAACACGGCGGCGTAAAAAACTCAGACGATATGCTTGCGCTTCTGCACAGCTTTGCGGTTGATGTAATCAAAGAAAGCTTCATCATAATCGGCCAGTCTTACGGCGGGCTGCTCGCAAGGGGCTTTGTCAACAAATTTCCGAAGCTGATACAGAAGATTATACTGCTTTGCCCGTGCATCATTCCCGGCGTAAACAAAGGGCAAGTCGAGCCGCTTGTTGTAGCTGAAAAAGACGACGAGCTGCTCGCTTCGCTTTCAAAAGAAGAGCTAGAAAGCTTTACGCAGATGAACGTAGTTCTGACTAAAGACGTTTGGAAGCGTTATCAGCAGTTTCTAATGCCAGCCCTTGCAAGCGCAGACTGGAATTTTCTGAACAACGTGCTTGACGGCAGCTTCTCCTTTGACGTAGACAAGCTCGAAAAGCCGTGCGGAATTCCATGCCTGATTATCACCGCAAAGCAAGATTCAGTTGTGGGCTATAAAGACCAGTTCAATCTGATGAAGGTTTACCCTAATTCGACATACTGCGCCGTAGCCAACGCCGGTCACAACCTTCAGATTGAGCAGCCCGAAATCTTTGAGAGTACCGTCAAAAGCTGGCTAAAAACGCATTGAGCTATCACAAAAGGAGTTTCTCTAAATGAAAATAGAACATGCCGCAATGTATGTGAACAATCTTGAAGCGGCGCGCGATTTTTTTGTGAATTATCTCGACGGCAAGGCGAATGACGGCTACCATAACAAGACAACCGGCTTCCGCTCTTATTTTATCAGCTTTGATGGCGGCGCGCGGCTTGAAATTATGAACAAGCCGCAGCTAGATGATGCAGAAAAAAGCGCAAACCGTACCGGCTATGCACACTTAGCGTTTTCTGCCGGCAGCAAAGACGCTGTAGACAAACTGACGGAACGGCTGAAATCAGACGGCTTTGAAGTGTTGAGCGGGCCGCGCACCACTGGCGACGGCTATTACGAAAGCTGCATCATCGGCATTGAAAACAACCTCATAGAGATTACTGTTTAGGCAAATGTGTCATTGCCCGGCTTCTGCCTGTCTGCAGACAGATGACCGGTCAATCTTAAAAAAACTTAAAAACGATGGAGAAACCGCTTAAATGGAACTGAAAAAACTGCCTTACGATTTGACTGTCTGCAAGGTGCAAAAAATATCAGACATTGACTTAAATGCCGGTTTTTTCTTTATAGGAAAAACTGACGAAGAACTTTCGCTTGTGTGCGAAACGAAAGACGCGCCCAAAAGCACAACCGCACGCGACGACGGCTGGCGCGGCTTCCGCATTCAAGGTGTTTTAGATTTTTCGCTAATCGGGATTCTCTCAAAATTGTCAGCGGTTCTTGCTGAGAACGGCATCGGTATCTTTGCGGTTTCAACTTTTAACACAGATTATATTCTTGTAAAGGCGGAAAACTTCGACAAAGCGATGACCGTTCTTGCAGATGCAGGCTACACGATAATTTGACGTAGCTTCTGGCAGAGAACCGCCGGAAGCGCAGCTGTAAATGCTTTACAAAAGGAGAAGCGCGGAATGAGAACGCCGGAAGAGATGATTGACTTGATTTTGGGCGTGGCAAAAGCTGATGAACGCATAAGGGCGGTTACGCTTGGCGGTTCAAGAGCAAACAAAGACTGCCCTGCCGACGTTTATCAAGACTTTGACATTGTGTTTTTCATTAATGACGCAACGCCGTTCTGGAACAACGAACAATGGATTGAAGCCAATTTCGGCAAGCCGTCGCTTATGCAGAAGCCCGAAAGCATGGAACTGATTCCGCCCGACAATGACGGCAATTACGCATATTTGATGATTTTTCCTGACGGCAACAGAATTGACCTTTGCATTACAGCCAAGCCTTATAAGAACAACGGCGAACCTTGCAAGCTTCTGCTCGATAAAGACGGCACTTTCCCGAAGGTTCAGGTTGCGGAAGATTATTGGCACATAAAACGCCCGACCGAAAAGCATTTTGCAGACTGCTGCAACGAGCTGCACTGGTGCTTGAACAACGTCGCAAAAGGCATTGCCCGCGACGAGCTTTCATACACGATGGAAATGCTGAACAATAATGTAAAGAACATGCTTATTCTTATGCTTGAGTGGCACGTCGGCGCAGAGCACGGCTTTAAGGTTTCAGCCGGAAAATGTGGCAAATATCTGAAAAAGTATCTGCCGGAAGATATGTACAAACGCTTTAAGGCAACGTATTCTTGCGCCGAAACTGACGCAATGTGGAACGCCGCATTTGAGACGCTTTATCTGTTCGGCAATGTTGCGCGCGCCGTTGCCGCAAAGCTCGGCTTTTCATATAACGAAGCAGAAGAAAAAGCAATTGAAGCCTACATGCGCCAAGTCAAAAGCGGCGCGCTCAAGTATTGAGCAATTTAAGTTTGCATCATTGCCGAACTTGTGTCTTTCCCGTGCCCGCTTGAAGCTTCGCTTCGAATTACTGCACCAGTCTTATTATTAAGACTAAGCTTATTGCGAACCCAAGATTATCGGGTCAAGCCCGATAATGACATGACTTTTAACAACCCACCAAGCTTCATTGCCCTGCACTCGTTTATCTTGATAAAGCCACTGCCCAGCTTTTGAGCACGCTGAAAAGCTCGCCAAAAGAAGAAGCCGTAAAGTTGATTTCATACTCTTTCATAGCTTTCTCGATGTTGCCTTCGGGCATAAACCAGCATGACGCAAGATCTGCATTTTTTGCGCCGAGCATATCTGATGAAAGCGAATCGCCTATGACGATGCAGCTTTTTTTCGGCTCGCCCACCGCGTTCAAGACTACATCGAAATATTCAGATGAAGGCTTCGCCTTGCCCATCGTTTCGCTTACAAAAACGTCGTCAAGATATTCATCTAGGCCAGTTGATTTTATTCTGCCTTTGGCGTTTATTTCAGCACCGTTCGTGATTACATAAATTCTGGAATTCGGCACATTTTCCTTGAGCTTTTGCAGCAGCTCCAAAGCGCCGTCCATAAGCACGCCGTTGCGCGACATTTCGCTTATAAAGTCGCCGTTTATCTTGAGAAGCTCCATCTTTTTTGTGTCAGCGCCGCATTTTTCAAAAAGCAGCTTGAACCTTGTCTCGAACAGCCCGTTCCTTGTGATGAGACCTTTTTCATATTCAAGCCACAGCTCTTTGTTGCGCGCCTTAAAAAAGTTATAAAGCTCATCCGAAAAGTCATATCCGTTAGAGTTTATTATCGTCTTTAGCGCAACATACTCCGAAGCATGAAAATCTAAAAGCGTCTGGTCTAAATCAAACAGAAAATTGCAGTGCATGCGTGTAATCCCGTGTGTCGATTATACCACATTTGTCAGCTTTGTCTGTTAAAACTGATTGCAGACCGGCAGTTTTCAGTCTAATATTTAAGCAATACGGAAAACAAGGAATAGCTTATGTTTAGATTTTTAAAAAGTTGCAAAGTTAAAAATAAAGCTCTAAATGAAATCGAAGCAAATCTTAAAATTGCTGTTGAACATCTCGACCAAGGTCAAGAATATTATTTGCCGGTTATTTATCAGTGTTTAGTATCAAAAGATGCTGATGTTGCAAGATTTGCCGCTAACGCAATCTCAAAACACATGAGAAATTTGAATACAGCCGAAATCATCAATCTGAATGACCAGTTCCGCCAATACAGTTCTATGGAATGGTATATTTGTTGGAATAAAATTGACTTAAAGCAATGGGAAAAAACTATAAAAACACGGGAAGACTTTTTATGGATTGTCCGATTGGGAACATTTCAATCAAATGGATTCTTCCGCGAAAAGTGCATAAAAGAACTTGAAGCCGACAAGGATTCTATCAAATATTTACTGCTACGTCTGAACGATTGGGTTGAACCTGTCAGAAAAGCCGCAGAAAACGCATGTAAAAATCTGCCAAATTTAACGGCTGATGAATTAATACAATGTCTTCCGTTCTTAGAAAAAATCCATAGAAGTTCCAGAAGACAAGATTCTGTAATTGAAACTATAGAAGAATTTTTTGCCACAAAAATATGGGAAAACATTGACCAGTGCAATCCGGCTGATATACGAAAATATGATGCAAAAACAAGACTAATATTGTACCGGCTGCTTTCAAAACAAAAGCTGTTAAACAAAGACAAGATAAATCAAATATTGACTTTTGAAAAAAACAGCCAATGCCAGACATTGATTATTACATCGCTTTTTAATAAATATGAACTTTCAATGCAAGAACTGGACAATTATTTGAACCACAAAAGCAAGCTGGTGCAAAGCAAGGCTTTGGAACAAAAATATAAGACACTTGGCGATTATTGGAACGGGCTCGAGGAGATGCTTTTATCGCCATCTGCAAAAATACGGAATATTACGAAATATATTTTGCAAAAGCATACTAATATAGATATAAACTCCTTCTATATTCAGCATCTTGATACGCAGCACAAAAAAATTTGCATTTTGGGAATCGGTGAAAGCGGCAAAGAAGAAGATGCAAGTATTATCACTAAATATCTGAATGATGCAAATTCGAGCATAGTAAAGAACACGCTTCATGCCATCGGTCTGCTGCTTAAACATAAGGCTGATGATATTTTCTGGAAATACTTGCAAGATGAACGTCCAACTGTAATGATTCAAGCATATCGCGAAATATCGATGAACAATATCAGATATGGCGCAAAACAAATATATGAATTGTTCTTAAAAAGAGAATCGATAACCTATAGAAGAAAATTGTTTTCTCTGCTGATAAAAGAGCAATATTGGGATAGATTGCCGTATGTTTTGATGCTGTATTCATATGAAGATGAATATATCAAAAATCTACTCAGCGAAGGTGTTTATTGCAACAACTTATATGATAAGATTCCTGCAGAAAAAGCTGAAATGATACGGAAAATCTTGCAAGATGAGAACTACAAAATACCGCCAAGCATACAAGAAAAAATCAACTTTAATTTGAAGTACGCAACACAATGTTAAGCAACCGCCGCAAAAGAGCAGCAGCTTTTAATGATGGACAAAATGCACATTGACATGTGCAAGTTTGTAATCTAAACTATTTTTTAGGGAACTTTTTGTAATATGAACACACAAAAAGTTCCCTAAAAGGAAAAGCTTTGTCTGATTTTGATGAAATTCAAGAACTGCTCCATAAAAAAGCAGATTTTCAAGCCCGCATAAAACTCATTCCTTATGATGGAACACCAGAAATAAAAGAACAATCTGGCGGAAAATATTTATATATGCGAAAAAGAGTTGCAGGACGGCTTACTTCAACATACATAGATGCATATTCAGAAGAACTATATCAGCTTCTTTTGCGCAACTCAAAAGAATTACACGAATTCAAAAAGAACATACGGCATATTGACAAGCGGCTCTCTGAATTGGGCTACAAGCATTCAGAACTTGCACCCAGAATAATTATGAACCTTGATTTTGCAAGAGCAAACATGAAATCAAATATCTATGATCAGGCTGTGCTTGAAGGTGTTGCGACTTCATTTCCTCAGACAGAAGACATTATAGACAACGGCACTGTAAACGGAATGACATCCAGTGACATTCAAAAAATTCTAAACCTCAAGCATGCATGGGAATTTATTCTTGATACAGATGTTATACAAGCAAAATCAGACTATTACCTTTTGAGTCACATAGCGAAACTTGTAAATGAAGGTTTTTTTCAAGACGGCGGAAGAATCAGAGGCGTTCCTGTTTCAATCGGCGGATGCTCATATAAACCGCCTATACCGGTTGAGTCAATTATCAAAGAAAAAATACAAGAAATTCTTGATTCTGACAAAGACGATATTGATATTGCTATAAGGCTCTGCATGTATTGCATGAAAACTCAAATTTTCATAGACGGCAATAAGCGAGCTTCTGTTATTTTTGCCAATCATTATCTTATTGCACATGGGCAAGGTTTCTTAGTCATTCCGGAACAGCATGTTGCAGATTTTAAGAAAAAACTTGTTGCTTATTATGAAGGGGAGAACTTAGAAGTTATCAGCACATTCTTAAAAGAAAAATGCTGGCAGAATTTTTAAGTAGGAACACTACATGCAGCAGCTCTTAATGATGGACGAAAAAGATTACAATGAAACGCTTGAAGAGATAACGCGCGTTGCGGTGCGCGGCATCATCTTTGACGGCGGCAAGCTACTCGTAATTGAAGACAAGACCGGCGGCGTAAAGCTTCCGGGCGGCGGCCAGGAAAGCAGCGAAGACGATTTGACCACGCTTATTCGCGAAGTAAAAGAAGAAACAGGCTACACAGTCATTCCAGAAACCGTCCGCCCTTTCGGTACTATCGAAGAAAAGCGCAAAGCAAGGCACGAAGACAAAATCTGGCACCAGATAAGCAGGCTGTATTTTTTGCAAAACCGCAAGCGGACAAACTGAGCAGAACTTCACCGAAAACGAGAAGAAGCACGGAATGAAGCTAATATCATGCACGATTGATGAAGCAATAGAGAAAAACCGCAATCTGCTCGGCACAAGCGGTGCGCAAAGCTGGAACACGCGCGAATACAAGGCGCTGCTGCTGATAAAGGAGAAGCTTGCAAAAAAGTAGGTGCAAACATCAGCCGCGCCGCCCTGTACATACGCTGCCCGCTTGCACCATCTGCGCCCAAGCTTATGCTACTTAAGCCTGAACTGACCGACTTCTTTCTGAATGGAAAGCATATTGTCTTTGTTTGAATCAGAGCCAGAAATTACAATCTTTGTAGAGTTGATAACCTGCTGCGCATTTGAAGTAATTTCAGCCATTTCGTTGCTGATTTCAACAGAAATGTTAGAAAGTTCTTCCATTTTGCCGCCAATCTGATGGCCGCCCTCAAGAACCTTGAATGATTCATCTTGAATAACGTTTGCAGTTTCAGTCATTTCTTTCATTGAAGCAAGAACTTGCGTACTTCCTTCAGTCTGTTCTAGCATCGCATTCTTTATGCTGTTTTCCTTTTCCTTTACGATGTTCGTCAAATTGAAGATTTCTTCAAATTCAGCCTGAATTGTCTGCGTGTTTTCGGCAACGCCCATAATTGCAGTCTTAAATTCATCAAGCTGATTCGAAATGTTTGTGCCCTGCGAATTAGATTCTTCTGCAAGTTTTCTGATTTCTTCAGCAACAACAGCAAAACCTTTGCCGGCCTCGCCAGCATGGGCAGCTTCAATTGCGGCGTTCATCGCAAGCAAGTTTGTCTGAGCCGCAATATTCTGAATGATTGAAGTTGCTTCGATAAGGCTGTCAGAACGCTTCAAAATTGATTCAGCATATTCAACTGAAGTGTCAATCTTGCTGCGGCCGGCCTCAGATTTTTCACCAAGAGAATTGACCTGCTTTGCATTGTCTTCAAGAATATCAGTTACGGAACGGATATTTGAGACCATTTCTTCAACAAGGAACGACGAAGTGTTCACGCCGGAAACCTGCTTTTTGATGGCGTTATCAAGCAAAGCTATGCGCTCAATAATCTGATTGATTGTCGTGTTAGATTCAGTAACGCCGCTGACCTGATTTTCAATCTTGTCTTTGATGTTGCTGATGCTCGTCATGATGTTCTCAAGATATTCAGATGTCTGGTTCAAGTTGCGCGAAAGCTCGTCTGAAGTTTCCGTTGCAAAATTTACAGAACCTGAAATATTTTTGAGAAGCTTTTGCGTTATTTCGTAGAACGAATTCAAGTCTGTAATCAAAACGCCAAGCTCATCGCGGCTAAGAACGTCAAGCGAATCGATGGTATAATCTTTGTCAGCAAGAAATTTGGTAAAGCCCGAAATTGCGTTTACGCGGTTGATGTTGCTTCGCATAAGGCGGTAATAATCGAGAATAATCGCAATCATGCCGACAAGACCGCTCGGAAGAATGTATTTGACGAACAAATCTTGTGCAGAATATTGCAAGGCGACCGGCGAATAAATTACGCAGTTCGTAAACATGATAAGCCCCATGGCTGCAAAAAAGGCTACCAAAATTGTTTTGGTCGTCAGCTTAACCGCAAGAAACCGCCTGTCAAATTTCAGCGTATGAACATGCTCTTCAAGCTTTTGCGTAAAAAGCAGGCAAAAGAAAATCGAGAACAAAAACGCAAGGCCCGTTACGCACATCATAAACGGAATAAAATTGAAGTGAATGCCGCGCAAGTCAAAGCCGAATTTTACGATGAACGAAATAATAACGCCGTTGACTATGATGATTGCATAAGCACCCCATTCAAGAATGGTAAGCGATTTGTTTGCAGATATAACGGAAGCTTCGCTGCCATCACATTTTTCGATCCGTTTTATCATGATATAATAGAACAAACCATAAAGAGTGAGCAGCAGCACGCAAAGCGAGTATATTACAGGGTGAATAAAAACATAGAACGAAGTTTCAAGAGTGAACATTTTGAGATTTACGCTCCAAACCCAGCCGAGCGAAATCGGTACAACAAACAGCAAAGAATATAAGAAATGTAACTTAAACGGAAAAGGCTTGATTATAGGTTCGCCGGAACTGCCTAAGTTGTCCATGAATATCAATTCTCCAATCTTTTTGACATATTACAACATTGCAACTAATTTGATTATACAACAATAAATAGAGTTTGTAAATACTTATTAGAAAATTATGACAAAATATTTGAAGGAATTATTTTGCCATTCTGAATTTCTTTAGGCAGCATAAGTGCATCGTTTTTTCAACTTTCAGTTTATTTATGCTGAAAAATACAGCATAATAAATGAACAAAACAAAAAAATATAAGTTCAAAACTTGAAAGGAGCATCTATGATTTTTGACGGAACAGAAAAAATAATCGGGCGCGGCGCACAGGCTGAAGTTTATCTTTGGAAAGGCTACGCTTATAAAGTTTTCAGGCCGGATTACCCTACCGAATGGATTGCATTTGAGATTAAGCAGCAAAAAGCGGTGAACGCGCTTGGCCTTTGCCCTGTTCGCTATGAAAAAACTGAAGACGCACACACAATCAAGATGGATTTTGTTGACGGCATCATGCTTGAAGAACGCTTGAATGGCGGCTACAAAGACGGCTTTGCAGATTTGGCGGCAGCGCACAGGTTTGTTCATTCTATTGAAGCGGCCGGAACGATTCCGAACCTGCGCGAATCATTTACAAGCGCCATCAACAGTTTCAGCTTGCCGGGCATTACAGACGCGCAAAAACGGCGCGCGCTTGAAATCGTCAACGCAATTCCAGAAGAAAAGCGCGTCTGCCACCTTGATTTGCACCTTCAGAATTTGATGTTCCTCAAAGATTCGAAGGACGCTTTTCCGTATGTAATAATCGACTGGGTGAATGCGCGCGAAGGCAACCCGATTTTTGATTACGCGCGCGTCTTTGTGATTTTCAAAGAATTTGCGCCGTTCATCATTGATTTCTTTATGGGCGCAATCAAAGACGACCTGAACAAGCTACAATCAAAAGACGCTTTCCACGATGCCGTCGGCGTGTGCGCGCTTTTAAGGCTCACCGAACACAATTCCGATGCGGTAAGGCAGATTGTGAAAGAATATCTGGGATAAATGCTGTTACAGCTTTTGATAAGCAAAAGATTGCCCGGTCGAGCCGGGCAATGACGGGTGCGCTAATAGATTAATCTATAAAAAGAGCTTGTCTGGCGCACCGCTACAATTTTTGCTTTGCGCAAAAATTGAAAGACTTTGCAACTGTCATTGCGAGGAACGAAGTGACGAAGCAATCCATTTTCAAAGGCTGCTGCACATCTTTAGATTGCTTCGCCTCCGGCTCGCAATGACGAGTGCGCTCGGGCTTGCCGCAGTGTCATTGCCGGACGCGCTTGGGATTGCCGAGGTGTCATTGCCGGGCGTGACCCGACAATCTTGTGATGCTCTCTATTATTATAGAAGCATAGATAAAGCTTCTTGAATGAGCGCTTCGCTTAATCTGATGTTGCTGTTTTTCAGCTGCTCAAGGTAAAGTTTTGCGTTTTCGGTTGAAATCATATTTTCATTATGAGCTTGAATTAGTATACCAATAGTGCCGGTAATAGTTATGCCAAGCTTTTGAGCAACTTTTCTGCCTTTTCGCTCGTCAATTATAAGCGCATCTGAGCCTAATTCGCCTGCAAGAATGATTGCTTCGCTTTCACCATCATCTAAACCGCTTACAGCTTGTAAAATTGACAAAGACTGTTGATTTTGAACAGTTTTGACTTTCAAAAATGATGAAGCCTTTACAATTTCAGCTTCATCAGCAAAGGCGGTATTTGTCGTAAGCTCTCGGAACACCGCTTCTGGAATAAAAACTTCGCCGAACAGCTTTTCTAACAAATCAATGCGGTTGATTTTTATAAGCGTAATAATCGGTGTTGTGTCGGAAATCACAATCATGCAGATTTGCTCCGAAGCTTTTTTAAAACAGCGACATCGTTTGCAAGCTCTTCTTTGCTCTGATTAAGATACGGAAGCCCTAAATTGCTGTACAATGCAATTAAATCCATTTTATGAATGCCAAGCAATTCCGCTGCTCTTCCATGAGAAATGACTTCTTTTTGTATATACGGAAAAAGAATCATTGCATTTCTTGTAAGCATTGCATTTTCATCTTCTACAGCCGCATATTCTATAATTGTGTCTGGTATTTTTATAGAAACAGATGTCATTGTCATAACAGCACCTCCGTTGCGCTTATTTTATCACGCTTTGAGCGAATTTTCCACAATCTTGAATTGCTTGTTATTATTTGATGGCAGATGTTAAATTATGACGGCACAAAAAAAGCCTGTTTGAAACAAACAGGCTTTTGCTTTTGAGATGAACCAAAGGATAAACTTTCAGTGAGGAAAGTCTTTAATGTACCGTTTCACAACAAATAAAGGAAATAAATGAAAAAGTGCATCTTGCTTTCACAAGCTTCAAGTTTATCCTTTGCTACACCTCAATGGTCACTGACTAGCGGTCACTGAGCGCAGTCGAAGTGGCCGCGCACATTTGGCTGCACCGCTTTTGTCGGTTGCTTCGACTACGCTCAGCAACCGGGCTAGACTACGCGGTTGGTGAGCGCAGCCGAACCACAGCAACCGCGGTTCGCCGCCAGATTAATCTACAAACAGGGATTAATCTGGCGAACCCGCCAAGCTTTGCCTTGCGGCAAATCTTGAAAGACTTTGCAGGTGTCATTGTCGGGCATGACCCGACAATCTTGCTATTTGCTTGATGCACTTAAATTTGATATGATGCCAGCACAAAAGGCGGAGAACATGGAATTTACGACAGCGGAGAAAAGCGACATAGCAGAGCTTACGGACCTGCGAATTGCTTACTTAAAAGAAGATTTTGGCACTTTGACCAGCGATGACGAGCAGAAGCTGCGGCAGCAAATTCCGGATTATTTTGAAAAGCACCTGAATAAAGACGCAATAGCTTTTGTTGCCAAAGACCAAAGCGGTATTGCGGCAGTTGCGTTGCTTATTATAGAAGAAAAACCGGCGAACCCGAATTTCATTCACGGCAAGACAGGCGAGGTCTTGAGCGTTTACACAAAGCCGGAACACAGGCGCAAGGGCTATAGTTCAAAGCTTATTTCAATGCTTACAGACTATGCAAGGCAAAACAGCATTGACCGCGTTGACCTGCTTGCAACAGAGCTTGGCCGCCCGGTCTATAAAAAAGCTGGCTTCAACGAATACAAAAGCGAATACGTCGCCATGCGCTTCACCGTGAAGTAGTTCAACCTTACGCACAATTCAAAAAGCTCTGTTTTTTTCAATTCTTGCTCTTATTGCTTGCATTTTCTACCGTTAATATACATAATATATAAAACGATTAATCACAAAATGTTTATATTTCCTAAAGTGTAAAGGTGCAACTGACCCTAAAAAGAAGATAAAAGGCGGCGCAGCCTTAAGCTTTGCTGCAACATAAAAGGAAGGTATAAAACATGGCGGACATCTCAAGCAAACAACCGTTTCGCTTAAGAAACAAATTATTAATCTATTTTTTAAACTGGCTCTTATATTCTTCGCCAATCTGTTTATTTATTTTTCAAGTCTACATAACAAAATATTTTCCGGCAGCAGAAACAACTAAGATTATTTTTAAGCCGGAAATTTTGATAGCGAACATCGCGACGATGCTGATACCGTTCGCCATTTCTAAAATTTTTATTACTCAGATAGAAAAATACGACGGCACACCTGAAAACAAAAAGATATGCGACAGAGCTTGTAATCTCTATCCGACAATTTCAATCGGTGTACCGATTTTTATGGATCTTGTAATCGTTTTTGTAATGCTTCACGAAGCAAACTGGCTTGGTTCGGCAAATCTTTCGCTTGCAGTTTTCATGCAGATATTCGGCACAATCAGCCTTGTAAGCCTTGTATGCTACATTCTGTTTCACGGCGAGCTTGAAGACCAGCTTGCGCCCATTCCGCTGACAGAAGACAACATGGGCATGGATTTTAGAACCCGCTTCATTATAACGGCTTTCTTCGCCATGACAGGCATGGCACTTGTTTGCGGCGCACCGTTCATCAACGCACTGGAAAAAGGCTGGCCTCTTCAGCGCATTTTCTTTTATCAGCTTGTTCCCACTTTCTTCATCTGTCTTATTGTGGGCATCGTAGATTTTCTTGTATTAGCAAGGGACTCGCTTATTACAATCAGACGAATCGAAAAGCTTACAGGTAATCTTGCAACAGGTGATTATACCAACATTAAAGTTAAGCTGCGCAGCCGCGACGAGCTTGGTCTTCTTGTGAACCACATCAATTCTTTTGCAGCTGCAACCAAAAATCTGATTGCCAATATTCAAGATTCTGTTGAAACAACGTCAGACACAGCATCTGCACTTTCGCAAAATGCAAACGATGCCGAAGAGCAGACCGCACTCATTTCAAGCAGCATCGGCAAGGTAAACAGTGAAATTGAAAACCAAACCGCCGGAATTACTGAAACCCAGGCGGCAATAAATCAGATTACAACGAACATTTCGGTCTTGAACGAAAATATTGAGGCGCAGGCTTCTAACGTAACAGAAGCTTCTGCCGCCGTTGAGCAGATGGTTTCAAACATCCATTCTGTAACGAATATTCTTGACCGCAACAGCGAAGCCGTAAAGAAGCTTGACACCGCTGCAAACGAAGGTCAGAAAAAGGTTGACGACGCTGTTACAACTTCAAAGGCAATTTACGAAGAGTCTGAAGGCTTGCTCGAAACAAGCTCAATCATTCAGCATATCGCTGAACAGACCAACTTGCTCGCGATGAATGCCGCAATTGAAGCTGCTCACGCCGGTGAAGCAGGCAAAGGCTTTTCTGTTGTTGCAGACGAAATCCGCAAGCTTGCAGAAGACTGTAACGACCAGAGCAAGCAGATTTCTATGCACTTGCAAGAGCTTGGCACTTCAATCAGCACAGTTGCATCAAACACTGAGCAAGTTCAGGCCCAGTTTGAGCTTATCTTTAATTTGACGAACACCGTAAAGGCACAAGAAAAGCAGATTATGACCGCCATGCAGGAACAGGACGCAGGAAGTGCGCAAGTTCTTGAGGCCATGAAAGAAATCAACGAGATAACTTATTCTGTTAAGCAAAATTCAGAAGAGATTCTGACCGGCAGCCGCGAAATCAACACAGAAGTCGGCAAGCTTGCAGAAGGAACTAGCAGCATTACAGAATCGATGAACGATATGACCCAAAAGACGGAATCGATTATCTCAAATATTGCGGACATAAAGCAGGCTGCAAACCTGAACATGGAAGCGACGAACAACCTTCAGACAGAAGCAACCAAGTTCAAAATTTACAGCTAACCTTCAGCTGATGATACAAAAAAAAGCTCTGCAATTTGCAGAGCTTTTTTATTGCCGCTTTCCGCGCCAGTTTTGTCTGTTAAGCTTCTTCTATTACAGCTTGGCAGATTCTAAAACCTAAGTTGCTGCTCTTGCCGGCTTGTGCGCTGCCGCTGCGGAAAAACACAGTGCATTGCGGCGCGTCATCGAGCCAGCTGCCGCCGCGCTTTACGCGCATTGTGCCAAACTGCGGGCCGTGCGGATTTGTCTGCGAGGTGACAGGCAGCGTATCAAGAAAATCCCAGCACCATTCTGCAACATTGCCGCACATGTCATACAAGCCTATTGCGTTAGGCTTCTTGCAGCCAACATCGTGGCTGCTTACATCGCTGTTTTCGCCGTACCAGGCAACCTCTTCGATGTCGTCGCTGCCAGAATAAAGCGGTGACTCTCTTTTGCCGCCCTCTCTTGCAGCAAATTCCCATTCAGCTTCTGTCGGCAATCTGTAGCCGTTGGCTTCATAATTGCAGATTACGCGCTTCCAGACAGGGCTGTCGCTGCCAAAAGCCGCAAGCTCCTTGTCCATTCCGATGCTGTAGCACGGCATAAGACCTTGCATTACGCTAAGGCGGTTGCAGAAAATCAGCGCATCACACCAGTTGACGCACTCAACCGGCCGGTTGTCGCCTAAAAGTTTTGAAGGGTTTTTTCCCATAACATATTTGAATTGCTTTTGCGTTATCGGTGTCTCTGAAATTTTGAACGAATCCAACGTCACATTATGGGCAAATTCACCTGCACCCATCATATATGTGTCGCCCGGAATATAAATCATGTT
This sequence comes from Spirochaetales bacterium Spiro_07, assembly GCA_001603145.1. Classification (GTDB taxonomy): domain Bacteria; phylum Spirochaetota; class Spirochaetia; order Treponematales; family Treponemataceae; genus UBA1240. Next base: position 65,339 of record LVBI01000026.1, on the reverse strand, counting down.
CGGGGCAGTATCGTTGAAAACGCCTGAAACATTTTGACCTGCCGGTTTTCCGCTTTGAACAGGCTGACCGCAATGAGGGCAAAATTTAAAATCTTCTGGAAGTTCTGTGCCACATTTTGAGCATTTCATATTTCTTCTCCGTTATAGAATTGGAATAATTATAGCACGCTTTTCAGAATAAAAGAAGAAATTGATTGACTTTTTCTCTGAATAGCCCAAAAATAGAAATGGAGCTGAAAATGACAATCAATGAAACTAAAAACGATATTACGACAACACTTGTTATAGAAGGCAGACTTGACACAACAACAGCACCAGAACTTGAATCGTGCGTAAAAGAATGTGTTCAGACATGCAAGACACTTATAATGGATCTCAAAGATGTAAGCTATATTTCGAGCGCAGGGCTTCGCGTTGTTCTGCTTGCGCATAAACTGATGGTCGGCGTAGGCGGCAAAATGTCTGTGCGCAACCCGTCAGACTTCTGCCGACAGGTGTTCCAAGCCACCGGCATGGAAGGCGTTCTTTCGATTATTTAAGAAATCGCTGCCATTATCGGGAAAACACTGAGATTATCGGGCTTGACACGATAATCTCAGATTCGCGGTTAAGCTTGCTATTAGATTGCCCGGTCATTCGCAGAGAAGTTTCTAACGAGCCGGGCATGACACATCATCAAGCCCGACAAAGATAAGCTCAAACCAATTAATTATCGCTCAATCTTTTTCTCAATTGTCAGAATGTTCTTGCCGTCAGCATATTCATATAAAACTGAATCCATGAACTGCTTTGTAAGAAAAATACCAAGCCCGCCGATTTTCCGCTCTTCAAGAGAAAGGCTCGTGTCGGGGTCTTGCCTTGCAAGCGGGTCAAATTTTTTGCCCGAATCGCTGAACACAACTGTCAGCGTTCCGTTCTCAAATTTGCAGTCTATCTCCGCCTGACCTGTTTCCGGCTTATAAGCGTAATGCGCTATGTTGACAAAAATTTCTTCAACAGCAAGGTCTATCTTGTTCAGCAGCTCGACCGAGCAGCATTGCGGTATATGCCCGTGAATAAAATCAGATACAGCCTGCATGTTCTCGTCTGTCGCCTGAAAGCATTTTATACTCATACCGCACCTACCCTTTCAACAAAAGCTCAAGCATCGTAATGTCGTCAAACTGCGGCGCACCGGCAACAAAAGCGTCAATGTCGCTTCTGATGTCGGCAAGCGACTGGCGCACATCTACAATTTGAGTGCCGCGCATAAAATTGATGAGCCGCTCTTCGCCGTAAAGCTGCTCGTTAGCGTCTGTCGCTTCTGTAACGCCGTCTGTATAAACAAAAAGCCTGTCGCCCTTGCCAAGCGTTATGAAATGCTCCGTGTAGCGCATGCCTTCCATTCCGGCAAGCATAAGGTCAGGCTTAGACTTCAAGAATTCCACAATGTTTTCATGGCGCAAAATCGGATAAGTGTGGCCGGCGTTTACAAACCGAAGCTCGCCTGTGCTCAGCGTGAGAATTCCCATCCAGCATGTAACGAAAAGCCCTGCATCGTTGCCTTCGCAAAGCTCGTTGTTGACGCGCTCAAAGACTTTTGCTGGCTCAAGCCCCTGCATGACGCTGTTCTTGATGAGCGTTTTGGCGATAACCATGAACAAAGCGGCCGGCACGCCTTTTCCGCTTACGTCACCGACAACAAGCGCAAAATGATCGTTGTCAACCATAAAAAAGTCATAGAAATCGCCGCCGACCTCTTTTGCAGGTTCCATTGTGGCGAAAAGCTCAAGTTCAGGATGGTCTTTATATGGAGGAAAAATGCGCGGAAGCATGTTCGCCTGAATCTGTGTGGCTACGTCAAGCTCCGCCGAAAGACGCTCTTTTTCGGCGGTGGTGTGCGTCAAATCTTGTATGTATTTGTTCATGTCGACGCTCATCTTTTCTACGGCGCGCGCCAGAATGCCGAATTCGTCTTTGCCCTTTATCTTCTGCAGCCTGTCTGAAATGCGGCCTTTGTGCTCGGCAAAATGTGACGTTTCATGCGTAATAAGCGAAACAGGCTTCACAAAGCGCACCATCAGCAGCAGAGAGAAGAAAAGAACGATAACAAAGGTGATTGCCGCAGACGAGAACGCAACAGTCGTTATGTAGCTTTCCTTAAAGCCCTGCATCTCGCTCATCGGCTTTACAATGCTCATAATTGCAACGATGTTGCCCATTTTGTCTATAACCGGCAGAGAAGTCGTTACATGACCGCCTGTGGCATTATACACAAATCGCACGTGCATTTCGCCTTTGAGCATGACATTTTTCAAGTTCTGAATATATTTCTCATCATAATTCGAAAGCGAAGCAATTATGCCAAGCTTTATTTTTTTAGCTTTCTTTACTTCAGAATTGACGGTATCAAAAATGTAGACGCGCGTCATAAATTTTGAATCCGGAACAGTCACATAAATATATGCAAGCTTTGACGTCTCAGTCAGACTTTCAAGCTGTGCATCTGTTTCATACCATTCTTCATCTTCCTGCCCGCCTTTAAGATAATAATTAATGCGGTCGGCGTTCACATAAGAGATTGCCGTTTCTGCAATCTGCTGCGTAACTTGGCGGTATTGCCGCTCAAACAAAGACCTGAAAACCCTGTAGCCGATTATTCCGTTTCCGACACTAAGAATAATGCAAAAAAGCACAAGAAAAAGTGGAAGCTTGACCGACAAGCTCGCAAATGAAAATTTCTTCTGTTTCATTTTCTGTTCCTTACAAACAGTATAAAGCAGTTCTTTCTGAAAAGCTATTTTTTTTGTGATAGGATGGGAATGGGTATCTTTAACCGTACCGGCGCGGTCGCACAATCGCATTTGACATGCTCAATCAGCAGAAGAACAGTCTTTGCAGTTAATTCATGCAACCTGAAAAAATCAACCATGCTGAACACTGAAATTTTTCATTGAATTTTGATTCAACCAATTGACAATTCCGCATTTCAGCTTTATATTGAACATAAGTTCATTGAATATTGATTCAACAAACAAAGAGGAACTTTTATGACGCGGAACGAACAAAAAGAAGAACGCCGCAAGCAGATTCTGTTTAAGGCGCTCGAACTCTTTGTAACGAAAGGCTTTAGCGAAACCAAAATAACAGACATTGCGCAAGAACTCGGCATCAGCACTGGGCTTTTATTCCATTATTACGAATCAAAAGAGCAGCTTTATCTTGCGCTTGTGCAAATGGGCGTGCAAGGCACACAAACGCCTGATAAAATTCCGTACAAAGAGCCGTTGGAATATTTTGAGAATTTCGTAAAAGCGCTTTTCTCTGCTACGAAGGCGCAACCCTGGATTTGCCAGATGTTCGTTCTGATGAACAATGCGCGCCGCCCCGGAATTCCTGAGCAAATACGCAGCGCCGCGCTTTCCGTGAATCAGGTGGAACGTTCCGTAAAGGTCATCAAAGAAGGGCAAAAGTCTGGCTCAATGCGGCAAGGCGATGCGGCCGTGCTTTCGGCAACATTCTGGAGCTGCATTCAAGGCATAATGGAAGAACACGCGATAACCCCCGAACAGCCGCTTCCCGAAACAAGCTGGGTAATGGCCATATTGAAAAACCCTGAAACTGGTTCAGGAACGGCACATTTGCAGGATTAGCCAGCCATGACGATTTTGCATTCTAAGCCGCTTTTGCTGCGCGCTTGCGAGGCAGGGCTTTTCGGGAAAAACCACGTTTATGAAAACGGCTCTATAGCAGAAGCTTTGTTTACATATCTTTCTGGCAAGCCAAACGAGGCGCTTATCAATCAGCTTTGCGCACCGAAGCGCGGCCGGCATCTAGTTTGCCTTTCAGAGCAGTGGCAAAGCTTTATTCAGCAGAATTTTCCGGACGCTGAAACTTATGTGCGCTATCAAATGAAGAGCGTGAATCATTTTGTTTTTCCGAATTTGGACGGGCTTGCACCTGAGTTTGAATTACGAAAGTTCGGAGAGAAAGAATTTGAAGCAAAGCCTTTCTCTCACGGAAAGAACTATAAAAGTGCGGAAGATTTTGCTGCAAACGGTGCTGGTGCAGTTATCTGGCATAAGGGCAAAATCGTTTCTTCGGCTTCTTCATTCATCAGTTTTGAAAATGAAATTGAGCTTGATTTTTCAACCATGCAAGATTATCGAAGAAAAGGGCTTGCAAATCATTGCATAAGCCAAATGCTCAAGAACTGCGAAAAGCGCGGGCTTTTGGTTCACTGGGATGCGCAGACAGAGCTTTCAAGAAATATTGCATTTAAGTTCGGGTTTGAACTGAACCAAAATTATACAGTTTATATTGTTTAAGCATAGCAAGGAGAAAACTATGGCAAAGAAGGTTGTGATTATCGGTGGCGGCATCGGCGGTCTTAGCGCCGGAATTTATGCGCTGAAAGCCGGGTTTGAAGCTGAAATCTACGAAAAGAACGCGCTTGCGGGTGGCGAATGTATGGGCTGGAACCGCAATGGCTATCACATTGACAACTGCATTCATTGGCTGACTGGCACAGACCAAAAGACGAAGCTCTGGCAAGTTTGGAAGACTGTCGGCGCAATTGACGAAAACACTGAATATGCAGACACAACCAAGTTTTACTCAAGCCGAATCGGCGGCAAAGAGCTTACGCTGTGGAACGACCTTAAAAAAACTGAAGAAGAGCTTATTAAAGCCGCACCAGAAGATGAGGCCGAAATCCGCAAATTCATTCAGTATGTTGAATACGCCAAATGCTGCGTTATTCCGGCTGAAAAACCGCTCGACATGATGAAAATCAAAGACTACATCGAGATGGGCAAAGACATGGCAAACATGCCAAAAGTGATGAAAGAATACGGGAAAATCAACTGCGGCGACCTTGCCAAGCGGTTCAAGAACCCGGTAATGCAAAAGCTGATGAGCGACTATCTTCCGGCTGATTACACAGCTTATTCGTTCCTCGTTTCGTATGCGACAATGGCAAGCGGCAACGGCAATATTCCGCTGAAAGGGTCTCTGGCGCTGTCGCTTAGAATTGCACATAAATTCAATGATTTGGGCGGCGTCTTGCACACGAACACGCCAGTAAAGCGCATTATAATCGAAAAGAAAAAGGCAAACGGCATCGAACTTGAAGACGGCACAATCGTAAAGGCTGACGAAGTTATAAGCGCCGTTGATGTTGATTTTCTTTACGGCAAGCTGATTGACCGGAAATATATGCCGAAAGACCTAAAGAAAGCTTATGCAAACAGAAAGAGCTACCCAATTACAAGCGGCTTTCAAGTTGCATACGCAATCGACAGCAGCTTTTCAGGCAACGACACAATTTTCTTTGACTGCGAACCGCTTCAAATCGGCACACAAAGCTTTACCCGCATGTCTGTAAAAAGCTACGCTTACGACAAAAGCTTTGCCCCTGAAGGCAAGACCGTACTTCAAGCGAACATCTCGCAATCTGATATAGACTATGAATTCTGGAGCAGCCTCAGCAAAGACGAGTACAAGCAGAAAAAGGCCGAGCTTGCCGAGGAGCTGACAAAGCGCGTTGTAGCCGCATTCCCAGAGCTTGAAGGCAAAATCGAGCTTTTAGACTACTGGACGCCGCTGACCTACAACAGATATTGCAACGCATTTCACGGTTCTTACATGGGCTTTGTCACCACGGTCGGCAACAAGCAGATGCGCTTCAAAGGCATCGTAAAAGGCGTTGACAACCTTTTTGTCGCCGGTCAGTGGGTGATGAGCCCGGGCGGCCTGCCAATTGCAGTTATTTCCGGCAAATTCGCCGTTCAGCGTATCTTGAAACGCGACGGCAGAAGCATCGAGATTTAGCAAAACGCCAGCTACGCTACACTCATCGGGGCTGGCAAATTTCAGCAATTGCCATTGCAAGAGTTTCCTCAGTTTTCATAACGGTGCTGAACAGTGCAGAGCCTGCCGTTCAGCGTGACCATGCCGATGATGTTTTTGCCGTACGAAACGACCGGCGGAACAAACACGAAGTCTTCGATTTTTAAGCTGGCGCGGTTGCCGCTGTATTCAGCCGGAATATCGAGCTTTGTCAGGTTTGTTATGCTATAGTCTTTTGTGTTCGTGCCGTAGCCTAAAAGCCGTGCAAGCTTTGCAGAAGTTTTGCTGTGAAAGCAGCCAGCGAATTCAAGGTTCACGGCATCAACAAGCGGCGGCTCAAAGGCTGCCATAAACTGAAGAATGAAATATTTCAGCACAGGCTTGGCGAGCTTTGCTTTCATCAGCTTGTCAATGCAGGCGGCGTTCTCGATGAGCGTTTTTCGGCTGTCGTAAGCATAATCAACTGAAATGCCAGTCGCCTGGTTGCTCATTGTGCGGTTGCCGTCTGGTCTTGCATCAACGGCAAGCCCCACCGACTTTTTGCCGCTTTCATCTTTCAAGAGCTTTGCAATCGTATATGAGGTATAGCCGATGCCGTGCTGCTTGCATTCTGCTAGTTCTTGTTGCAAGACGGCGGCATCAGTATATTGCACCGAAATTGTTGTGCGGCGGCTTTGCCAGAAATGATCGTAAGCGGTCTGCATGTCTTTGAATGAAAAGCACCGCTTTTGAGCTTGCGTCTGATTAGCCTTTTTGCCCTGCTCTTTCTGCCACTGCTTATTGTAATGCTTTGCAAGAAGCTGTGCCGCAAACGGCAGCGCACTATCTTTTGGCAGATTCTCGCTTGTCAAAAGCTTAATCGGCTGATATTCGGGCGTTTTTCCGTTTCCGCTAAGACAATTCAAAAAAGTCCCAATAAAATAGCAGAGCGATTTTCCGTCGCCGCCCAGATGGTGCATCAAAAAGACAAAATCGCGCTTGCCGTCGCACGGCTCATAGACAAAGCAGCGCAAAAACTCGCCGTCTTCTAGCCTGAACCGTATTCTTTGCTGCTGCTGAATCAGCTCTTCAAGCATCATACTGCACGGCGAAATTGTCTGCGTCTGCGCCGGGTTGTGCAGCGGCTGGCCGTCAGGCACATTATCAGCTGGCGCACTTTGCACAGCTTTTTGTGCGCCGTCCTGCCCTGTAGCTTCCGCGCCACTAGAGAACGGCTCATAAAAGCAGCTGCCGTCAGCTTTCATCATAATCTTGCTGTTAAGGATTTCATAAGCGGCGGTAGCTTCACGAAAAGCTTTTTCGGCTTCGGCAAAGCTCAATTTATCTGCGCCAGAAACAGCCGCTTTCATCACAATCATCATATTCACGTCGAACAAATCGCCGCGTTCAGTCTCAATCTTGTACATAGTTCTGCTTAAAGCTTAATCTACAATCTTAGATTGAACAAGCATTATCGATTGAACTCCGCTTTTTGAGATTAATCTGGTCACTGAGCGGAGTCGAAGTGACCAACATTGTGCGCTGATGTACACATGCTCAGCCGTCCGACAGCATGTGTACATAAATCGTTCAAGGTAAGCTTCAGCAATCTATAAATATTGTGAAAATAACAAAGTATATAGGTTACTCCGTTGCAAAAAGCTCAAATTTGTCGCATAATTTGTTACTATGAAAATTTCAGATATTCTTAAAAAGAAAAAGCTATTAATTTCGTTTGAGACATTTCCGCCAAAACCGACTGCGGATAAAGAGACATATCAATCTATCGTAGATGCCGCGCTTGAGCTTTCGCGCCTGCGCCCGGATTTTATGAGCGTCACTTACGGCGCGGGCGGCGGCACAAGCTCTAACACGGCAGACATCGCTTCGCGCATCAACAACGAAGGCAACGTGCCGGCGCTTGCCCACCTTTCATGCATTTCATCAACAAAAGAGCAGGTCGCCGCCGCCGTCAAAAAGCTTAAAGATGCCGGCATAGAGAATGTGCTCGCGCTCCGGGGCGATATTCCGCCGAATGCTGATTTTGTTCCGCCGAACCAGTACAAATACGCTTATGACCTCATCAAAGAGCTGAAAGAGACAACAGATTTCTGCATCGGCGCGGCTTGCAACCCAGAAGGCCACCCGGAATGCACAAACAAAGACGAAGATTTGGACCATCTCAAGCAAAAGGCAGATTTGGGCTGCTCGTTTTTGACAACTCAGATGTTCTTTGACAACAACATGTTCTACAATTTCTTGTACCGCGCCCAGCGTAAAGGCATTACGCAGCCGGTTTTTGCTGGCATTATGCCGGTAACGAACGCCGCGCAGATAAAGCGCATGGTGGCGCTGTCAAACGCTTTCATGCCGCGCGAGCTTCTCAACTTAATCGATAAATTCGGCGCTTCAAACGAGGCGATGAAGCAGGCGGGCATAGACTACGCGACACATCAGATTATCGACCTGATAAGCAACGACGTGCGCGGCATTCACATTTATACGATGAACAAGCCTGACGTTGCGCGCTCAATTATGAACAATATTTCGAGCATAGTTGCGGCACAAAACGCCTAGCATCTGAATTTTTGTACAATCCGGATGCCGAATTTGCATAATGTGTGTCATTGCCGTGCATGATGGTTAGAACCGGAGATTGTCGGGTCTAGCCCGACAATGACAAATGCTGGCTAATATTGCACAATCCGAAATTAAGAATAAAAAGGAATCAGCATGAATTTCAGAGACTTTTTACAGGAACACATCCACAATCACGAGCCGGTCTTTTTTGACGGCGGCATGGGCACAATAATTCAGTCTCTGCAAGCAAAAGAAAAAGTGCAGCTTGTTGATTTTGAGCTGAAAGACGAGCTGCATTATCATGCACCTGACGAGCTTTCGATAACAGCGCCTGAACTGATTAAGGCTGTTCATTCAGCTTATCTTAAGGCCGGCGCGAACATAATAACGACAAACACTTTCGGCGCAACCCCCATAAAGCTCGAAGATTCATCTTATAAAACCGAAGAAATTATCGAAGCGGCGGTGCGCAACGCAAAAGAAGCAATAGCCAAGAGCGGCAATCACGCCTTTGTTGCGCTAGACGTAAGCTCTAGCGGCAAGCTGCTTGAACCGATGGGGCCGCTCACTTTTGACCAGGCTTATGAAAACTATAAGACAACCATGATTGCCGGCGAAAAGGCTGGTGCAGATTTGGTGCTTGTTGAAACGATGAGCGACCTTTACGAGACAAAGGCCGCCGTGCTTGCCGCGCGCGAAAACACAAGCCTGCCTGTTATTGTTTCTGCCACGTTCCAAAGCAACATGCGCACTTTGACCGGCGCAGACGCTCTGACCGCCATTGTCTATATGGAAAGCATGGGCGTTGAGGCGGCGGGCTTTAACTGCGGCGGCAGCCTTGCCGATGCAGACGTGCTCACAAAGACAATGGCAAGCTACGCTTCGATTCCGCTTTTGGTACAGCCGAATGCGGGTCTGCCTGTTGTAGAAAACGGCAAGACATTCTTTAAGGTTAAGCCCGAAGAATTTGCCGCCGCCCAAGCAGAAAACTTCAAGACTGGTGCGCTTATTCTCGGCGGCTGCTGCGGCACTACCCCTTCGCACATTCAGGCGATGGTGCAGGCGGTCAACAAGATTAAAGCAGATAAAATAGAAAGAAACCACAAACTTCAGAATCATACGATAATCTGCTCTTATAACGAAAGCGCCGACATCGGTTCGCCTGAAAACGGGCCGTTAATCATCGGCGAGCGCATAAACCCGACCGGCAAGAAGAAGTTCAAGCAGGCTTTGCTCGATAAGAACATGCAGTACATAATTGATGAAGCTTCAAGCCAGATAAACGCGGGCGCGCACATTCTAGACGTAAACGTCGGCTTGCCGGGCATAGACGAACAGCAGATGATGGTCGACGCGGTCAAACTGCTGCAAAGCTCTTTCAGAATTCCGCTTCAGATTGATTCAAGCGAGCCGCCGGTGCTCGAAAAGGCTTTGCGCTATTATAACGGCAAAGCGCTCATCAATTCTGTAAACGGCAAAAAGCACACAATGGAAGCTGTGTTCCCGATTGTCAAGAAATACGGCGGCACTGTCGTTGCGCTTGCGCTAGACGAAAACGGCATTCCGCCTACGGCAGAAGAGCGCTTAGCGATTGCAGACCGAATCTTTGAGACGGCCAAATCTTATGGCATTCCGCCGCGCGACATTGTAATTGATGCGCTGACGCTTACAATCAGCTCTCAGCAGAAAGAAGCGCGCGAAACTTTGCGCACGATTCAGCTTGTAAAGCAGAAGTACGGCTGCAAGACGGTTTTGGGCGTTTCAAACATTTCCTTCGGGCTGCCGCGCCGAGAAATAATCAATTCGCACTTTTTTACGCAGGCTCTTGCAGCCGGCCTTGACGCATGCATAATCAATCCGCTGTCGCAGGACATGATGGCGGCGTTCAGAGCTTTTAGGGCAATTGCCGGTTTTGACGCAAACTGCCTTGAGTACATCGAAAATTATGCGAACACCGTCGCGCCCACGGCCGCTGCAGCTTCAGACGGAAAAAACGCCGCTTCTGCAGCACCGGCACAGAAAGCAGAAGCTTCTGACTTAAAGACGATTATCGTGAACGGCTTTAAAGACCGCTCGGCAGCTGCGGCGCAAGAGCTTTTGAAAACAAATTCAGCGCTTGATATAATAAACAATCATATTGTGCCCGCACTTGATGCGGTGGGTAAAGACTTTGAAAGCGGCCGCAAGTTTCTTCCGCAGCTGCTTTTGAGCGCAGAAACTGTCGCAAAAGCTTTTGAAGTTATAAAAGCTCATCTTGCCGCATCGGGCGAAGCACAGGAAAGCAAGGGCAAGATTGTCATTGCCACAGTTCAGGGCGACGTGCATGACATCGGCAAGAACATCGTAAAGGCCATGCTCGAAAATTACGGCTACAACGTCATTGACCTCGGCAAAGACGTGCCGGTTCAGGCTGTTGTAGACGCTGTAAAAGAGAACGACATAAAGCTTGTGGGCTTGAGCGCGCTTATGACGACAACCGTAGCAAGCATGGAACAGACCATAAAGGCTTTGCGCCAATACGAGAAAGAAGCCGGAAAAACTGTCAAGATTATGGTCGGCGGTGCGGTGCTCACGGCAGAATATGCCAAGAAAATTGATGCAGACTATTATTCAAAAGACGCAATGCGCAGCGTAGAAATTGCCAAAGAGGTGTTCGGGGCATGACAAACAACGAAGCCGCTGAAAAAGAAGCCTCGATAAAACCAATAAAGCCAATCAGCAAATACAATCCGCTTAGAGCTTATCTTTTCGTGCTTGCCCACCCGAAAACATGGAAAAGCACATCAAGCTTTATCGGAACGGTCATAAAAGATTTTTTCTATCTTCAGTTTCAGCGCAAGTTCGGCTTCATAAAAACTAAAATAATTCCGGTAGACAGCCTGTTAGATGATTATATTCCATTTAAGCCAGAAAAAATTGACATTTATCTAAACTGCATCAACATCTGGATCCGTCCGCTCGCGTTGCTTGTTAAGCACCGCCGCAATCATGCGACGAAGCACATTTCAGATTTTCTTGCATTGATAAGCCGCTGCTACAAAGAGGCCGCCGCTTTCTACAGATTCAGAATGTCAACGACAAAGCGTCCGAAAGGAATTGTAAAGCTGAAATTCATCTGGGTTAAGCTGTTTGACCCACATTATCTTTGCGTGCCGAGCCTCAACGTTTCTGTTGCAGTGCTTGCTGCAACATATTTCAAGCGCGCCTTGAAAGAAGAGCAGTTTTCAGAAGGAGAGCAGAAATTCTATAACGCCGAAATCTACACCGAGGCGATTGAGTTTGCAGAAGCTGCGCTTTACACAAAGCAGCTCGGCATAAACTGCATTGCGGCGGCACTTTATATGATGAGCTGCATTTTTGAGAACGAATTCAGCATTCAAGAAGCGGTTGACTTCATCAACGGCATTTTTGCAAACGCCCAAGACATAACACAAGAAGCCAAGAAGCAGATTAACGAGCATCTCAACACGCTTTTTGAGCAGCTTCTGCTTGAAAACACAAGCGAATACGACTGGGGAACGCCGCTGAAACGGTGGATTCTTCAGTGCGAAAAAGACGGAACGATGCCGGATTCTGGCGAAGAAAAAGCTTCCGGCTGTTTATAACAAGCTTGCTCAACGCTAAAGACCGCGCGGATGCGTTTTTTCTGTTGACATGTATAAAAAATTCTCGATAATAGAAGTATGGGTAAAAACGCAAAACAAACAGATGAAGGCTTCTTTTCAAAGCTTTTCGGGGGATTATTCGTATCATCAGACCCAGAAGCTGAAAAAAGACGTGCATTAAAGCTTATCGCAAAGCAGATTGGCAAGTCGAAGTACAAATTCTACAAGTGCCAGCAAAATCAGGCACAGCCGTCTATGGCAAAATGGTTCTATGATTTGTACAAAGTGCTTTCGCCCGCACAAGCTTTGCTTGCCACGCCGCAAGCCGTAAACGTACTCAAGAACTGCATCATCGATTATTCACTTTCAGACAAGCAGAAAGAGCGTGCAGAACAGCTTACAGACGAGTCTATTTCTCAGCGTGCCAGAACTATGGCAATCAAAGACCTTGCAAATCAGGTCAAGGGCGATTTGGATGCCTTGATGTCGGAATTTGACCAGAACAGAATAGCCGCAATCAACGGGCTTTATTCGCTTTTTGTTTCGTTCAGCTCTTTTGTAACGTTTGACTATTACTTTCTGCTCAAGAAATTCGATTCAAGCTTTCACGAGCGTGATTTTTCAAGCACACCTGTTTTTCAGCCTATCAAGGGCGACTACATCGTTGATGATTTGAAAGACTTTATGGCTGTTGCATGGTCTTTGCGTTCAAAGGCGAACTGGCCGGCAATGTTCAAATTCATAAAGGAATATAAATCTAACGAAGTTTTCTCTTCTACTTTATGGAACAAGGTGCTTTCGCGCGTTTCAGATGTGCGCTCAAGTGAAATCTTTGAGCAGATGGTAGCATATATTTCAGACAACCCTGACTACAGCTTTCAGCTAAAAGAAAAGAACGAGCGCATAGTTGACACTTATATAGAACAGACACGCAACAGAGTTGAGAACCTGCTCAAAAAGCTTACGACAGAAAAAGCAAATTCAAAGACAGACGAGCTTTTGAACGCGCTTTTCGGCAAGAACAATGTAGTTATGCTCAAGAACTACACGCAGGAATCGCAGGCACTGAATGCGAAGCGCACAACGCTCCGCTTTACATATTGCCAGCCGCTGAACTACATGAAAGCTTTTCTCAACGATTATTACAAGAAAGACGTGCGCGAAATCTATGACCTTGTAATCATGCGTGGTAAATGGACTGACCAAGACAGGTCTAAGCAGATGTCAAACGCATACAATGAATTGCTTGAGTTCTCAACGCAGATTACTACGCTTGATGAATTCGTCGGCAATGCAATTAGTTCTGGCAAGAACAGACCGATTCTGCCGACCGGAAGAGACATTAACCAAGAGGCTCACTACATTCTTACAAAGGGCGCGCAAGATTTGGTGCTCTTCGCAAAATTCCTCAAGCTTTTAATCGAAGACTGCACAAACCCGAAAGCAGAGCTTCTTATCAACTGGAAGGAAGTTGAGCGCGCTGCAGAATCGCCAATCAAGGGCATGATGGCCGCTGTTTATAAGAAGATTTATTTGTTCGTTTCGCTTATGCAGATTTTCCTTTCAGAAGGAAAGAGCGTCTAATTTCAGCCTTTCATCACAAAGAGAGCTGCCTGAAAAGAGCTTTGTCATGCTGAATTTGATTCAGAATGGCATAAAAGTTTTTTCGGGCAGCTCTTTTTTTTTCTAAAGTTTTTTTTCCAAAATCCGATAACATAAATGAAGTGCAGTTTGTTGCACTCAAACTTTTTTAACAGTTTAAAAAGATGAAATCCATAAAGGAGGTTCACCATGGTAGATATGACATCTGGTCTTTTGAGCACATATTCATACTCTTATGCTTCAACGCATAACGCAAGCGGAAAAGTCGCTATTCCTGTAAAGCCATATATGGTGATTTATTCCCAGTTGGAGCATATCTCTGGATATGCAGACCCTAAAGGCTCAAACAGTATTTCGCTCAACAAAGTCTATATGCTCAACACATTGATTGATAAAGTTTCTTCTTCAAACGTTGATTCAGCATCAAAAAAGATAGACACATCAGGGCTTTCTGAAGCACAGATAGATAGCATGATTTCAGACTATCAGGCTAAGCTTCAGACACAGCTCAGCACGGCAAAAGCGAATCCGTATGCAATCATGCCGACAGGCTTGACCGGCAACGCCGTGGATTTTATGGCTTAGGTTTTCATAGGTTGTTCTCCTAAAATATAAGAACCTTTTTCCAACAGCCTCGGAACAAAATCCGGGGCTGTTCTTTTTTTTAAAGAAATCGTGCAAATTTTATCTTTACTCATCTTCTACCATTGAATTTTTCACATTAAAAAGATATTATCCTTTCTAAGGAATCTTCCTTATAGTGTAATTTTTTTCGGCGAAAGCCGAGTTTTATAGGAGTCTTACATGACACTTAATGACATTAAAAACCCAAAAATCAAAGCATGGGTTGATGAATGTGTAAAGATGTGTGAACCGGACGAAGTTTATGTTTGTGACGGTTCTACAGAAGAGTACGACCGCTTGATGCAGAAATGCGTAAAAGCAGGTCTTGCAACTCCTCTCAAGAAGAAGCCGAACAGCTTCCTTTTCCGCTCGCTTCCTAGCGATGTTGCACGTGTTGAAGGACGCACATTCATTTCTTCTGTTAAAGAAGAAGATGCTGGTCCAACAAACCACTGGATTGACCCGAAAGAATTGAAAGCAACAATGAAAGGTCTTTACAAGGGCTGTATGCACGGCCGCACAATGTATGTAATTCCTTTCTGCATGGGTCCGCTCGGTTCACCAATCTCTAAGAACGGCATTGAACTTACAGACTCTGAATACGTTGTTCTTAACATGGACATCATGACACGCGCCGGCAAGAAGGTTCTCGACGTAATCGGAACAGACGGCGAATTCGTTCCATGTCTCCATTCAGTTGGTAAGCCATTGAACAACGGCGAAAGCGACAACGGAATCTGGCCTTGCGCAGACGTTGAGCACAAATACATCAGCCAGTTCCCAGAAGAGCACCTCATCTGGTCTTACGGTTCAGGTTACGGTGGAAACGCACTTCTTGGAAAGAAGTGCTTCGCTCTCCGCATTGCTACAGTTTTGGCACGCGAAGAAGGCTGGCTCGCAGAGCACATGCTTATCCTTAAGCTTACAAACCCGAAGGGCGAAGTTAAGTACGTTACAGGTGCTTTCCCATCAGCTTGCGGCAAGACAAACCTTGCTATGCTTATCCCGACAATTCCGGGCTGGAAAGTTGAAACAATCGGCGACGATATCGCTTGGATGAAGTTCGGCGATGACGGCCGTCTTTATGCTATCAACCCAGAAGCAGGTTTCTTCGGTGTTGCACCGGGAACTTCAGAAGAATCAAACAAGAACGCTTTGATTTCTGCTTCAAAGAACACAATCTTCACAAACTGCGCCCTCACAGAAGACGGCGATGTTTGGTGGGAACAGATTGGCTATCCTGCAAAGGGCAAGCTTGTTGACTGGAAAGGCCAGACACGCGACGCTCTTCCAAAAGACAAATCACCAAAGGGCGAAGAATTCGCTCACCCGAACGCACGCTTTACAGCACCTGCTTCACAGTGTCCTTGTATCGCAAAAGAATGGGAAGACCCGAAAGGTGTTCCGATTTCTGCAATCTTGTTCGGCGGCCGCCGTCCATCAACTGTACCTCTCGTACATCAGGCACGCAACTGGAACCACGGCGTATTCCTCGGCTCTATCGTTGGTTCAGAAATCACAGCTGCTTCTACAATCAACGCTGCTGAAGTCGGAAAAATCCGCCGCGACCCATTCGCAATTCTTCCGTTCTGCGGCTACAACATGGGCGACTACTTCCAGCACTGGGTAGATGTAGGCAAGGCAGCTAAAGATCAGGACAAATTGCCGAAGATTTTCTACGTAAACTGGTTCCGCAAGGACGAAAACAACAAAGACCTTCCGGGCGGATTCATGTGGCCAGGCTACGGCGACAACTCACGCGTTCTCGCTTGGATTTTCGACCGCTGCGACGGCAAAGACAATGCTGTTGAAACACCAATCGGTTTCATGCCGAAAGAAGGCGCAATCAACACAGACGGTTTGGCTGACTACTACAAGAAAGTTCTGCCAGAAATCCTCAAGGTTGATACAGCAGGCTGGTTGAAAGAAGTTAAGGATATCAGAGAGAATCACTATCCTAAGTTCGGCAAGCACTTGCCAAAAGAACTTAATGATTGTCTCAATGACTTGGAATCACGCCTTAACAAGGCATAAGTCATGCTGGTTTGCCGAACGGCAAACTAGGGAAGCGGCCGTAAGGCCGCGGCAGACTTTCTAAATAATCAAAGCTTAACCGCTTGAACTGAAGCTCCGCAAACTCTGCGGAGCTTTTTTTATGCACAAATACCGCTGGCGTCACATGATTCAGGCGACAACACACACAGAATGTGCTAAAATAAAAGCGGAGAAAACCAATGGAACATGAAGTAAAAGTCAAAATAACGGAAAAGGATTATTTCGCATTTCAAAAAGAATATCTTATGAACAGCAAAATCATAAAGACTGCTATTATAATTTTAAGCTGTCTGCTGTTTTTTGTTCTGATTTTAGACATTTTCTTGAAAATGCAGTTTTCGAAAATTTTTAGTGATATACTGCCCATTATATTCATATTGCTTATCTATTTGATATTTTTGCCATTGATATACAGACGTTCATATAAATCTGACAAAATATTGCAGGAAGAGCAGACGCTTCTGCTGAAAGAAGACGGAATACACCATTCCATGCAGCGCGGAAGCTTCAGCTATACACTTGAAGATTTCAGCCGCGTTATATTCGGCAAAAAGATAATCGCGATATTTGTTTCAAAGCAAAAAGCCCTGCTTTTGCCGCGCCACTGCTTTTCTTCAAAAGAAGAAGAACAAGCCGTCGAAGCTTTTATAAAAGCGCATTACGTGAAAGACACGAAAAACCAAAAATGAACAACAACCCGACCGAAGAATATAATAAATGTAGATAGGTAATGATTAATGGGAAGAATAAGATTTACACAACAAGAATTTGAAACAAAAGCTAAACTTGTTCATCCAAATTATGATTTTTCTAAATCGATATATAATAATGCAGATACAAAAGTAATCGTTATATGTCCTTTACACGGCGAATTCGAAATTACACCTTATCACCTAATAAAACGAAAACAAGGTTGCAGTAAATGCAGTGGAAAAGGAAAATTAACACAAAAAGATTTTTTAGAAAGAGTAAAAAAGATTTCACCTGAATACGATTATTCACAATCTGTTTACATTAATTCAAAAATAAAAGTGAAAGTTATTTGCAAAAAACATGGAATTTTTGAAGTTGTTCCTGAAAGTCTGTTTCAAGGGCATAAGTGTCCAAAATGTGCAAGAAAAATAACGAAGCGGTTTTCTCAAGAAGAATTCATTTCTCGTGCAAAACAAATTCATCCCGAATTTGATTATTCCAAATCAATTTATGAAGATTACAGAAAGAAACTAGATGTTTTTTGTTCAATTCATGGATATTTCAAAATTTCTCCACATGATTTATTACAAGGCCAAGGATGCCCTAAGTGTGCAGGTAAAAATTTCTCTCAGCAAGAACAGCTGGAACGTTTTATATCATTCAGACCTGAATATTCTTATGAAAAAACAATATATGTAAAGACGCATGAAAAAGTTATTATTACTTGCAATAAACATGGAGATTTTAAAATCACCCCTCATAACTTTTTTCAAGGTCAAGGATGTCCTAAATGTGGAATTGAAAAAAGAGCAAAATCACAAAGATTAGGAAAAGAAGAATTTATAAAACGAGCACTTCTAATGCATCCTGAATATGATTATTCAGAGGTTATATATCATAACAATCTCACAAAAGTAAAAATTATCTGTAAAAAGCATGGAGAGTTTCTAATAACACCAGGGAGCTTCCTTAGTGGCTCTATATGCGCTAAATGTTCTAATGAAAAATCAGCAGAACGGCAAAAAATGTCAAAAGAAGAATTTATACAGCGTGCAATGAAAATTTTTCCAAATTATGATTATTCAAAAGTCGTTTATATAAACAATCATACAAAAATCGATGTTATTTGTCCTAAGCATGGAAATATAAAATTAATTCCTGCAAATATGCTTACAGGAAAGGGGTGTAGGCTTTGTGGTATAGAAAAAACAGCAAATTTACAACGGATGACATTGGAAACATTCACTAATAGGGCAAAACTCATACATCCTGAATATGATTACAGTCAAGTTGTATATATTAATTCAGATACAAAAGTAAAAGTAAGGTGCTCAAAACACGGAGATTTTATGATCATTCCCTACAGCTTATTAAGTGGTAGTGGTTGTCCTGTATGCAATATTTCTATCGGTGAATCAAAAATCAATAAATGGTTGGAATCACATAATTTTAAACCGAATACGCAAGATAAAGAAAAATTATTTATTCGGCAAAAAACATTTCCTGATTTGATGGATCAAAAATTATTATCATATGATTTTTATATTCCTTCACAAAATTTATTAATAGAATATAATGGTGAACAGCATTATCATCCTGTAGACATCTTTCAACGAAAAGGTCAAGAAACATTTGAAAAGCAAAAATATCATGATTATTTAAAAGAAAAATATGCAAGTGATAATAATTTTAGACTCTTAATCATACCTTATACATCCATTAATAGAATTGACAATATTCTATCTGAATATATAGTTACATCATGCAATACCTAATCAGGAAACCACAAATGAACTACAACCCAACCGAAGAAGAAATCGCTTTCGTGAACAGCGCGCTTGCCAAGTTTAACGAAGAAAAAGTCGGCGCAGACAATCACGAGCTTTTGAACATCGTTGAATACGATGGAAACAACAGCATAATCGCCGGAATTCTCGGTGGCACATATTGGGGCTGGCTGCACATCGATATTCTCTGGGTTGCAGAAAAGTGCAGAAAGCAGGGCATCGGCTCAAAGCTGCTGAAAGCCGCCGAAGAAGAAGCCAAAAAGCGCGGCTGCCACAGCGTTCACCTAGACACAATGTCTTGGCAAGCCCCAGAATTCAATAAAATGCATGGCTACAAAATCATAAGCGAGCTTGAAAACATTCCGGCCGGCAACAAAAAGTTTCATCTTATAAAAGAGCTATAGCGCGAAGTGTGTTTTCCGTTTGACAACAAAGCCTGGCCGCAGTTACTCCACTTCTACGGCAATCGGGCAATGGTCTGAGCCGAGAACATCGCTCATGATTACAGAAGACCTTACGCTGCTTATAAAAGCCGGGTTTACGCACTGATAGTCGATGCGCCATCCGATGTTCTTTTCCCGCGCGTGAAAGCGGTAGCTCCACCATGTGTACATCTTTGGTTCTTGGCAGAAATGCCTGAAAGTGTCTACATAACCAGCAGCCGTGAATTTGTCCATCCAGGCGCGCTCTTCGGGCAGATAACCGGCGTTACCTTCGTTTGCTTTTGGGTTCGCAAGGTCAATAGGCTTGTGCGCAATATTGTAGTCGCCGCAAAGCACGATGTTGAAGCCGGCAGCCACAAGCTCATCACATTTTTTGAGCATTGCATCGCAAAACGCAAGCTTGTAATCAAGGCGCGCACCTGCGTCCTGGCTGTTCGGAAAATATGCCGAAATTACAGCCAGTTTTCCGAATTTTGCGATTGTTACGCGCCCTTCATCGTCAAAGCGCCCGTCGCCCATCGTTTCAACACAGTCTGGTTCAGTTTTTGCAAAGATTGCCGTACCCGAATAACCTGCTTTTTTTGCGCTTGAAAACCAGCTTTTGTACGCGCCGCCCGGTGCAAGCAGTTCTGGCGACAATTGCCCAGGATTAGCCTTTGTTTCTTGAATGCAGACTACATCTGCACCAGAACCAAGCAACCACTCGATAAAGCCCTTCTTTTCAACAGCACGAATTCCGTTTACGTTCCATGATATGATTTTCATATTGCCCTCTTTGCAAATTCATAATAAGCGAAAAACCGATCTCTTACAACATAATCTTAAAATGCAGAATTTTTTGAAGCGAAAAGCATTTTATATTCGCTTTACGTTTTTCAAATATGAATGTATATTCTATAAAAAGAAAAACGAAGTGGGAAAAAAATGAAAATCAAAAAAGTTGTTAAAATTTCTGCAATTATATTATTGTCTGCCTTCATTTTGATATTATCAGGCATTTTATTGCTCTGGCACAACGAAATCAGCACGGTGCTTTCAATCAAAGAATTGCGCCCGCGGAATGATGCCCATCTTGACGGCGCTGTATACGAAATGCACGTCAGCGGCGGCTATTATTTCGACGATTTTATCAAGCAGGGCGGCGCTTCAAATGATGCAGATTTGCTCAAATTTATTTCCGACCATATAACAAAAGGGCTTGCCAGCATGGGCTATAAGACATCAAAAGTCGGGTGCTCATCTTTTACGGCGAAAACGCCCGACGGCGACCAGCTTTTCGGCAGAAACTACGACATGACGCAGACAAACACCTGCATTGTTTTCACGAAAAAATCAAAAAACCGGCATGCAACTGTTTCAAGCGTTGACCTGCAATATTTGGGCATCGCACCAGACAGATGCGTCAAATCAATATACGACAAAATCTTATGCATTGCCGCGCCTTATGCGCCGCTTGACGGCATGAACGATGCAGGCTTAAGCTGCGCCATCTACATGTCTTATCAGGGCTGCCCGAAAACTGTTGAAACGAATCAGCAGACGGAAAAGCCCGACATCACATCAACGACAATGCTCCGCCTGATTCTTGATTATGCCGACGATGTTGACGAAGCCATTGAGCTTGTAAAGCAATATGATTTGCATGATTCTGCCGAATGTTCCTTTCATTATATGATTGCCGACAAAACTGGCAGAAGCGCCGTAATTGAATGGATTCCGCCTCTGAATGCGAGAGACAAGACCGATAACGACGGCACGCTCCGCGAACTTGTAGTAACTTATAACGACAAAGACAGCCATATCGGCGAGATTGAAGCGAAGTCAGATTTTCAGTGCGTAACAAATTTCATTCTTCAGCCGGAATACTACGAATTATCAAAGGAAGATGAAATTAACGGTTTGGTGCGCTACAACATGCTTTACAATGCGCTTAACGCAAGCAACGGCATTGTAGCTGACGAAACTGACGGAATGAAGCTGCTTCAGGCTGTTGGACAGCGCAAACGGAACAAAGACCAGGGCAAAGAGATAAACCAGAAAACATGGATTACAAACCACAGCATAATCTACAACTTGACAGACAAGTCAGTTTTCTGGGTTTCAAACGAAAATTTCGACGATGAAAATGCTGCTTTCCGCTTTTCATTATAACGGAAGGGCTGCCAGCTGATTTGCGGCATTGTCTCACGAATCAAAGTCTTGCTGCTTTTCGAGCAGCATTTCGGCATCATCGTGGCCTTGCCGCAACTGATTCTCGCTGTATTTTGTATTGTCAAGCTTTTTCTTTTTCAGGTTGCGCTGAAGCTGCTCAACCGAAATCGAAGAAATGCGCTTTATCGAATAATACTCTTTATCGTCCATGAGCCTATTATAGCGCAAACGCGCCTCTCATTCGAGCCTTGCAAGCTGAAGCTGTTTCATAAATCAGCTTAAAATGATAAAATCATCTTATGCAAAACGAAAAGCAGGCAGTTCAGCGTCAGCACAAGCCTGAACATAAAAGCCATAACCCAGAAAGAATCGAAATATTGTATCAAGACCAGTACATAGCGGTGATAGACAAGCCGGCAGGGCTTTTGTCTGTGCCCTACCCCGGCAGCAAAACTAAGACGGCGCAGTCTGTGCTTGAAGAGCTTTTGCGCAAGCACGGCGCGGCAAACACACGGCACAGACCTTTTGCCGTGCACCGCCTTGACCGCGACACAAGCGGCGTGATGATGTTCGCGCTGACAGAGCAGGCGCAGACCAAAATAATGGAAAACTGGCACAAAATGGTAACGGAACGGCTTTATATTGCGGTTGCCGAAAAGCCGCGCCAGACAGACTTGGCAGACGAAGGCACAATTTCAGATAAGCTTGCGCAGAATGCGCATAACGTGGGCTTTGTGCCAAAAGAAAGCGACACGGGCAAAGACGGAAAAACTTTTAAGACAGAAGCCGCGCGCACACATTACAAGATGCTCGAAAAAGGCGAAACCCATGTTCTTTTTGAACTTTCGCTTGATACCGGCAAGAAAAACCAGATCCGCGCGCACCTCGCTTTTCATGGCTTTCCGCTTGAGGGCGATAAAGAGCACCGCGCAAAGACTGATCATTTTCATAGGCTTTGTCTTCATGCGCGCACGCTCGAATTCGACCATCCTTTTACAGGCGAGCATCTTAAATTTGAAGTGCCCGAACCAAAAACATGGCGCGATTTCGTAAAGAAAGGCGATTTTCAGCCTAAAAAGCATGAAACTGCCGCAGGCGCAAAGCAGAAAAAAGCCACCAGAAGCAGAAACAGCATAAAAGGCGTAGATTTGGGCGAAAAGCGGCTCTCGCGCAAAGACCTTGCTCACATGGATTTTATCGAACGCGGCAAGCACCGCCGTTAAACGAAGCTAGAATCCCGGTGATTGAGCGTAGTCGAAATCACCATATCTCTGCCCCAAAAAATGCAAATTGGGCATTTCGACTTCGCTCAATGTCCGAGTTGCAAACAAACCTCTAACAGCTCCGCCCTGCTTTATTAGTTTTCATGGGCAGTTTGCTTCTTTATTTGGTTTAATCACAAATAACATCAGACTCAATGCTCACAACAATATCGTTTTCAAATTTTATTATAATTTTATACCATGCAAAGTCACCTGAAAGACAAGCTCCATCGCGTGTATATCTGTTATAATTTCCATTTTGCTCTATAGGTTCACCAATCAAAGCATCTACTTCTTCTCTTGTCATACCTTCTTTCACTTTTGGCACATTATTAATATTGAAAGTACTTGAATGATATGTATCTATTAGTGGATTCCATGCACATGGACTTTCTGTTAAACGAAAAGTGAAAAAAACTAAGCAGACAAATCCAAAGCAAATACACAAAAAAATTATACAACCATCACAAAGTTTTTTAACTAATGCTCTAAAGGTTACAATAAGAACTGAAAGCATACCAAGCGGCAATTCTACAAAACAACAACACAAAAAATATGCAAAAAAAGAAACATCAAGCGACCACGATGAAATAAATTCACCCACATACTGATGCCATCTGAATTTAGCATATAAAAAGCCCAGAAATGCAGTAACTACTATTTGTAAAATAAAAATTATTAACATTACTATCAGATTTTCTTTAGCTATTTTTAAGATTTCACTGCGTGATAGTTTTTTTTGAGGATTTCCTAAAGATATTTTTTCAATTTTGAATCCTTTTTCTTTTAAATCGTTTATTATTTGATAAAAAGATTGAACTGCAATAAAAGAAAACAAAGCTAAAGAAAAAGCAACAAGTATAACAGTCGAAACTGAATATGCTTTAACAAAAAAGACACTACTTATAGCCGGAACAATTGAAAACAAAAGGTTCATCAATAATTTCATTGTATTTTTCTGAAACTGAAAGATACAGATAGACGCACCTACAAAAAAAATGAAAAACGAAACCGAGAGCAGGATTTTCATTTCTTTCAGAAAAAGATAAAGTAATACAGAACTTATGGCTGCAATTATCAGCGTTATACACAAATACAAACCGTCAATGTTTATCTTTTTCATTAGAACTACCTCTTTGTTTTGCTTATAATTGTTTAATCTAATATTATGAGCTCCGCCCTAACTTTGCCAGTCTGTGCGGTTGCAGTCTAGCTCAAGGCAGTTCCAGTCTTCGCCGAGCAAGTGGCAGACATGCGTTGTTGGCAAGTCTTTGAAACCGGCGGCTTTATAGCAGCGGTATGCGGCCGGGTTGTTTTCAAAAACGCCGAGACTCACGTTTTCAGCCTGCAAGAATTCAAAAGCATACTTCAGTGCAAGCTGAATCATCTGCTTGCCGTAGCCTTTGCCACGCTTTGCAGAATCTACGATTACAAAGCCGATGCGAACAAAAGTCTTTTCCTCGTTCATAAAGCGCAAAAAGAAATGCCCCACAAGCCCGCTTTCGTCATAAGCGGTAAACGGCAGCATTGCACCATCTTCGTAATGCGTGTTGAGCGTTTCTGCCAAAGGCGGGTAATTGCCGAGCCGGTCGGCGCACCATTGATGAAACGTTTTTTCGTCTTTAACCCAAGTAAGGATTGTTTTTGCGTCTGTGCTTTTGTATGGCCTAAGTCTAAGCATTTTCTTTCCTTGCATTGCGGTATGTTGCGGCTATTCTGAAATTAGGTTGCAAAGCTTTTCGATGTGAAGCTGCATTATATCGAGCGGCGGAACTGGGCAGTTTTTCTCGTTCAGCGCGAGCGGCAGCTCTGTGCAGCCAAGAATCACGGCTTCTATTCCGGCTTCTGCCTTCATGCGGCTTATAATGCCGGCAAGCTTCTCGACAGATTCAGGCTTTACAACACCAAACTCAAGCTCGCCGCCGATAATACTGTTCACGGTTTTTCTGTCTTCAGCTGAAGGAACGGCAACCTGAATGCCGCGCATTTCGACAGACTTCTTAAGATAATCTTGCTCCATCGTAAAAATTGTGCCGAGCAGCCCGATTTTCTTGTACCCGCGCGCGGCAGCTTCTTCCGCAACAGTTTCTGGAATGCTGATGAAAGGCACAGAAACTTTCGGCTTGAGCTTATCGTAGACAACGTGCATCGTTGCGGCGGTCAGCGCAACAATTTCTGCACCGCCACGCACAAGATTATCGATTTTTCCGGCGATATAATCAGCAAGCTCGTCAAGCTTGTTGTTCTGCACAAACTCAAGCGCCTTGAACAGATTCAGGCTTTCAACCGACATTTCAGGAAAAGCAGCGCCGCCGCACTTTTTGTTGCAGATTGTGTTGATTTCTTTGTAATAGACTAAAGTTGATTCAGGGCCGGTGCCGCCAATCAAACCGATTTTCTTCATTTAAGATTCTCCTTTTTCAGCATTTATACGCAATAAGCGGAATTATCATCTCTTCGCGGCTCATGCCGGCGTGGTGGCTCTTGAACGGCTTTGCGTTTTTGTTCCAGAACATTGTGCGGCTGCCAAGCGCGGCGGCCACAAAATCGCCGATGCCGGTCAAGTTCTTGTGCGGCTCGCCTGTGCCGAAAAGCTGCTTTTCAAAGACTTGCTGTTTTGTAAAAAGCTTGTAGTCATCACCGAAAAGGCGGTTGAATTCATCAGCAAACACAGACTTATATTCGTCTTTGACATAAAAGCTGATTGCGCGCGGCTCTATAGACGGCGCACGCACAAGCATTTTGGCAAATTCCGGGTAATTCTCTGAAAAATAGTCACGCACAATGTCGTTGTGACCGTGGTCAGCCGTAACAAAAACGAGCGTGTCTTTCAAAGACTTGCACAGCTTTTCTATGCGCCGGTTCAGTTCAACCACACAATCGTGAGCTTCCTTGCTTTCAGTTCCGTTTTTGTGCATGTAGCCGTCAGGGTGTTCCCAATAAGCATAAGTGAAAGTCTTGCCGTCAAGCGAACATCTGCGCTTTATTTCAGCAAACCAAGCGTCAAGCTTGCCGAAAGGCTTCGGTCCGAATGGAAAGACAATAGCCGCATCAGCGTTGCCAGTTTCATTTATAAGAGAAGCTATGTCTTTATACGGAAAATACTTATAAGCCACATTGTACGGCGCGGCCGGTGTTTCAGTACCCATAAGCCAGTTTTTGAAACAAGAAACAGTTTTATCTTCCTGCTCAAAGTAAACGTCCCAGCCAAGCCAGCCGTGCTCTATTGGCGAAAGCCCAGAAAGCATTGTCGTTGTGCTTGCGGTTGTAGTCGGCGGAAAAACCGAAGAATAGCCGCAAACAAGATGCTGCCTCAAAAAAGCTTTTTCCGGCAAATGCTTCTGCAAGATGTTCACGCCGAGACCGTCAAGAAGCAGCACGGCGACATGCTTCGGTTCAGTTTCAAGCAGAGCGTCTGCCGCCTTGAGCGTTGCATGCTTCGGTTTTACGCCATAATGTTTCAAGATTGAGCACGAAAAATTCAAGATACTGTTTTCATAATCAGGGTAACACGGTTCTTTCATCATGTTTTCTCCATTTGCCTGTTGAGCTGCTTACTATAATAAATGAAAAACACAAAATTTGCGATGCTCGTGATGAGCCAACTTATCGGGTAGCTTACAAAAATGGTGAATGACGTATGAAACTGCGGAATCTGAAAAATCACCGCAATCCAGAAAACGCGGAAAACGCAGCAGCCGAGCGTTACAGCCACAACCGGCATCAGCGAATGCCCGATTCCGCGGATTGAATTGCCGAGCGCGTGCATTATTCCGCAGATAAAGATTGTCAGATATGTTACGGCCATTCTGCTAAGACCGGCCTCGATAACTTCTGCATTAGACGAATAAATGCTAAGCAATTGACGGCCGGAAATGAAGAACAAGATGCCGACCGCCAAGCCCGAAAACGCGGTGCAGATTGTCGAGATAAAGACTTCTCTTTTTATGCGGCTGATTTTGCCCGCGCCGATGTTCTGCGAACAAAAAGTGAGAGTGCCGGCCGTAAAGCCGTTCATAAGCTGATAGAGAAAATCTTCGATGCTGCATGCGGCGGCGTTTCCGGCTATGAGCGCGGTGCCGAACATGTTGATTGAAGACTGAATCTGCACGTTAGAAACTGAAAACATTACGCCCTGCAGACCGGCGGGCACGCCAATCTTGATGATTTCGATGAGGCTGCTGCGGTCAAGCGCGAGCTTTTTCAAGTTCAGGCGGAACGCGTCTGATTCGCGCATCAAAAGCACAACCACAAAAATTGCGGAATAACTCTGCGAAATTACGGTTGCCCACGCAACACCGGCGACGTTCATCTTGAAGACAATTACAAACAGCAGGTTGAGCAGCAAATTCAAGATGCCCGCGCTAAGCAGAATGTACAGCGGCCTTTGCGTGTCGCCTTTTGCGCGCAGCAAAGCGCTGCCAAAGTTGTAAATCATCGTGGCGGTAATGCCTGAAAAGTAGATTTTCAGATAAAGCGCAGCAAGCGGCAGCACTTCTTCAACAGAATGCATCAAGACAAGAATCTGCTTTGAAAGCAGCAACCCGGCAAAAGTTATGCACAAGCCGCTTATAACGGCAAGCACAATTGATGTGTGAACAGTCTTTTGAATTCTTTCGTAATTCTTTGAACCGAAATGCTTTGCGGCGATTACATTTGCGCCGATTGAAAGCCCGATGAACAAATTGATGAGCAAATTTATAAGAGAGGTGCTTGAGCCGACCGCCGCAAGCGAAGTTTCGCCTGCAAAGCGGCCGACGACAGCAATGTCAGCAGCATTAAACAAAAGCTGAAGCCAATTTGAACAAATCACCGGAATTGAAAATTTGAGGAGGCCGCCTAAAATTGAACCTTCCGTCATGTCTAGCTGATTCTTTCCGCCCATTCCGCACCTTCCGCTCTTATTATAGTGATTTTGATACGGTAATGTGAATAAAGAGCAAGTTTAATGCGCATTTTAAAGCAGCGCTTTATTTTTTTTTGTGTGCAAACCGTGATAGAATAAATCATCGATAATAATGCAGACGGAGGCAATTCTGAATGTAGATGAACCAATTTTAAGACATACGCTTTTTTAAAATTAGGAGTCATCATGCCATTATTGCAAATATCGAACCTTTCATTCTCTTATCCGAATTCACAAATTCAGCTTTTTGAAAATTTTTCGCTTCAGTTGCAGGAAAACTGGACAGTTATAGCCGGAAGCAACGGCTGCGGAAAATCGACGCTGCTCAATCTTATTGCAGGAAACATCGCGCCGGACGGCGGCAAAATCATTTTTGACGGCGCAATCTTGTATTGTCCGCAGGAAACACAGGAAATGCCTGAGAATTTGTACACTTCGTTTTGGAGCAGTGAAAACGACGTGCGCAAATTCTTTTCGCTGCTACGCGTAACCGAAGAAATGCTTGAACGCTACGAAACTTTGTCGGGCGGCGAAAAGAAGCGCATTCAGATTGCGTGCGCTCTTGCCGAAAAACCGGCGCTGCTCTTACTCGACGAGCCGACAAATCACCTCGACAAAGCGACGGTTCAGCTGATTTTAGACGCGCTTCAAGCTTTTGACGGCATGGGCATTATCGTAAGCCACGACCGCTATTTTGCGGACGCGCTCTGCACAAAGACTGTCTATCTTTTTAACGAATCAAAAGCTTTTGCTGGCGGAAGGAACTGCATTGCGGCAGAGACATATCAAGGCGGGCTGTCGCAGGCACTTGAGCTTAGGCAGAAAAACGCGGAACGCTCGCGCACCGAATGGGGCAAGCTCAACAGCAAGGCTTCGGCTGAAAAACAGCGCAGCCAGAAGCTTTCTGAAGAGATTGACCGCAAGAAAGGCAGCCTCTCAAAGAAAAACGTTGACGCGAAAGACCACGATGCAAAACTGAAAATTGACAAGCTCCGCGTTTCGGGCGCAGACCGCACCACCGCCGACCTGAAAGCGCATGTTGAAAGCCAGATGGAACGCACTTTGCAGAGCCGCGACGCGATGAAAAAAGCTTTGAAGCGTAAAGAGGGCTTTTCTGTAAGCAGCACCGACTTTGCAAAGACTTTTGTTATAGACGAAACTGATATTATTGTCGGCGGTGCTGATGAAGCTGACGGTACTGATGGAGCTGGCGGCGCGGGCACAAGCAACGGCGTGGGCGTAGCTGGTGCAAGTGGCAGCACTTACACGCTTCATGTGCCGCATATCGAGATAAAGCCTGATTCGAAAATCGCCATAACCGGCCAGAACGGCGCAGGAAAGACGCTTTTCATCAATCATGTGATTTCTAAAATCAGAGAAATCGGCGCGAATTCAGCCCCAAAAGCCGCCAAAATCGAGCTGATGTATCTGCCGCAGGAAATTTCTGACAAAGAAAAAGCCGAAGTGCTTGCAAAATACAAATCGCTTAATAAAGAAGAAAAAGGCGAAGTCCTTTCAACGCTGTTCCGTCTTGGCAGCGAGCCTGAAAGCCTGCAAGGCGATTCAGCTTCAGTAAGCCCGGGCGAATTGCGCAAGCTGATGATTTCCATGGCGGTTTTGAACCCTCTTTCTCTGCTTGTCTTAGACGAGCCGACGAACCACATGGACATTACGAGCGTGCTTGCGCTGGAAGACGCGCTTTCAGAGATCAGCTGCCCGATGATTGTAATAAGCCATGACGACACGTTCCTGCAAAAAATCACGAACAGCCATCTAAAGATAATCCGAAGCGGCGACTGCGGAAAAATTACGGTCGCAGAATAAAGCATATGAAACAATAATCCGTCTTTGCAAGTCGAAGACGAAGCAATCTTCTTTTCGCAACAGCTTTATCTACAAATAAAGTTTAATCCGCGAAAAGTGACGATTTTGCTTCGCAAAATCTCAAGTAATGGTACAAAGCTCCTATTTAAAGATGTGCACCAGTTACAAGATTCCGCAAGGAATCTTGGCGTTTTGTTCTTTTCGCATTAGACCATTCTACAGATAAAGCTTAATCTGCGAAAAGTGATGCAAAACGCGCACTCCGCCGCCCTCTCGCCGTTGTGCACCATCTTCAAAAAAGCAGTCTTTGTAAATCATCTTTCCAGGTCTGCGCTAGCAAAACTTGCAGGGTTTGCAGATAAAGCTTTTTTGTAGATAACGCCCAATAGCAAACCCGGCAGAAGTGCTTCTTGGAACAGCGGCACAAGCGCACTAAAACGACTGTTTGGCTTTTTCGGTGACGGACGCGCGCTTTTCGAGGGTCTTGTCAAAGACAGCGGCCGCCGTATTGCCGAAGCTTTCAAAGATTTCGCTAGCGCCGACTTCGGTGATGCCGCCCTTTGTGGCTACGCGCGCCAGAACGTCTGAAAAGCTCAAGCCTTTTTGGTTTATCAGCTTGCCCGTGCCTTCAAGCGTCTGCGCAAGCATAGCTTCGATTTGTGCAGGCAGCAAACTTGTGTGGGCTTGCGCCTTTTCAGCAAGCACCGAAAAAATAGCGGCGATAAAGCCCGGCATACAGCTTGTAAGTTCAGAAGCCATACCCATTTCGTTTTCAGCCACTTCTGTAACAGTACCGAACGATTTGAGCAGCGTTTCAAGGTTTCTTCGGTCTTGCGCCGTAACTAGCTGATTGTAGCAGACCGAGCTGACAGAATAATCGACTTCGGCATTTACCGACGGAATAACCTTGGCGATTTTAGTCTTGTCTGCAAGCACGGCTTCAAGCTGGCTGAACATCACGCTGCCGTTAAGTGAAACTACGAGCGTGCTGCTTGAAACAGCCGGCGCAATTCCGCAAAGCACTTCCTTAAGCTCGGCAGGGCGGATGCACACAAAAACCACGTTAGCCGCTGCCGCAAGCTTGTTGTCGGCCGTAACGGTGCAGCCGGTGTACATTTTCTTAAAACCGTCCATCTTAGACAATGTTCTGTTGGCGCAGACCAAATCAGCCTGCTTTATCACATTATGCTCAAGCAACTTCCGCGCAATCATGCTGCCCATGCTGCCAAAACCGATAATTCCGACTTTCATAGTTTCTTCCTTTTGTGTACTTAATCTTTCAAATGATGAATGTCGCCGTAAAAGACAAGACGGGCGGCGGCAAAATGAGCTTTGCCGGCGTTTGCAGCGTTTTCTGCATCTGCCGGGCTTGCAACAGAGTCAGCTTCAGCAATTTCTATGCACGTTATCGATGTAAGCTCAACAGCGGCGTGCGCAATCATCTGCCAAAACGGAATGTTGAGCAAGTGGCTCACGAGCGCGGTTGCAACGCCGCCATGGCAGAAAAACGCCACGTTGCGCTGCTTTTCAGCAAGCGAGGCAGCAACTTTGTAAAGCTGGCCCCAACGCTCAAAGCCGCGCACTTTTAGCCATGCGTCAAAGCTTGCGCATATTTCTGCAACATCTTGGACGATTCGGTCATTTTTTACGGCTTCATCTGTTTTCCATGCTTCGCCGGAAGGATACGAATGACGCTCCGCGATGAAACGGTCGTTTATTGACCACGGGCTTGCGGTTGAATATGCGTCGCCTGAATAATCGCCCCAGCGTAATTCGCGGAGCCACGGCAGCACTTGCGGCTTTATGTCAAGCTTTTCAGCTGAATAAGCGGCAGTCTGCACTGCCCTGCCAAGCGGCGAAGAATAAATCTCGTCAAGTTTCAGCTCATGAATATGCCCTGCAAGCTTCTCTGCCTGCCGCTGCCCAATCTTCGTCAGCGAATCATTCTGATAATCAGGCTCGCCGTGCCGGATAAAGTACAATCTCATGTGGGCATTATAGCATCTTGATTGCGCAAAAAACATAGCTTAAGCATGAAAAAATGCAAAATATGCACACGTTTGATGGTGCATCATGCCAAAAATATGAAAAGCTTAAAAAAATGCGTCCGCTTTCAGGAAAGCGCGTCGGCTCGATGCAGTGCAAGGTAATAGGAATCCGATTGCGTAAATTTTCTACGAAAATTTGCTTGCGACCCTTGCAAGCATCTCACCGCCGCTTGCTTTCCTTACAGCTACCGCATTTTTTAGATTTACCTGACAAGCATAAGCACAAAAGCTATAGCGAGGGATTGATCACCACTTTGCACCCTCTCGCCTTTGTACACACGCCCAAAACGAGCAGCTTTTGTGTACCAGTTACAAGATTACGCGAAGCGGAGTCTTGGCGTTTTGCTTGATAAAGCTAGTTCCAAAATTGAGCTACTGCAAAACGCACACCCGTCATTGCCGTGCTTGACCCGACAATCTTGCAAAAAAATGAGATGATGCACACATGCTTTCGGGCATCGTAGCACGGTTCAAAACCGCGCAATAATGCGCTACATACAGTTTGTTGCAATGAAACTATATACGTGTCGCTGCGCGACGCAACAAACTGAATGTTTTTGAACCCCGCTCCGCCGCCCTTTGCGCTTGTACACCCGCCCTAAGCAAGCAGTCACTGCATATCACCTTCTAGCTTTTGTAAAATCTGAAAAAATTTTCGCAATCTGGTACAGAAAAAACTAAAACTCAATAGATATTAATGCATAAGCGTTCCGTTCGCTGGCTAATCAGAAGCCATTGATTATGCTGAAGCGAAAGAAACCGCAAGGAGGAATGCAAAAAGGAGAATCTATGAGTTACATTAAACCTTTTGAGGAACTCTGTTTTTACGATGATTTCATGTTCGGTGTTGTGATGCAGGACAAGGAACTTTGCAAAGAAGCTCTTGAATGCATGTTGGGCTTTAAGATTGACCACATCGAATACTCAGAACCGCAAAGGACAATCGCGCCGCTGTACACAGCGCACGCTATTCGCTTGGATGTATACGTCAAAGACAGCAAACGCATTTACGATGTTGAAATCCAGAACAAGGATGAGCATGACATCGGCAGGCGCACGCGCTATTATCAGGGCATGATGGACGTTGACAGTCTGCTCAAAGGCGAAGACTATAGCGAGCTGAAAGAAAGCATAGTAATCTTTTTATGCCGCTTCGACCCTTTCAAAAAAGGCATTCCGTGCTATACTGTACGCAGAACGTGCAAACAGGACGCATCTGTTTTTGTTGATGATGCCGCAATCGTCCAGATTTTCAATTGCACGGCTTATGACAAAATCGAAAATGAAAGTTTGAGAAGTTTTCTCAAATTTGTACAAACAAACAAAGCAGAATCAGATTTTACGCGGAGGCTTGATGACATGGTAGAAACACAGAAGAAAGTAGAAGAGCTGAAGAAAGTCTATCTTTCATGGAGCTTGCACGACAGCGACATTCGCCGCGAAGGCAAAAAAGAAGGCATCGCCATCGGTGAAAAGCGTGGCCGCTCTGAAGCAAAGCTTGAAGATGCGCGAAATATGCTTTTAGAAAGTATACCAACAGGAACTGTTGCACGCTGTACAAGCCTTTCCCTAGAAACTGTACAGCAACTCGCCGAAGAGCTAAAAGCCGAACCGGAGCAGTAAAGCTGCACGTACACACCATGTACACCCGCCCAAACAGTGCGTCGTTGTGTATCCGTTACTAGTTTCCTGAAAGGAAACTTGATAGATTGTACAACCAGGTTTCCTAAGGGCAGGCCCTTAGGCGGTACCGGAAAAGTTCTTTTCGCAGCAGTTTAATCTACGATTAAAGATTGTTCGGCGAAAAGTGCCGCTTTTTGCTTTCACAAAAACCGGCAGAGTTTGTACAAAACCTTTCTGAACAGATTGTCGGGTCATAGCCCGACAATGACAGGTTAAAAAAACTTACCCGTGAAGCACAACTTAAAACTTAGATAAATTCAGGTTTCTTAAGGGCAGAGCCCCTAAGCCGTGCCGGAAGGGGATAGGGTTTAAGAGGAAGGGGAAACCGCGCCTCGGATGAAGGGGTTTCCCCTTCCCCTTAGAAGCTGTATAATCATCCCATGAGCTACAAAATTTTTATTGACGGAAAAGAAGGCACTACTGGCCTTAAGATTTTTGAACGCTTTGAAAAGCGCAGCGACATTGAAATTATTTCCATTGACGAAGACAAGCGCAAAGACCCGGCCGAAAAAGCCAAGATGATTAACGCTTCTGACTTTACGTTCCTTTGCCTGCCGGACGCAGCCGCAATTGAATCGGCGGAGCTTTGTACAAACCCAAAGACTAGAATTATAGACGCATCGACGGCGCACCGCACAAACCCCGACTGGGCTTACGGCTTTCCGGAGCTTGACAAATCTTTTCGCGAGAAGATTGCGCACTCAAATAGAGTTGCCGTGCCGGGCTGCTACGCAAGCGGCTCTGTCGCAATCTGCTATCCGCTCGTAAAGTCCGGCATCATGCAGGCTGATTACCCTGTGTCAATTCATGCGGTGAGCGGCTATTCTGGCGCGGGCAAAAAAGCTATTGCACAGTATGAAGCCGAAGGACGCGACAAGGGGCTTGATTCGCCGCGCCTTTATGCTTTGACGCAGCAGCACAAGCACTTGCCGGAAATCAAAAAAATCAGCGGCCTTGAATTTGAGCCGATCTTCAACCCTTATGTCTGCGATTATTTTCAGGGCATGACCGTAACAATCGGGCTTCATTCACGCCTGCTCGCAAAAAAGGTGACGGCGCATGATGTATGGGAAATGTTCGCCGCTCATTATGAGGGCTGCAAATTCGTTAAGGTTGCTGGCTTTATGGGCGAAGGAACGTTGACAGAGCAGTTCATTCCGGCGAACACGCTTGCAGGAACGAACAGTATGCAGATTTTCGTTTATGGCAACGACGAGCGCATTATGGTGACTACGCGCTTTGACAACCTCGGAAAAGGTGCAAGCGGCGCGGCCGTTCAGTGCATGAACATAATGATGGGCATTGACGAAGGCACCGGCCTTGAAAGCATAGACTAAATTTGCTGTCATTCCGAATGCTACGCAATCAGCTCAAAATGAGACCCCGAAACGAGTTCGGGGTGACATGGGCAAAAAGATGTCCGGGTCAAGCCCGAATATGACAATTTTATAGTTTTGCAGATTGCATATCATTGCCGTGCTTCACACTGCGACGTTTGCGAAGCAAACTCGTTTAGCAATCATTTTAAAGCTTTTCGTAGAATTCCACCTGCTCGCCGAGAGGGCCGTAGCAAAATGAAATAACCGCTTTCTGGCCGCCAAGCTCAATCTGCTTTGGCGGCTGAAAAACCTCGTAACCGGCGGCCTTACACTTTTCAGCATAAAACGCCGAATTATCGACATCAAGCGCAATGTGGCGAATTATGCCTGTTTCGGGGTTGCCTTCAAGGTTGGTGAAAATCTCAATCTGGCAGTTGCCGGTCTCAATCATCAGCCCTTCGTTCCATTTGCGTACAACCTTCATGCCGAGCAAATCAACATAGAACGCGAGCACCTTTTTCAGCCCGTCCTCACCGCGGCATTTCATCGATATGTGGGTTATTCCGTTAATCATTTGCTGAATCTCCGTACATTCCGTACTTTTTCAAGTCAATTTTGCCGTTGCGCACTTCAACGCCCTCTCTTTCAAGCATTTTGGCCTGAACCGAAGGGCCGCCAAGCCCGAAATTTGCGCCCATCTTTCCTGCTGCATTTACGACACGATGGCACGGCACAGGCGCAAACACTTTGCCACCGGCGGCTTTATCTGCAGTAACGGTAGAAGCAGAAGCGCGCTCTTTGCAATTAAAGCCGGTTTCACACGCAAGCTCAAAAAACGGCACAGGGTTCTTGTGCATTGTGTTGCCGACAACGCGTGCAAGGCGAGAATCGCCAAGAGCAGCGGCAACCTGTCCGTAAGTCATAACCTTGCCGCGCGGAATTTTCCGCACAATGTCGAAAATCTTATTCTCAAGCTCTGTCATTTTTCAGCCCTGCAACAAGCCGCAGCTTCTATCGAAAGCTCTATCGGCAAATCGTTCCACAAAGCTGCGCGCGACTTGTGCCGCAAAAGGCAGCCTGTTACGTTTGTGTCAGGTTCTGCAAACACTTCAGAAAAGTCTTTTTCGCCTTTTTCCAGTCTGACCGGAAAAGCAAGCTGTTCTTTTTCAGCTGAAAACTGCGCGTTTACGCCGGTCTTGTTGCCGCGCGCATCAAGGCGCACCCACTTCTGATATTCGCGCAGAAAAACAGCGTTAAGTCCGTGCAGAATTAGCACAGGCGCGTCATCGTCGTCAAGCACAAGCTTTTGATAGCACAAACCGCACGGCACACGCTTGTTCCGCAAGAGCGCGGCAAGCAGATGAGACTTTGCAAAGCATACGCCGTGCTTCTTTTTGAGCACGTCAGAAGCTTTAAGCGTAATTTCATCTTTTCCGGCATCAGCTGAATGTTGAATTTCGTCGCGCACAAATTCATAAGCTTTTCTTATAAAGTCGGTTTCATCTGCGGCAGATTGATACAGCTCGTCGGCAAGGCTGCAAATTTGCTCATCATCAAAGTCGATGATTTCAGACTTTGCAAGATAATCTTCAATGCGGTCAGACAAAAGCTTGAGTTTCAATCTTGTTCTCCGCCTTCTCCGCTGAAAAATTCCAGCATTTTCTGCTTATAATCAGGCGCTTCATCGTAGACCGCGTGGCCGAAATTTTCGTACATAAAGAGCTTGCAGCCGAGCTTTTCCGCAAGCATTTCAGAAGCGCCGCCGCCGAGCACCTTATCAGCTTTTGAGCCGATTACAAAAACAGGGCATTTTATCTTTTTTAGCGCGCGCACACTTGAAAAGCCTTTCGTGCCTTTTGCAAGCACAATGAATTTTCTAAGCTCTTCTGGCGTAACGTCTTTGTGCGCTTCAAGCACGGCGGCGCGGCATGCGTCGGCTGTTGCTTTTGAGTAGCACAAATCTACAAACGAATTTACAAGAGCCGGCACGTCGCCTTTTTTTGCGTAATCAATCCACAAAACAGGCGCAGCGTCTTTGCTGAATTTTACGCTACACGAGGTTGAGCCGAGAATCATCTTTTTTACAAGCTGCGGCTCAAGCGCGGCTATAAACTGGCAAATCATTCCGCCTTGCGACGTGCCGAAAAGATAGATGTTTTTCAGCCCCAGCGCATTGATTGCGGCGATTGTGTCGTACGCCATCTGCTTTATCTTATAGCGGCCGCCGGTTTCTTTCCGTCTGTCAAAAAGATAGACCGTGAATTCTTCGGTGAAACTGGCGTATGCGCTTTCAATTGCATCAGCAGAAAGCAGCACGCTTTTTATGCTAAGCCCCGGAATAATGACGAGCGTTTTTTTGCCGCGCCCGAACTGCAAATATTCCATTTCAAAGCCGTTTGTCTTTACACACTGAATCATCTTCGTTCCTTAGCCGCGCGCTCAATAACCCGGCCGTCTGTAAATTGTCTTATTTTCAGGGTCAATGGCGTTTTTATAAACTTTTTCAGTCCACTCTTCTTGCGGAACATCCAAGATGCTTACAGAAAAGCTCTTTTCTGGAACATCCAAAGCTGCGCTTGCGGCTTTTACAAGCTCGTCGGCAAGCTTCTTCTTTTTTGCGTCATCCCGTCCGGGATACATCTGAACTGTAATGTGCGGCATAAAATATGCTCCTTGTCTAAAAATATAGCGCGCAAGAATTGCGGCAAAGCACTTACTTCCGTGCAAGCTAATTTGCGGCTCTTTTCCGTTTATGGTGCTCTTTTTTCACTTCATATTGAGCTTTGTCTGCTTCGGCAATAAGCTCCGTAAGGTCAGACTTGCCGCTGCTGAATTCAACTGCACCAAGGCTGATTGATAAAGTGAATTTTTTACCAGATTTTTCGTTCCAGCGGCGGCTCATCTCATCGATTCTGGCGCAGCGCTGCTTAAAATATTCCATTGTCATCTTCGGTGCAACAATAACAAATTCATCGCCGCCGAACCGTGCGATTATATCAGAAGTTCTGAAAGCGTCTCTTAGAATTTTTACTTCGGCTTTGATTGCTTCGTCGCCAGATTCATGCCCGAAAGTATCGTTTATCACTTTCAGGTCATCCATATCAGCAAAAATTACAAGCCCGCCGTCATGCATTACAAGCGACTGATTTATAGAATTCTGCCCATAAACGGCAAGGCCGCGCCTGTTGAATATGCCGGTCAGTTCATCGGTGTAAGATTCAGATTCAAGCGCGTCTTTTTTCGACGAAAGTGCAGACAATTCATAAGTTGAGGCAATCGCATTCGTAATTATGTTAGTAAAAGTTGCATAAAGAATAAAATCAAAGCTGTTCGGGTTATAGACAACATAGCCGAATTGATACCGTTCATTTGAAAGCGAAGTAAACACATGCAAATGATTTGTTCCGCAGAATTTTTCAGGCAACATCATTTCATTTGGGTTAAATTCGATTTCAGGCTGCGGAACATATTCTTTTTGCCGTGAATCGACATGCAGAAAAACACACGCTTCGTCTGGCAGTTTATAATCTGCGTCAGAATTGTTCTCTATCGGTTTGTTGAAAGTCACAATCGTGCAAGAAGGAACCCTAAGCTCGATAAGCTCGTTATAGAGCATCTGCTTCAAGTCATCTAAGCGGGTTGTCGTCCTTGAATTTTGAAGGCATTTCTGCAAAAGATGAATCTTCTGCCTAAGCAGGTAATAATTCGTTGCAAGAATTGACTGGCTGTCTTTTTCTTTTTGCGTTAGCCTTGCATTTTTGGTACAACCGCAGCTCTGTCTGTACTTTATATGTCCTTGCACAATGCTGTGTTTCGGAACATAGCTGCCGGTGCGCTCAGACTGCTCAAAGCATTCAAAAGCTGTGCGGCACGCTTCAATGCCTTGTTCACCAAGCTGCTGATTTACTGTTGTCAAGGGCGGGCGCGCCTGCAAAGATGCAGTGCAATCGTCAAAGCCTGCAAATTTCAGCTCTTCCGGAATGCGAATTCCGGCTTTTTCAAAATATTCCATTGATTCAATTGCAAGAACATCATCAACACAGATTACAGAATCGAAGCAGCAGTCTTCTTTCGTCTTATATTCTTTTAAAAGCTCAGACAAAGAACCGTAATTGAAATCGCTTTCGACGACGGTGACATTTTCTTTTGGAATTCCGGCCTCTTGTAATGCAGCATAAAACCCGGAAATACGCTCTTCCATATCAGGAATAACTACATTCACTTTTATTAGAAGGAATTTTCTTACATTATGGCACTTTATGAAATGTTCCGTCATTTCTTTTGCCAACGAGTAATTATCGATGAAAACACTTGAAATGCCGTCAATCTTTACGCCGATGCTCACAACGGGCACAGTCAGCTTCTTTAAAAACTGATTGTACAGCTCTTTTGTGGCAAAGACATTGCATGAAGTTGCTGTAGTCAAAACAGCAGAAACAGTCTTTTTGTTGAAAATCGATGCAAGGCCAATCTGAGTTTTTGTAAAATTGTCGCTTCTCCGTTCGGGCAGCTCCTGAGACTGAATGAGATAAACATAATAATCAACATCATTCTGCGAGCAATATTTGTCTATTCCTTTTAGAATTGGCAGCCCGTATTCAGTCTCAATGCCGTTCACGAACAAACCAAGAGGCTTCTTGTTCATGGCTAAATTCTATAGTTTCTCTGCTATTTTTACAATCTTTATTTTCTATTTTAAACCGAATTTATGGCACAATATACGCGCTTTTCATCTTTACAATAACCCGATTTTCCGATAATTTCGAATCAGCGGCAAATTTGCCGCTTTATTTTCAGTTCAAAGAGCTTCTTTATGAGAATAGCAATTCTTTATGCATCAGTTCACCACAAAAACACAGAAAAGCTTATAAAGGCAATTGCCGAAAAGCACCCGGAAATTACGCTGATTGATACAACAAACGCCTTGATGATTTCTCTTGTCGGCTACGACCTTGTGGGCATTGCGTCCGGCATTTTTTACGGCAATTTCCATAAATCAATATACACTTTTATAGCGAAAAATCTGCCGGAAAGGCTGAAAGTCTTTCTTATGTACACTTGCGGCAAAGACAGCCCGAATTACGCCAAAGACATGGAACATTTTCTTGCACAGAAGAACGCTTCTGTTGTCGGCGTTTACAGCTGCAAAGGCTTTGACACATTCGGGCCGTTCAAGCTTGTGGGCGGTCTCTGCAAAGGTCACCCAGACGCAGATGAAATTGCCGCCGCCGTCAGCTTTGCAGACCAGATGATCGAACAGAACAACACAATCTCAATTTAACAGGCAAGGTTTGCAGACAAAGCGCGGGTCTTGCGCAAATGCGCCGCGCTTGTTGAAATGCCCCGAAAACCTTGAAAGCTCTTCAAAGCGGTTGCCGTTATTTTCTAATAGTTATATGCTGTGCATATCATGAAAAATAACGGCGAAACAGAAAATACGGAAAATCAAAAAAAGACAAGCTCAATAGCGGCAAAAGGCCTTTCACTTTCGGTCTTAACGCTCGGCTCAAGAATCCTCGGCCTTATCCGCGAAATGACGAAGGCGCATTTTCTTGGCACTTCCAGTCAGTCAGACGCTTTTTCAATTGCGTTTCTTGTGCCGAACCTTTTCAGGCGGCTTTTTGCAGAAAATTCAATTTCGGTGGCATTTATACCGACTTTCAAGAGCTACCTAAAGGCCAACAGCACAGACGAAGACAAAAAAACGACGCAGGAGTTCATCTCATCAACTTTTACGCTGCTCTGCTTTCTTGTCACCACTTTTGTGGTGCTGTGCATGTTCCTTACGCCGCTCATCTTGCGCATTTTTTACGGCTTCAAAAAATATGATATTGACTCATTCGGCGAGGCTGTAATTCTTACGCGGATGATGTTTCCGTATCTTGCCGTAATTTCAATTGCCGCATTCTTTCAAGGCATTTTGAACGGCGAAAAGATTTTTTCACCTTCTGGCTTTACGCCGATTCTGTTTAACGGAATTGTAATCGCGTTT
Source organism: Spirochaetales bacterium Spiro_07 (assembly GCA_001603145.1). Classification (GTDB taxonomy): domain Bacteria; phylum Spirochaetota; class Spirochaetia; order Treponematales; family Treponemataceae; genus UBA1240. The sequence goes on along the minus strand of LVBI01000026.1, from coordinate 24,957 downwards.
ACTTACATTTTTGCGCCGCACACGGCGAACCCGGCGCGCGCCATGGCAATCGGCGTTGTTACAGGCGGCACGGTTCAGGCTTTGTTTCAGCTTCCCTTCGTCTTAAAGACTAACTGGACGGTTTCGCTTACTTCGCTCAAAAAGGCTTTTACAAACCCGGGCACAAGGCGCGTGCTTAAGCTTATCGCACCAACGATTGTCGGAATGGCGGCGTACCAGCTCAACGACATTTTTTCTACGGCCATTGCAAACAAGGTCAACGAAGGGCTTGTTTCAAGCCTTCAGTATTCGCTGCGACTGCAGGAACTTATCCTCGGCATTTTTGCGGTAACAATCGGCACAGTTATTCTGCCTGATTTGACTGGCTTTGCTAAGCAAAAGGAATGGGCTGACTTCAACAAGATGCTCACAAACGCGCTCAAAATCATGATTTTGATTTCGATTCCAGTTACGGCGTACTGCATCATCATGAAGCGGAGCCTTGTCGCGGTGCTTTTCGCCACGGGCCGCTTCAACGAAAAATCGATTGACACGACAACCGCAGTTTTTCACTTCCACATAATCGGGCTTGTGTTCATCGCGCTCAACCGCATTCTTTCGCCTTCGTTTTATGCGCAAGAAGATGCCGTAAGCCCCACCGTTGCTGGCATAATCAACGTTGTAGTGAATATTGCGCTTGCTTATGTGCTTTCAATTCCGATGGGCGGCGAAGGCATTGCGCTCGCGCTTTCGATTGCAAGCGCCGTGAACACGCTCATCTTGTTTGCGCTGCTTTTCCGCAAGCAGAGCGTAGACGCAAAGCATATTTTGTCTGCTTCAGTTTTGTACACACTGAAAATCGCATTGTTCTCTGTTGTTGCCGCCGTGCCGGTCTATTTTGTGCGCGCGCCGCTTCTCAAAGCTTTTGAAGGGCACAGCCGCTGGGTTTCTTATGGAATTCCTGTTGCGGTTTCAGGCATAATCTTTGCCGCTGCCGGTGTTGTGCTTCTTTTGGTAACAAAAGATTCTGTAATCTGGCCGCTCGTTAAAAAAATTGCAAAAAAGGCAGCAAAATGAAACACATTCTGGCAACAATTGCGGCGGGGGTTCTTTGGGGCTTGATAAGCCTTTTTATAAAGCCGCTTTCGGCAGCGGGGTTTGCGCCGCAGACAATTTTGTTTTTCCGTGTATTGATTTCAAGCCTAGTGCTGCTTGTCTTTATGCTTGCCACAGACCGCAGTCTGCTCAAGATTCATCTTGCAGATTTGTGGATTTTTCTCGGCACGGGCATCATCAGCCTGACTTTGTTTTCGCTTTGCTATTTTAAGACAATCATCGATTGCGGCTCGTCTATCGCCGTAATTTTGCTTTACACGTCTCCGGTGTTCGTTCTTCTGTTTTCGGCAGTGCTTTTCAAGGAAAAAATCGGCGCGCTGAAGGTTTTGGCAATCTTGCTGACTGTGGCGGGCTGCATCTTGGTTTCGGGCGTTTTCAGCCAAAGCAATGGCGTGCAACTTTCTGGCAAGAGCTTTTTTATCGGGCTTGCTTCGGGCTTGTGCTATGCCTTGTATTCAATTTTCAGCAATTACGCACTGAAAAAATACAGCACGCTCACAGTGATTTTTTACACATTCGTCATTTCAACTTTTGCCATAATTCCGTTTTGCGGTCTTTCAAGCTTTAAGCTGATTGGCGATGCAAGAAATGCGCTGCTGCTTGCCGGCATCGCCGTAATCTGCACGATCCTGCCCTACTTCTGCTACACTTTCGGCTTAAAGGGCTTAAAAACAGGCAGCGCAGCAATTCTTGTAACGGTTGAGCCAATCATCGGCACTCTGGTCGGTGTGCTTGTGTTTGCCGAAACGCTTTCGCTGCCGGTTATTCTCGGCATAGCGTTTGTTCTGCTTTCGCTTTATCTGACAGGCCGCGCTTCAAAGGACGGTGCCGCATCAGAAGATTGAGCTGAAAAGCCGCAAGCGCATAAGCGATTGAGCCGGTGCGCTGTCGAATCTGCTACTTTTCAAGCAGCCTTTCTGCTTCTTCTTTTGAAATTTCAGCTGAAACAGAGCATATCGGGCACATTTTGTAGCGCGCAACATGAATCGGAAACACCGGAATGAAATAGAGCGTAAACCAGTCTGTCTCTTTTACGATTTGCAGATTAATTGTGTTTTTGCACCGTGGGCAAGTGCCCGAAATCTTGTATTCCCCAAGATGCGCCGTCGTGCGCCGCGTTCCAAAGAATATGAACATTTTTAGCTTTTTCCTTTATATATCAGCTATTTTCAGATGCTTTTCTTGCAATAAAATTATTCAGTTTCTTATCAAAGGAAAGTATCTGTTTCCCGCCAGTTATGCAATATGCAGCAAGAATACAATCAACAAAATCAAGCTTGCTTTCGCGATAGTATAAGAAAGAAGCTTCCATAACAGAAGGAACTGTCGTAGATACATACGGAAGAAGTTCCAACATTGAATTTGCTACATCTATGCGGTCTATGCCGTATACTTTTGTAAGCACATAAACGACCTCTGCAAATACTTCAGACAATACGAACATCATACCGGAATCAATAGCTGCCTCGGCTTTTTCAGCCATTTGCTTGTCGTCATTGATTATGTAGCGAATAATGATGTTTGCGTCAGCGTAAACCATGCTTTTCCTCGGCGGCGAGAGCCCAAGCTTCTTTTTCCTTTTCACGAAGAGACGGATTTGCATAGCTTGCAAAACGTCCGCGCAACTTGCACTTGTGCGAAAACTCGCCGTTCTGGTTCAAAGAGTGAATAACATTAAGGACATAATGAACTTGCTCGTCCGGCAAATTCTGAACAAGTTCTATAACTTGTGTACGTTCTGCTACAGCCCCCATATCAATCTCCTTTGGCATTCTCTCTGAATTATAATGCAAGAAAAAAGAAAAATAAACTGAAAGTTTCCCGCCCTGCCCATGCAAGCCAGATTGTTCCGGCTTGGGGCTGGGCTTGAAAAGCGTTATTTCTGCTTGAGAAGGTCGCGGATTTCTTCAAGAAGAATGGCTTCGTCTGATTTTACTACAGCCGGTGTGTCTTCGGGCTTTTGTTCCTGCTTCTTCTTGAATTTTTCAAAAATCTGAATGACGATGAAAATGCAGAATGCGACAATCAAAAAATCTACGATTGTCTGTATAAAGTTGCCGTATTTTATTTCAGCTTCGCCGATTTTGAGTGAAAGCCCTGCAAAATTCACCTTGCCGAGCGCAAGCCCGATAAGCGGCATCACGATGTCGTTTACAAGGCTCGTCACGATTTTGCCGAACGCGCCGCCGATGATAACGCCGACAGCCATATCAATCACGTTGCCGCGTGAAATGAACTTCTTAAATGCGCCCAGCTCCTTTGCAGCTGAACCGATTCCGTCTTTTATGCTTGCCATAAGTCTTACTCCTAAAAAAATTACACGGAAACCAATGAACGAACCCCGACGCAGAGCGTGCGGGGTATCGTTCGTTCTGCTAAGGAATTGCACTCAGGTTTAATACCCTTTATTTCGCCCCAAAGGGGGATGTTTCCTACGGAAACAGGTATTAAACCCTCGGCACGAATAAACGTTTCCGTTTGAATTCAAGTATAGTGCAAGAAAAAAGAAAAATAAACTGAAAGATTTTCAAAAAAGGTTTATACTAATTTCATGACACTGAAAATCGTATATTTGAGCTTATTTTTCATCTCGTTTATAGAGCTGGTTATTTTTTATGAAACCACATTAGACAAGATAAACAAAAACTATCTGATACTGTACCTTACTTCGATAGTTGCAAATTTCGGTTACACAATGTCAATTTTTTGCTCTTCACTTGAAGGTGCAATGTGCGGAAATCTTGTTTCTTACATAGGAAGCATTTTTACGATTCTGTTTATGCTAACCGTTACGGTTGATATGTGCAAAAAACGGTTTTACACGCCGTTCAGAATCTTTCTGCTGGTTTACGCACTCGCCATAAGCATTGTAATAGCCACAACACAAAATTCAAATCTGTTTTTGAAACATCCGTACATCGTGCAGGAAAACGGCATTACAGTCATAAAATATGATTTTGGAATTGGAATGTTCTTTTACATTGCATATCTTGCAATAATCAATTTGTCTGCAATGATTACAGTAATTCATTCGATTAAGACAAAAAAAAGGGTTTCCACGAAAACGCTAAAATTTCTGCTTTGCGCACTGATTTTGGGCACGCTCATCTATGTTGTTCCGCTTTCTCTTGGCTACACGATAAATTTGATGCCGTTCATTTATGTTTTTATGGAAACTTTCTTTATTTACATTTCATCGAGAATGCACAGCTACGACCTTGCGCTCAATCTTGTGAGCGTTTACAAAGAGCGCGGCGGTTATGGCTATATCGCGTTTGACAACAAAAAGAACCTTTTGGGCTGCGATGAATTTGCAATTCAGATTTTTCCTGATTTAGATGCAATTCCAATTGATTCCGCGATTCCGCAAAGATACACAGACTTGATGAACAAGCTGCATATAAACGATTCAAGCTGGAATTGGGACGAACATTGCGACAAGGATTTCAAAATTCTTACGACAGAAAAAGCCGCAATCGGCACAATTCACCGCATTACTTCAAACTTTAACTACCGCACCGGCTATCTGATAGAGCTGCGCGACGACACTGAGCAGCAGAACTATATCAAGGGAATCAATTCGTTTAACAAAGAACTTTCTCATTTGATAGAAGAAAAAACGCAGCAAGTTACAGACATGCAGGATTCAATCATCAAGGGCATGGCGATTATGGTTGAAGGCCGCGACAACAGCACCGGCGGCCACATTCTGCGCACAAGCGACTGCGTCAAGATTTTCGCCGAAGAGCTTTTGAAGCACAAGGAGATTCCACAAATTACTCCAAGCTTCTGCAGGCTGCTCGTAAAAGCTGCCCCGATGCATGATTTGGGCAAAATTACTATCGATGATTCAATTTTGAGAAAGCCCGGCAAGTATACTGCCGAAGAATACGAGATTATGAAAACTCATGCAGCTGAAGGGGCAAAGATTGTCAGAAAGATTCTCAATGAAACTTCAGACCAAAGCTTTAAATGCATTGCCATAAACATTGCACATTATCATCATGAAAAATGGAACGGCGAAGGTTATCCGGAACATCTGCAAGGCATAGCTATTCCGCTTGAAGCCAGAATCATGGCGCTTGCCGATGTTTTTGACGCGCTTGTGAGCAAACGCTGCTATAAAGATGCAAAGTCTTTTGATGAAGCTTTTGAAATCATAAAGAAAAATCTCGGCAAGCACTTTGACCCGGTTATCGGCAAGATTTTTATAGACTGCCGCCAGCAGCTTGAAGAATACTACAGCTTTACGATGGGCAAAGCTGAAAACGCAAGCTGAAAAGCGCGGGCAAATGCGTAGCTGGTAGCAGATAAGCGGCAGAAGCCCGGCCATGGCACTTTTCAACCTCACAAAAAAAGCCGGGCGCAAAAGCTGCAACCCGGCTTAATCATTATTTCATATTGACAATTGATTTATCGTAATCTTTCGGTGGTATGTAACCCATAAGATTCATAAGTGTTGCAGGCCAGCTTGAGATTCCAAGACCGTCGTTAAGCTTTGTATTGTCATATTCGCCCTTGTATTCAGGGTCGTAGATGATGCCTGGAACCGGGTTCAGAGAGTGCGAAGTTTTAGCTTTTGGCTCGCCGCTTGCTTTGTCCATCTTTACGCTGCCGTCTTTTGCGTGTTCGTACATGTCGTCACTGTTTCCGTGGTCAGCTGTAAGACAAAGGATTCCACCTGCTTCATCGATTGCTGCCTTAAGGCGGCCGAGCTGCAAGTCCATGCCTTCCATAGAACAAACTACTGCGTTGAATACACCTGTGTGTCCAACCATATCACCGTTAGGGAAGTTCAAACGGATGTGGTCATACTTACCGCTCTTGATTGCTTCAATAACTTTGTCTGTAATTTCGGCACATTTCATCCATGGGCGCTGTTCAAATGGAACTACGTCAGATGGAACTTCAATATAGTCTTCGAGCTTTTCGTCAAACTTGCCCTGCTTGTTTCCGTTGAAGAAGTATGTTACGTGTCCGTACTTCTGTGTTTCAGAAATTGCCAAAAGCTTTACGCCAGTCTTAGTAAGATATTCACCCATTGTGCGGTCGATGCTTGGTGGGTTTACAAGGTACTGAGCAGGAACATGAGCGTCTCCGTCGTATTCCATCATTCCCGCATATTCAACAGCTGGAACGCGAACACGGTCAAATGGAAGATCTCCACCCTTTGGTGTTTCAAAGGCGCGTGTCATTTCCAAAGCACGGTCACCGCGGAAGTTGAAGTAAATAACAGAGTCACCGTCTTCGATTGTTCCAACAGCCTTTCCGTCTTTTTCGATTACAAATTCGTGCATATCCTGGTCAAGAAGTCCTGGAACTTCTGCACGATAAGTTTCAATAGCTTTTGTTGCAGATTCAAACTTGCGGCCTTCACCAAGTACGTGAGCTTTCCATCCGCGTTCTACCATAGACCAGTCTGCATTGTAGCGGTCCATTGTCATGTACATACGGCCGCCGCCAGAAGCAATCTGATAGTCAAAACCAGCAAAGCCAGCGAGGAATTCTTCAAGCGGAGTAATATAATTCAAGGCAGAAGTTGGGTCTACGTCACGACCATCGAGAAGTGCGTGTACGCGGAGCTTTTTTACACCGTCCTTAGAAGCCTGTGTAATCATTGCCTTAAGGTGGTCAATGTGAGAGTGAACGTTTCCGTCAGAAACAAGACCAATAAAATGGAGAGTTCCGTTCTTGTCTTTTACGTTCTTAACGAGCTTCTGCCATGTTGCAGCTTGGAACATTGAACCGTTCGCGATAGATTCACCAACCAATTTTGCACCCTGAGCAAAAACGCGGCCGCAACCCATAGCGTTGTGACCAACTTCAGAGTTACCCATATCATCATCGCTTGGAAGACCAACGGCAGTTCCGTGAGCCTTAAGTTTTGTATGAGGACAGTTTGCTGTAAACCAGTCAAGATACTTCATGCGGCTTGCTTTAACAGCATCGCCTTCTTCATATTTACCATATCCAACGCCGTCCATAATTACAAGGACAACAGGACCACGACGACCCTTCCAGTTAGGGTTCTTTTCCAATGCATGCATTGTGTCTGCCATATATTTAATCTCCTATAAAGTACTAAATCTTTCTATAATATAATATAATGAATTGGAGAAACTTTTACAACGAGGAAAAATAGGAATGCAGCAGAGATCAGTTTGCGTGGGCTTTTTTGCTTTGTGCTTTTTCACTTATTTTCAAAGCTAAACTTACTCAACACCTTCGCGTTTATCATAAAGATACGCAGAATCGTGCTGAAATTCTGCGCGGATTTCATCGCTTAAAACGCCGGCTTTTTCCATAAGTTCTACAACATGTTGCCGGCAAAGCCCGCAACGAGTTTTATACGCAAGCAAAAGCGGTTCAAGACATTCTGCGGTGGTGTTCTTTTCATAAATATGGAGGACAGTGCCGACAGCCCAATGAAAATCACACTCATCTTTTGTGCGTTTCAGCTTTCTTACGATTTTTGCAGAATCTCCTTCACGGTAATTGTTTATGAGAAGCTGCAAATAAAAATAGCCGTATTCATCTGAATCGAGTGCCTTTTGTGCAGTCTCACGAACTGCTTGAGAGGAAAAACAATCAAGGCAGTCAACAAGCCGGTTGTTATACCATGAATTTTTTCGCAGGGAAAATGAGTCTATTAAATCTTGTTCGCTGTAAGGGTATCGGCTGCGTTTTTCGCTAAAAATATTAAGATAAAGCCGTCTTTCATTCTGCGTCCTTGCTTTTTTGAATTCATCTGCAAAATAGCAAAGTTCTTCATGCGAAAGATTTAAGTAAGCTCTTCGCGGAACAGGCCGCTTATTTGCTATAGCTTCTTTTGTGATTTCAAAAGCATGGTTTTTATATTTTTCTTTCTCGGATCCTACATCATCGTCTTTGTTTACTTCGTCAAGATAAGCCTTTATGTTTTTGTCTGTTTTTGAAAGTTCTGTCAGCTCTTCTTTAACTTCTTCAAATTTCATTCCAGGAACACAATACATGTCCCAGCCGTCTTCCCACCAATCATCATCGGTTAAAAGAATTTCCCCGATTCTACGGGCAAGGCGAACCATTCCGTCAAATCCGTCAAGCAGAAGAATTGAATATTTTGGGAATTCCCAAAGCTCGTCGCAGGAACAGGTGTCAAAGCGCTTGCGAAGAAGTTCGCCGAATTCAGTGTCGTATTCTTTTGAAAGCAATGCCGCAAGCTTAAAAAGCTGGTCAACATCCCAATCGTCCGTGATTTCAACTTGTGCAAGCTGCTTTTTAATTGCGCTAAAAACTTTCTGCTTCTGGCTTTCTTCAAGCTCACGGATAAACTGGAGCGCATAATCTGCCCGGTCGCCTTCACACTGCGGGTCGTAGCCGTAATTGTGAACAGAAAAGTTGATAATCTGCTCAGTAAAATCAATGTTTCTGTTTGTAGAAAAAATTGAATACGCGCGTCCATTCCCGATTTTTGCTTCTTTTAAAAACTGATGTTTAATTTGTGATTCATTCATATAACTACGTTCTAATCATGTATTCTAGCACAACTGAAGGAAATTTACTCAAATATTGAATTCAATCAGCGAAAAGTGCAAACGCTAAAAACTGCTTGGCATTGCAGATATTTGCTGAACTGTGTCTTGTGTTGTATACTTCGGCTTATGAAAGATTTTCTAATTGCTACACCGGAAGACATGAAAGAGCGCGGCTTAAGCGAAGTTGATTTCGTTTTTGTGAGCGGCGACGGTTACGTTGACCACCCTAGCTTTGCCGCTGCACTGCTCGGGCGGCTGCTCGAAAAGCACGGCTACACAGTCGCAATTCTTGCGCAGCCAGACTGGAAAAACGTGAAATCATTCCGTGTTTACGGCAAGCCGCGCCTAGCTTTTCTGATTTCAGGCGGCGCAATGGATTCGATGGTGAGCAATTACACGGCGAACAACAAGCCGCGCTCTGAAGACGCTTATGCACATGGCGGCGAAAAAGGTCACCGCCCCGACAGGGCTGTAATCACTTATGCCGGTGCGGTAAGACAAGCTTATAAAGGCGTAAACGTCATCATCGGCGGAATTGAAGCGAGCTTGCGCCGCCTTTCGCACTACGATTATTGGTCAAACACCGTGAAACGCTCGATTTTGCTTGACAGCAAGGCTGATTTGCTGATGTACGGCATGGGCGAGCATTCAATCATAGAAATTGCAGACCAGCTGAAAGCAGGCAAAACCGCACGCGAAATCCGCAACGTGCGCGGCACATGCTGGTACACGGGCAAGCAGGCTGAAATAGACGAACTTGTTTCAGCTTGTGCAGCTTATGAAGGCGGCGCACCAAATAACAGCGCACCAGCTGAAAATAGCGGCGCACCAGCCGTAAAAGGCGCAACGCCAAATAAAAGCGCAACCACAAATGGCGCAGATTTTCCTTTTAGGGCAAAGCCAATCATGCTGCCGTCTTTCGAAGAAATAAAAGCAGACACGCCGCAAGCAAAAGCGAAATTCGCCGAGAGCTATCTGATTCAAGAGCAGAACACCGACGCAATCAGCGCAGATATGCTGATTGAAAAAGCCGATGCAAGATACGTTGTGCAAAACCCGCCTGCACTGCCTCTCTCAACAGAAGAAATGGACTCAATTTACGAGCTGCCTTTTACAAGAAGATGGCACCCCATGTATGACAAACAAGCTCCGAACGGCAAAACAGGAATTCCGGCTCTGGCAGAAGTGAAATTCAGCCTTACAAGCTGCCGCGGCTGTTTCGGCGCATGTTCTTTCTGCGCAATCACGTTTCATCAAGGGCGGCGCATTCAAAGCCGCAGCCACGAAAGCCTTATCAAAGAAGCCGAGCTTATGACGCACGACAAAGACTTCAAAGGCTACATCCACGATGTCGGCGGTCCGACCGCAAATTTCAGGCACGATGCATGTGCAAAGCAGCAGCAGAACGGCGCGTGCAAAAACCGCGACTGCCTCGGCACAAACCCGTGCAAAAACGTGCAGGTCAACCACGAAGATTATGTGCAGCTTCTGCGGAAGCTCCGCGCGATTCCGAATGTGAAGAAAGTTTTTATTAGAAGCGGCATCCGCTTTGATTATCTGATTATGGACAAAGACAAGACTTTCTTTTATGAGCTGTGCAAGCATCATATAAGCGGGCAGCTCAAGGTTGCGCCAGAGCACGTAAACGACAACGTGCTGCGCCTTATGCGAAAATCTACGCACCAAGTTTATGAAACTTTTGCGGCTGAATACGCGCGCATCAACAAAGAGCTTGGGCTGAAACAGTATCTTGTGCCCTATTACATTGCCGGTCACCCTGGCGCAGACTTGAGCGCGGCCGTTGACGTTGCGCTTTATCTCAAAAAGACAGGCTTTGTGCCAGACCAGGTGCAGGATTTTTACCCGACACCGGGCAGCCTTGCAACCTGCATGTATTGGACTGGGCTGAATCCGTGGAAGCGCGAAGCTGACGGAACATTTGAGAAAGTCTATGTTGCGCGCGGCGCACACGAAAGAAAGCTTCAGCGCGCGCTGCTTCAGTTCAACAAACGTGAAAACATTCCGCTAGTTAAAGAAGCGCTGAAACAATGCGGCCGCGAAAACGCCTTCAAGCAGCTTTATAAGTGAAGCGCCAGATGATTGAGCTTATATAATTCTTCGGTGGCGATTCTGGCTTTGGCGGCGATGTCACCGGCATCTTTGGGGAAGCAGTAATAAAGCTCTTTCATGTTGCCAATGCAAATCATGTCGCCGATCTCGTACCAGAAATAGTCTGAATAAAGACTGTAGCTCTCGCAAGGTTTCTGCTCGTAATGAAGCTTGCCGCCGCAACCGTCAAGTACAAAGCCTTTTTGTGAATGCAAAAGGCGGCCGCTGCCAACCTTGTAAATTGCCTTTGTGTTCACCATCATGTAAATGTCAACGTCAGCTTGAATCTTGTATTCGCCAGACTCAATTTCTTTTTTGACTTCTTCGCGCTGCCATCTGAACCAGTCAGGCACATGACGGAAATTCCGCCCGGAAACTTTGAGCGGAGTTTGCAGCTCAAGAAAGCCGTTTTCGGCAAGCTGCCACGTTGCACCGCATTCGCCGCATTTCAGCTGCGTGCCTTTGCCGAGCATTTTGCCTTCAGTTCCGCATGAGCAGCATTTATAAAGCACACGGTTCAAGCTGTCTGCCCTGAAAGGTTCGGTTATAAGCACATTGTTTTCCTGCTGCCATTTCCAGTTGTCAAACGTGAACCTCTCTTTAAGAATGCGGTTCAGCTCGTCAACAGATTTTTGGCTAATTTCTTCCGGCGAAAGCAGATACTCAACGTCTGCGCTCACCTTCACCTTGCGCAGCTGAAGGTTGTTGTAAAGCGGATTGTATGCAAACGCGCCGTAAGTGCGGATTACAATCACAGGCACGTTCAAAAGCTTGAGGCATTTGCCGAGCGTGTCGGGCAGCGGCGTAGCCGTTCCGTCAAAGCTGTAGCTTGCTTCAGGGTACATCAAGACAGAGCTTTTGAGCTTTTCGAGCGCGTATTTCATGTTGCGCACGAGCACAAAGTCTGTAACGAACTTGTTTGTGGGTATGCAGCCGATGTGGCGCATGAGCCAGTTTTTGCCGACAAAGCCGTCGCTCGTGCAGACTATGTTCAGCGGGCGCGGGTACATTATGCTTTCGGCAATTTCAAGGTCTAAAAAACATGAATGATTCATCAAAATAAGGCACGGCTCGTGCTTGCCGAGCTTTTCCATGCCGGTTTTTCTGCAAACAAACTGCGTTTTTTTCAAATCGCCCTTGCTGAGCGTCTTAATGAGCCAGCGCCAGAAAAGCGCAGGCTTGATCGGTTTCTGCACCTTCTCGCGCGCCATCGCAAGCACTTTTTCATATTCAAGCTCTTTGACAACTGTTTTCAATTTACTGCTCCCGGATAGCCTTAATCATTTTACCGTCCAGATATTCCACTTTAATGGAAAAAAACGGCGAGCGTTTTTCTATCAACTCCATGAAAAGCTCATCGCTTTCCCAATGCGGAAGCTCATTCATTTTTGATTTTGGAATCCATTCAAGCTCGCCCTCGTCACAGGGAACAGGCAAAGGCGGCTCCGTAAAGTCGTTGCTCCAGAAAACATGCATAAGCTCATAATAAGGTGCGCCGCCATCAGATGTGCGCGAAACAAAAGTTACAAGGCCTCTGTATTCAGCCTTATTCAAGATAAAGCCTGTTTCCTCGCGCACTTCACGGCAAACACAGTCGAACGGGCTTTCGCCCTCTTCAAATTTTCCGCCGATTCCAATCCATTTGTCTTTATTCACATCGTTAGTTTTCTTTGTGCGGTGCAACAAAAGATAAGAACCGGCTTTTTCGATGTAGCATAATGTTGTGTTTATCATAACAGTGAGACTATTATAGCACGGAAAAGTTTAACCAATAGCAGTTTTATGAACAAACGGTAAAGTTGTGAACGTTTTGTTTTCAAGCAGACTAATCAATCTGCAAGCTGTTCCAGTCGGATGATTTGTTCCTTTTTCCCATGCTTCAACAGTTTTTACAGAAACGCCCATATAATCAGCAAACAAACCTTGAGTCATGCCAATGGAAGTGCGAATCTCTCTAATTTGCGTATTGTCATATTTTTTTACTGGCTGAATCTCATAGACAGTTTTTCTACCTTTGAGGTTACCACGCTCAATTTCAACCGCTTCATTCAAGCTTGTCATTAATTCATCATAATAATTACCCATGTTCCTGCCTCCAGTTTTTCGCAGCTTCTACTTTCAATACCGACACAAGTTTCTTAACTGCATTTTTTTCTGAATCTGTCAGATTTTGCTTTTCCTCTTTTGAAAAAACTTGAATTAAATAGTTTTTCTCAAAACATGCAAAATCAATATAGCAGACTCTTGCGCTGCCGCTTTTTCCCCTCCCCTCAAAGGCATAACGAATCTTTTTCAGTCCTCCAGTACCAACCATTGTATTTCCTGCTTCAGGATTTTTGATGAGAAACTGTTGTAGTTCAGCAAGATCATCATCTGTAAATCCCAACGAGAACCATTTTTTTGTAAATGACGGAGTTTCTATGAATTCTCTTTTCATTTCCGATACAAATAATACCCTATGTTATAGGGTTCGTCAAATAAAAGTTGAATTGTCAAAAATTGTTCACGAACTAAAGCACAATCTGAATTGTGGTTAAACCATAAAAAAGCCCCCGCTGTTTTGTACAACGAAGGGCTTTAAGCGGTTTTATAAAACTGACAGAAATCTTAGTCTAGAATTCATCAAATTTTGATAAAATCTGTTCAAGACGGCGTTCCTGCTTCTTTGTCAAATCTTCATCATCAAGCAAATAACACAAGCTGATAAGGTCATCGATTTTTTTATCAAGCTGGTTAAGCATATCATCTACGCTCATTGTATAATCCGGATCTGCGTAGTTAGGATCTCCTTCAAGATTTACATAGCGGGTCTCACCTGCCTTACCGACTGTATGCAGTTCCAGATTGTCCAGATAACTGAATACCGGAGACATTCCTGCCGAGTATGCATCTTCAGGATCCTTGATGGATTTCAATTGTTTCTGATATGCATCAATGTCCTTCTTGAATTCTTTGAAATACGCTATTGCATCTTCCTTTGAATCAAACTCTACCCTATAGTTATTCAGGACAAAATAAGGAACTTCCACCACTTTTGCGGTAAAATCTGGTTCTTTTCCACTAATGGAATACTTTCCTTCTGTAGAAGATGCAGATTTCTTTTGATCATTACCTTTTTTCCCGCATGAAGAAAATACGAGTGAACAAACAATTAAAATTAGCAAAAACAACCGTTTCATTTTTCCTCCTGTTATTGAAACTTACATGTTTTCTAAAATTTTTGCTTTCTGTGAAGCAAATTCTTCTTCGCTGAGAATGCCTTTGTCTTTAAGAGCGGCAAGTCTCTCCAACTGAACAGAGATATCATCTGTCAAAACAGTTTTTTCTTCTTTTGAAGATGCTTTATTCTCCCTGAATTCATTTTCTGTACGATTGAAAACTTCTTCAATTCCGTCTTTGACTACACTTTTTTGGTAGAAATAAAACACAATTGGTATAAGCCAACCTATTGTAGTAAAAAGACCGCATACAAAGAAAATCCAAAACCAACCAGAAGGTTTATATGATACATATGCAATCAACAGTGTATCATTATCTTTTTGCTTCGCTTCAATTAGAGTTCTGTCTTGCCGATTAATAGAGCCAAATGTCGCATTAACTGATTCGACAGAAAGAATTCTATTATCATAATAAACAGACTCAGACATTCTTCTGAAAGAACTCTCCAAGAATTTCATAATATCTGCAGTAGAAGAATCTGTATGGAATCTTCTACTCAAATCGAATCTCATTTTTTTCTCCTCTAGTTCTATCCGAGAATCTTTGCTTTCTGTGCTACAAATTCCTCATCAGTAAGAATGCCTTTTTCTTTAAGAGCAGCAAGGCGCTCCAGCTTACTTACAATATCATCTTGATTTGTTTGTGCAGAGTCTTGTTGCTTTACAGAAGACTGTACATTCCCATTCTTCAAGTCTTTGATAGCTTTGTTTACAGCATCAACGAATGGTCTTACAGTTTCTTTTCCGCAATTCTCAATCAGCATTCTGGCTCCACCATGCCAAATTTCAATTGAGCCAAAAAGCAAGCCTTGTTGGTAAGAAATCGAATTGATATTCTCCAATGCCATTTCAGACTGTTTCATTCCAAATAAGAATCCGTAATCAAGAAGTATGATTCTTTTTTGGGTACAAACAATAAGCCATGTTGTTCCATTGGTTAAGCCAGAAGTCAGATACCGGATATTTTCATCATCTGCCAGAATTTCAGGCAAATGGGTTACTTCTTTTGCAGTACCAAATAAATCAACTTCTCCAAGAGCCCTTATTTCATCTTGTATGCTTTCAAGTGTGCGCATAAAAAACTCCCTCAACAAGAATCCTATTTATTTTATAGTTAGAAATTTTAATATCCGTAAATGCTGTTCTCAAGGTCTTCATAATCAGCCATTATTTTCAGCATACGACTTTTCTGTGCTGGAGTCCAATCGTCATCTTTGATTCTGTATTTTTTATCAAGTTCCTCACTTTCTGCAATTATATTCATAATTTTACGTTCCGCTTCTCTCTCAGTAATATCCCCATTTTCATACTGTATCATTACCTTTGCCATTGAATTAACTAATTTTTCATAATCATCAAGGTAGGAATCCACTGGATTTTTTGCAGTAAAAATGCTTAGTAATAAAAGAACTGCTAAAACGCAAACTGCATAATTTGCATATTTTGAAAATCTTTGAAGAATTGGAAGTTTTGCTGCCATTCCATTAAACGGCAGTTTGTTTATAAAACCATCTACTTTTGCAAGAATTGAATTTTTCGGTTTTACATTTTGAATATTTTCAGGAGTAGCAAATACGCCGGCTGCTTCTAACAGTTTTTTGTGTTCTTCATCTTCAACAACATAACCCTCTGAAAGCCTCTTTTTAATGAAATTGAAGCAATAGTCTTTATTGTAAATAACATTAGCTGCAACTAAAGCGATAAAAACAACAACACTCAGAGCAGTACTGTATAAAAAAAATATTAAAGGAATAACGAAAATAGAACAAAACAAAAGGAAACCAATCAATAAATCCTTGATATTAATAGGTTTTGCCTTAAATGGAGAAATTCCACTAAACATAAGACCTAAAAGACCTTTAATAAAAGATACCTTAATCTCTGGGTGACATTTTATACATATGTCTTTCTCCCCTTCTTTCCGCATTATGATTTTAATTTTTTTAGCCATAATGTATCTCCTTTATATATATGACATATCGTTTTTAATTATACGACATATCATATTAAAAAGCAACGAAAATTCGAAGTAAAATAAACGTACAATCGTAAGAGATTTATATGGATATTCTCGAAAAAATAACAAAAATGCGGCTTGAAAGAGGCTGGTCTGAATATGAACTTGCTGAAAGAGCGGGCTTAACACAATCTACTATTTCATCGTGGTATAGGAAAAACTTAATTCCATCAATTCCATCGTTACAGCATATATGTGATGCCTATGGAATTACTTTGTCTCAATTCTTTACAGAAGATGAATGTTTTTCAGAACAATTAACAAAAGCACAAATTGAAATTCTAAACCGCTGGTATCGCCTGACTAAAGACCAACAAAAAAAACTTGCAGATTTTTTAGATACCATTTTATAGGGAGAAAACGAATCAAAAGGACTGTTTTCATCACCATACCCATAAAAAAAGCCCCCGCTGTTTTGTACAACGAAGGGCTTTGTCTTTTGGCATTTATTCAGCTGCTATTTCAGTTCAAAAACAACTGAAACGTTTGCCATAACTGAATCTTGACCGGCGGAAATTGTTGTGGCATTGGCTGTGGCCATTTTTGCGTCCATAGCATATTCGCGTACAACCGGGTAAGAACCAGAATTTTCCATGATGTTGATGACCTTGCCAAGCTTGCAGCCGGCTTCTCTTGCAAAAAGCTCTGCCTTTTCTTTTGCCTGCTGAAACGCAAGAATGCGCGCCTGCTCAAGCGCAGCTTTTGAATCTTTTACAAGGAACGAAATGCCGTTCATCTGGTTTACGCCGGCGGCAATAGCCGTATCAATTACAAGACCGGCTTTTTCAACGTCTTCAAGCACAACAATAATGTTGTTCGACGTAACATAAAGCCCCGGATAGTCCTTGCCGTCTTTCCAGTAATTTTCTTGATAAAGGCTGTAGTTCGATGTAGAGATATTATCTTCAGCAATGCCGATTTTTTTCAGCGCAGCATAGACTTTGTTCATCTTGGCGGCGTTGTTCTGCACTGAATCAAGCGCGGTCTGTTCCTTTGTGAGCACAGAAAACGTAAGCTTTGCCATGTCAGCCGGAACTTTTACAGAGCCGCTGCCCGAAACAGAAATTGTGCGGCTTGCAGACTGCGCGAACACGGCTGCAGCACAAATAAATGCGACTAAAATACAGATTGTGATTTTTTTCATTTGCGATACTCCTATGTGGTTTGTGAACTTATTACATTTATAACAAACTCAACCGCAATAAGTTTCTTTTTAAGCTTTGCAAAATGCGCAAGCTCTTAAAACATCCGCAATTTCCATTAAAAAAGCGATTTTTTCAAAACAAATTGCGTTCTGCCATAATTTTGACATATTTCTTTTTTATAATTTGTGCTATGAAAAGGAATATTATTGTTTTAGCCGGATTTGTTTTTATTCTGATTGGATTTATAACCTGCAAGAAACACACAGACATTTGGAATGCCGACGGAAGCTACACTTTTTATGCGGCTAATTCATTTGACGTTAAATGCAAAGAGCCGCTTGCTGTTTTTGTAGACTATAACAATAACTTTCATATTTACGAAAAGAAAAACCGCATTCATTTTATTACTTGCTCAAAAACACGGTTCATACAAGAATTGTCGCGTATATGCGCGGCAAACTATTACGGCAGAATCACGGTTCTAACTTTATGCAGCGGGTATAACAAACAGACAAAAATCATTGAAACTTTGAATGACATAACTCTTGTTTCAAAAACCGAATATGAGACAAAAGAAAACGGAACATACATAACCGCACATTCATTGGAACGCCCATCACCGCAATTAAGGTTTCTTTTCAGCACAGATTTTATGTACTGCACTTGTCAGGGCGGCTAATGACGCGTGATGCGGCAAAAAAACGGCACGCTGCTGTTTTAAGGCAGGTGCCGCTTCTTATTTTAGCTGAAATTTCAGCATGAATTAATCGCAGTTCTTGTGCTTTTTGTAAAGACTTGCGTTGCTTGTGCGGTACTGCATCGGCATCATCTCTTTTTGTTTAGAGCGTCTTGAACCGCCGTCTCGCCTTGAACCGCGGTCAAAGCCGCCGCGTCTTTCGCCACGGTCGCCGCGGCCTTCTCTTTCTGGTCTGAACGGACGGTCAAAGCGTTTGCCGCCCTGGAAATTTCTGCCGCCGCGTTTACCAGAAACTTCGGCAAAGTCGTTTGACTTTGTATCTATGTGCATGTGCGGCAAACCTCTGTCGCGCTTAGCCATATCGAGTGCGCGCATGGCCGCGTCTGGCGGCAAGCTTGCAAGCGAGAAATTCTCCGTAACTTCGATGCGATCAACAAGCCTTCCAGGAATATGGAGCAAGTCTGAAAAGAAACGCGCAATTTCTGGTCTGCCCATGCCGTCGCGGCGGCCAAGCCCCACGTAAAGGCGAATCTGCTTTGAAAGCGGTGCGCCGCTGAAAGTGTTTACGTTGCCGTAGCGGCTGCGGTCAAGCTGTTCGCCGAACTGCTCTTCGAGCAAAGCCGCAACAACGGCGCGCGGGTCTTGGTCAGCGCAAATCTTGTCTGCAAATTCCACAAAGTCTTTTGAAGCAGCTTTAAGCATCGGCTTCTTAGGCTCTTTTGGTTCTTTCGGCTCAGCCACTTCTATTGTCTTTGGAATTTCAACGCCGTCTTCACCAGCATTGTCAATCAAATCGTCGAGCGAATCTGAAACATCGCCGAAAGAAGCAGATTCTTCATTCAAAGGCTCATGCTCAGAAGAAACGATTACTTCGTTTTCAAGATTTGCACATGGCTCTTCTGCAACAACTTCGTTTTCTTCGATTTCATCTTCAAAATCAACGTCTGTCTTTTCAGGCTGAAAAAGACCGAGCTTGCGCAAAGTTTCGTCAAAAAGGCGTTTCTTTTTTGCGTTCAAAACTTCATCAATTGAAGGAATTTCAGCTTCTTCAAGATTTCCGCCTGAGACTTTTTTCAAATAATTGATTTTTCTGCGCTCTTCCGGGCGCACAAGCGTAAAAGCCATGCCCCTTGCACCGGCGCGGCCTGTGCGGCCAATGCGGTGAATGTATGTCGGGCCGTCAAAAGGCATTGCGTAGTTCACAACATGAGTAAGGCCTGTAACGTCAATGCCGCGCGCGGCAACGTCTGTTGCAACAAGAATGCGCGTCTTCTTGCTTCTAAAGCGTGCAAGAATCTTTTCGCGCTGAATCTGCGCAATGTCGCCATGAAGTGCAGCAGCCTGATAGCCGCGGTCATCAAGCTCTTTTGTAACCATGTCGGCATCAGCCTTAGTCTGTGTGAAAATCAAGCCGTAAAAATCTTCTGAAATGTCGATAAGGCGCACAAGCGCGTTTATCTTTTCGCTTTCGCGCACAACCCAGTAACGCTGCTCTGTCAAGACAGGCTCTTCGGGGCGGGCTTCTTCTTCAACAATTTCGTAATCGCCCATAAAGCGCGACGCAATGTTCAAGATTGGCTGCGGCATTGTGGCAGAGAAAAGCAGCACGCGGCTGTTCGGGTTAGCCTGGCTGAAAATTTCTTCGATGTCTTCGATAAAGCCCATATCGAGCATTTCGTCAGCTTCATCAAGAATGAAATAATCGATGTTTGCAATGTTGAGCGAGCCGCGTTCAAGATGGTCTTTTACACGTCCAGGTGTGCCGACTACAATTTCAACGCCGCGACGGAGCGCTCTGAGCTGTTCGCCCATGCCCGCGCCGCCATAAACTGAAGCGATGCGCGGGAATTTGCTTGAATGAAGCGAATCAATTTCCTTGCTGACCTGCAACGCAAGTTCGCGCGTTGGCGTAAGCACAAGCGCGCAGACTTTGCCTTTATCTTCTTTGATTGTCTGTACAAGCGGAATGCCGAACGCGGCGGTTTTGCCTGTGCCCGTTCTGGCTTTTGCGATAATGTTTGCATCTCCGTTCAAAAGGCGCGGTATTGCGAGCACCTGAATCGGAGAAGGCTGTTCAAAACCTTTTGCAGCAACGGCCGCAAGGGTTTCTTCGTTAAGACCGAGGTCTTCAAATGAGATGGTTTCTTCCATGTTCAATCCTTTAGCACTTTGCTGTCTATCGCACAATTCATGAACCGGAAATCATCAAGGGCTGGCTTTTCAAGCCCCTCTGTAACAGGAAAAAACTAACGACGCACAGCATTTATGCTTTGCTATTTACGGCGTGTTATAAAAAAACAGCCGTTCCATGCAGAAAATCTGCAGACTCAAGAGAGCTTATACTATCGTTTTTTTTTGCTTTTGTGAAGTATGATTTGCTAAAAAAATGCACTATTTGCAAAGAATTCAAGCTTTTTCAAGACAATGCACAGCAAATAGTGCCAAATTAACTGAATAATTGCCCGGCTTTTCAGCGGCAGCTCTTTCGGTTTTAGAAATATTTCTTCATGTAGTCTTGAATCTGCTCTGCCACAACAACTTGAAGCGGCGCGTCTTCGGGTGCATCAAGGCCGTGGTTGCTGTTCGGAAACACGGTCAGCTCATAAGTGCAGCCGCACTCGTCCAGCTTCTTTTTGAACGATTCGCATATAGAGAACGGAACAATTTCGTCTTTCATGCCATAAGCGCAGATTGTCGGAATTATTGACGGCGTAACATACTCTATTGGCGAATATTCTTTGAAATAAGGAATTGCGTCTTTTATGTCTTTAACACCGAGCCGCTTCTTGAAAAGCTTGCCGAGCTGCTCAAAGCGCTTTTCTTCAGTCTTGGCAAGAAAGGCTTCATCAGTCAAATCGGCAGGGCCTACATAATCAACGCAGAAAACCAAATCAAAAGGGCATTTTTCAATCATCGTATAAGAATAAAGCAGCGCAAAATGACCGCCAGCCGAAAAGCCCATAAGAGCAGCTTTATCAATTTTTAAATCGTTTTCATTGCAGACAGATGCAATTTTATCAATAGCCGAGCAAACATCTTCAAACATTTCCTTCAAAAAGAAATTGTTCGTCGGCGAAACAAGCCGGTAATCCATAGTTGCCACCGCGACACCATGATTTTTCACCATATCAAGGTATAAGTCATTCATGTCATAGCGGTCGCCCCTAAAGTATGAACCGCCATGGATGCAGACGAATATATCAAGATTTTCTTTTGACTGATAATCCAAAGGCAGATAAATGTCGAATTTCTGCTTTGAGTGGCTTCCGTAAGGCACGGCAGTAACTCTGTAAATGCCGTTCTGTGCATCAAGCGTAAAACCAGAATCTTTGCCGGATGGAACAGTAGAACAGCCGGTCAAAACAAGGCAGCAAAGCAAGCATAAAGCAGCTGCAATTCTAAAAAAATTTGATTTAGTCAGATTGTTCATAAAGCACTCCCTTAAAAACTGATGCTTGATGTGCAAGCTGAAAAGCTGCACCAATCTTTGTATATATATACTACACTAACAGTTTTTTGTGCGCAATGTTTCTTTTTAACAATCTTTTTTGCAGAAATCGGTCATTGAGCGTAGTCGAAATGATTGATTTTCAATTTTTTTCTAACAAAATTTCTGCATTTTGTGACTTCGACTACGCTCAGCCACCGAATTATAAAAACTCGACTTTTGAACTATTAGAATTGACTTGATTGATTGACGCAGAAATGATATGTTGCACAAGCACAACCATTATAGAAGAAACTTGAAAAGGAAATCAAATGAGAGCAGCAGTAACTTTTGAAAACGGCGAAGTTTTTCAGCATTTTGGGCATACAGCCGCATTCAAATTTTATGACATTGAAAACGGAAAAATCATCTCATCGTCTGTTGAGCAGACAAACGGAAGCGGGCACGGCGCATTGGCAGGCTTCTTAAAAGAACATAAAGCTGACGTGCTCATTTGCGGCGGCATCGGCGGCGGCGCACAAACCGCGCTTGCCGAAGCTGGCATAAAAGTCTATGGCGGTGTAAAAGGCAGCGCAGACGATGCGGCAGCTTCTTTTGCCGCAGGCAAGCTCATATTCGACCCAGCCGTGCATTGCGACCACCACGACCATGAACACGGCGAAGGCCACACATGCGGCGACCACGGCTGCGGTAGCCACGATTGCGGCAACCACTAAAAATATGGAAGTTTTTCTTGCTTCAATTGAATTTCTGAACGATGAAAGCATTTTCAACAAGTTTTTGAAATTTGCCTCAAAGGAAAGGCAAGAAAAAGCTCTCGCCTATTCTCACCAGATTGGCAGGGCGCGTTCGCTCGGCGCGGGGCTTCTGCTTGACGAAGCTTTGCGCCGCACATGCAAGCAAGTGCCGCTACCTGCTGAAATCAGCTTTGACAAGCATGGCGCACCATCGCTCAAGGGCTTTGACGGCGTGTTTATAAGCATTTCTCATGCCGGAAACTACGCCGCAGCCGCCGTTTCGTCTTTGCCGGTGGGCGTAGACATTGAAACTATAAGAAAGTGCCAGCCGGGCATCTGCAAAAAATGCTTTACGCCAGAAGAAGCGGCTCTGGTGCTCTCGCAAAAAAGCCAAGAAGAAACTGATGCAGTTTTCAGCAAGCTCTGGACGCGCAAAGAAAGCTACATCAAGGCCATCGGCAAAGGGCTTGCACAATCTTTGTCAGAGTTTTCTGTTCTTGACGATGAAATCATAAAAAACGGCAGCCGCACCGGCTTTTTCTGCAAGTCTTATCTGCCTGAAACAGACTGCATCCTTTCAGTCTGCACAAAAGACAGCGGCAGCTTTCCCCAAGAGATTAACAGAATAGATTTGTCCTTTCCGCGCTAACTTGTGTACAAAGCCCCTTTTTTAAGCTTGTATACATCGCACCATTTTGGAAGAATTTGTACATATGCTTCCGGTCAGCGAAGCACGATTCAAAACCGCGCGATATCGCGCTACATACAGTTTGTTGCAATGAAACTATTTACGTGTCGCTTCGCGACGCAACAAACTGAATGTTTTTGAACCGCACTTCGCCGCCCTCGCGCCTTTGTACAGCCGCCCCAAACAAGAAAGCGCATATACATATTGCAGCGTGTAAGCATTACGGTGCATCATTCCCAAGAAAGAGCTGTTTTAAGAAAAATGCATATTCCTGCAAAAATCTAAAACAGAAAACACGGAAACAGTTTATGAAACAGAAAATCGACGAACCCCATTGCAAGCATCGTAGTATAGAGCTATAGAATCGAAATATCTATTTGCAATAGCATTGCCCCAATAAACACAGCAAAAGCTCGTTGTTCTCAAGCGGTATTGTAGTCGAGTTTCATTCCTTCTATTTCAATCCCAAGAGTCGGAGTATCACCACCTCGGCGCAAATCAAAATCTGCGAACAGCACAAGCATAGCTTGGTGTATGACCTAAACCATCTCGATTAAAAACATCGATTAAGCACTTGCCCAGACCAATACGGAAAAACCAAAAAACAGGAAATTTCACAATGCTGCCACCTATTAAATAATTTAATATATCAATATCATCTGCAAACAAATAATCAAATCCGCAAGCCCTTAATGATTTTGCAATAGCTGGGATATTTGACACAACTTCATTTCCATCAATTTCCAACCATGATGGTAAATACCAGTCAGTAAATCCGCCTTTCGTGCAATTTTCGGCAAAGTAAAATGCAGGATATTTTGCGGTATTACCGTCAGCAACATTATTGCACCATGTTTGATATATAATTCTACCATCGTCTACGAATGTCGAATAATCATATAAATCATATAGTTCCTGTGGGAAGCTGTCACCGAAACGGTTACCATCCTGAACATGCCATTGATTTGCGATTGAATCATCAGTCCAAAAACTACATTGTTGAAACTCTAAAGCCATTTCAAGCTTGCACGGAGTACCGTTTACTGCAAAAGTAATAACAACAGATACAGGGGCTGCAAGCTGTGTGTGTAATACTGCTATTTGTGCTGCCGTTACAAATTTTCCGTCAGCAAGCCGTATATCACCAGGTTCATCAGGAACAGTTTTATAGCAGGACGGCTTAAAAGTTTTATTGCCGGTGCAACCGGGTGCAACAGCATTAAGTTTGTAAACAGTTCCGTTTTGATCTTCCCAACCAATTTGATTGGCTAAAAAAGAAATCTGTAATGTTTCAGTAGTTAAATCTATATCAGAAGCATAAGCCGTTTCAGGAAACATCGTATTTCCACTTAAGTCTTGAACAGTATAAGAAAAAGCATTGATTGTAGCAGTTCCACTAGCAACTGGCACTGTCGGCGTTGTGCTTGATGTTGTAGAAGTCACAGAAGTTGTTCCTGTAGTTGCGACAGGTGAACCTCCTCCTCCTCCACCGCCACAACTTGGCAAAACTAAAACTGCCGTTACCATTAATAAAACAAATAAAACCAATCTGAACATGTTTTTCATGTGTACCTCCAGACTTTTAGAATTGAAACTTTATTCACAAGCAACACATTTGACACTTACTAAATGTCAA
Source organism: Spirochaetales bacterium Spiro_07 (assembly GCA_001603145.1). GTDB lineage: Bacteria > Spirochaetota > Spirochaetia > Treponematales > Treponemataceae > UBA1240. The sequence continues at coordinate 653 of LVBI01000026.1, read as the reverse complement.
ACATATTAAAAGTTTAGCATAGCATCTCTGTATTGACAATTACTAAATGTCAAAAATGCTATGTTTAAGAATAAGAACGGTGAATCGAACAATATTTCTGGAGAAAATATTGCCAGAATAAGAAAAGAATTGATATCAAAATGCTCTCAACGTGCGCTTGCGGATAAGCTTCAGTTGTACGGCATAGACGTAGACAAAAATGCAATTCAGCGCATAGAAAGCGGCGACAGGTTTGTAACTGATATTGAGCTTGTCGCCATTGCTGATGTTCTTAATGTGTCTGTGACAGAGCTTCTTAAACAAGACGGCTGAAATCCGTTTTTAGAACAACACACCCCACCGCAACCTGAAGTTTTGCCGCAAATCTGCATCGGGGTTGCCGTTTAGTCAGCCTTTAATCCTTGACCCAAACATAAGAATCGCCATAAGTTTCACCATTAATAGTTGATATACCAGGACAACTACATGCATGGTTATTATCCGGTGCAGGAGTTGTGGTCATATCCATTTTCCAACCGTTGCTTTGAGGCATAACAGTTGCTAAGCCTGTATTTCTAAATGCTGCTGTAGACATTCTGAACCCTGAAGTACCCGGTAATGTTGCACTTAAAAGTCTAGAACAACCACTAAAAATATCAGATGGCAACTCTGTA